>JBBDIB010000001.1:0-42745 GCA_040880665.1 Planctomycetota bacterium
GGGCAACGAGATACGGCGAATCAGACGGATCGTGGTGAGGGAACCGGGCTAGCGCGCGCGCTCGCCGCCGAGCGCGCGGTAGCGCCGGAAGGCGCGCTCGGCCTCGTCGGCTCGACCCAGCGCGTCGAGCGCGCGGGCCAGGTGCCAGAACGCGATGGCGAAGCCCGGCTGGGAGGCCTCGGGCAATGTCGCGAAGTGTTCGAGGTCCCGCACGGCTTCCGGCCAACGCGCCGCGGCCGCGTGCAGCGCGCCCCGCTGCGCGCGCGCGAGCGCCAGGTCACCGTCGAGAGCGAGCGCGCGTCCGAACGCGGCCAGCGCCGCTTCCTCGCGCAGGAGCTGGCGTTCGGCCTCGCCCAGGTACAGCCAGCCGCGCGTGAAAGCGGGGTGGTCGCGCGTGAGGCGCACGAACTCGGCGCGCGCGCGCGCGGGTTCGTCGGCTTCGAGCCACAGCAGTCCGAGGCCGAGCCGCGGCAGGGGATCGTTCGGTGCCGCGCGCACCTGCAAACGCCGGGCTCGAAAGAGGTCGTGCCAGCGCCGGAGGTCGGCGGCGCGCTCGAAGCAGGCGCGCGCCGCGGCGGCGTCGCGACGGCCGCGCGCGCCGACGCCGAGCATGTGCCACGCGGCGCTCGCCTCCGGCCCGCGCGGAGCCAACTCGAGCGCGCGCTCGAGGAGGGGACGAGCGCGCTCGTGTTCGCCGCGCCGGTGCGCGACGCGCCCGAGCAACAACCAAGCGGTCGCATCATCGGTCGCGCGCGGGCCGCGGCCGTCCTCTCGGATCAACCGCTTCCAGGCGTCGTCCAGTCGGTCGGTGTCGAGATCGAGCCGCGCCAGCTCGAGCGTCACGGCGCGCGCGTCCTGGTCCCCGAACGCGTGCAAGCGACGTCGCGCGCCGGTCTCGTCGCCGGTGTCGAACTGGGCGCGCGCGACCAAGGCCACCGCTTCGGCGTGCGCGGCGAGCTCGCCTCCGGGCGCGACGTCGTCCGCGTACTCGGCCAACAGCTCGGCGGCGAGGCCCAGCTCGGCCAGTTCGCGCAGCGGAGCGACGGCGTCCCGAGCGAGCGCCAGCAGCAGCGCGACGAAGGCGATCACAGCGACGACTCCCGAACGATGCCTTGGCCCTCGCGGACGAGGAGGCGCCGATTCCAACGCACGCCCTCGACGCGGTCGATGCGGCCGGACGGCCAGAAGACCTCGAGCGCGTGCATGCGCTCGGCGCCGGCCGGCGCGCCGAAGTAGGCCTCGGTCGCCGACGCCGACTGGTAGCCGACCGCGGCGTGGATCTGGCGCACTTGCACGCCGGTGGCGTCGAGCACGTGGATGCGCGCGCCCTGTCCGTCGCGCGGCGTGCGCCGACCCTCGGGGCCCGCTTCCAACGCGCCTTCGACGCGCACGACCAACGCACGACCGTCGCCCGCCAAGCGCGACAGCCCCAGCGCCGGCACGCCGTCGATGCGCGCGACGACGAGATCGGGCACGCCATCGCCGTCGAGGTCGCCGAGCGCCGAGCCGCGCGAACCCGTCGCCGCGGCGAACAGCGAACCCGGCGCGCGGTACCAGTCGGCCTCGGGCTCGCGCGCGCGACCGCCGTCGAACTCGATCAAGCTATCGCGTTGCCCGTAGCTGGTGCCCGTGCCGTCGCGGTCCGCGGCCGGGTAGACGTGCCCGTTGGCGGTGAAGAGCTCGAGCTGGCCGTCGAGGTCGAAGTCCGCCAAATGACAGCTCCACGACAGCAACCGGCGCGTCGCGTGCGCGAGGCCGTAACGATGCGTGGCCACGTCGAAGCCCACGTCGCTCGCCAGGTAGAGGTGCGTGGGCTCGTCCGAGAAGTTCGTGCAGACGAGGTCGAAGCGCCCGTCGCCGTCCACATCGCCCGAAGCGAAGCCCATCCCGGCTTCGGGCAGCCCGTCGGGCGAGAGCGCGAGCCCCGCGAGGTCCGCGAATTCGACGAACGTGCCCGTGCCGCTCGTGAGCTCGTTGATCCAGAACTGGTTGGCGACGCTGTCGTTCGCGATGACGAGGTCCGTGTCGCCGTCGACGTCCGCGTCGAAGGTGTGGACGGCGAGCGTGAAGCCCGGCGTCGGCGCGGGCCCGAGCCACGGGCTGGGCGCGAAGCCGCCGCGGCCGTCGCCGCGGAGCAGCGCGTCGGCCTGCGGGACGAGCCCGCGCGGTCCGCAGAAGACGTCGTGGCCCTTCCAGCGGCAGGGGAGTCCGAGCGCCCCGTCGCCCAGCGCGCCCGTCGGCGGGCGCACGGGATCGAGGTCGAGGTAACGACCGACGTAGAGGTCGAGCGCGCCGTCGAGGTCCGCGTCGAAGAGCGCCACGCTCGTGACCCAGTCGGGCGGACGGCCGGGTTCCCGCGCCGCTCCCGGAACGAGTCGCTCGTCGAGCGGCGGTGCGCCGGCCGGGACCAGGGTGCCATCCTCCTGCAGGAGCACGCAGAGGTCCCCGTAGGCGCCGGCGACCAGGTCACCGTCGCCGTCGCCGTCGACGTCGCCCACGGCGAGGCCCGTCCACCAGTGTTCGAGCCCCGGCCCCGGCAGCGCCCGGAAGCGAGCGGCACCGTCGTTCTCGAAGACGGCCAGATCCGCCCCGTCGCCGGCCAGGAGCGCCGGCAGGCTGGCCGCGCCGTTCGAGAAGACCACGTCCCAATCGCCGTCGTGCGCGAGGTCGATCAGGGCCACCCCGGGGCCGTTGGCCTCGAGGACGGTGCTCTTCGCGGCCGTTCCCGAGCGATCGCGGTGCACGAGCCCGCGCTCGACCGCCACGTCGGGGAAGCCCGGCGCCTCGGCGCCGCAGGCACCGAGCACGAGGACGCACAGGGACAGAGGGGCCTTCACACTGCCACGGTAGCCTCCGCGCGCTTCCGTCGCGAAGCCTCAGGCCCGACAACGATCTCCGGCGAATTCGTGGTGAGGGAACCGGGGAAAGCGAGCGCGATTGACCGCTTTCCCCCCGGGCGAGTAATCTCTTCGGCCTCCGCCACCCCCCCCAAGCCGTGACGCCCCAAGACAACATGCTCGAGATCTTCCGCCAGGCCGGCAAGTCGCCGAGCCACACGGGCGGCAGCGCCGGTGGTCCCTTCGGGGGCGCTGGCGACGAAGGCCTCGCCAGCCACGGCGGCGGCGGCAACGGGCTCAACGGGCTGGTGCTCCTGGGCTCGATCGGGATCGCCTTCATCCTGGGGATCGCGGTGGGCAAGCAATTGTTCGGGCCGGGCAACCCGGCCGAGGCCGCTGCGTCCGAGGCGCGCGACGAGCGCGACTCGCTGGAGGAGGTTCGGCGCGAAGAATCCGCGGATCCCGAGCAGGGGACGGCCTCGCCGCTATACGATCCCGCGCTTCGTTTCACGGTGGTCGTCGCCGCCTACGGGAACACGGAGACCCAGACGGTCTACGCCTGGAACACCCACGATCATCTGGCCGCCGCCGGGTTCGAGGTGTTCCCGCCCCTCGGTACCGGCGCGCGCATCGTGGTTCTCGCGGGCGCCGCAGCGACCTCCGACGAACTCGCCAGTCTGCAGCTTCGGATCCGCGCCCTCGCGGGCTGGAACGGCACGGATGGCGCGTTCGGCGACGCCTACATCGAACGCATCGACAAACTGATCGACCGCTGAGCGGTCGACCGACTCCCAGTCTTCGACCGAGCCTCCCTTTCGACCATGAGCATCCATTCCAGCCTCAAAGGCGTGAACACCCTCGTCGGTGAGCGCAGCGTGCTGACCCGCTTCGAGCGCATCCACAAGCTGATCAAGGACGGCAAGGTGGATCCCGCGGACGACAGCGCCTGGGGTCTGCCCAAGGTGCGCACGAAGTTCAAGGTCGTCTCGCGCAAGCAAGCCAAGGCCGCCGCGGCCGGGGACAAGGCCTAGGAGCAAGGCGAAGGGACGTAGCGCGTGCGCGGCGCGCAGAACGCGTGTTCGCTGCTTCCGCGCACTTTCTCCCGAGCGTCCCTCTTTCAAGCGCTGCTTCCAGGCGCTACTTCCAAGCTTCTCCGCTGCCGGAGAGGCACGCGATCCATGGCCTCCGACGTGACCACGCCGCTCGCAGCACGGACGGCGGTCGAAGCGCCGGTCCTCGAGGTCTTCGCCTCGATCCAAGGTGAAGGGCTCTTCGTGGGCGAACCTCAGAGCTTCGTCCGACTGTTCGGTTGTCCCTTGCGCTGCTGCTGGTGCGATACGCCGCACAGTTGGCGCGTCGGCAACACCTGCCGCGTCGCGGCGCCGGCGTCGCGCGGTGGCGTGCGGCGCGAGCCCGCCAACGCGACGCCCTTCCGCGTCGCGACCTGGATCGGCGAGGTGGAGGACGGCGCCGAACGCACCGTCAGCGTGACCGGCGGCGAGCCCCTCTTGTGGCCCGAGTTCGTGTCGCAGTTGGGTGCGATGTTGGGCGCGCGCCGGCTGCACCTCGAGACCGCGGGCGGCGACGTCGACGCACTGGAGGCCGTGTTGGAGCGCGTCGACCACGTCAGCCTGGACCTCAAGCTGCCGAACGATCTCGCGGCGCCGGTCGCCGTGCCCGGGCGCGCGTTCCACGCGCCCGCGACCGAGCGCGAGTGGGCCGAGGCGCGCGGCGCGTGCCTCGAGCTCGTGCGCGATCGCGACGCCTGCGCGAAGGTCGTCGTGGCGGGCGGCCACGCGCTCGGTCGGTTCGAACCCCTGCTGGACGATCTGGCCGACATCGCGCCGCGCGTGCCGCTCGTCCTGCAACCCGTCACGCCCCGGGCGGGCGTCGAGGCCGCGCCCTTCGGGGTGCTCGAGGACTTGGTGGCGATGGCCGTCGAGCGTCGATTGGTCGTACGCGTCATCCCCCAGATGCACCGATTCCTCGGGATTCCGTGAGCAAGCCCGGTCCGGTCGCCGCCCCCCGTAAGATCCAGCCATGAGCGTTCCCCGCGTCGTCATCGTCGGCCGCCCTAACGTGGGCAAGTCGACCCTCTTGAATCGCCTCGCCCGGCGACGGATCTCGATCGTCGAGCCGTCCGCGGGCGTGACGCGCGATCGCATCAGCGTGTTCGCCGAGATTCCGACCGCGTGGCAACCGCGCAACGTCGAGTTGATCGACACCGGCGGCGTGGGCGTCGTGGATCGTCACGACCTCGGGCCGCACGTGGACGAGCAGATCCG
Organism: Planctomycetota bacterium; assembly: GCA_040880665.1. GTDB lineage: Bacteria > Planctomycetota > UBA1135 > UBA1135 > JBBDIB01. Next base: position 5,123 of record JBBDIB010000001.1, read on the forward strand.
GGCGGCGCTCTTGCTCGCCGACGTCGTGCTGTTCGTCGTCGATGTGCGCGAAGGCGTGTGTCCGCTCGACCGCGCCGTGGCCGAGCGACTGCGCGGCTTCGCGAAGCCCGTGCTGGTCGTGGTCAACAAGGTCGAGGGCGAGAAGCTCGAGTGGGACGTCGACCAGTTCTATCAGCTCGGGATCGGCGACCGTCTGCTGCCCATCAGCGCGCAGAACGGAACGGGCCTGAGCGATCTCTACGAGGCGCTCTCGGACGCGTTGCCGGCCGACACCGGCGAGGCGCCGGCGCTGAAGCCCGCGCTGCGGGTCGCCGTCGTCGGACGCCGCAACGCGGGCAAGTCGACCCTGGTCAACGCGATCGCGCGTGACGAGCGCGTGATCGTCTCGGAGATCCCCGGCACCACGCGCGATGCGGTCGACGTAATCGTCGAGCGCGACGGCAAGTCGTTCGTTTTGATCGACACGGCCGGCATTCGCAAGAAGGGCAGCCACGAGGACGCCGTCGAGTTCTACTCGGACGTGCGCTCGCACGCGGCGATTCGGCGCGCGGATGCCGTTCTGATCCTGTTCGACGTCACGCGCACGGTCTCGGCGATCGAGAAGCGCCTCGCGCGCTACGTCGTCGACCATCACAAGACGGTGCTGCTCGGCGCCAACAAGCTCGATTTGGCGAAGGACGTGACGCCCGAGGACTTCCGCGAGTACTTGGACCAAGAACTCCCCGGTCTCGCGTGGGCGCCCGTCAGCTTTCTCTCGGCGAAGGAGGGGATCAACGTCGACGGCACGTTCGCCCTCCTGCAAGAGCTGCACAACCAGGCGCTGACGCGCGTGGGAACCGGCGAACTCAACCGCGTCGTCCAGCGCGCCCTGACCGCACGCTCGCCCTCGAAGAAGGGCTATCGCGTGAACGTCAAGTACGTTACGCAGGTCGACATCGCGCCGCCGACCTTCATCCTGTTCGTGAACGACAAGCGCCTGATCGGGAAGGACTTCCTGCGCTACCTCGAGAACCGGTTCCGCGAGGAACTGCCGATCGGCGAGGTTCCCGTGCGCCTGATCCTGCGCGACAAGCACCATGCCCCCTTCGAAGATGCCTCCTAGATTCCGTTCTGTCGCCCTCTTGCTGTTGGGCGCCCTGTGCGTCGGCGTAGTCTCCGGTTGCGCGCGCGAGCGCGAGCCCGAGCCCGTCTGGCAGCGCCTCGAGGTCGATGCACCCAGTGATCGCATCCTGTGGAAGGTCACGAACATGAGCCTCAACAAGCGCGGCTTCCCGCGCGGCGAACTGGACTTGGCCGGAATGGAGATCAAGTCGAGCTGGCGCAACGACATGGCCCCGTTCCGCGGTCAGGGCTATCGCACCCGGGCCCACATCAAGATGCAGCCGCTCGAGCCCGGGCGCTGGAGCGTGGAGGCGCGCGTCATGAAGCAGATCAACCAGGCGATGACCCGCCAGCTCTCCACCCAGGACGCCGACTGGAAGTGGGTTCCGGACGACGCGGCCGCGGCGCGCATCCTGTTGCAACACGTGCGCTCGCTGTTGCCCGACGAAATCACGCCGACGGCGCCGGTCGATGCGATCGAGGAATTGATCGAGGCGGCCGAGGCCTACGGCGCCAAGGCCGACGCGTGAGGCGGGCAAGACCGAGGATCGCCTTCGGATGGGCGCCCCCTGACGCCGACAAGCCTTCCGGAGCCCGCCACGCCGCTCCTTCGTGCCCCCCGACGTCCCCCGTTCGATGAACCCGACCACCGCCGAGACAGCGAGAGCCGAGATCCCCTGGGTGACGGCGCGACCGACGCGCTTCACCGAGGCGCTCGTGCGTACGGTGCTGTTCCCGCGCGTGATCGTGCGCCACTGGGACCTGATCTGGACGACGGTCAAGCGCGAGCTCGAAGCGCGCTTCACCGGGACGCTCTTGGGCTGGCTGTGGCCGCTCGTGCATCCTTTGTTCCTGTTCTGCGTCTACTACTTCGTGTTCGCGAACCTGTTGAACATGAAGTTCCCCGACCTGCCGGACGGGTACGAGGCGTCGATGGGCGTCTTCATGTTCGTCGGGATCGCGGCATTCGCGGCCCACGCCGAGACCGTCGTGCGTGGCACGGGGGTCATCACGGACAACGGCAACCTGATCAAGAAGTTGGCCTTCCCGTCCGAGGTGCTGCCGCTCAACCTGACGATCGCGAACGCCGTGACGCTGTGCTTCACGCTCGCGGTGTTCCTCCTGGCGTGCGCGCTGACGCCCATGTGGCCGTTCCCCGGCATCTCCGTGCTCTGGATCGCGCCGATCCTGTTCGTGCAGATGATGTTCACGTTCGGCCTGGCGCTGTTCCTCTCCACGCTGCACGTCTTCCTGCGCGACACGATTCAGTTCGTCGGCATGTTCATGACGGCCTGGATGTTCGCCACGCCGCTCTTCTGGTCGCCGGAACTCACGCTGGACGCCGAGATGCAGGAGCGCTGGATGCCGCTCATCACGGCGAACCCGCTCTATCACGCGGTCGCGGCCTGGCGTGGCGCGTTGATGGGGGACTTGGTCGTGGGTGGCACCGCATACGTCTCGACGGCGGACATCGGCCATCACCTCTTGGTCTTCCTCCCGTGGGCGGTGGGCTCCTACGTCATCGGGCACGTCTTCTTCGTGCTGTCCCAGCGGCGCTTCGCCGACGAGGTCTGACATGGATCCCAAGCTCACACCGGCCGTCGAAGCCCAGGATCTCGGCAAGGCGTACCGCGTCTACAACTCGCCCTACGCGCGCATCGGCGAGGTCTTGACGCTCGGGCGCTACAAGGCGCACCACGAGTTCTGGGCGCTGCGGCACCTCTCGATGAAGCTCTATCCAGGAGGCTCGTTCGGCCTCGTGGGTGCGAACGGAGCCGGGAAGTCGACGCTCTTGAAGGTGCTCGCCGGCACGACGGCGCCGACGGAGGGCGCCTATCGGCTCAACGGACGCGTGGCCAGCTTGCTCGAGCTCGGCGCGGGCTTCCACATGGAGTTCACGGGGCGGGCGAACGTCATGATGAACGGCGTCATGATGGGCTACTCGCGCCGCGAGATGGAGGCGAAGATGGAGCAGGTGATCGACTTCGCCGAGCTGGGCCCATACATCGACGAGCCGGTGCGGACGTACTCCTCGGGCATGGGTCTCAGGCTCGGCTTCAGCGTCGCCGTCGCCGTCGATCCCGAGATCCTGATCATCGACGAAGTCTTCGCGGTCGGCGACATGTACTTCCAGAAGAAGTGCGTCGACAAAATTTACGAGTTCAAGAAGCGCAACAAGACGATCCTGTTCTGCAGCCACAGTCTCTACGACGTGCGTCAGTTGTGCGACGAGGCGGTCTGGATCGATCACGGTGACCCGCGCGCGATCGGCGACTCGGTGTTCGTCACGAACGAGTACACCGCGTTCCAGCGCGCGCACATCGGTCAGGAGAAGGACTTGATGGCGGAGTACTACCCGGACTCCGAGGCGGTCGCCTCGCGCAAGCGCCAGGAGCTTCCGCACATCCTCGACGCGCGGATCTACCGCATGGGCACCGAGGAAGAGGTCTACGAGATCACGACCGGCGATTCGATCGAGCTGCGCGTGTGGTGGAAGAACCCGCGACCGCTGGAGACACCCGTCAACATCGGGATGGCGTTCCTGCGGCAGGACACGACCACGTGCGCGGGCATGGGCACGAACCTCGACGGCATTCCCGTGACGGGCGGTGGCGGTTGCGCGGTCCTGCGCATCCCCGAGGTGCAACTGCTCTCGGGCAGTTTCCTCGTGCCGGTGTTGCTGCTCGACGAGGCTGGCGTGCATCGCTACGAGGAGTTCTCGTTGCAGCAGAACCTCGTCGTCCGCACCAACACGCGCGACGTCGGCATGGTGCGGATGAAGCACAGTTGGGAGTTCACGGATCTGCCGCTACCCACCGCCCTGGCTTCCGAGCAAGAGGCCACGGCGTGAAGAGTCGCGCGCGGCTCTCGGCCCTCGTCGTCAACTACAACTCGGGCGCCTTCTGCGTACGCTGCGTGACCTCCGTGTTCCGCGAGTGGGAGCGCGAGGGCCGTGAGCGCGCGGACCTCGACGTGATCGTCGTGGACAACGCTTCGCCGGAGAACCAAGCGGCGCACCTCGACGAGCTGGAAGCCTTGGGCGCGACGGTCGTGCGCCACGACGAGAACGGGGGCTACGCCAAGGGCATGAACCTGGCGCTCACCTACGCCGGCGGCGGCCCCGACGACGTGATCGCCGTGCTGAATCCGGACCTGTGCTTCCTGCCGGGTTCGCTGGGGCTCTTGATGGACCACGTCCACGAGAACGAGCGCTGCGGCGCCGTCGACCCGCGCGCGACGATCGATCCCCTCGGCGTCTTGAACCTGCCGCGCAACATCCTGCCGACGCTGGGCGACCAGTTCGAGATGGGCATCGCGGGCTTGTCGCCGCGCATCTGCCGCGCGTACAGCAAGCGCCGGCTCGCGCTCAACCTGCCATGGTGGACCGCGCGCGAGCCGATGCGCGCCGACATGCTGTCGGGCTGCTGCTTGTTCCTGCGGCGGAGCGTCGTGGACGCGATCGGCGGGCTCTTGGACGAGCGCTTCCCGCTCTACTACGAGGACACGGACCTCTTCCGGCGCATCACCGACAAGGGCTACGAGCTGGTGCATCACGGCGGCGCGCTCGTCCTGCATCACTGGTCGCGTTCGTCGGGCGTCGGCGGCTCGTTCGCGGGCGAGCCGCAACGCCGGTACTTGATCTCGCGTCGCGCGTACTTCGAGAAGTGGTACGGCAAGTCGGGCGTGGCGCTGATCGGCGCACTTGACAAGCTCTACTCGTGGTGGCCGGCGAAGAAGCGCTTTCGCGCGATGCATCCAGTCGTCGAACTGGGTCCGCACACCGAGCCCTTCACGATCCCGCTGCCGCGGCGCGTCGATCGGCTCTTGATCGAGCTCGCGGTCGCGCCGACGTGGCTCGTCGCCGTGGGGATCTTCGGCGAGCGTTCCGACCACTGGACCTGTCCGGCCGAGACCTGGGACTGGTTCTTCCAGGCGGAGTACTTCCTGCGCGCGATCGACCTGGACACGGGCGAGCTGTTGGGCGCCTTCCACGTGACGAAGACGATTCCGGGACGCAACACGCCGCTGACCGAGCCCGAGTTGGAGGCCTACGCCGAGCGGCTCGGGATCACCGCCGAGGTCGTCGCGTGAACGGGCGTTCGCCGCTTCCGCGCGTTAGCTTTGCGCCTCCGCGGGGGCGCGTCATGCTCCTCGCGCCGCACGCCGACGACGACATCATCGGCGCCGGCGGCACCTGTGCGCAGCACGTCGCTCAGGGCGATCCCGTGCGCGTCATCGTGGCGTACAGCGGAGAAGCGGGCGACCCCGACGGCAGGTTCCCCGCGGAGGAGTACGCGGCGTTGCGCCAGCGCGAGGCGCGCGCCGGCGGCAAGCATCTGGGCTTCGACGACTACCACTTCCTGGGCCATCCCGAAGGGCACGAGCCGTCGCCGACGGAGTTGCTCGCCGCTGCCGAGCAGTTGGCCGAGCACGTGCGCGCGTTCGCGCCCGACATCGTCTACGCGCCCTGGATCGGAGAGCACCATCTCGATCACCACGTCGCAGCTCGCGTCATGCGAGTTGCGCTGCAACTCGCGGACTTCCAAGGAGCTGCGTGGGGCTACGAGGTCTGGTCGGCGCTCGTGCCCGAGTGGGTCAACGATGTGACGTCGCTGTACGACGCGAAGGCCGCGGCGTTGCGCGAGCACACGAGCCAGCTCAGCTACCAGGACCTGATCCACAAGGCGCTGGCGCTGATGGCTCAGCGCTCGATCTACGTCACGCCCGAGTGCCGCTACGCGGAAGGCTTCGCGCCGCTCGGGCCGGCGACGCCCGAGGACGCCGGCCTCGTCGAGGAGGGCGCGTGAGGCTCGCGCTCCTGACGCAACACTTCGCGCCGCACTTCGAGGGAGGAACCGAGGCGCTGGTTCGCGCGCAGGCGCGCGAGTTCGCGCGCCGGGGCGTCGACGTGACGATCATCGCGGGTACCGATCGCCCGCACCGCGGCGTCGACGTGGAGACGGCCGAGGTGGACGGGCTCCGCGTCTCGTTCGTGCCGCGCCTTCCGTCCGAGCCCTACGACCTGGTGCTCGAGCGACCGCGCGTCGCGCGGCTCGTCGCCGAACTCGCGGCCGAGGCCGACCTGGTGCACCTGCACCACCATTCGACGCTCGACGGCGGGCTCGTGCGCGAGCTTCGCGCCGGCGGTCGCCCCGTCGTCGTGACGCTGCACGATCTCTTCGTCACCTGCCCGCGCTTCTTTCGCGTACCGCCCGACGCGGCGCTCTCCTGCGGCGCGCGCGACGAGTTCGAGCCCTGCGTCCCGTGCATCGCGCCCGACGCCGGCGACACGCCGGAGGCCGCGCTGCTCGCGGGACTCCGGGCGCGCGCACGCGGGATGCAAGCGGAACTCGACGCCGCGGCGCTCGTCTGCGTGCCGAGTGCGACGCACGCGGAGCGACTGCGACGGCTCGTGCGCTTGGAAACATCGCGGTTGGTCGTCGTTCCGAACGGCTTGACGTCGCCGCTCGAACGCGTCGTCACGAGCGGTTGGGAGGCCGCGCGCGAGCCGCTGCGCGTGCTCTTCCTCGGGCACCTGGCCGAGGTCAAGGGCGTGGAGGACGTGGCCGTTGCCACGCGCGGGCTCGCCAACGTCGAACTGCATTGCCTTGGGAAAGCGGTCGACCCGGCGGTCGCCGAACGGCTCCGCGCGGCGGGCGCGCACCTCCACGGCGAGTACGCGGCGAGCGAACTCGCCGCCCGCGTCGCCGCGTTGCGCCCGCACCTGGCCGTGATTCCGTCGCGCGCGTACGAGAGCTACGGGCTGACGCTCGACGAAGCGCACGCCTTGGGCCTGCCCGCATGGGTCGGCGATCGCGGCGCGCTTGGCGAACGCGTGGGCGCCGCGGGTCGCGTCCTGCCCGCGCGGGATCCGGCGGCGTGGCGCGCCGCTCTCCTCGCGCTCTTCGACGAACCCGCCGCGCTCGAAGCCGAGCGACTCGCCGTACCGCGCGAACTTCCCGGACCCGAGGCGAGCGCCGCGCGCCTCTTGGCCGAGTACGATCGCTTGGCCGACGCCTCGACCCCCCGATGACGACCGTGAACTCGCTCTATCCCCCCCTCGCCGATCCCGGCCAACTACCCCGCCGTGTCCTCGTCTTCGCTCCCCACGCGGACGACGAGATCCTTGGCTGTGGGGGACTCCTGGCGCTCTTGATCCACGGCGGTGCCGAGGTCCGCGTCGCGATCGTCTCCGACGGCGCTGCCAGCATCGAGGCCGAGCGTCGCAGCGAGGTCCAGAAGCAGCGTGAGCTCGAGTCGAAGCGCGCCGGTGAACTCCTGGGTATCACGGACCACGTGTTCCTCGGCTTTCCCGACGGCGCGCTGGCCAGTGAGAAGGACCTCGCCGCGAACTTCCGCGCGCTGCTCGAGGACTTCGATCCCAGCCTCGTGTTGGCGCCCTCGCCGCAGGAACTGCATCCCGATCACCGAGCGGTGCACAAGGCGCTGGTCGCCGCGGCCAACCTCGGCAAGGAGCGGCGCGTCCTCTTGTACGGCGTCAATTCCCAGGTCGCCGCCAGCATCCTCTTCGACACGACCTCCGTGTACGAACAGAAGCGCCAGGCGATGGCGGAGTTCGCGAGTCAGTTGGAGGCCAACGACTTCCTCGACAAGGCCGTGGCCAGCGACCGTTCGCGCACGGTCAACATCCCGGACCCCAAGGTGCTCTACGTCGAGGGCTTCGTCGATCTCGCGAGCCACCGGTTGGCGACGCACGACGCGGCCACCGACCGCATGCTCGACGTCGCGCACGCACGCCGCTGGAGCGCGGAGCGCGGCGGTGACCCGGCGGCCGAGGGCCTACCGAAGGCGACGGCCGTGCTTTCGACCTGGAACAAGCTCGACGTCGTGATCGCGAACATCGAGAGCTTGAAGAAGCAGACGCTGCCCTTCCGCGAGATCGTCGTCGTCGACAACGCTTCGAGCGACGGTACGGCCGAGGTCTTGGCCGAGCGCTTCCCCGACGTGCGCGTCGTGCGCACGCCCAACTCGAGCTACGGCGCGTGCGAGACGTTCAACATCGGCTTCGCGACGGCGACCACGCCATTGGTCGCGATCCTCGACGACGACATCGAGCTGCCGCCGACGTGGCTCGAGCAGGCCACGCGCCGCATGGTGTCCGAGCCCGCCTCGACGGCCGTGGTGTCCACCGAAGTGATCGAGCCCGGGATGCCCGAGAGCGTGATCGCCAAGTCGAAGGCCGCCGGGCGCCGCTACATGAGCACGTTCCGCGGTTGCGGCAGCCTGGCGAAGCTCGACGCGTTGCGCGAGGCGGGCTTCTACGACGAGCGCTTGTTCATCTACGGGAACGAGCGCGACCTGACGTGCCGCCTCTTGAACCGCGGCTACCGCGTGTTGCAGGACCCCGAGATCGAGACGTTTCACAAGACGCCGTTCGGGATCCAGATGGGAAAACGCAGCCTCTACTTCCACGCGCGGAACGCGTTCCTTTCGCAGCTCAAGTACGCGCCGCTCGAGGACCTCGTGCGGTTGCCGTTCTTGGTGGTGACGAAGGTGCTGTTCCGCGGTCGCGCGCGCGAGGTGGAGGGCGACGTCACCGACGCCACCGGAACGATCGGGATCGCGACTTCGATCCGCGAGACCAAGGGTGCGACGTGGGTGCTGGTGAAGGCCGCCTTCGGCATCCTCGTGAGTCTTCCCTACTGCTGGAAGCACCGCGAACCCTGTCGTCACGAGGATTACGAGCTGCCCCTCGGCTGAGGCCGCGCGCGGCGGGACCCGTACTCGGGCGCTTGGCGTACGATGAGTTGCGGACGCACATCCCTCGGCTCGACCGACCCCAAGCCCCCCAGCCATGCGACGCTCCAAGATCACCGGTATCGGCATGCACGTTCCCCCGAACGGCGCGACGTCGAATTCTGACCTCGAAGCGGTGATGGATACCTCCGACGAGTGGATCACTCAGCGGTCGGGCATCCGGACGCGCTACTGGTCGCCCGAGGATTCGACGACGTCGACCTCGACCCTCGGAGCCGCCGCCGCGCGCGAAGCCCTGGCGGACGCCGGCCTCGCGGCCGAGCAGATCGACATGATCATCTTCGCGACGCTGAGTCCCGACGCGTCGTTCCCGGGCTCGGGCTGCTTCCTCCAGGACCAATTGGACGTGCCCGGCATTCCCGCGCTCGACATTCGTCAGCAGTGCACGGGCTTCATCTACGGCCTGTCGATTGCGGACCTCTACATCCGCGCCGGCCAGTACGACCGCATTCTCCTGGTGGGAGCCGAGATGCAGTCGAAGTGCCTGGAGAAGGCCACGCGCGGCCGCGACATGACGGTCCTCTTCGGCGATGGGGCCGGCGCGGTTATCGTCGAAGCCGTCGAGGTGGACGAGCCTGCGGCGACCAGCACGAAGCGCGAGCCGTGCGTGTACTCGACGCACCTGCACGCCGACGGCAAGTTCGCGCGCGACCTCCTGTGGGAGTCGCCGGGCACGCGGAACCGCGTCTGGAATCCGCCCGAGCTCGTGGGCGAGCCTTCGAACTTCCCGCAGATGAACGGTCGCCTGGTCTTCACCCACGCGGTCAAGCGCATGCCCGAGGTCACGTTCGAGGCGCTCGAGGCGAACGGCGTGCGGCCGGAAGACGTCGATCTCTTCGTGAACCATCAGGCGAACATCAGGATCAACGACAAGTTCGCCGATGCGCTCGGTGTCGGACCCGAGAAGGTCTTCAACACGATCTGCGACTTCGGCAACACGACGGCCGCGACGATCCCGATCGGCCTCTACCAGGCCCAACGCGCCGGCGTCTTGCAGCCCGGCATGTTGGTGGCGACCGCGGCGTTCGGATCGGGCTTCACCTGGGCGTCGGCGCTCCTGCGCTGGTAGCCGTGACGCCCCAGCGCTGCGGTTGGGTCAACCTCGCCAACCCGCTCTACGTCCGTTACCACGACGAGGAGTGGGGCGTACCCGTGCGCGACGATGGCGCGTTGTTCGAACTTCTGTGCCTCGAGGGCGCCCAAGCCGGCCTCTCGTGGGAGACCGTCTTGAACAAGCGCGAGGGCTACCGGCGCGCCTTTCGTGGCTTCGACCCCGAGGCGATCGAGGCGCTGACACCGGACGAGTTGGAAGCCTTGGCCCACGACCCCGGCATCGTTCGCCACCGCGGCAAGATCGCGTCGGTCGTGACCAACGCGCGCGCCTTCCGAGAGCTAGTCGACGCAACGAGCTTCGCCGCCTACGTGCAGGGTTTCGTCGGGGCGACGCCGCGCGTCAACCGGTTCCGCGACCTGGCCGAGCTTCCGGCCCGAACGGCGGAGAGCGACGCGTTGGCGAAGGACCTGAAGCGGCGGGGCTTCAAGTTCGTGGGCTCGACGATCTGCTACGCGTTCCTGCAGGCGGCGGGTTTCGTCGACGACCACCTGCAGGACTGCTTTCGCGCCCAGCCCGGCGACGCGGCGCCGGGCGAGTGATGCGAGGCGACGGCGGCTGCGTTGCGGCAGCCGCCGTCCCGGGCTCGTCCGTGAAAAGGCGGTGATCGAGCGCGACCCGAAGAGGCCCGCTCGTCTTGCACGGTGAGCGTCTTTCACCCTTTCGAGCAGCCGCGCTTCGTCGCTGCTTCCGCGCGCCTTCGACCATGATCAAGCAGGCTCTGCTTTCCGCCTTGACCCTCCTGCTGTTGCTCGCTCTCGGCTGTGCGTGGCGGCACTTCGTCGGCTGCGAGCGCAGCGCTGGAGCGCCGACGGGCGGCGCGTTGACAGCCGGGTCGCCGCGATCGAGAGCGTCGGCGGGGGCAGCCGCCGATGGAAGAGCACCCACGGACAGCGCGCAGTTGCGCGCGCCAAAGCTCGAGGCTTTTGCCGAGCCCGCAGCGGACCAGCGCTCGGCGCCCGCGCCGAGCCCCGTCGCGGCTCGCCTGGAAACGGGGGATCTCGTGGTCCGGGTCGAGGACGGGGCCGGCCGCGCGCTCCCGTCGGCGACGGTGCGCGCCCATCGTACGCGTTGGCCGAGCGCCGACCCGTGGCGTGACATGGGCAGCGTCGAAAGCGCGCTTCGGATCCACCTCGACGAGCATGGCGAGGGGCGCGTCGAACTCTCCAGCGGCACGTGGGCGCTCTGGATCGACGGAACGACGTTGCCGGAGCGGTATGGGGCACCCGCGCTCGGATCCGAAGCGGCGTCGCACGTGGAGCTGGTTCCCGGCGAGGTCACGACCGCGACGTTGCGCTGCACCCGCTGGTCCTCGCTCACCGGCCGCGTGACGCGCGCCGACGGCGGCGAGGTGGGGGAGCTTCGTCTCGCCTGCCGCCCGCAGGCCGACGGCAACGCTCCAGCCTCCACGACGATCACCGATGAAGCGGGCGGCTTTCGACTGACGCACGTCTTTCCCGGCGAGCACCGCGTGGACGTGACGCTGGGTGCTGAAGGCGAGACGTTCCATGCGTCGGAACTGGTTCGCCTCGAAGTGCGCGAGGGGCTCGACTACGACGTGGGGGTGCTCCAGATCGCCGAGCCCAAGTCGCGCGTTCGCGGTCGCCTGGTCGACGAGCAAGGGCAACCCTTCGATGACCTGCACGTCATCGCCCACCGCGAGGGCGAGCGTTGGAACGCCGCGGTCGCGGGCGCGCGAACGGACGCGGAGGGGCGCTACACGCTGTGGAACGTGCCGCGCGGAAGCTGGAACTTGCAGTGCACCGAGCCACCCCGCGAGCTCGCCGCCTGGATGCAGCCGGTGACGATCGAGGTCGACTCGGACGACGTCGTCGTTCCCCCGATCGCGCTGAAGCGCTCGGCGCCCTTCGAGCTGACGCTGCTGTTTCGAGTCGCGAACGAGCGCGACGAACGCTCGATCCGGGTGGCCGTTCAGCACGAGCTGGCGGGCAAGGCGCTGCCCGCGATGCGCGCCGTACGGCTTCGAACACAGGCCGAGGACGCGCAGCCCGTGGTCTATCCCCGCGACGTCCGCTACGGCTGGCGCACGCTCGCGTCGCAGGGCACCGTGAACGTGGAGGTGAGGCTGGGCCAGCGCGTCTGGAACGAGACCCTCCTGGCCGCGCCCAGCGCGACGCGCGAGGTCGTGCTGGATCTCGAACCCGCCGCGTCTACGGTGGCAGAAGGTCTTTCCGGTCGCGAGGGAGGACACCCAGGCCGATAGACTGCCCTTGGTGTCCTCCCCCCGAATTCGTTCCGTCAGCGCCGTCGTCTGCAACTTCAACGGTGCCGCCTATCTCGAGGAGTGCCTTCGCGCGCTCCAGACCCAGGACGGCCTAGACGAGATCCTGGTGGTCGACAACGCGTCGACCGACGGCTCGCTCGAGTTGCTGCGCGAGCACTTTCCCGAGCTCGAGGTCCTGCGACTCGAGGCGAACGGCGGCCCGTGCGTGGCACGCAACCGCGGCATGCTGGCGGCGCGCAACGATTGGATCCTGGCCGTCGACAACGACGCCGTGCTGGCGCCGGATTGTCTCGCCAAGCTGCGTCGAGCGCTGGAAGACCGGCCCGACTGCGTGATCGCGCAGCCGCGCAGCGTCCGCGACGACGACCCGACCGTCGTGCACTACGACGGCGGTGCCTTCCACTACGTCGGCCTCCTGGCGCTGCGCAACTTCTATACGCCCGTGACCCAGGCCACGGGCGACGGCGTCACCGACACGGACGCCCTGATCGGCATCGCGCCCCTGCTCGACCGGCGCGCGGTGCTGGCCGTCGACGGGTACGACGAAGACTTCTTCTACCTGGCCGAGGACTACGACCTGGCGCTGCGCCTGCGACAGACGGGGCAGCGGCTGTGCTCGGTCTCGGACGCCATCGTGCGTCACAAGGGCGGCACCGCCGGGCTGTCCTTCCGTGGCGGAGGCTATCCCGCGCGCCGCGCCTACCTGATGTCGCGCAACCGCTGGCTGCTGCTCGCGAAGAACCACGCTGGATGGACGCTGTTCGTCAGCCTGCCGGGACTCTTCGTGTACGAGTCGGCCTGGCTGATCTTCGCGACGCTGCAGGGTCACTTGGTGCCGCACCTCCGGGGCAAGTGGCACGTCCTCGGCGCGCTGCGTCGAACGCTGAAGAAGCGCCGCCGGGTTCAAGCGAGGCGCATCGTCGGCGACCGCGAACTCTTGGTCGGTGGCCCGCTGACGCTCTCGCCGTCGCTCCTCGAGCGGCCCCCGGCGCGGGCGCTGGCTCGGCTGCTCGACGGCACGCTGGCCGCTTGGTGGTTCGTCGCACGCACCCTGGTGCGGTAGCCTGCTCGCCCCCCCCGATGCGCATCCTCTTCGTCGTTCACGATTTCCTGCCCAAGCATCCGTCGGGTACGGAGATCTACACCGCCCAGCTCGCTCGGCGGCTGGCCGACCGCGGCCACGACGTCCACGTGTTCACGACCGAGAAGGACATCGCGCGCCCGAACGGCGCGCTCGTCGAGCGCGAGTGGGACGGTCTGCCGGTCGAGGAGTTGACGAACAACCTCTTCTACGAGCGCTTCGAGGAAACCTGGAGCTACGCGCCCGCGGAGGAAGCCTTCGGTGCCACGCTCGAGCGCTTTCGGCCGGACGTCGTGCACTTCATGCACTTGCTCTATCTGTCCGGCGGGATGGCCCGCCAGGCGCGCGCCGCGGGGGCCGGTGTCGCGATGACGCTGCACGACTTCTGGCTGCAGTGCCCGCGCTTCGGGCAGCGCTTGCATCCCGACGGCACGGTCTGCCACACGATCGAGCGCCGACGCTGCGCCGAGTGCCTCTCGCGCTTCAAGTTCGCCCAGGAACCGCTCGAGCGCCGCGTAGCAGCCGGCGTCGCATGGACGAACGAGCACCTAGGCATCGACGCGAGCAGTTTCCTGCGCACGCTCAAGGAACGGCTCGCGCCCGCGCCGGGCGCGTCGCCGGACTTCGCGCCGGACGCGGATCGCGCGCAGGAACTGGAGGGCGAGCTCGCCGAGCGCGAGCGCTTCCTGCGCGAGGACTTCGTGCCCTTCGTCCAACGCTTCTTCGCGCCGAGCCGCTTTCTCTACGAGCGCTTCCTCGAATGGGGGCTGGCCCCCGAGCGCCTCGAGCACTTGACCTACGGCCTCGATACCGAGCCGTTCCGGGACCTGGCGCGCGTCCCGTCCGACACCGTCCGCATCGCCTTCATCGGGACGCTCGCGCCGCACAAGGGGCCGCACGTGTTGCTCGCTGCATGGGGGGCGCTCGACGCGGCCGAGCGCGCCGGCGCCCAGTTGATGCTCTTCGGTCCGCGCTCGCACAATCCCGCCTACGTGGCCGAGCTCGAAGCTCGCGCGCGCGCGGTGGGCGCCACGCTCGCCGGCGGGTTGGCGCGGGACGAGGTCCCCGCCGTGCTCGCTCGCACCGATCTCTTGGTCGTGCCGAGCACCTGGTACGAGAACTCGCCGCTCACGATCCACGAAGCGGGCGCCGCGGGCGTCGCGCTGGCCGTCTCGGACCTCGGCGGCATGGCCGAGTTGGTGACACCGGGTGTCAACGGGTGGCGCTTCCGACCCGGCGACGCGGCCGATTTGGCGCGCGTGCTGCGCGACGCCGTCGGCGACCGCGCGGCCCTCGCGGCGCTGGGCGGTGCGCCGCCGAAGGACATGCGCGTCAGCGCCGAGGAAATGGAAGCGCGCTACCTGACCCTGCTCGACGAGGCCCGCGCGTGAAGATCCTCCTGGTCGCGCACGGCTACCCGCCGGAGCTGGTGGGGGGGACCGAAACGAGCGTCGAGGGTCTGGCGCTCGGTCTCGTGGACGCCGGGCACGAAGTCGTCGTCGTGGCCGGCTCGATGAAGTTCGAGGACGGCTTTCGCGTTTCGCGGGCAGAGCACGGGGGCGTGCACGTCGTCAGGATCCATCGCGCCGACCTCTTCTTCGACCACTGGCAGAAGAGCCATGCCCACGACGTGTCGGCCGCTTTCGCGGGCGTCTTGGCGGAAGAGCGGCCGGATCTCGTGCACGTCCATCACTGGATTCGCTTGTCCGACGACTTGGTGGCATGTGCCGCGCGGGCTGGCATTCCGGCTTGCGTCACGTTGCACGACCTGTGGACGACCTGCTTGATCGCGTTTCGCGTGCGGCCCGACACGCAGGCGTTCTGCGAGGTTCCGCTCGCGCCGTCGCCGTGCTTGGCCTGCGCGGCGCAAGTTCCGCCGGCGACGCCCTGGCTCGGGCAGGACGCCGAGACCGCGACGCTGGAGCGGCGCCGCGCGGCGTTGATCGGCGAGCTGACGCTGGCGCGCGCCGTCGTCGCGCCGACGCTGGCGCATGCCCGCGCGGTGGGGCGCTACCTCGACCTTGGAGCCGACGACGTGCGACTCCGCGTCGTGCCGCACGGCCGCGACCTCACTCCTCGGGACTTGGGCGCGGAACAGCGCACGGTGTTGGCGCCGCCGGGCGCCGGACGCCCGCTCGTGCTCGGCAGTTGGGGTCATCTGCATCCCCTCAAGGGACCGGACCTGTTGGTCGAGGCGGTGCGCCGCGCCGGGCCCGGCATCGAGCTGCACCTCGCGGGAGGCGAGGTCTTGCCGGAGTTCGCGGACGAGCTGCGCCGCGCCGCCGCGGGCCTCGCTGTCACCGTGCACGGCGCCTTCCGGCTCGAGGAGCTCGGCCGCCATCCGGTGACGGCGGTCCACGCCTTCGTCTCCGGCTCGCGCGCGCACGAATCGTGGGGGCTCGTGGTGGACGAAGCGCGCGCGCTCGGGCTGCCGCAAGTCCTGCCCGCGCGCGGTGCGTTTCCCGAGCGCTTGCGCGAAGGCGCCGGCGCGACGTTCTATGCGCCCGGCGACGCCGAAGACTTGGCCCGCGTCCTGATCGCGCTGCGCGACGAGCCCGGTCGGCTGGACGCGCTGGAGCGCGCGGCGCCGCCGCTCGGGGAACTCGTGCCCGGGCGCCGACAGCACGTCGAGGCGCTGCTCACCGTCTACGACGAGGTGCTGGCCGCCGGGCCGCCCGCGCCTCCGCCGGCCAGCGACGCCCAAGCGGCGCACGCCCGGCGCGACGCCTGGGATCGAGCGCTGGCGAGCGGCGGCGCGCCGCCGCCCGCAGCGGGCCCCGCGCACGAAGACGCGTGAATTCCGGCGTCCCGTGGGCTTGGAACGGCGCCGGGCTCGCTACCCTCGCCATCTATGGCCGAATGGCGGATCCGAAAGCGTGAGAACCTGTGCGCGGGAACCGAGCGTCCCTTCGTGGAGGGCGAGCCCATGTACTCGCTGTTGCTCTGGCGCGAGGGGGCGCTCGTGCGCGAGGATCACTCGGTGGCGAGCTTCCAGGAGGTCTCGGGCCGCACCGGCGACGAGGCGCCCCTGATCTTTTGGCGCACGCGCTGGGTCGAGAAGAAGAAGCGCGGCTTGGCCGTCGATTTCGACACGGTCGAGGCGTTGTTCCTGGCGCTCGCCGAACGCTCGGAAGAGCGTTTGCGCATGCTGCGCTACCTCTTGGCGCTGCTGCTGATGCGCAAGCGCCGGGTCAAGCTGTTGCGCGTCGTGCGTCGGGGCGGCGCCGAGTTCCTGCGGCTCAAGCGTCCGCGGCGTGAGGAAGAGCTGGACGTGGAGGTCTTTGAGCTCGACCCCGAGCTGGTCGCGGGTCTGCGCGCCGAGCTGACGGCGCTGTTCGAGGGCGAGATCGATCCCGACGACCTCGCCGCCGGGCATGCGGAAGCGCAAGCGGCCGAGGCGATCGAAGAGGAGGAGGGCGCGGCGGCCGCGATCGTGCCGGACGAGCACCCCGCTCCCGCCGACGTGGGCCCGGTGCCCGCGCCCGCGGACGACTCCCCGGCGCGCGACCCGGCATGAAGCGCGGGGTGCCCCGGCGAGGCTGCGCGCGTCCGTGGGTCAGGCGCGCCGCACGCCGGTGGCAGCGCTTCCCCGCGCCGTCGACCCTCGCGTGGGCGCCGCTCGCGCGCTCGAGGTACCCGTTCGCGGCGGTTTTCCGGGGCCTACCGATGGCGTTCTTCGGAAAGTTTTCGGGTCATCTGCCCCTACATCTTGTGGTCGCGGTCTGGGTCGCCGCGAGCCGTGGTAGGCGGCGACGACAACGACGCCCGGGTTTCAAGGGGCGAGTCCGACTTTCTTCGCGCTGGCCTTCCCCCGGGGCCGGGTGGCACCTACTATCAGTGCGCTGGCAGCAAGTGGCACTCGATGGCAATCCAATCCACACAAGATCCGTCCGGGGGAGCGTGAACCGATGTTCGTCGGTGAATCCACGCATACCCTCGACCCGAAGCATCGGGTCTTCGTGCCCAAGCGCTTTCAGGACGAGCTGCCGCGCGACGAGGCCGGCCATCGCAACGCCGTGCTCTCGAGGGGTTTCGAGGGCTGCCTGATCCTCTACTCGGAAGAGGGCTTCCGCGAGGCCAGCGCGAAGCTGCGCACGCACAACTTCGTCGGTGCCGAGCAGCGCAAGATGCAGCGCATGTTCTTCTCGAACGCGCACAAGTGTCAGCTCGATTCGTCGGGACGCTTGGTGCTGCCGGAGCGCTTGCGCACCCTCGCCGGCTTGAAGAAGGAGGTCACCTTCGTCGGTGTCTTCGAGCGCGCGGAGATCTGGGACAAGGACGCGTGGGCGAAGTTCCAGGACGAGAACGACGGCGACTTCGATCAGTTGGACGGTGTGCTGCACACCGAGGGCGGAGCTGGGGGCTCCGGCGCCTGACCGGGCGCTGGGGGGTCGATGGTCATGGCAAACGGAGATGCACGCCGCGAAGACGTTCACGTCCCGGTGATGCTGCAAGAGGTCCTGGACGTGTTCCGTCCCGTCCTCGCGCAGCGCGCGGGTTGGTTCGTCGACGGAACGCTCGGCGCGGGCGGACACGCGGCTGCGATCCTGGCGGCGTATCCAGGGGCCGAGTTGCTGGGCATCGATCAAGATCCCGACGCGCTCGCCGCGGCGACTCACACGTTGCTGCCGTTCCGCAAGCGCGCGCACGTGGTTCGCGGTCGGCACTCGAGCCTCGCGCGTCACGTCGGCGAGGCCGGCGCGGAACCCGTGCTGGGACTGTTGCTCGACCTGGGCGCGAATTCGCTGCACTTCGATCGTCCCGAGCGCGGCTTCAGCTTCGACTCCGACGGTCCCTTGGACATGCGCATGGATCCGACGCGTGAACGCACCGCGGCGGACATCGTCAATCGCTGGGACGAAGCCGACCTGGCGGACCTGTTGTTCTTCGAGGGCGACGAGCGCCAGTCGCGCAAGATCGCGAAGGCGATCGTGGAAGCGCGGCGCAACGTGCCGTTCCTCCGCACGCGCGCGCTCGCCGACCTGATCGCGAACGTAGCCGGCGGACGCGGACGCATTCATCCCGCGACGCGCAGCTTCCAAGCGCTGCGTCGCGCGGTGAACGAAGAGGGCGAGGAGTTGAACCTCGCGTTGGTCGGCGCGGAATCCGTGCTCGAGGACGGCGGTCGGCTCGCGGTGCTGACGTTCCACTCGGGCGAGGACAAAGCCGTCAAGCGCGCGTTGCTCGAAGGCAAGAAGCGCGGTGTTTGGAAGCTCGAGGAGCCGCGTCCGATCGCACCCTCGCGCCTCGAGGTCCGCACGAATCCACGGGCGCGTTCCGCGCGACTGCGCTGGGCCGTGCGCCTCGAGCGGGGAGAGGAGCGTTGAAGATGGCACTCGCGACCCTCTTCTGTCTCGCCACGCTTGCACTCGGCGTCCTGACCGCGTGGTTGGCCCGCGAGAACCAAGCGCGCGCCGCCGAGCTCGACGATGTGCAGCACGCTTGCGATCACTTGACGCTGGAGAACGAGCGCGTGCGCTACGAGATCGCGCACGCGGAGCGCGCGCTCTTCGCGCGGTTCCTCGACGGGCAACACGTGGAGGTCTCTCGATGACCACGTTCGTCTCGGAGTCCGGTCTGCGTCCGCTCAGCGCGTTCTTCGTCGTCGGCGCCGTTGTCGTGGCGGTCGCGGGCGCGGTCGCCAGGCACTGTTTCGGCGGCGGCGACGAGGTCGCCGCGCGCGTCGTCGAGCAGCGGCACGTGCTGCCCGAGTTCACGCTGGTGGACCGCGACGGCGTCACGCTTGCATGCAGTGTCCCGCGGTTTCGGTTGCAGGGCTCCGCGCGAACGCTGTGGCACTCCCACACGCCGCAGAGGATCGTCGCCACGCTGCACGACGTGCTGCCCGAAGCCACCGAAGAACAGCTCTACGGGCTGCTGTTGCCCGGCACCGCGGACGGTTGGCTCGAAGCGGCGGCGGATCCGTTCCAGCTCGACCCCGCGCAGGTCGTGCGTTTCCAAACTTGGCTCGAGGACGACGTGCGCGAGCGCGCGCCGTGGTTCGCGGGCTTCCGGCTCGTGCCGGTGGAGGGCAGCTTCGCCCACCGTTTGCACTGGCGGCCGGCAGAAGTTCTGTCGGAGCGGATGCGAACCGCCTACGGCACGCAGATTCCCTGGAACTGGGTCGTGCGCCTGCTCAACGAGCTGATTCACGTCGTCGACGGCGACGCGGGACCCGGCATCGGCACGTCCCGGGAAGCGCGGCGCGAGGCTCTCTGGCGCGCGCTGTTCCCGCTCGACGAACTGGATCTGGTCGAGGATCTCGAGGCCCACCGCGTGCCCGCCATCGAAGCGGCGTTGGCCGCGGAGAAGGTCTCCCCGCACCAACTGGGCATCGCCCACGATCGCGTGCGCGCCTATCCCGCCGGGGATCTCGAGGTCGTCGGCCATTGGGGTTTCACCGACCAGAGTTCCGACGCTCCGGTCGCGATCGACGGGCTCGAACGACTGGCGTCGCGCATGCTCGAGCGGGATGTCTGGAGCTTCCTCGACCGCGCCGGCGCCCGCTACTCCTACCGCGCCGATCGCGCGCGTACGCGCCGCGCGAACGCGTATCTCGGTTTCGAGGCGAGCCCGGGTCCCATCGTCGTTCGTTCGACGATCGACGCCGAGCTGCAGAGCTATCTCGAAGACCGTCTGAACGAGTTGGCGACCGAGTGGCGTCCAGCGATTGCCACCGCGATCGTCGTCGACGTCGACTCCGGCGAAGTGCTCGCCATCGACAGCACGACCATGTACCGGACGGCCTTCTATCCGCCGGTCTTCCACGCCTTCACGCCGGGCTCGACGTTCAAGATCCTGACGATGGCGCTCGCGCTCGAGCGCGGCGTGGCGAACCCCGACGAGACGATCGACGTCGGTAACGGCGTCTACCGCATCACGCATCCGGACCTGCCGCGGTCGTCGCGGTTGTTGAGGGAAGCGGATCACGCCCCGGTCGGGCGCCATCCCTTGCGCTTCTGCTTCGCGAAGTCGATCAATGCCGCGTTCGTGCAGATCGGACTGCGCCTCGACGACAAAGACTTCCACTCGTTCCTCACGCGGCTCGGCTACGGCCGGTCGTCGGGGTCCGGCCTCGGCGCGGAGCGCGCGGGATCCGTGCCGGAGTTGCCCTGGAATCCGCTCTACAGCCAGGCTTCGGTCAGCTTCGGACACGAGGTCACGACGACGCTCTGGCAGCACGCGACAGGTCTCGCGACCGTGTTGCGCGGCGGCGAATGGAAGCCGCTGACGATCATCGACGGGGTCGAGCAGGGCGGCGAGTTCTATCCCGCGCCCGAGCGCGCGAGCACCTCCGTGCTCTCCGCCGCGACGTGCGCGACGATTCGCAGCCTGATGCGCGAAGGCATCGCGTACGGCACGGGCCGCGACCTCGCCATCGAAGGCGTCGAAATGGGCTCGAAGACCGGCACGACGCAGAAGGTCGCGGGCGAGGTTTGCGCGCACGTGGCGCTCCGTCCGGGCTTCGTCCTACCGCGGGAGCTCGCGAAGCTGAAGCGCGGCCGTGCCAGCGCCATCGAAGCGTGGATGCGACCGCAAGCGCCGCACGACACCTGCTACACCAGCTCGATCTGTCTCTGGGGCAGCTTGCCCGGCAGCGACCGAACCGTGTGCGTCCTCGCCGTCGTCGACGAGGTCGAGGACACGAGCGTGCGCTACGGTTCCAAGGTCGCCGGCCCGTTCGCTCGCGATCTCTTGATCGAAGCGCTCGGGTTGACACGCGGTGGAATCCCTGTGGAGAACGCGGACGACGACTTCCGCACGGTGTCGGCGCAGCTCGTGTCCGAGCGCAACGAAGCGGTGGAACCGTGGAGGAGCGGCGAGTGATGAGCACACGCCTCTCGACCTTGGTGGAACGCTTCGGCGGTGTTTGCACGCCGACCGTCGCCGTTCGCGATCCCGAGATTCGCGACGTCGAGCTCGACAGCCGCAGCGTCGTCGAAGGCACGTTGTTCGCCGCGTTGCCCGGCACGGCGAGCGACGGCGCGCGCTTCGTGCCGCAAGCGCTCGAGCGCGGTGCGGTCGCCGTCCTGGCGCCGCGCGAGCTCGACGGCGTGGGCGCCAGCAGCCTCTGGGTCCATCCCGACGCGCGACGCGTCGCCGGGGAAGCGGCGGCGGTCGTGCATGCACGGGACGCGCGTCCGGCGCTCGTCGGCATCACCGGCACCAACGGAAAGAGCACGGTGGCGCACATGGTGCGCCACCTCCTTCGCAGCGCCGGGTACACGCCCGGGCTGATCGGAACCATCGAGGTAGACCTCGCGGGAAGCGAGCCGCGTCCGACGTCGTTGACGACGCCCGACGCGCCCACCCTGCACCGGTACCTCAAGGAGCACGTGGACAGAGGCGGCAACGCACTCGTCCTCGAGGCCAGCTCGCACGCGCTCCATCAGGAGCGGCTTGCGGGACTGCAACTGGACGTCGCGGTCTACACCAATCTGGGCCGCGACCACCTGGACTACCACTCGACCCAAGAAGCCTACGCGGATGCCAAGGCGGCGATCTTCGGATGCCTCGGTCCCGAGGGCGCGAGTGTCGTCAATGCCAATGACGCGTGGTCGGAATTCATGGTGCGTCGAGCACGCAACCATGGGGTACGAGTGGTTACGTTTGGGATCGGGTCCGAAGCGGACCTGAGAGCGGATCGATGTGAAGCGACTCCCGAGGGGACACGACTGTTTCTCGAAGGGATGGGGATCCCCTTGACCGGGTTGTTTTTCCCCCTCGTTGGTCGTCACAACATCGAAAACGCGCTCGCGGCTCTGGCCGTGGTCCTCCTGTTGGGGGTGAGCCCTACGCACGCGTTGCAGGGGCTCACCTCCATCTCCTCTCCACCAGGGCGGCTCGAGCGTGTGGATACCGGCGAACGTGGCATGCACGTCTTCGTCGACTATGCCCACACGCCCGATGCTCTGGAACAAGTCCTCGGCACGCTGCGCGACCTCTTGGTCGCTGCGGGCCGTGGCAGGCTCCTCGTGGTGTTCGGTTGCGGTGGGGACCGCGACCGAACGAAGAGACCGCTGATGGGAGCGGTCGCCGTGCAGGGAGCCGACCTCGTGTTCGTCACCAGCGATAACCCGCGAAGTGAAGAGCCCGAGGCGATCGTCGCCGACGTTCTTGGGGGGATGCCGGCAGACGATTTCGCGCGGGGCGCGGTGAGGGTCGAGTTGGATCGCAGGCAGGCGATCCGTTCGGCCCTCGCCGCCGCCACTCCGCATGACGTGATTCTGATCGCAGGCAAAGGGCACGAAACATGGCAATCGTTCAAGCAGGGGCGCGTTCCGTTCGACGATCGGCAGGTGGTGCGCGAGGAGCTTCCGTGAACGGACCGTGCCTGGCCGACGTCCTGGCGTCGACCGGCGCCCAGCTCGCGCGTGGATCGGCCGACATCGTTCTTGCGGGCGTCAGTACCGACACGCGCACGCTCCGGACGGGCGAGCTGTTCCTGGCGCTCGACGGTCCGAACTTTCGCGGCTCCACGTTCGCGCCGCACGCGGTTCGCGCGGGCGCCGCGGCGTTGCTGCTGGCCGCCGACACCGATCTTCGTGTTGTGCCCGAGGGACCGGCCGTCGCTTTGCATCCCAACCCGCGGCGCGCACTCGGCGACCTGGCGTCGTGGTGGCGCTCGCAGTTGGCCGTACCCGTCGTCGGCATCACCGGCTCGTGCGGGAAGACCACCACCAAGAACATCGTGCAGCAGCTCTTGGCGGCGCGCATGGAAACCGTCGCGTCCCCGAACTCCTACAACAACGACGTCGGCGTTCCGCTGACGCTGTTGATGGGGGAGCGCTCGACCGAGCTGTTCTGCGTCGAGATCGGGACGAACAACCCCGGCGAGATCGCAGCACTTTGCCGCATCGCGCGTCCGACGGCGGGTGTGATCACGAACGTGGGGGCGGCCCACCTCGAGGGACTCGGCTCGCTGGAAGGCGTGGCGCGCGAGAAGGGTGACCTCGCCGCCGCGATTCCGCGCGACGGGTTCCTCGTCCTGAACGCAGACTGCCGGTTCACGCCGGACATGCGTTCGAGGGCCGCCGCCCGCGTCATTACCTTCAGCGTCAACGGCAGCGGGCCGTCGAAGGGCGACCTCGATGCTACCGACCTGGTCTTTCACGCGGGGGGGACGACGTTCCGGCTCGGTGCGAAGGAAGTCACGTCGCCGCTGCTCGGGACGCACAACGTCCAGAACCTGTTGGCCGCGTTCTCGGTCTGCGTGGGACTCGGGCTCGAGCTGGAAGAGGTGCTGCCGTACGTCGCGTCGATCGACGGCGGTCCGCAGCGCATGCAGCGCATCGACCTCGCAGGCCTGACGCTGTTCGACGACACCTACAACGCGAACCCCGACGGGATGCGCGCCGCGGTGCGCGTCCTGGCGGGCATGCACGGGTACCGGCGACGCGTTCTTGTGCTGGGGGACATGCTCGAACTCGGGGAACTGGCCGGCGAGCTGCACCACCGACTCGGCCGCGATGCCGCCGAGCGCGGCATCGACCACCTCGTCTTGGTCGGCGAGTTGGCGAAGGCTGCCGCGGCCGGCGCGCTCGAAGGTGGACTGGCTCCCGAAGCGGTGACGCACCTGGCTTCGACGTCCGAAGCCACCGAAGCGATCGGCGCGCTGTTGCGCGACGGCGACGTGGCTTTGATCAAGGGGAGCCGCCGCATGCGACTCGAGCGCCTGGTCGAGCGCCTGAGGGACGAGCGCGCCTGAGGCCGCCGAGCCATGTTGTACGCCTTCGTCCACGAGTTCCTCGACGTGCGCCTGTTCGGCTACATCTCCTTTCGGGTGGTGATGGCCGCGCTGACCGCGTTCTTGTTCGCGCTCGTGCTGGGCGCGCCGACGATTCGTTGGCTGAAGGCTCACCGCGTGCGCGAGGACGTCAGCAAGACGGATGCTCCCGAACTCGCGCGGGCCGCCGTCGCGACCGGCAAGTCCGAGACCCCGACGATGGGCGGCAGCTTTCTCGTCGCGGCGTTGCTCACCTCGGTGCTGCTGTGGGCTCGACTCGACAACGTGCACGTGGTTCTGGGCGTGTTGTTGATCGCCGGTCTGGCGGCCGTCGGTTTCGTCGACGACTACAAGAAGCTCACCATCCCGGGCTGCAAGGGCCTCTCGTCGCGCGCGAAGATGGCCGGCCTCAGCATCACGACCTTCGGCATCCTCGTCGCGCTGGTCTGGTACGCGACGCGATCGGGGCGCTACACGACGCTGTCCTTGTTCCCGCCGTTCTTCAAGGAACTGGAGCTACCGCTGGCCGAATGGCCAGCAGCCTTCCCGCTGATCGGCTGGACGATCTTCGTCGCGTTCCAATGGCTGGTGGTCGTCGGCAGCGCGAACGCGACCAACATCACCGACGGGCTCGACGGGCTCGCGGCGGGCTGCACGATCGTCTCCACTCTGGCGCTGGCGGTGTTCTGCTACGTCAGCGGCCGACCCGATTGGACCGCGTACCTGAACGTGCCCTTCGTCGGTCAAGCCAGCGAGATGGCCGTCGTCGGCGGCGCGGTGTGCGGCGCTTGCCTCGGGTTCCTCTGGTACAACGCCTACCCCGCCGAAGTCTTCATGGGAGACTCGGGCTCCTTGCCGTTGGGCGGCGCGATGGCCTGGATGGCGGTCGTCTCGAAGCAAGAGTTGGTGCTCCCGTTGATCGCGTGCGTGTTCGTGCTCGACCTCGGCTCGAGTTGGCTGCAAACCTTTTGGTATCGCCGCTCGGGCGGCACGCGACTCTTCACGTTGGCGCCGATCCATCACGGACTCGAGCGCTATGGCGGCGTCTTCACGCGTCGTGAAGCGGGCTGGCACGAGGTGCAAGTCGTCGTACGGTTCTGGATCGTCGCGGCCCTCGGCGCGATGGCCAGCCTGGCTCTCTTGAAGGTGCGCTGATGGCACGCGCACGCAGCATCGAGTCGGCGGGCCAACTGACCCTGACGGGGTTCCTGGACAACCTCGCGCGGCGCGCCGAAGTACGCGATCCGATGGTCCCGGCTACGCGACTGTTCCTGGTCGTGCTGTCGCTGATGGGCCTCGGCTTCCTGTTGCAGATCAGCCACGCGTCGACGACGCGGGTCGACGCCGCGTTTCGCTCGGAACTCGTCGGTCAGCTCGGGTTCCGACTGGGCGGTTTGGCGCTCCTCCTGGGCGCGTTCCGCTTCGGCCCGCGCCGGTTGCGACCGGTGCTGCCGCACCTCTTGGTGGTGGGCTTCATCGCGCTCGTCGCCGTGTTCTTCGAACCCTTCGGCGCGCCGCGGAACGGCTCGCACCGCTGGCTATCGATCGCGAACATGAGTTTCCAGCCGTCCGAGCTGGTGCGCATCCTCGTCGTCCTGTGGATCGCCGACCGCTGCGTGCGGCTCGGTCCGCGCGTGCATCGGATCCGTCGCGGCGTGTTACCGATGCTGGCGCTCTCGTTCACTTTCTTCACGTTGATCCTGATCGAGACCGACCTGGGCGGTGCGCTCCTGTTGCTCTTGTGCGTGCTCTCGACGATGTGGGTCGGCGGCGCAAAGATGCTGCCCGTCAGCGCTTCGCTCTTCGGGGTCGGCGGTGGCGCCATCACGTTGGCCTGCACCTTCGTCCCGTACATCAGGAACCGGGTCTCGATCTTCTTCAGCGACGTCCACAACGATCAGGTCAGCCAAACGCTGCAGGCCCTCGGATCGGGCGGGTTGGCCGGCGGCGGACTGACCCACGGCTCTTCGCGCAACGCCGGCGTTCCGTACCTCGAGTCGGACTACGTCTTCGCGTTGGTCGGCGAGGAGTTGGGCCTCTTCGGCATGCTGCTCGTGCTGGGACTCTGGTGCGCCTTCCTGTGGTTCGCGCTGCGACTCGTGCTTTCCCTGCGGGATCGCTTCGAGGCGCTGGCGACCTTCGGCCTGCTCTTGTCGGTCGCGCTCCAGGCCATGCTCCACGTCCAGGTCGTTTCTGGCCTGGCTCCCCCCAAGGGGATGACGCTGCCGTTCCTTTCGGACGGCGGCACGTCCCTACTCGTTTCGTCTCTCGCGGTTGGGTTGGCGCTGGGTGCTGCCCGGCGTAGTCAGGAGGAATTTCAAGATGCAAACCATTGAGCGCTACGGCGTGATCGTTCTCGTTCTGTGTGCCGTCTCCATCGGTGCCGTTTGGATGTGGGAGCGCGGTGATGAGCCGCAGACGCTCGCGTCCGAGGGAACCGCGGCGAACGTCGCGGCGGTTCCGCGACCCGGTGCCGATCCTCGCGCGGCGGCGCGACCGCCCGCTGCGCCGCCACGGGCGGAGCAGGCGCCGGTCGAGCGACCGAAACGCAACTACGACCGAATCGGGACGCGCGCCCGCAGCGCGCTCTCGCGCGAGAGTCTCGAGGAACTCAAGGAGACCGGCAGCGACCTGATCAGCAGCGCCAGCGAGCGCCTGCGGGAGCTGACGGGCGGGACCGAATCCCAACCGACGGTGATCGTGCCGAGCGAAGAGGTTCGTCGCGCGACGACCGTCGAGCCGCCGTCGACTCCCAAGGCCGCGCCCGCGGTCGCCGGCGGCGACAACATCTACGTCGTCGAGGTCGGCGACACGCTCAGCGAGGTCTCGCTCAGCCAGCTCGGCACGTCGAAGCGCTGGGGCGACATCGTGAAGGCGAATCCGGGGCTCGATCCCAAGCGCTTGCGCGTCGGCATGCGTCTCCGCATGCCCGCACGCTCGGTGGCCGTTCCGACGAGCGCGCCGGCGTCGACCACGGTCGCGAAGAGCACGCCGAAAGTGGCGGGCAAGGGGCAGGTTCGCGTCGAGCCGGGCGACAGTCTGTGGAAGATCGCGGCTCGCGCGCTGGGTGACGGGGCTCGCTACCACGAGCTCGTCGCCGCGAACCCGGGCATCGATCCCGATCATCTCTTGGTCGGCCAACTGCTGGCGCTGCCGGACGGTTCCAAGCCGGCACCCGCTGCGGTCGAGCGGACCCCGCCCGTCGTCGCGAACAACACGCCAGGACGCGGGAGGGTCTTGTAGTGCCGCGCGCCGTCTTCGCCGCCCTCGCCGGCGGTTGCCTGCTCGTGCTCGGGCTCGAAGCGAGCGCCGTCGCGCGTTCGGTCCGACAGCTCCCGTTCATGGACGCGGCGCGTGACACGCGGCTCCTGGCCGACGAAGCGCACGCGCCGACCGTACTCGTCGTCGCTCGCGTCGACGAATCCGAGTCCGCGGATCATTGATCCACGGTCCTCCTGGAGGCGAGGTTCCGTTCCATCCCGGAGCGGAGCCTCGCTTTTCGTCGAGGGCAGCTTGAAGATCGACGCCGTGGACTCCAGCGGCTTCTCCCTCGCGCTCGCCGGCGGTGGCACCGGCGGCCATCTCTTGCCGGGACTGCACCTCTTGGCGTGGTTCCAACGACTCGAGCGCCGGCCCACGCGCGTGATCTGGTTCACGGCGGGGCGCGCGATCGAAGAGCGCGTCTTCCGGCAGCACGAGCCCGGCGACTACGCGTTCGAACGTGTCGCGCTCGCGCTCGAGCCCAGCGGGGGCGGCGCACCTTCGATCGCGCGGACAGTGCTGCGCGCGGGGCCGGAGACGTTGCGCGCGCGCCGCGCCCTCCGCCGTTCGAAAGCGCGGGTGCTCGTCGGGCTCGGCGGGTACACGTCGGTTCCGGCCATCCTGGCCGCGAAGAGCCTGGGACTTCCGATCGTGTTGCTCGAGATCAACGCGACGATCGGCCGCGCGACGCGCGCCGCGAGCGGGCTCGCATCCGTCGTCGTCCACGCCTGGCCGGCCAGCGTGCCGCCGGGCGCCGGAGCGCGCCACCGCGTGCTCGGGCCGCCCTTGGCGCCCGTGCTGGCCGACGACCTGCCGCCGGCCACGGAAGCGCGCCTGGTGGTGCTGGGCGGCAGTCAGGGCGCACTGGGACTCAACCGCTTCGTCGCCGAGCATGCCGCCGCGCTCGTCCGCGGCGGCTTCGAGATCGTGCACCAGGTCGGCCCGGGCCGACTCCGAGAGGCGGCGCCACCGTTGGCCGGCTACACCGCGGTCGAGTACGTGGACGACGTGCCCGCTCTGCTCGCGACGGCGCGGCTGGCGCTGGTCCGCGGGGGAGCCTCGACGCTCGCGGAGGTCGCCGCTCGCCGCGTCCCGGCCGTCGTCGTTCCGTACCCGCACCACGCCGACCGACACCAAGCCAAGAACGCCGCCGCGCTCGGAGCTGGCGTCGAGATCGTCGAAGAGTCGGCGCTCTCAACGCGAACCGTCGCGCGCTTGCTCGCACTCGGGGGGGAGGCCGGTGGCGCCGAGCGTGCGCGCATGCGCGCCGCGCTGGAGCAGGCCTTCGACCGTGAGGCGGGGCGCCGGCTCGCGGAGCTGGTCGGGGACCTCGCGCTCGGCCCCGCGCAAATTGCGCCGGTGTGAAGGTGGATTCCGGGCCGCTCGCTCCATGCAATCAACCGATATGAACGCGACCCCGCACTCCACCGGACCCTGGCTCGAAGCCGCCGCCGACGCTTTGCCCGCACACGTTCACCTGTTGGGAGCGGGAGGCGCCGGGGTCTCGGGGATCGGACGCGTGCTCGCGGCGCGCGGCGTGCGTGTCTCGGGCCACGACCACGCGACGTCCGAGATCTACGAGCGCTTCGCCTCGTCCCCGGGCGTCGAACTGTTGCTCGGTCCGTCGAGCGCGGCGGTCCTACCCGCGAGCGCCACGATCGTCGTGCGCTCCGTCGCCGTGCCGACCGACGACCCGCAGGTCGTCGAGGCCGAGCGACGCGGCATCCCCGTACTGAAGTACTCGACGGCGTTGGGCCGCTTGGCGGCACCGCGTCAACAGTTGGCCGTCGCCGGCACGCACGGCAAGACGACGGGCTCGTGGATGTTGTGGCACACGCTCGAAGCGATCGACGGCGTGCTCGGACGACCGATGGCGGGCGCGCTGATCGGTGGACTGGACGCGCGCCTCGTCACCAACGCGATCGGCGGCGGACGCGACGGTTGGTTCGTGCTCGAAGCCTGCGAGTACGATCGCACGTTCCTCGCGCTCGAGCCGTTCGGAGCGGTCATCTCGAACGTCGAGGAGGATCACCTCGACTGCTACGGCGACCTCGCCGGCCTGCACGCAGGCTTCGCGCGCTTCGCGGGGCGCGTCGCCAACGACGGCTTGTTGGTCGTCGGAAAGGACGTGCCGCCGGCGGTCGAGCACGCCGCCGGCGCGACCGTTTGGCGCGCGGGGCGCGACTTCGACGTCGAGCTCTTGGGCGAGGAGCAGGGCGCGTTTCGTTTTCGGCTCCTCGGTCCCGGCTGGGCGACGCACGAGATTCCGCTGGGCGTGGTCGGACACATGAACGTCGACAACGCGGCGCTGGCGGCTGCGCTCGCGATCGGCGTGGCGTCGAAGCGTTCCGGCGTGGCGCCAAGCGAGCTGGTCGCGGCGGCGGGCGACGGGCTCGCGCGCTTCCACGGCGTCTCGCGTCGCTTCGAGCGCTGGGGCTCGGTCGCCGGCATTCACGTCGTCCACGACTACGCGCACCATCCGACCGAGGTGCGCGCGACGCTCGATGCCGCGCGGCGCGCGTACCGCGATCGCCAGTTGCATGTGCTCTTCCAGCCGCATCAGCACAGCCGCACCGCGCGCTTCCTGGAGGAGTTCGCCGAGAGCCTGCGCGCTGCCGACCGAATCGTCGTGTCCGACGTCTACGGCGCCCGCAAGCACATCGACGGCGAGCGCTTCGCGGGAGCGCCCGAGCTCGTGACGGCGCTGCGGGTGCGCGGTGCCGTGGCCGAGCACGGTGGGGGACTGGTGGCGGCCAGCGCGGAGCTCTTGCGCGGGCTTCCGAAGAAGGCGCTCGTCCTCGTCATCGGCGCCGGCGACGTCGAGCAGCTACGGGTTCCGCTGCTGGCCGATCTCGAGCTGTTGCGCTCCTCGTCGTCGCGTACCTGAGTCGGCGGCCGCGCGACCTGAAAGCGTAGACTGAGTCCATGGTTCCCTCCGACCTCGCCATGTGGCCCTGCGCGGCGCTCCCGAACGCCGAGCTGGGTTCGCGCACGACGCTGCGCATCGGCGGCAGCACCGAATGGTTGCTGGAGCCCGCCGACCCCGAGGAGTTCGTCGCCGCCTGGAACGCGGCGCGCGAGCGGGGGTTCCTGCCGCGCGTGCTGGGGCATGGCGCGAACGTGCTCGTCGACGACGGTCTGCATGCAGGTGTCGTGATCGCCACCGAGCGCATAAATCGTGTCTTCCGCCCCAGTCCCGAAGCCACAGGCGAAGCGGGCTCGTTCGACCCCGAGCCGAGCGGCGCGGTCGCGTTGGATCGCGAATCCGATCCGCGTCTCGTGGCTTGGGCGGGGGCGCCGCTTCCGACGCTGGTGCGCACGGCGAACCGACTCGGCTGGACCGGGCTCGAAGGTCTCGCCGGTGTGCCCGGCCATCTCGGTGGCGGCGTCGCGATGAACGCCGGTGGTCGCTGGGGCGCGATGTGGGACGTCGTCGAGCGCGTGCGACTCTTGCTGCCCGACGGCACGACGGTCGAGCGCGAACGCGAGCAGTGTTCCCCCGGTTATCGCGAGGGCGGTTTGGCGGGCGCGATCTGCCTCGGCGCCGTGCTCGCCCTCACGGTCGAACACCCGACCATCGTCACCGAACGCGCGAAGCAGTTCCTGCGCGAGAAGAACGCCGTGCAGCCCGTGACGGAGCGCTCCTCCGGTTGCGTGTTCAAGAACCCCGACCCCGAACTCTCGGACGGTCGATCTGCGGGTCGCCTGATCGACGATGCGGGCGGCAAGGGGCTGCGTCGCGGCGATGCCGTCGTCAGCGAGAAGCACGCCAACTTCTTCGTCAACCGGGGCAGCGCGCGCGCCCAGGACGTGTGGTCGCTCATCGTCGAGATCCAGCGGCTGGTACTCGAGGCGACGGGTGTCGAGCTCGAGACCGAGGTGCAGATCTGGCGCCGCTGAGGCCGCGCAGGAAGTCACGATTCCGGGCTAAGGCGATTCGGGGCATCGTCCGATACCTCTTGCAGCGGCGATCGGAGCACGACGACCCTGACCTGCCGAAGCGACCTTCCCCACCTTCCCCCACCTTCCGGATCGTCCCCAACGATCCATGCTTCGGTGACTGGCTCGTGGTCGAAAGCCTCGATCGCCGCTATCCTCTGCCCTTCGTCTTCGCCTGCTATCCAGCAGCGCGGAGGATTCGTTCCAGGTAGGAGCGGCATCTCCAGAGCGACTTCGAGTCGCCAGCGCAGGAGACCGCAAGCAAGAGGACACGCAGCATGGCGCAAGTCGCCGACGACGCCCCGTCGCACCAAGGGCCGTACCCGCTCTCGACGCTTCGACATTCCGTCTCGCACCTAATGGCTTCGGCTGTCGCGTCGCTGTGGCCGGACGCGAAGTTCGGCTTCGGCCCAGCGATCGAGCACGGCTTCTACTACGACTTCGAGTTGCCCGAGCCGCTGACGGACAAGGATCTGAAGCGCATCGAGAAGGAGATGCGCAGGATCGCCAAGTCTGCGGAGCCGATGCACAAGGTGACGCTGTCGCGCGACGAGGCGAAGGCCCGCCTCGCGGCCAAGCAGCAGACCTACAAGGTCGAAGCCGTCGACCTGATCCCCGCGGACGAAGCGATCACCTTCTATTCGCACGGCGTGTGGGAGGACCTCTGCGAGGGCCCGCACATCGACTCGTTCAAGGAGCACGAGTTCCACTTCAAGCTCGAGAGCATCGCCGGTGCGTACTGGCGCGGCGACGAGCACAATCCGATGTTGCAGCGCATCTACGGGACCGCCTTCTGGACGAAGGAGGAACTCGATGCGCACCTCGCGTGGCTCGAAGAGGTCAAGCTGCGCGATCACCGCAAGATCGGGACGGACATGGACCTGTTCAGCTCGCACCAAGAGGCGGGCGCGGGGTTCGTGTTCTGGCATCCGCGGCTCGGCATCGTGCGCCGCGAGATCGAGCGCTTCTGGTGGGCGGAGCACGAACAGCGTGGCTATCAACCGATCTACACGCCGCACATCGCGCGCGAGGACCTGTTCAGCGTTTCGGGGCACCTCGAGAACTACGGCGACATGATGTACGCGCCGATGGACATCGAGGGCGTGCCGTACCGCGTCAAGCCGATGAACTGCCCCGGGCACATCCTGATCTACCAGGACCGCGGTCGCAGCTATCGTGAGTTGCCGTTGCGCTGGGCCGAGCTGGGCACCGTGTATCGCTTCGAGCGCTCGGGGCAGGTCCACGGGATGATGCGCGTGCGTGGTTTCACCCAGGACGACAGTCACATCTTCTGCACGCCCGATCAGTTGTCGGCGGAGATCGCCGGCGTGCTGGATCTCGTGCGGCACACCCTCACGACCTTCGGCTTCGAGTACACCGCGTACCTCGCGACGCGGCCCGAGGAGAAGACGATCGGCGAGCCGGAGATCTGGGAGCGCGCGACCGAGGCGTTGGCCGAGGGCGCCGCGAAGATCGGCATGCCGCTCGTGCTCGACGAGGGTGGCGGCGCCTTCTACGGCCCCAAGATCGACTTCAAGATGAAGGACGCCTTGGGGCGCGAGTGGCAGACGTCGACCGTGCAGTGCGACTTCAACCTGCCCGACCGCTTCGACCTCACGTACACCGACTCGGACGGCGAGCGCAAGCGACCGATCATGGTGCACCGCGCGATCCTGGGCTCGTTCGAGCGCTTCATGGGCGTCTTGATCGAGCACTACGCCGGCAAGTTCCCGCTCTGGCTCGCGCCGACGCAAATTGCGTTGGTGCCGATTCGCGAGGAGCACTTCGACTACGCGCGCGTCCTGCACCAGCGCTTGGTGGGCGAGGGCTTCCGTTCGGACTGCATGAACACGCCCGGTCACATGAACAAGAAGATCAAGGAGGCCCAGAAGCAACGCGTGCCGTTCACGTTGATCCTGGGCGGTGACGAGGTCGAGGCCGGCACCGTGACGATCCGCCAGCGCGGTCGCGACGAGCAGGCGACGGTCAGCTTCGACTCCTTCGTCGAGCGCTGTCGAACGCTCGTCGCCTCCCGCGCGCTGGATCTTGAGTGACGCGGCGATGAGCGTCGACGACGAGGGCGTCTACATCTGCAGCGCCTGTGGCGAGGAGATCCACGTCCCCGTGGACCTCGCCGCGGGAGCGCGTCAGGAGTACGTCGAGGATTGTCCCGTCTGCTGTCGGCCGAACGTGCTCGTGATCGAGGTGCGGTCCGACGGCGACGTTTGGGTCGACGCGCGCGCCGAGGAGTAGCCCGGCGCGCGCGTGCGCGGCGCTACTCGGTCAGGTTGCGCAAGCGCTCGAGCACGGGATCCAGCACGGACCGCACTTCCTCGTTGTCGGCGAAGCGCGCCTCGAGGTCGTCGACGGTCCGCTGCACGTCGCTCATGTCGGGCAGGTTGTCACCGAGGCGGTCCTTCAAGCGCGACAGCGCATCGAGCGCGGGCTGGACTTCCCGGCGCACGTTCTCCGCGCTGGCTCGGTCGGAGATGTTGCGCAGGTCGTTCGCGAGCTCGTCGCCGATCTCGTTGGCCTTGGCCTTCAGCGCGTCGACGTTCATGTCGGAGAAGTCGAAGTCCTTCACTCCCTCGGTCGCCTGCTTGTCGGCGGCTTCGACCTCGGCGAGCATGTCGTTGTCGCGGCCATCACACGCGAGAGCGACGAGTGCGAGCGGAGCGAGGGCGAGGATCGGTAGTAGCTTCATGGCGAGTCAATCCCTTTCGGTCGAGTGGTCGGTCAGCGCGACCATCGAGCCTAGGCTCACCGACGCTGGCTGTCGACGCCCTCCGCGATGAACGACTCTTCACGACGCGGACAGGGCCGGGCCGCGCCCGACACAACGCCTATGCCTAGGAAATTGCGAGTCGGCCCGTAACGCAGACTCCTACGACTTTCCGATCAAGAAGTGGCACACGTCGCCATCGCGCAGCACGTACTCGCGACCTTCGACGCGCAGCTTGCCCTTGGCCTTGATCTCGGCTTCGGAGCCGTGCGTGACGAGATCGTCGACGCCGTAGACCTCGGCGCGGATGAACAGTCTCTCGAAGTCGGTGTGGATCACACCCGCGCCTTGCGGCGCCGTCCAGCCGCGACGGATCGTCCAGGCGCGGATCTCCTTCTCACCTGCGGTGAAGTAGGTCTCGAGTCCGAGCAGGTCGTACGTCGCGCGCGCCAAGCGGTCGAGACCCGGCGCATCGAGGCCGTACTCGGCGAGGAAGTCCTTCTGTTCCTCGGGCGCCATCCCCGCGATCTCGCCTTCGACGCCACCGCAGAGGACGATCACCTCGGCGTTCGTCGCGGCGGCGTGTTCGCGCACCGCGGCAACCAACTGCGACTCGCCCGCGAGGTCGTCCTCGGCCACGTTGGCGACGAACAGCACGGGTTTCCGCGTGATCAGGAACAGCGGCCGCAGGAGCTCGCGCTCGCGGTCGGTGAGGGCGTCGCCGCGCAGCGAACGGCCTTCCAGGAGCAGCGCCCGCGCGCGTTCGAACGCGTCGCGCTCGGCGATCGACTCCTTGTCGCCGGAGCGCGCCTTCTTCGACACTCGATCGTGCGCCTTGGTCAGCGTCTCGATGTCGGCCAGCGCCAGCTCGAGCTCGATCACCTCGATGTCCGCGCGAGGATCGATCGTTCCGTGGACGTGCACGATGTCGGGGTCCTCGAAGCAGCGCACGACGTGCAGGATCGCGTCCGTCTCCTTGATGTTGCCGAGGAACTTGTTGCCGAGGCCCTCACCCTTCGACGCGCCCGCGACCAACCCGGCGATGTCGACGATCTTGACGGCTGCGGGTAGGACTCGGTCGGTCGCGATGAAGCGGTGGATGATCTCCAGCCGCTCGTCCGGCACGTCGACGATGCCCACGTTGGGCTCGATCGTGCAGAACGGATAGTTGGCGCTCTCGGCGCCCGCGGCGGTGATGGCATTGAAGATCGTCGACTTACCCACGTTGGGCAAGCCGACGATTCCGGCGGAGAGACTCATGGCGACTCGGGAGGGAGACCTCGATGGGGAAGCCGCGCAGGGTAGGGCGGCGGCTCAGCGTTGCCCAGCCGCCCGGCTCATTTCGCCTTCGGTGGGCAGCGAATCAGCGCGGAACGGAGCCCGCGATGAGCGCAACGGCGTTGCGTTCCGCCAGCACGACGGGCAGCGTCAGCAATTGGCTATCCCGGTAGACCTCGATCTCGACCTGGTCACCCGGATCGAAGTCGATGACTCGATTCAAGAGGTCGGAGCCGGTCCGAATCGGGCGTCCGCCGATCGAATGCAGGATGTCACCGGAGAGCAAGCCGGCCGCTTCGGCGGGACCGCTCATGGAGACTTCCGTGATGCGCACGCGGCTGGTGCCGTCGTAGCCGTTGCGCTCGGCGAGCCGCGTCGTGATCCAGTCGAACTCCACGCCGAGGAAGCCGCGGCGAACGCGACCGAATTCGAGCAGATCCTCGAGGACCTTCGAGACGCGTCGTGCGGGGATCGAGAAGCCGATGCCCTCGGTGCCGTCGCTGCGCGCCGCGATCGCCGTGTTGATGCCGATGACGCGTCCGTCGAGGTCGATCAACGGGCCGCCGGAGTTCCCCGGGTTGATGGCCGCGTCCGTTTGGATGAAGTCCTCGAAGTCGGCCACGCCGAGGTCTTGGCGACCGAGCGCCGAGACGATGCCCGCGGTCACGGTCGGGCCGAGGCCCTTGGGGTTGCCCATCGCGAGCACCCACTCGCCGACGACCGCTTCGCGGTCATCAGCGAGTTCGGCGGTCGCGAAGTTTCGCTTCCGTTCATCCCGGCGAGGCTCCTCGTCGATGCGCAGTACGGCGAGGTCGACCTGGGGATCCGTGCCGACCAGATCGGCGCGGAGGTCCGTGCCGTCCTCGAACGTGACGTAGAAGTGCGTGCCGTCCTCGACCACGTGGTTGTTCGTCAGGACGATGCCGTCCGCTTGCACGACGACTCCGGAGCCTTGGGCGACCTGCCTACGACGATTGTCCACGAACTTGGTCGAGCGCACGGACACGACGGCGGGAGCCACGCGCTCGCTGACGTTTTGGAAGGCGAAGGAGAGTTGGCGCGCGCCGGCGAGGGCTTGCGTGGTCGCGCTGGCGACCGGCTCGTCCGCGGCGGCCAGATCGCGCACCTGCCCGAGGCCGAGCACGAG
This sequence comes from Planctomycetota bacterium, assembly GCA_040880665.1. Taxonomy (GTDB): domain Bacteria; phylum Planctomycetota; class UBA1135; order UBA1135; genus JBBDIB01. The sequence continues at coordinate 41,513 of JBBDIB010000001.1, forward strand.
GCCGCTGGTGAGGAGGGCGATGGTCAGGGGTTGCTTCATCGAAGATCCTGGAAAAGGGGGGGGCTGGTCACGGTCGAGCCCCGAACGGCGCTCTTACGGAGCAGCACACGCTCTATCGCCCTTTCTTCCCGCGGGTAAGCGAGAAGTCCGCGGGGGAACCCCGCCGGACGGGCGAAAGCGCGCGGGCTGCCGAAGAACGGCCATCCGGGCCCACAAGGCTCTTACAGCTCTGGTCGTCGATGGTGACGCTTCGTCGCGGTATCTTAGGACGCGGAGTCGCGAGGCTCCACGTCGACAACCACGTCCCACCTCAGCGTCCGTCTCCCGTGCGTAGGGGAATTGGGCACCCACTCTGATACCGAGTTCAACCATGAAACGATTGCTGCAAGTGCTCGCGCTCACCGGGCTCGCGGTCTCGCCCCTCTTCGGGCAAGACTGCTCCTCCCCGTGTTCGAGTCAACAATCGTCGAGCGCGACCACCGTGGTCGCGAACGATGGTGAGGCCAAGGCGCCCTGTGCCGGGTCCACCTGTACCGCGACGAGTTCCGTCGCCAAGGCGTCGTTCGTCCCCAGTGGCGACGACGCGCTCATCGCCGACCTGGAAGCCGTCGTCGGCTGCACGCGCACGACCGAGCGGATCCTCGCGGTTCTCGATCGGCACGGCTACGTCAAGCCGGTGATGGCGGAGACGGTCAAGGCGAGCGCGGCCGCTGCGCTGCCCGACCGCAAGGTTGGCCAGTGCTCGACCGGCTGCAACTCCAAGATGACCACGGTTGCTGACGCCGCGCCGACGAAGTCGTCGTGTTCGATCGGTGCCGGCTGCGCGTCGACGGTCGCGACCGTCGTCGCCGCATCCGATGAATGCTGCGCCGGTGACGCCACCAAGGCCGCCGCGAAGGTCGCCGCTGGCGGCGAGTGCTGTGGCGGATGCGACGGCGAAGCCAAGGCGACCACGGTCGCCGCGGACGCGCCGAGCGAGTGCTGTGCCTCGAAGGCCAAGGCATCCAAGGCGGCTGCGCCGCTCGTCGCCAACGTCGTCGCCAAGCAGGTGAAGACCGACGGTTGCTGCTCGAGCAAGACCACGGCGACCACGGTCGTCGCGGACGCGCCGAGCGCGTGCTGTGCTTCGGAAGCCAAGGCTTCCAAGGTGAAGGCCGACGGTTGCTGCTCGAGCAAGGCCACGGCGACCACGGTCGTCGCGGACGCGCCGAGCGCGTGCTGTGCTTCGGAAGC
>JBBDIB010000001.1:42845-43126 GCA_040880665.1 Planctomycetota bacterium
CAAGGCTTCCATGGTGAAGGCCGACGGTTGCGGTGCTGCCAGCAGCAAGGCCGCGCTGGTCGCGTCCACGTCCGCCTATGGGAAGCCCTGCGGTGACTCGGCGCTCGTGTCCGACATCCAGTCCGTCCTCGGCTCGAAGGAGTTGGCCAAGGAAGTCGTCGCGGTGCTGAACCGCCATGGCTACGTCAAGCCGATCGCCGTCGTGAAGTCCACGCCGGCGCCCGAGAAAGTGTCGCTCCGCTAGGTTTCGACCGAAACGAGTTCGCGAACCAGGCGGGGGG
>JBBDIB010000001.1:43136-55224 GCA_040880665.1 Planctomycetota bacterium
CCCCCCCCCCCCGCTTCACGTTGTGGCGTTGCGCGCTTCGACTGCTGACGCCGAGTCGAGCCGAGTCACGACAACGCGACCGCCCAGGCCGCCGCGACGAGCACCAGGGCGGCGCCGCCCGCCAGGCGCTGAACGCCGGGGTGCTTCGCGGTTCCGTCGGGGAGCGCCGCTAGCGCGACGCCCAACCCGAGGCCGGCGAGCACGCCGAAGGCGTGCGCGAAGACGTCGATGCGCTGGACCTCGGGGTTCTCGCCGATGCCCAGCCAGGCGAACAAGGCCAGCGCCAGAAAGACCGGCGCGAAGCGACGCATGGGGCCCGCCCGCAAGAGCACGCGTCGCCGCCACTCGCTGCCCGACAGCAGACCCACGGCGCCGAAGACCGCCGTGGAGGCGCCGACCGAGAGGTGCGAGGGATCTTGCGCCAGAGCGTTGATGGCGTTGCCGAGCGCACCGGCGAGCAGCATCGCCAGGAAGGCGACGCCCCCGCCGTTGGCGTAGGCGACCAGCCCGCCGAAGAGCGCTCCATAGAGGAGATTCGAACCGAGGTGCGGCACGTCGGAGTGCAGGCAGAGCGACGTGACCGTGCGCCACGCTTCACCGGCGCGAATGCGGCCCGCGTCGGCGCTGCCATTCGCGTACCAGTCGAACCCGAACGCACGCGCCGTCGCGAATACGTGTCCGAGGATCAGGGTGGCCGCGTAGAGCACCACACCGTGCCACCAGTAGATGCCCGTCTGGACGGGTTGGACCGACTCGGGCACGTGCTCGCGTTCCTCGGTCGCGAAGCGCGTCAACTCGCGTTGCGCGACCTCGGCGGACGCGTGCGGTACGCCCAAGACGTAGGCACCATCCCGCGGCTCGAGCACGAACGGAATGCCCTGCGAACGCAGGACGAGTTCCGCGTCGCGCAGCGCGCGTTTCGATCGAGCCTGTCCCACGACGACCCACGGATCCGAGTTCTCGTTCATCAAGCGCGGAAGGCTTCGACCGTGCGTTGCGTGGCGGTGGCAAGATCTACGCGCTCAACGTACCCGAAGTCACGTTGCGCCGGCCCGATGTCGTAGTGATGGTCGCCCGCCAACTGCTGTGCGACGAAACGCGTCATGGGCGGCTCGCCGGAGAGCGCCAGCAGCTTCCAGGCGGTCTCCAGGACGCCGCCGAGCGCGTAGGCGACGCGGGGCGATACGTGACGCGTGACCGGCGGTAGCTCGAGCCGGCGCAGAAGCTCGGCGATCCAGGCCCAGAGCTCGACCGGTTCCGCCTGCCCCAAGAAGTACGCGCGTCCCGCATGCCGGGCGCCGGGCGCGAGCGCGTCGGCCGCATCGAGGTGCGCGTGCGCCGCGTTGCCGACGTAGGTCAGGCTGACGACGTTGTCGCCCGCTCCCACGATGGCCAAGCGCCGCGACCGCGCGCGTTCGATCAGGCGCGGCACGAGGTGCGGATCGCCTTCGCCGAAGATCAGATGGGGGCGCAGTGCGACGGTGGCGAAGTCGTCATCGTTCGCCGCGAGCACTAGCGCTTCCGCGCGCGCCTTCGTCGCCGGATACGGGCTGAGGAACCGCGCGGCGTAGGGCAGCTCGTTGCCGGCGTCGCGGTGGCTCGTCCCGTCGAAGCACACGCTGGGCGAGCTGGTGTACACCAGGCGCCCGACACCCAGCTCGCGCGCGGCTGCGACGACGTTCTCGGTCCCGAGTACGTTGACGCGCTCGAAGTCGGCGCGCTTGCCCCAGACGCCCGTCAGCGCGGCGACGTGGAACACGACGTCGGGTCGAGCGTTGCGGAGCGCGCTGCGAACGGAGTCGACCTGTCCCACATCCACGCTGATCGAACGCGCGCCGGCAGTCTCGAGCTCGGGGTACGAGCGGCGCGAAGCCGCGACGACGTCCCAGCCCGCCTGCAACAACAGCTCCACCAGGCGCCGCCCGAGGAAACCGCCGCCGCCCGTGACGAACGCTCGCTTCACAGCACGCGCGCCTCGGCCCAGAGCCGCAGCTCGGGCCGATCGATCTTCGCGTTGTGCCGCACGTCGACGGGAAAGCCGGGGTGAGCCAGCACTTCGACGATTTCCGGCAGATCGGTGCGCGTCGCCGCGAGCGTCCAACAGGCCTCGACGGCAGCCCGCGCGGCGACGCCGGGGGCGGCCTCGACGACGAGCACGCAGCGTTCCGCGCCACGCCGACCGACGCCGACGAGCGCCGTGCGGTGCACCGCTTCCAGCACGTTGAAGATGTTCTCGATCCCGACCGGAGGCAGCATCCCGTGGTGCGTCTCGAGGCGGTGTGACTTGCGACCGAGGAACCAGACGCGCCCTTCCTCGTCGATGCGTCCGAGGTCGCCCATGCGGTGCCACGAGCGACCGTCGGCGTCGTGCGCCTTCGCGGCTCGCGTCGCTGCTTCGTCTGCGCGATAACGCGGCGTCACCACCGGACCCGCGACGACCAACTCGCCGATCGAGCCCTGCGGCAAGCCGGGCGGCAGCTTCTCCAGCGCTTCGTCGGTGATCGGAATCACGCGCAATCGAACGCCGGGCGCCAAGCGTCCGACGCAGGTGCCCTCACCGCCTTCGATCCGCGCACGCAATTCGAGCGACGTCTCGAACGATGCCAAGGAGGCGATGGGCAAGGCCTCCGTCGCGCCGTACGGCGTGTGTACCGCGCCGCCCTCCGCCAGGCGGGCGGCCAGCGCCGTGGTCAGCGACGGCGGAACGGGTGCGCCGGCGATCGTGATGCGCGTCAGCGTCCGAAAGCGTAGATCGTGGGCCTCGAGGTACGCGAGGACGCGCCTCCAGATCGCGGGCGACCCGAAGCTGAACGTCGCTCCATGCGCGTCGGCCGCAGCCACGATCGCGGCCGGGTCCGAGGTCGCTGGCGAGCTGGGATCGAGCGGCGCGAACACGCTCGTCATGCCGAGCGCATGGTCGAAGAGCGCGAAGAGCGGAAAGCACGCCAGGTCGACGGCGCCGGGCTCGAGGTCGTAGAGCTGACGCAAGGCCTCGGTCTGTGCGGTGAAGATGCCGTGCGTGTAGACGACGCCCTTGGGAGGACCGGTGCTGCCCGAGGTGAACAGGATCGCGGCCTCGTCGCCGGGCTCGGGCGCGAGCGTCGCGAAACTGCGCGGCGCCTCCCGTTCGAGCGCGCGCAGCGTCGGCCCGCCCCAACCCAGACTGCGCCCGACGGTCACGGCGAGTCGGACCGACCGGAACGCGGCGGGAAACAGGAGCCGCGCTACGTGCGCGCGCGGCACGCCGATCAGCGCGTGCGGCTGCATGCGTTCGACGGCGGCCAGCAACGAGCGCCGCCCCATCCCCGGATCGATCAGCACCGGCACCGCGCCGAGGCGCAAGAGCGCGTGCGCGATCAAGATCAGCTCGACGCCCGGTCGCACGAATAGGCACACGCGGTCGCCGCGCGCCAGACCGCGCTTGGCCAACGCGCCAGCCAGTCCGGACGCGCGTCGATCGAGCTCGCCGAACGACACCCGTGCACCGTCGACCGTGCGGACGGCGTCCTGGTCGGGCCGCTCCCGCGCGCGCTCGGAAAAGAGTTCCGAGATGTTCCGGGTCTCGGGCACGACCAGGGGGGCTCCGAACAGATCGTTCACGATGAGGCGACCGGTTGCCGGGCCACGAAGTCGGACAGTCCCTTGGCGAGCGCCGTAGGCTCGTCCTCGAACAGGTAGTGCCCCGCGTGCTCGAAGCAGTGCACCTCGAGCTCGGGCCAGCGCTCGAGGAAGCCGGAGAGGAACGCCGGCGTGAAGCACCAGTCGCGCATGCCCCAGAAGGCGGCCGTGGGCCGATCGGCGAAGGTCGGCAGCGCCGCTGCGATCGCCGCGAGCTCGCTCCACGACGGATGCCGCTCGTCCATCGGGATGTCGTCGACGAAGGCCTGGACCGCCACGCGGTCGTTCCAGGTCGCGTAGGGCAACAGATAGCCGCGCTTCGCCAGAGGCGATAGCGGCTTCTCGACGGCCATGACGAGCGCCGCGCGTGAGAAGGCGCCGAGTCCGCGCACCAGCAGCGGACCGAAGACCGGCCAGCGGCAGGCCGCGATGCGCAGCGGGATGCGCGACGACGGAAAGGCGCCCGTGTTCAGCACCGCGATTGCGCGCACCAGCTCGGGACGCCGACGCGCGAAGCCCATGCCGATCGCGCCGCCCCAGTCGTGCAGGACCAGCGTCACGCGCTCGAGCCCGAGCGCATCGATGAGCGACGTCAGGTTCTCGGCGTGGCGCGCCAAGCGGTATTCGTAGTCGGCGGGCTTCGCCGAGAGTCCGCACCCGACGTGATCGAGCGCGATGCAGCGATGTCGTTGCGACAGTTCGGTGACGAGGTGCCGCCAGGCGAACGACCACGTCGGATTGCCGTGCACGAAGACCAGCGTCTCGTTCCCGGCGTCGGTCGGTCCCTCGTCGATGTAGTGCAGCCAAGCGCCGTCGACCTCGTGGATGTGCGGCCGGAACGGGTACTCGGCGCGGATCGGCGCCGTGAGCGCTCGCGCGCTCGCCAAGCGCGGATCGGCGCTCACGCCGACGCCTCGAGCTCGGTCGAGCCGACCGGTGCCGCGACTTCCGCATCGCCGGCCGCGATCGCGATGACGTGCTGCTCGCAGTGGTGGACGTGCACGAGCGTTGGCGCGCCGCGATAGGCGATCCGCCAGCGCGAGCCGTCGGCGTCGATCAAGCGACAGTGCGGCAAGCCGGCGACACCGACGCCAGCGCGCTTCACCACGGCTTCGCACGCCGACCAGAGCGAGACGACCGCGCGGTCGTCGTCGCGACCGAGGAGCGCGAGGTCGCGCGCCAGGTGAGCTCGCGCCGCGGCCAAGCGCGGCCGTGCGAGGCGTTCGACGTCGACGCCGAGGCGCGTGCGCGCCAACGCGGCGACCGCCAAGCCGTCCGTGTGCGCGGTCGACCACCACCAGCCGTCGCGCGCTCGCGGCGCGCCGTTAGCATCACGCTCGAACGTCGCCGGCGCGCCGCAGCGAGCGGCGGACGCGTGCAACGCCTCGGTCGCGGCCGCGCGCTGCGCCAGGACGAGCGCACGGCCGCGCAGCGCGGCAACGGGCGCGTGGACCGGCACGATCGCGTGTTGCACGAACGACTTCATCGGTCGGGTGCGCTGACCTTGCGCACGATCTCGGCGTCGAAGTAGTTGACGTCCATGCCCGCATCGACGACGAGCCCCTTGGCGTTGATGCCCGTGCTGCGCGGGGAGAGCAGGAACAACGCCGTGTCGGCGACCTCGTCGGTCGTCGGTCCCTTACCGCGCAGAGTTGCCGCCTCGGCGAACAGGTAACTCTCGAGGTAGCCGGGAATCCCAGCCGACGACGAGGTTTTGAGCAGACCAGCGCGCACGGAGTTGAAGCGCACGCTGGGGCTGAAGCTCTTCGCGAGGAAGACGACCGACGAATCCAGCGCCGCCTTGACCGGCGCCATGTAGCCGTAGTTCTCGCTGGCCATGCTGGTCGTCGAGATCGAGATCGTCACGACCGAAGCGCCTTCCCGGAAGCGTGGCGCGAGCGCGTTCGACATCGCGATCAACGAGAACGCGGAGACGTTGACGGCCTCGAGGAAGTGCTCGCGCCGCGTCTCGTGGAACGGCCGCAGGCCATCCGAGTAGTCCGCGAACGCGATCGAGTGCACGTAGCCGTCGAGCGGCGGGTGGTCGTTCCCCAGCGTCGCGGCGCAGGCGTCGATCTCGTCCTGCTTGGCCGCGTCGACGACCAGGACGGGCGCCGTGCCGAGGCGCTCCGCCAATTCGTCGCGGCGCGCTTCGGTGTGCACGGCCCAGATCACGTGCGCGCCGGCGGCTTCGAGGCTCTTGCCGACGCGGAACGCGACGCTCTTCTTGTTGGCGGCGCCCTGCACCAAGACGGTGCGCCCGCTCATGCCGAGCCAGTCCTTCACGTTAGTAGTCCGTTGAAGAAGTGCTTCGGATGCCATGGAGGCAGCATCCGCCGCGGTGTGGTGCCTGGAAACGCAGGCGAATCGGTAGATTCGGCGAGGCTTTCAGGTGCCACACCGCGGTGGAGGATGACTTCATGGCGCCGAATGACTTCTTCCATGGACTACTAGACCCCCAAACGCGCCAGCGCGCCCACGGCGGTCAGGACGTAGGCGAGCTCGGCGACCTTCGCGCCGCCCGTGCGCACGGTCGCGCGCATGCGCCAGGCGGGACCCACGCGCTCGACGACCTCGGCGCGCGTCACGAGCGTCTCGCCGCCCGTCACCATGCGCCGATACTTGGCGTTCTCGATGCGCGTCAAGACCGGCACGCCGTCGTCCGCGGAGAAGCCGCCGAGCGCGCGCGAGATCAGGACCGCGGCCGCTTGGAACGCGTGCTCGGAGATCAGGACGCCCGGCAGCACGGGTTGCCCGGGGAAGTGACCTTGGAACCAAGCCGCGTCGACCGGCACGTCCCATTCGCCGACCAGGAACGACTCGTCGCCGTCCGTCACCCGATCGAGGAACAAGAACGGGTCGCGGTGGGGGATGGCGGCTTCGATCGCCGCGCGATCCAGACTGAGTGCGGTCATGATTGGAGCGATGCCTGCGTCGCGTGCAAGAGCGCGTCGACCTTGTTGGCGGTGATCGCGCCGTAGTTGGCGGCGCCCAGCCAGCCCGACATGATGATGCCGACGCTGCCGGAGTGGAACAAACCGCGGACGTGCTTCGAGAGGTCCATGCTGACGCCGAGCCCCTCGAACTTGGTGCCGAACGACGTCCCTTCGGGGGCGGCCGTGTAGAACGCGAAGGTGCGCGGCGTCGAGACCTCGACGTGGTCGATCTTGGCGCGCGTCCCGGGCAGCACCGACTCGAGGTGCGCCAACGTGTCGGTCGCCAGGCGTTGCTTGGCGCGGCTGTACTCGGTGTCGCTCATGCTGGCCCAGTCCTGGTAGTACGCGTTCGTCGAGCTGACGATCGAGTAGCGGTTCAGGTCGGGACGAATCTTCGGGTAGTAGAACGAGTACGTGCGGCTCTCCCCGTGCAGCTCGGAGAGCGCGTGGCTGTCGAACGTCGGGCGCGTCGACGTGAAGAAGAGGTCGCCCACGAACGGCAGCTCTTGGCCCTTGGCGACGCCCATGTAGACCTGCGTCGACGAGGTGTTGAGCCGCACGGCGCGCGAGGCTGCGAGGAAGTCCGCGGGAAACGCGTCGGGGCCGACGAGCTTCTCGATCGTCGTCTTGACGTTCGCGTTCGAGACGACGATCGGAGCGCGCACCTCGCGCCCGTTGGCGAGCACGCCGCGGACGGCGCCGTTCTCGACCAGGATTCGTTCCACGAGCGTCGAGTGGAATAGCGCGCAGCCGTTCCGCAAGAGCTCCTTCTTCATCGCCTTCACCAGCCGATCGGTGCCGCCGGTGAAGGTGAACACGCCCTGACTCATGAAGTTCGAGAACACGATCCCGTAGCTGATCGCGGGATCGTCGAGGCTCGAGCCGTTCGCGTAGCTGATGGGCTCCATCAACAAGCGGTGGACGTCGTTGCGGCCGGGGAAGAAGCGGTCGAACAGCTCGCCGACGGTTTCGCCGGAGTCGTCGAAGAAGTCCATGCCGCGCACGGCCTCGTAGAACGCTTCGACGGTCTCGAGCGGCAGGCCGAACGTCGTGACGAGATGCCGCGTGAAGTCTTGACGCGTGAAGACCGTGTCCAGCTCGAACTGCGGGTTCTGGAACCTGACCGACTCGAGTTGCTCGATCCGACCCGCGATGTCCGCGTTCCAGTACTTGCGGCACGTCTTCTTCATCCCGATCGGAAAGCCGTGCAGCGAGATGTCGAAGATGTGTCCGCCGCGCCGTTTGAACCACGTCGCGAGCCCGCCCAGGTTGTAGTGCTGCTCGAACAGCGCCACGCGATGGCCGTTCTTCGCCAGGATGTTGGCGGCCGTCAGTCCGGCGAGGCCGCTGCCGACGATCAAGACGTCGTAGCTCGACTTCACGTCGACGAGCGGATCGTGCGCGAGCGGGCGCTTGCCGTCGGTTGAACCGCGGAAGTAGTGGCGCTGGGGTTGGAGCTGGTCCGTCACGACGTCACCAGCGCGTGGCGGTTCGCCATCGAGATCCCCGACATCATCGCTCCGACGACGCCGAGGTAGCCTTGGTCGGTGCCGATCAGCGTCAGGCCGCGCACGCCGGTCTCGCCGTCGAAGCGTTTGTTCGGTGAGCCGTAGATCGCGCCGCGTTCGCGCGACGTGTAGCGCACGACGGTCGTCGGCGAGTAGGCGTCGCGGAAGGTCGTCGCGGGGCGCCAGTCGGGAAACAGCGTCGTGGCGTGCGCGATCGCGTCGTCCGCGGCCTGCTCCTTCGCCAGGGCGTAGTCCGCCGGTGCCAGCTCGCGAAAGCGGTCGTAGTTGGCGAGCACCGTCAAGCGCACACGCCCCTCCTTCAAGGGCTTGTCCGCGATGAAGTTGTTGGGCGCCGACATCACGCCCGACGTCACGTCGACCAGCGACTCGGGCTCGCGGTACCGGAAGCGGTCGCGCGTGGAGTAGAACGCCGTCGCGCTCTCGATGCCCAACTCCTTCGGCTCGCGATCGAGCGACGAGATCGACTCCAGGAACGACAGTCGCCCGATCTCTCCCGGCGCGACCTCGCGACCCAACATCCGTTGCGTCTCGACCCAACCTGCGCTCGACAGCACGCGGGCAGACTCGAGTTCGGTGCCGTCGTCGAGCACGACGCCGTGGACGTCTCCGTTCGCGTCCGCGACGATCCGCTGGACGCCGGTCTTCAGCCGCAGCTCCGCGCCCTCGGCCTTCAGCTTCTTGACCAAGAGGTTAAGCAGCGTGCGCACGCCGCCGTTCGGTCGACTGAGACCTTCCAAGAGGATGCTTTGGAACAGCACGCTGAACGTGTGCAGATCGATGTCGTCCTCGCGCGCCGAGCCGTAGTAGAGGATCGGCACCAGCAACATGTCGATCAGGTCCTGGTTCAGCCGCCCGGCGAGCCATTCGCGTGCGCTCAGCTCGTAGCTGTCTTCCTGCCCGACACCGAAGGCGCGGATCTCGTCACCGAGTCGCCGCAGGCGGTCCGCCTCCGCGCCACCGAACTCGTCGGCGACGCCGCCGACCAGATCCTCGAAGTCGTTCGTGAAGCGGAGCCGCGCGCGCGGCGTGACGATCTCGCTGAAGCGCTGCTCGCCGAGCCGCAAGGCCTCGTAGGGGATCCGCAGTTGCCGCAGGATTTTCGTCAACGGCGCCCGCTTCGTCCCCTTGGGCACGAAGTTCGTCAAGGCGTGCAGGCCGACGTCGTAGGCGCGACCACGAAGCGTGTAGAACGAATTGAGCCCGCCCCATACCTCGTGGCGCTCGAGCAGCACGACGCGTTTGTCGAACTGCGCGAGCCGCGCGGCGGCGGCGAGACCGCTCAAGCCGGCTCCGATGACGATGGCGTCGTAGCGCACGTGGTGATCCTCGGCGTGTGATCCTCGGCGCCCGGTGGAGGACGCGGCGAGCTCCGGCGGTCAGGAGATCGTCTGCTCGGAGGGCGAGCTGCTGGAGTAGGAGCAGTGCAGCGGCTTCTCCGCCAGCAACGGATGCAGGTAGTCGACGCAGCCCGTGAGCGACGCCAGCTCCTTGTAGTCTTCCTCGGGGACCTGCACGCCGTAGAGCTTGCGCAGCTCCATGACGATGTCGAGGAAGTCCATCGAGTCCAGATCGATCTGGTCTCGAAGGCGCTCGTCCATCGTCAAGTTGGCGGTCTCCTCGTCGGGGGCGATGGTTTCGATGATGTCCTTGACGGCCAGGACCACTTCGTCGCGAGTCATTGGAATCGGATCGGGAAGGAGGATCGGGAGGGTGGGTGATCAGGGTCGGTACCGGCGGACCACGACCGCCGAGTTGATGCCGAGCATCCCGAACGACATGTTCAGGATCGTGTCCACGTCGGCGCGCACCGGCTCGTTCACGACCAAGCCGCGCACCGAGCATTCGGGGTCGAGCGCGTCGACGTTGATCGTGGGGTGGACCCAGCCGTCCGTGAACGACGGCAGGTTGCCGGCCAGTTCGAGCGCCGCGGCGGCGCCCATCGCGTGGCCGATGTAGCTCTTCGTGTTGTTCACGCGCACGCTCGCGCTGTCGCCGAAGACCTCGTGGATCGCGCGCGCCTCGCTGATGTCGCCCGAAGGCGTCGACGTGGCGTGCGTCGAGATCAGATCGATGTCCTCGGCCACGAGGCCCGCCGAACGCAGTGCGCCGCGGATGCAGGCGTTCTGCCCGGCGGAATCGGGCAGCACGAAGTCGGTGCCGTCCGAGTTGACGTTGTAGCCGACGACTTCGGCCAGGATGTTCGCGCCACGCGCCACGGCATCGTCGAGTCGCTCGAGCGCGTACAGGCAGCCGCCCTCGGAGACGACGATTCCGTTGCGCGCGGCGTCGAACGGCCGCGAGGCCTTGGTGGGATCCGCGTGCGAGGCTAGCGCGCCCTGCGCCGCGAAGCTGGCGAAGATCCCGAACGTGTGGATGCTCTCGGAGATGCCGCCGCCGAGCGCCAGGTCGACGACGCCGAGCTGCAACATCTGCACGCCCTGCACGAGCCCCAGGTTGCCTGCCGCGCAAGCGCCGCCCAGGCTGTACGCCGGACCCTTGAGTCCGAGGTTCAGCGTGATCTCGCCGGCCGGGTTGTTGGCCACCGTGCGCGGGTTGTGGTGGTGCGACCAGAAGCGCAGGTCGAAGCCGTGCTGGCTGACGTTGTGGATCTCGTGCTCGGTCTCGACGTTGCCGTGCTCGGTCGTGCCCGTGTAGACGCCGATGCGCTCGGGATCGAAGTCCGCGACGTCGAGTCCCGCGTCGCGCAGCGCCTCGTTGGCGCACCAGACGGCGATCGACCCAGCGCGCGTCCCGCGCCTGACCTCCTTCTTCTTCTGGTAGCGCAGCGCGTCGAAGTCGCACACGCCGGCGACCGTCTTGCCGAAGTGACGAATCTCGTAGGCCTCGACGCCCGAGCGCTTCTCCAGCAAGGCCTTGCGGAAGTCCGCCAGGTCGTTGCCGTTCGGGCTCGAGAGCCCGACGCCGGTGATGACGACCCGTGCGAGCACGGGCCGCGGACGAGCTTTCTGGATCACGTGCGCGGCTCCGCGTCGTCGGACTCGGACTTGGGCTCCGCCTCGGGCTGCAACCGGGGTGCGTGCGCCAACGAGGACGCGTTACCGGCGGCCAGCAGCGAATCCCCGAGCAGCCAGCGCGTCGGCGCGCCGATGCCGACCTTGAACGCCGCCTGGATCGCGCGGCTCAAGACGCTCTCCGAATCGCTCATCGCGTTCTGGACCGCCGAGAAGACCAACTGCATCAAAGCCTCGCCGATGTCGCAGGTCGTGATGATCGAGCGCAAGGTCAAGACGCGCGGGTCGCGCTCGCCCTTCTTCTCGGTGATGACCGCCAGCGAGCGGATCGCCGCTTGGCGGAACTGCTGGAAGACGACCTGCTCGCGCCGGCGAAAGACCGTTGCGACGATCGAGAGCGCGTTGCCCACCGGCGAGTGCAGGTGGCAACGGCGCGAGCTGTCGAAGGTCGAGCGCACGGCGCCCCACTCGGCCAGCTCGTTCAACGTCGTCGAGGTCGCCCCGGCCGAGATCCCGAGCTCGCTGGCGATCTCCTTCGAGGAGAGCGGGTTCTCGGTCAGCACCAAGAGACCCCAGACGCGCCCGTGCATGCGCTTGAAGCCGAATGTCTTGAAGAACAGCTCGAAGGTCGGCAACTCGGCCGCGAGCTGAGCGTCCAGCACGGGGTAGCTGGGGGCGTCGTCCGCGACGGGCGCCTCGGCGCCCTCGGGCTCCTGCGAGGTCTCGCCGGACGTCCGGCTGGACGTCTGAGCGGGCGCCTGTTCGGGCGTCTCGCGCGGTGATCGGGTCGTATGAGAGCTGCTCATGGCCGTTCGCTCAGGATCGGTGGTGGGAGGCCTGGGCCTCCGAACACAGGGATTTCAGACAATCGTGAAATCCGACCAGGCTTTGTGACACACCGCGCCCCCGGGGTCCAGGGGGCCTTTCTGGAAAGATTTGGCCCGTCGCCGCCACCTCACCCGTGACGCGGGCTCCTCGTCCTAGCCCGGTTCCCTCACCACGATTCGATCGGATTCGTCGTAGATCGTTGTCC
>JBBDIB010000002.1:0-11816 GCA_040880665.1 Planctomycetota bacterium
AACGGTAGCGCTCGTGCAGGCGATCCAACGAGCCCGCGGCGACGAGGTCGAGGTCGCCGCTCGCCAAGCCGCTGAGCAGGAGCGCGAGGCGCCGCGCGTTCTCGATGGCGTCGACGCGATCGACGCGCGTCGGCAGCACGGCGCGAGCGCGTTCGGTGGGCATGCGGTCGGCGCTCCAGGCGACGACGACGCCGAGCGACGCGTGGAACGGCGAGGACACTCGCGCGAGGGGAGTCGGGGCTTCCGGCGTCGGCACGCCCACGGTCAAGCCGCCGAGCAGCGACGCGACGACGTTGTCGGGGTGCCCTTCAAGCTCGAGGCCCAGGGCGAGCAGCTTCTCGCGGTCGCTGCGGCCCGCGAGCTCGGCGCCGAGCAGCAAGCCGGCCGCGACCGCCGCGCCGCTCGAGCCGAGGCCGCGCGCGAGCGGTACGTCCGAGCTGACCCCGAAGACCCAGCCGGGCTCGAGCGCGGCTCGGCCCGCGGCGGCGTCCACGGCGCGCAAGAAGAGATCGTCGGCGCCGCCGCTCCACTCGCGCGCCGCGCCCTCGCGCGGGCCGTACGCGTGGCCCGGCTCGCGGCGACGCTCGAGGACCGAGGCATCGACGAACAAGGACAGCGCCAGCCCCAGACAATCGAAGCCCGGTCCCAGGTTCGAACTCGAACCGGCGACGCGAACGCGGTGGGGGAGGGGAGCGGTGGTGGACATAGCGCGAACTGATTCCGCAAAGGATGGTACTTGAGCGAGACTCCAACGCTAGATAGAGTGGGCCCGTCGAGCGGGCCGTGTCTTTCTTGGATGCCCACCCCCGCGTTCGTCGGTGCTCGCGCCGCCGTCCCAATCGACGGCGCGGTTACCACTTTCCAATGTAGTGATGGGGGGCCTCTCGCGGCCTTCCAGCCAGGTCCCCAGAGCCGGAGTCTCGCCATGAATGGTCAAGTCTCGAACGAAGAGCGCGAACGTTTCTTCTCCCGCCTCTCCACGGTGCCCGGCATCGAACTGATGCCTTCGATCGGCCAGTGGATCCTGGTCAAGACCGACCTACCCTCGGATCTCGCGCGGAAGATCAACCGCCGCACCGAGTCGGGAACGGTCAGCGTGCCGCGCCACGTGCCGGGGGCGATCCGCATCCCCGTGCGGGACCCGAAGCTCAACGAGGAGCTGTTCCAGGTGCTGCGCGAGCTGTGCCAGAAGAAGGAGCAAGTTCGCTACTACCACGAGCTCCGAGCGACCGCCGAGTAGCGTCGCGCCCCTCCGCCGGTACGATTCGCACCGGCGAACCTGCGCCCCGCGTCCCCGGCTTCGGGGAGCGGGGCGTTCGTCTTCTCGGTCCGCCGCCGGAATCTCCTGCCTGACCCGTCTCGACTGTCTTCCAAGACATGCCCTCTACGACATGCCCTCCACGACATGCCTTCCACCAAGCGCCAGCAACCCGTCGAAGTCGCGACCCCGGTCGATGGACCCATCCCCGTTCGAATCGTCGGCGGTCCCGTTGTGATCCCCGCCCGTCGGGCGTCCGAAGCGGGTGCAGCGGCGCCTCCGAAGAAGAAGACGAAGGACGGCAAGGAGAAGCGCAAGAAGCGCAAGGCCAAACGGACCTTCACCGCCAAGACGGCCGACGTGCACGAGCTCTACCAATTGTCGGTGCAGTCGCCGGAAGAGGACGTGAAGTTCCTGAAGCGCGTCTACAAACGACTTCGGAAGCGTGATCCGAAGCACTTTCGCGAGGACTTCTGCGGTACGGGCCTCTTGATGACGCAGTGGATCGATGCGGTCAAGGACGGAACCGCGGAGGGCTTCGACATCTGCCCCGACACCTTGGGTTGGGGCGTCCGCAACAACTTCGCGCGCTTGGGGGAAGCGGCGAGCCGCGCCACGCTGCACGTGAAGGACGTGCGCGAGCCCAGCCTCACACCGCCCGATGTGCGTTGCGCGCAGAACTTCTCCTACTTCATCTTCAAGCAGCGCGCCGAACTGGTCGGCTATTTGAAGAGCGTGCACGCCGATCTGGCCGACGGCGGCGTCTTCGTGATGGACATCTACGGCGGTCCCGAATCGATGGAGGAGATGCTCGAGGAGCGCGACATCGAGGAAGGCTTCACCTACATCTGGGATCAGCACAAGTACTGGCCCGCGACCGGCGACTACAAGACGCACATCCACTTCCACTTCAAGGACGGCACGAAGCTCGAGCGCGCGTTCACCTACGACTGGCGGCTCTGGACGCTGCCGGAGCTCAAGGACGCGCTGCACGAGGCCGGCTTCGAGAACGTCGAGTCGTTCTGGGAGGGCACCGACGAGGACGGCGAATCGGGCAACGGCATCTACCGCCCGTCGAAGAAGGGCGAGAACTGCCTGGCCTGGGTCACCTACCTCGTCGCCGCCAAGTAGGCACAGTTGGCCTACAGCCGATAGCTGGCGCCGTTCTCGAGCTCGCCGGCGAGCCGCTCCAGGAAGAGGCGCGCCGTCTGGTCGGGCGAGCGCAATTGGCCCTGTTCGAACAGCTCGACGAAGCGCTCGCGATCGGGGAAGCGCACGGGATCGACCGAGCGGATCGTCGTCTGCATCGCGGTGTCGACGACGCCCGGGGCGACGTTGACCGCCAGCGTGGGATGCTCGCGATCGGCTTGTTCCAGCGCGACGGTGCGCACGAAGTGGTCGAGCCCGGCTTTCGAGGCGCAGTACAGCGACCAACCTCGTATGGCGCTGGTCGCGGCGCCCGAGGAGACGTTCGCGAGGACCTTGCGCGCGGGCAGCGCTTCGGCGGCGGCGAGGAACGCGCCCATGACGCCGATGCCGCCGAGCACGTTGACCGTGAGGTGCTCGCTCCAGCCGGGCGGGCCGTCGGCGGACTGCGGCCCGACGGGCTCGAGCGCGGCGGCGTTGTTGACGAAGTGCAGCTCCGTCGGGCGCGCCGCCAATCGTCGTTCGAGCTCCTCGGCGACCGTTCGACGCGCCGCCTCCGGTTCGGCGAGGTCGAGGCGCACGTGCTCCACGCGCTCGTGCCGGAGCCCGCGCTCGGCGCCCGAGCGCGAGAGTTCCAGCACGCTCCAGCCGCGCTCGACGTAGCGTTCGACGAGCGCGGCTCCCAGGCCGCGCGAGCCGCCCGTCACGACGGCGAGTCGCTGCTCCTTCAAATGCAGCTCAGGGCAAGAGGTCGACCGGCACGGCGTTGCTGATGGCGACGAGGCCCGAGCCCGACACGATCACGCCGAACGCGTGGTGGAGCGTGATCCCGGCGACGGACGTCGAGCCCGGCGGGATGGTCACAGCCACGTTGGCGTCGCCCGACGCGTCCAACAAACCGATGCCGCCGACCAAGGGGCCGCCGCCGACGATCGTGTCGAGTGTGTAGCTGTCGAAGTTCAGCGGCACCGCCAGCCCGAAGATGCTGAAGCCGGGCGAGCTGCCGGTGTAGCTGCCCACGACGATGTAGCCCTGGTTCGCGTAACCAGGGCCCGCCGTCAGGCTGAGGTTCTGCGTGCCGCCGGACGAAGTCGAGATCGAGGCCACGTCGCCGTCCATGCGCGGCAAGAGGTCGATCATCCCCGCGTCCATCTCGACCGGCTCGCTCTTGCCGAGCGCGACCCACTGGTCGTAGGCGATCGTTCCTGCGTTCGGCGCGGGCGCCTGGTTCTCGTTCTTCAGGAACTCGATGTACTCCTTCGAGGTCGTCTGGTGGAAGACTCTCACGCTGGCCTGCGTCGCCCCCGCGGGGATGGCGTAGAGCGTGTCGTCCCAGTACTGACCGTCCGCGTAGGAGTAGCCGATCGGGCTCGCCTGTCCCGCTTCGAACGCGGCGTTGTCGAAGCCGCGCGGCGGGATGCGGTTGTCCTTGTAGACCTTGTTCGAGAGCACCGCATGGAAGGACGGGCCGACGGGCAAGCCGGCGGTCGCGGCCAGCGCGGCGTCGGGGCCCAGCTCCTGTTCGTAGATCTTCGTGTCGCCGTGCGTCAGGTCGGCCGTGACGTCGTCGTACGCGCCGCGCTCGGCGATCAAGCCGCCGAAGGCGTCGAAGAACTTGACGTTGATCCACATCCGGCGGCCTTCGGCGTAGCCGGTGGGCAGCTTGTGACCCGACTGGTTGACGATTCGGACCCGTAGCTGATCGTCCGTGATCGACAGCTCCATGTCCGAGGCGAGCGCCAGCATCTCCTTGTTGCGGTCGACCGCGTTCTGGAAGAAGTGGAGCGGCTCACCCGAGGCTTCCGGTCCGCCGTAGAGCGCGAGGGATTGGTCGAGGTTGAAGACCGACAGCGCGACCCACGAGTTCGCACCGTTGAAGTTGTGCAGGGGCAGGTCGCTGCGCACGGCGCCGCCGAGGAACGGCTGGCAGGCCGTGCCGTCGGTGTCGGGCATGTGACAGTCCTGGCAGGTCGAGACCTCGACCTTGTTGCCGCCGAAGCGCCCGCCCATGTCGATCGGAGCCACGGCGAAGTCGGACAGCGACCACTCGGTGAACGTGCGCTCGAGCGGGAAGCCTTCCGATTTGTCGTGGTTCGGGTGCTCCATCCCGAGCGCGTTGAGATCGTACGTGTCGGTCGCCGCCGGGATCGGACCGCCGTTGCGCGTGTAG
Source organism: Planctomycetota bacterium (assembly GCA_040880665.1). Lineage (GTDB taxonomy): Bacteria > Planctomycetota > UBA1135 > UBA1135 > JBBDIB01. The sequence continues at coordinate 4,575 of JBBDIB010000002.1, forward strand.
GCGGGGTTGTTGATGTCGTGGCACGTGCCGCACATCGCCGACTCGTGATGGAAGGGCGACTGGGCCCAGTCGTGGAAGCCGAAGCCGATGCCGAGATCGAAGGGACCGCGGCGCGTGTCGTCGGTGTCGAGCACGTACTGGCCGCTGTGCCAATCGGCTGCCGGTGCGTCCGTCAACGCGGCCAGGATGTTCGCGTCCTGCGGCGGGTTCTCGGCCACGTCGAAGATGGGGTCGACCATGCGGTGACAGAAGTTGCACGAGACGCCGTCGTAGTCGGCGCCGTTCAACGCGTTCGGGCCGGCCGTGTCGTCGCGGCCCTCGGTCCAACCCTTCGGCGAGTGGCAGCGAATGCAGAACTGCCCGACGCCGTCCATGTCCTGCTTCGCGATGTCGAAGGCGGCGTGGAAGACGGGATCGCGCATCGCTTGCCCGTGCATCGAGCCTTGCCAGCGCTCGTACGGCTCCTGGTCGGCGTCGTAGCCCGAGTGGCAGAACGTGCAGCCGCCCACGAAGACCAAGGGATTGGCCGCGAGGTCGCCGGGCTGGGTGCCGGGTTGCCGGAAGTCGTCGTTGGTCGTGCCGACGATCGCCGCCGTGGCGACGCCGATCGAGGTGACGGTGGCGGCGAGGAGGGCGACGAGACGGCGGGCGCGCGAGCGACCTGCCTTCCGGGTGGAGGAGTTCATGGGGCGATGTCGACGGGAGGGAGGGCTAGGGAAAGCCTATCCTGGAGCGCGCGGATCGGTGTTCCCCGGTCCGTTGACGTGTCGATTCCCTGGCGGGTTCCCTCGGGATCGCCCGTATCGGCCGCTCGACCCTCTCCGCTGGTCCCGTCCCCGAACTTCTTTCGCCCGAGCGTGCTCCCTCCTTCCCCGATCCCGGCCTCGGTCGTCGTCCTGACGCGCTTCGGTGGCGCCGAGGTGTTCCTTGTCCAGCGCTCGCCGGCGCTGCGCTTCCTCCCCGGCTTCTGGGCGTTTCCGGGCGGCTCGGTCGATCCCGTCGACCGGCGCGGCGCGGTGAAGGAGCCGCTGGCGCTGGCGCGCTCCGCGGCGCGCGAACTGTTCGAGGAGACGGGCGTCGCGGTGCCCGGCCTCGCGCCGGGCGGCGCGCGCGAGGCTCTGCGCCGTGAGCTCTTGGCCGCCGAGCCGCGCTCCGAGCGCTGGGCGAGCCTGCCCGAGGACGTCGCGTGGTTCGACGCCTGGCAACCCTTCGCCGAAGTCGTGACGCCGCGCTTCTCCCTGCGCCGCTTTCGCGCCAACTTCTTCCACCTCGAGCTGCCCGCCGGCGAAGAGCCCGCGATCGTCGCCGGCGAACTGGTCGACGGTCGCTGGGTCGACCCCGCGGGCGAACTCGCGCGCTGGTCGCGCGGCGACCTGCTCCTCGCGCCGCCCGCGCTCTATCTCTTGCGCCGCATGGTCGGGCGCTCGCTCGGCGAGGCGCTGGAGTTGGCCACGCGGTCCACGCGCGCCATCGCCGAGGGCCGCGAGGTGCAGCAGGCGGAGCACGCGCCGGGGGTCATCGCGATCCCGCTCGCGACCGAGACGCTACCGCCGGCGACGACGACCAACGCCTACCTGCTCGGCATCGAGCGCTTCTACGTCGTCGATCCGGCGACGCGCGAGCCCTCCGAGCAAGCGTTGCTCTTCGCCGAGCTCGAGGCGCGGCTGGCTCGCGGGCACCGGCTCGAGGGCGTGCTCGTCACGCATCACCATCCCGATCACACGGGCGCGGTGGAGGCGACGGCACAGCGCTTCGGGTGCGCCGTCCTCGCGCACGCCGAGACGTTCCGGCGCACGACGTTCGAGGGCGTCGAGCGGCGCGCACTCGTGGGCGGCGAGCGGCTCGAACTCGGTCTCGCGCCCGGCGGTGCGCCGTGGACGCTCGAGGTCCTCCACACGCCGGGGCACGCCCCCGGTCACCTGGCGTTCGTCGAGAGCCACGCGCGCTCGGCGATCGTGGGGGATCTCGTCTCGACGCTCTCGACGATCGTGATCGACCCCGAGGACGGCGATCTCGCGCAATACCTCGAGAGCATCACACGCGTGCGCGACCACGGAATCGGCACGCTGTTCCCGGCGCACGGCATGCCTGCGCCCGCGGGCACGGCGCTCTTGACGCGCTACCTCGACCACCGCCGCGCGCGCGAAGCGCAGCTCGTCGCCGCCCTCTCCGACGAGCCCCGAACCGCCGCCGAACTCGTGCCCCTCGTCTACTCCGACACCGACCGCCGGATGTGGCCCTTGGCCGAGCGTTCGTTGCTCTCCGGACTGCGCAAACTCGCGAGCGAACAGCGCGCCCACGCCGCCGCGACGCCCGACGGCCGCACCGCGTGGCGTCGGTCTCATCCTTGATCGTTGGCCTCGACCAGGGCGCAATGCGCGCTCCTCGAAAGTGCGTTCCCATTTTGGGAGCGCTCTCCCAGAATTGAGAACTTGGAATTGACTTGCGGTCCGGTCGACCTCGGGCGCACGGTGCAGCGGTCACGAACGAAGGGAGGTGGCCATGTTCGTCGATCGTTCGATGGTTTCGAAGTGCGCTGGAGTGGTTCCCGTGGGTGGGCTGGCTATGGCCCAAGGGAAGTGGCAGCCGCCCGTCGATCTGGGCATCTCGTGCACGGAGGGCTGCTGCAAGAACCCCGTCGCGGAAACGACGGAGGACGAGATCGTGCACATCAACTTGATCCCCGTCGGGGTGCACGCGGGCTCGCTCTTGCTCTGGACCCGTTGCGACTTGGGCCAAGTGTTCCCCGAAACGTACAAGTCCTACATCTGGAATCCGTCCGAGGGCACCGTGCGGGACGTCGAGTGGCCCGTCGGGATGAACATCGGTCCGTTCTGTGCGGGTGACGCTTGGGTCTTGGATCCGATCGACACGCATCCCAACGGAGCACCGAAGGTCAAGCTGCTCGTCGCCGGCGGTCGAGCGAACACGCCCCCGACTTTCACCGGTACGCGCGAAGTGCTGGCGTTCGACCCGCACACCGCGGCCTGGGACATGTCGACCTATCCCGCTTTGCCCGATCCTCAGAACAACGGGCTCGCCGGCTACTACTATCCGAGCGTGATCGCCATGCCGGAGCAGGGGCCAGGGACTCGCTACCGAGCCTGGTCCGTGGGCGGTTCGACGATCGCGTCGAATGATCCGGCCGCTTGCGTCGTGGATCCACCCGTGCTGTCGGAGCACTGGTTCGAGATGACGGCGGACCTCAGCACATCGACCCGGTCGTGGAGCCACAAGGGGCCGATCGCCGAGGGCGAGGACGACTACCGCTGGCATCAGTACCCTCGGCTGTTCGTGCTCTCGAGCGGGGAAGTGCTGCACGCCGGGCATGCCGTCACCTGCGAGTCGGGTAAGACGGTGAGCGCCTGCCCCGACTCTTGGTTCGACGCGAACTTCGGCGTGGCGCTGACGTCCCTGGGAACGGGGCCGGGTCAATCCAATCAGTGTGACTTGGGCTTCGGTCAGCGTCCGACGCACCTGATGAACTCGCTGGCGACGCAGCCGACGCAGCCGATCGACCCCAACGATCAGAATCACCCCAACGCGGCGAGCCTGCGACCCGTCAATGAACAGGCGACGGTGGGTCATCCCGAAGCCATTCAAGACTGGATCGACGCTCTCGATCCTGCCCTCGCTGGGCGAAACGTGGGCGCTTGGCACTATTGCAACGGCGCAGTCCTGCACACGCTCAAGACAACAGACCCGCCCACGCAACAAGCGCCGGGATCGACCACGAACTGGGATCTGGACCGGGTGCTGATCACCGGAGGCATCTACAAGCACTTCCCGGTGCAAAATGTAACTCCGACGGCAATCCTGCCTTCGGCCTGGGGCATCCAGTCGTGTCTCGAGTACGACGCGGTCGCCAAGCACTGGCGCGCCAAGTCGCCGCCGCTCCGGCCGCGTGCCCTCGGGAGCAGTTTCGTGATCCTCCCGACGGGCAAGCTGTTCCTGGTTGGAGGGCTTCAGAACAACATGGATGACTACGATTCCCCCAACTCGATTCCTGACCTCTTCGATCCAGGAGGCCCGCTGGACGCTGGGACGTGGACCGCGCAGCCGGAGCGTTACAAGACGGCAGCGGGCGAGTTCTATCCCCGCGGGTACCATTCGGGGGCGATCCTACTCCCGAACGGGTCCGTCGCGCTGACGGGAGGCCGAGAGTTCGGCGACAGTATGCATGGAGAGGACGACGACTTCCTCGACGGCAAGGACGTTGCGGAGGTTTTTCTGCCGGCGTACATGGACGTACTGAGCAACCGACCGGAACTCGCTGGACTTCCTGCGGCGATCACCTACCCGACCGCAACACACTGGAACGAGTTCGTGGTGGAGTCCATTGACGGGGAGGAAGTCAGCCACGCGGCGTTGATCGGCGTAGGCTCGGTCACGCATCACTTCGACTACGGGCAACGACTGGTCGAATTGCCCGTCCGGACCACGACCGTGCATGACGAACTCCTGGTGACGCCACCTCCCAACGATGCCATGGCTCCTCCCGGCTGGTACATGCTGTTCCTCATCAACCAAGACGGAATCCCGTCGCAAGGCGCGTTCGTAAGGGTGGATTACCCATGAGATACGGAAGGACATTGACAGCCATCGCGCTACTTGGACTCTCTGGGATGCTGACCGCGCAGCAGCGCATGGGTGAGGCGATCGAGTTCTTGGACAGGTTTCCCAACAACGCCGCCGAGGGCCGCAAGTTGGCGGTCCTCGACCCAGGCCCCGGCGCTCGAATCGCGTACGGGCTGCCCTATTACGATTTCGACCCCGACAACTTCATCTTCCACTCCGGCCTATACGCGGTCGTTGCGCTGGACGGGACACTGCTGCACTCGGAACTGGGAGGATCCGCCTATGTGAGCCTCGGTACGACCGTGACTTCGCTCGGAGACGTGACGGACGACGGCAAGGACGATCTCTCCGTTTCCACGAACTTCCAAACCGTCTTCCTCGACGGTCAGAGCTTTGCGCTGCTAGCGAACCTTGGGGGTATCACCCTGCCGCTTGGAGATCTCAACAGCGACGGCGTCGCTGATGTTTGGTCGTGGGGGGGAGTTCTCTTCGGACCGAATTGGACCGCTCCTGGGGTTCTTCAAGAGTATCCGCTATGGAGCCCACGCTACAGGTATCCCCGGTGGTACACGCCCGGGCCGCTGTCGTTTGAGCTGGGCGACGCGAATCGCCTGCGGCCGTTCGTCGATCGAAACGGCGACGGCGTCGCTGAATACCTGATCGCGTGGAGTTGGAACGACCCCAATGCGTGGGGTTGGACCGAGTACGACAACCTCGTCGGTATGCACGACGGCCGGACGGGTGAACTGTTGGACTACGCACGAGTTGAGCAGTCCTGGTCACGGTTCGGCTACTCGTTCGACACGCTGGGAGATCTTTCGGGAGACGGCGTGCCGGAACTTGTCGTTTCGAAGTGGCAGGTGGGGATTTCTATCGATTGGCACTTTCAAGTCTACATCGTGGACGGTGCGACCCTCGAAATCGCCGATCGTCTCCAGAACTTGCGCGGTCATCCCGAGCTCGAAAATGGCCACGTGCAGAAAATGGGCCAGAGCTTGCGCACCATTGGCGACATCAACAAGAATGGTTCGCCTGACTTCCTGACGCCGATCGTGCTCCCGTATGCACACCCCGACGGAGGGAACATCTCGAAGGTCTTGGCGGTCGACGGCTATACGCTCGAGCCGATTTGGGAGTTCATCGACCTCGATGCAGGCCAGTCCTTCTGCAACGTGATCGAGCCCGCGGGCGATGTGGACGGCGACAGCTTCCAGGAGTTCGTCGTGGCCGGGATCTACAAGTTCGGCGTCTACTCCTGCCTACCCGCAGGGATTCGCGCGGGCGGCGAAGGTACACCGGCGCTCGACGGCCGCGTACCGGCGATCGGCGTGGGCACGGACGTCTCGGTCTCGCGCAAGAAGCTGGCATTCCACCTGACCGACGTGCCCCTCGGGCGCAGCGCCCACTTGATGCTCTCGACCCAGAAGTCGATGCAAACGGTCACGGGCGGCGGTCGCGTCCTGGTTCCAGAACTGATGCTTCCGGCGACCACCGAAGCCATGGGCCCCTTCGTCAACGCGACGGTCGAACTGACGAGTTCGGGCTGGTCCAACGCGATCGGCCAGGTCTTCTACGCCCAATGGGTCATTCCGGAGACGACTGGCACCGGTTCGCTGCACTTCGCCGCGTCGCAAGTCTTCGAGGTGACGGTGCGGCCGTGAGAATCGGCACCGCTGCTCAGGGCTGGGTCGGCGCGGAGAGGCCGGACTTCCATTTGCGCAGGAGGCGGGCCAGTTCCGCGCGTTCGGGCTCGTCGAGGGCGGCCAGGCTGGCGTTGGCGTCGTCCATGCGGCGGCCGACGATGCGGTCGACGGCAGCGCGGCCGGTGGGGCTGAGGCGGACCATGGTCATGCGGCGGTCGTAGTCGTGGGCGCCGCGCTCGACGAAGCCGCGCTCCTCCAAGCGGTCCAGCCGATGCGTCATGGCGCCCGAGGTCAGTTGGGCGGCGTCGCAGAGCGCCTTGATCGAGAGCGGGCCCGCGCGGCGGAGGGCCGAGAGCACGTCGTACTCGAAGGGCGCCAGGTCCGTCGTCGCCAGCGTGCGCTTGAGCCGCTCGGCCAGGAGGCCCTCGAGATGGAGCACCCGCAGGACGACGCCCAGGCCGGCGGGATCGAGATCGGGGCGCTCCCGGCGCCACTGCCCGATCATCTCATCGACCCTATCTCCTTGTGGCTGCGGGACTTCCGTTCGGGGTGCTACCAACATGGGCAAATTCTAGGCGATTGTCTCTCGACATCAAGACACTTGATGCGAAGACAGATGGCGTGGGGCCGGACGTGCCTCCCCGTGGGGGGGGCCGGCGTGGCCCTCTGACGACCCGACCACCGATGGGCACCGACCCATGAAGCAGAGACGAATCCAGAAGCCTCGCCACTCCGTTCGCCGGATCGACTTCTCTCTCGAGGACGATTTCGGCTTCGACGTCGACCAGGACCTGGAGCGACCGCGATTCCGGCTCGATGACGAGGACTTCGACGACGACGAGGAGTTCGACGCGGAGCGACCGCGCTTCGACCGCGCCCGCTGGGAGGCGGACATCACCGCCCGTTCGCGTCACCGCGAGCAATTGCGCCGCCGCGACCTCAACCGGGGTCTCTTGACCCCGCGCCATCGCGCGATCGACGACACCTTCGACGACGAGTGAGCCAACCTCGAGCCCGGGGC
>JBBDIB010000002.1:11826-51860 GCA_040880665.1 Planctomycetota bacterium
CCCGCCCCCCCCCCCCCCCCCCCCCCCCCCCCCCGGGCCGGGGGGCGTTAGCGGTCGGCCGCGCGCACGACGAGGTGCCTTTGGATCGCCGACCACGCTAGGCGACGATCGAACGCGCGTTGCGCGGGATGGCGGAGCCCGTGCCGCGCTTGCGGATAGAGCATCAGCTCGAACGGGCGACCGGCCTTCTGGAGCGCGTAGACCAATTGCATCGCGTTCTGGACGTGCACGTTGTCGTCCATCACGCCGTGCGTGATGACGAGGTGCCCCGAGAGGTTCGCGGCGGCTTCGACGACGGAAGTCCGCGCGTAGCCATCGGGGTTTCGTTCTGGCGTCGACATGTAGCGCTCGGTGTAGATCGTGTCGTAGAGGCGCCAGTCGTAGACGCCGCTGCCGGCGATGCCGAGGCGAAAGCGGTCGGAGTGCGTCAGCGCGTACGCGGTCATGAAGCCGCCATAGCTGTGACCCGTCAGCCCCACTCGGTCGGCGTCGAACCACTCGACCTCGGTGCTGAGCCAATCGAGCGCGTCCTCGAAATCCTGCAGCTCTTGCTCGCCGAGGCGCAGGTAGGCCTGCTCGACCGCCCAATGCCCGAGGTTGCTCGCCGTGCGCACGTTGAGTTGGAAGACGCCGATCCCTCGATGCGCGAGGAAACCGAACCACGCGCTCGTGTTCCACTGGTCCTGGACGGTGGGTGAGTTCGGCCCCGAGTAGGTCGTGATCCAGAGCGGCGCTCGCGTCGCACCGGGCGCGAGCTTCGGCGGCAGGAGCGCTGCGTCGAGCAGCAAGCCGTCGCGCGTCGGCACGCGCAACGAGCGCCAACGGGGCAGTTCGAGGTCGTCCCAGCGCGCGGGCGAGGCCTGGGCCAGGACGCGCAGCACCTCGCCCGTCGCCAGATCGACGAGCTGCTGCGTGCCGGGGTTCTCGAGCGCGTTGAACCGGTCGATGGCGAGCGTCTCTTCGGCGTTGAAGCGCAAGTTGTGCCGGCCCTTCCCCGGAGTCAGATGCACGAGGTCGGTGCCATCGAGCCGGACGCGATACGAGTGGCGCTCGTTCGCGCCGTGCAGCGTGCCGCCGAAGCGCACGCTGCTGTGCTCTTCGTCGACGTGCTCGAGTCGCGTCACCTGCCAATCACCCGCGGTCACCGCGCGCCGGAACGCACCCTCGGCGCCGTAGTGATAGATGTGCGAGTAGCCGGTGCGGTGACTGCGCCAGAGGAACGAGCCGTCCAAGAGCCAGTGGGGCGCTTCGGGACGCTCGACCCAACTCGCCGAGCGCTCCTGGATCCAGGTCGCGCTCGTTTCCGTCGCGGGATCCCAGACCAGGACGTCCGCCAGCGTTTGGATGCGGTCCTGCACCACGTAGAAGAGCTTGCCGTCGGGCGTCCACTCGACACGCACCACCAAGGGCTCGTCGCCCGCCGACTCCGGCAGCTCGACCCAACGCGTCTTCCCGGCCGCGACGTCCAGCACGCCGAGCCGCACGATCGGGTTCGGGTCGCCGGCCTTCGGATAGTGCGTGACCTCGGGCTTCACGCGGAAGTGTCCCTCCTCGATGTGATCGATCACGGTGAAGGTCTCGACGGGACTCTCGTCCAACGACAGGAACGCGACGTGCGCGCCGTCCGGGCTCCACCAGAAGGCTTGGAAGCGACCGCGGCCGTAGATCTCTTCCTGGTAGACCCAATCGAGCTTGCCGTTGAACTGCGAGTCGCTGCCGTCACTCGTCCGGACCCGGGTCGCGCCCGTTCCGGTGTCGAGCACCACGAGGTCGTTCGCGGCCACGAAGGCCAGCGCCGAGCCGTCCGCGTTCAGCGTCGGGAACTCGGGCTCGGGGTCCGACGCGCGCCAGAGGACCGTGAGTTTCGCCGGCGAGGCCGCGACCATGAGCCCGTCGGCGAGGTGCACGGTGAGGTCGTCGTACCGCGCAACGCGGCGCGTGACCAAGCGCCGCGCGAGCTGCTCGTCCACGCCTTCCAGCGTCTCGAACCGTGCGCGCAGCGCGTCGCGCGAAGGGGTGGCGTCCGGCTCGCCCGCGGGCTCGGTCAGGTCCTGCTCCGGCCCCGCGACCGGTTCGCCCGTGCGCGCATCGAACCACGCGAGTTCCTCTCCGCGCTGGCGAAGCAGCGTCACGCCGTCCGCCGCCCAGCGCCAGGTTTCGGGCCACACGGGCCCGAGGTCGTGTCGTCCGGCCTCGACCCACTCGAAGGTCAAGGTTTCGGGCGGCGGCGGCGCCGCGGGCTCTTGGGGGAGGGCGAACGGGACGAGGAGAGCGACGACGAGGGACGTGAGCATGGGCGCGCGATTCTACGCGCGGAGCGCCGCTCGGGAAGGCGCGCGCGCCTCGGCGTAGAGCATCGACTCGAACGTGCGGCCCGCCTGCTGCAGCGCGTCGACGAGGTGCATCGCGCTCTGCACGTGCACGTAATCGTCCAGCATGCCGTGCGTGAAGATGAGGTGCCTCGAAACCGCGCAAGTCGCGGCGGGCGTCCGGTCGCCCAGGCTGCTGTGCGGACGTCGATGGTTGTACGCGCGGCGGTACCGATCCGCCAAGTACCTGGCCTTCTCGAGCGTCGGAAGAGCTCCAGAGCGAGTCGGTCGCACTCAACCCCTTGAACTACAGTCCCGACAATTCAACGAGCATTCTTTGTTTGTCGCGTCGTAGCGATTCCCATTCGTTGTAAGCTTGGTCGAAATTGGCATCGAATCCGGAACGCATCGGAAGCGATACATGCCAGTCCATACCGCTTGCCGAAATGGAGTTTCGAACTTCGGATCCAGGGGGGAGCGGACGAGCCATTGACGCGCTTTCCCAGCACACTGGACTGCGGTCATATTCGCCCGCTTCCCATGCGCGGAAGCGGTAAACAAGTTCAGAATCCACTAACCGCTCGATTGCGCCTTGCATGGCGGCGTCCAGATCAGCGGCCAATAGCGCCAGCTCCTCCGCCCTGTGCCTGTCAATTGTGCGCGGAGGCGAAATACTTGCTACGAAGTTTTCAACATCTTCGACCTCCATGTTTACTAAGGATCCAAGACGATATCTACGCGCAATTTTTTCGGGATCGACTTGTGTCACTAACTTAAAAAATTCAGGCGCGACCTTCTCCCAAGGTAGGACTTGAGTCGGACGTGACAAATCTGCCCCATAGCCCGCAGCTAGGATCGACTCTCGAATATCCGGCCAACGATCGCCCCAGTACGCTGCCAACACGTCCTCCCCTGTGCGGATCTTCGCTGGTGCGCTTGTGTCAAGCGCGTCTGCTCGCAGTTGGTCTTGCACGATCGTACGTGCCGGGGACAAACCATTTGCGACAACATCCGGCTCGGCTGGTGCCTGCGGCCTAGTCACAGTTTGCCGGTTCGTGCGAATGAATCCGTAGCCAGCGATCAACGCGGCAACCATTATCGGAAGTAGAAGAAGTGACTTCTTTCGCATCAGGTAAGCAGCTCTCACAACATGCACCATTTTAGAACATGCATTCGTTGTCACAGAAACCAGTGATGCTCTTTCGGACACCCAACAGCCGTGCTACCAACATTTGTTGGCTGTTGCACTTAACGTCGAATGTTCCATCGCCTCCAGCCCCCGGTGGCGATATGACAGATTCGTGCGTTCCGTTGTTCGAGCCAACCCACTCGAAGTATGCTACGCCAGGGCAGTTGGAGCTAATCGTATAGCTATAGGTTAGCTTGCAGGGTGTGGAGGCGCACTCGCTGTCTGGGGTGGGCTGACCGCATAGGCCGCTCATCATGCTTTGCGTAGTCGTGATGAACACGGTGCAAGGCGGCTCTGGAGCTCCGCCGGAGCCGACGTCAAGGGCGGATGCAACGCATCCATGACAGTATTCTTCAACGAACGTCGCAGCTGAGGAAGGCGCGGGTACCAAACATGCCGCCGCAAAAAACAGCTGAAGAATCAACTTTGTCATAGGCCTGACGCGGAAAAAGATGGTGAGGGTAGACTCGCGAAGCAAAGGGGGGGGCATCCCCACCGTACGCGTAATGGTGAGGCTACCTTTGCTTGGACCGGGTCGCCACCGAAATTCTGGGAAAATTTCATGAAACTGGACCGGCTCCACGAAGTTGGTCCAGGCGCTGTGAGAGTCGGACAGGTTGCGGGGCCTTCGACCCGCGCGGCCGGAGGCTGAGCGACGCGGAGCCGGAGGCCGCCCAGCGACTTCCAGCGCGGGAGCGCGAGTTCGTCCCACGTCCCGGCCGAGGCCTGCGCCAACACGCGCACCACCTCACCCGTCGCAAGGTCGACCAATTGCTGCGTGCCCGGGTGCTCGAGCGAGCTGAAGCGATCGATGGCGAGCTTCCCCTCGGCTTCGTAGCTCGAGCGACGCGTGCCCTTCCCCGGCGTCAGGTGCACGGGGTTTGTTCCGTCGAGGTCGATGCGGTAGGTGTGCCGTCCGGTGGCGCCGTGCTGCGTGCCGCCGAAGCGCACGGTTCCACGCTCCTCGTCGACGTGCTCGACGCGCGTCACTTGCCATTCGCCCGACGTCACCGCACGGCGAAACGCGCCGTCCGCCCCGTAGTGGTAGCGGTGATTGAAGCCGGTGCAGTGACTGAGCCAGAGGAACGAACCGTCGGACAACCAGTGCGGCGTTTCGGGTCGGTCGACCCAACTCCTCGAGCGCTCCTGGATCCATGTCGTCCTCTTCCCCGTCGCCGGATCCCAGACCAGCACGTCCGCCAGCGTCTGGATGCGATCCTGCACTACGTAAAGGAGCTTGCCGTCGGGCGTCCATTCGACGCGCACGACCAACGGCTCGGTACCCGCCAACTCGGGGAGCTCGACCCAACGCGTTTCACCGTCCGCGAGCTCCAGCACGCCGAGTCGCACGAGCGGGTTGGGGTCGCCGACCTTCGGATAGTGGGTCACTTCGGGCTTCACGCGGAAGTGACCTTCCTCGAGGTGATCGATGACGGTGAACGTCTCGACGGGACTCTCGTCGAGCGAGAGGAACGCGACGCGCGCACCGTCCGGGCTCCACCAGAAGGCTTGGAAGCGGCCGCGGCCGTAGATCTCTTCCTGGTAGACCCAATCGAGCTTGCCGTTGAACTGCGACTCGCAGCCGTCGCGCATCCGCGCCAGCGTTTCGCCCGTTTTGGTGTCGAGCACGACGAGGTCGTTCGAAGGCGAGCGCCGAGCCGTCGGCGTCGAGCGTCGGGAACTCTGGCTCGGCCTCGCTGGCGCGCCGGAGCACGGTCAGCTCGTCGGCGGACGCCGCGACCAACAGCCCGTCCGCGGAGTGTACGCCGAGTTCGTCGTTGCTCGCGACGCGGCTCGCTGCGCTCTTCGCCGCGTTGACGGACGAGCGTCACGCCGTCCTCCGCCCGGCGCCAGGTCTCGGGCCAATCCGGTCCGAGGTCGTGTCGCCCGGCCTCGACCCACTCGAAAGTCAGCGGCTCCGGCGGGGGCGGCGCCTGGGTCTCTTTGCTGTGAACGGGACGAGCAGAGCGACGAGGAGGGTCGTGAGCATGGCGGAACAATCTACGCGGATGCTCGCCCTCAGGCGTCGCGCGTCAGGACGATCAGCCTGTCCGTTGGCGCCAGCTCGAGCGGTGCCGCACGGTCGATGGGGCGCAGCGGTTCGCGCTCGCGATCCGAATCCAGCAACCCCAGCACGATCTCGCCCTGGTCGAGCGCGCGCCGCACCAGCTCGTCGTAGGTCGTCGGATGCTCGAAATCGGCCGGCGTGCGGACGTCGACCTCGGAGCCCTCCGCGGAGAGCAACAAGGCGTAGAGCGAGTTCAGTTCGGGCCGCAGCGTGACCTGGGCCAACAGATGGCTGGAGACGTGCGGGCTGACGAGCACCATGACGTCCTCGCCCTCGACGAGGCGTTCGCTCTCGGGGTCGATCAGCTCCAGCGTGACGGGCGGAGGAGCGGCGAGCTCGCGCAGGATCGATCGCATCACGACGTACCCCATCAGCGTGCGAGCGTCGGCTGCCTCGTTGGTCGGGGCGGACATGCTGGGCAGGAAGACGATGCGGTCGAAGCGCTCGAGTTCGAGCGACCGCAGAACTTTCGGTCGCGTCGTGTCGCCGATCACGTGCTCGAGCAGGATGCGTTCGGCGGGCAACGCGAAGGCGTCGAGCCACACGTCGCGGGTCTCGATGCTCGCGCGTGAAACGATCGTGACGTGAAAGCGCTCGCCGACGCATTCGCCGAACTCGATCAACAAAGCACCGAGCTTGCTGCCGAAGCCCAGCACCAACACCTTGTGCTCACGCCGCGCGATCCGCGAGCCGCGCGCGTTGCTGGGGGGCGGCAAGTCGGGGATGCGCGCGTCCGGCGCCGGATAGCAGGCGGCGTAGTCCGGCGCCAGGAACACGACGCTGTCGGTCGCCTCGAGCCGGAACTCGGGACCCGGATTCAGGTACGCGACACGGCGGTTGCCCGCCGAGCGCACGGCGCCCAGCGCCACGGCGTTCGGCAGTGCACCCAGGTTCCACGCTACCGGGTGCGTACCGGCCAGTTCGGGGCAGTCGCGCACGAACACGCTCTGGGCTCCGCTGCGCGCGACGAGCATCTCGAGTACGCGACTCAAGCGTTCATGTCGCACGCTCTGCGAGATCAGCCGCCCCAAGGCGTCGTCGCTGGACACGACTTCGATGGGCCGCGAAAGCGTGGCTTCGACGATCGGAACCCTTTCGAAGTCGAGCACCTCCGCGACGACGCGCGGCGGTCGTGCCACGCCCGCCAAGACGCGGCGCAGCGTCAAGAGCGCCTTGACCACGCGCGTGTCGCTCATGCCCGGACCGCCCAGCGCGGCGTCCGCCGCGGGCACGATGACCGCCGCCGCGCGCGTGATGTCGAGTCGCGCCAGATCCTCCGGCTCGAGCGCGTTGCCGGAGCGCAGGAAGATCTGCCGCGCCCGATAGTCGCGGCCCAGGTACTGGCTCAATTCCAGGCGCAGCTCGGCGTCGACCTCTTCGGCGAGCACGACGATCGCGAGCCGGCGCACGTCATACCGCTCGAGGAAGTGCTCCAGCCGCTCGCCCGAGCGCACGAGGCGCGCGATGATCTCGGGCGTCCGGTTCGTCCAACCCAGGATGACGACGTGCCCTTGCATCGAGATCGGCGTCAGCCCCGACTCCAGAAGGCGCATCGTGCCGACCAACCACTGCGTCATGACGGCGACCAGGCCGCCGAGGAAGAGCACGTAGCCCGCGACCGTGAGCCCTGTCGAGAGCGTGCGCAGGATCGCACCCTGGTCGTCGCCGAGGTAGCCCGGGTCGGACAAGCGCAGGAAGGCCCACCAGATCGCCGAGCCCGCGTGCGGGAACTCGCTGGTCGCCGCCCAGGCGGTCAAGCCGCCGACGAGCGAGAGCACGACGATCATGCCCGCCCAGATCGCCAAGCGGTGACCGAGCCCTCGCTGGAGCCAACGCTCGAGCGCGAAGCGCAGCAAGCGCGCCCAGCGCGGCGATCTCGGTGAATGTCGATGGGCGTTGGCGGGCACAGCGGTGGCTTCCCCAAGGTTTGCGGCGGGTGCGCGCCACGGGCGCCCCTAAGGCAAGAAGCTCTTCTCCTTGAGCTTGCGCGGCAGGTACTCGTCGATGACGAAGTTGAGGCCCCACTTCGCCAGGGCCTGCTGTTCGGCGCGACAGCCCATCTTCAAGAGCTGGTTGAGCGCTTGGGTCCAGGGCTTGTGGCTTTGGAAGAAGGGGTCGTTCTTCATCGCGTCCTTCGCCCGTTTGATGTCGACCGGCTGCAAGGGGTGCGTCGCATCCTCGAGTTTGAAGTCGATGATGTCCTGCGGCGTCACGCCCAGGAACTTGGCCTGGGGCACGCAGAAGAAGCGGTTGATGTGCGCCGCGTTGCCCGAGCCGACCTTCAGCGTCCGGTAGATGTTCGCGATGCCGTACGGGTCGCAATCGACGAACGCGTAGACGGGAATCTTCTGGCTGTCGGCCAGGAGCCGCACGAAGCGCCGCGTCGCGCGCGTCGGTACGCCGCCCATCTCGACCAGGATGCACTTCGACGTCTTCCAGAACTTGTGATTGTTCAAGCGCTGGAACATGCCGCCGGTCTCGATCACGATCACGAACTTGGCGTCCGTCTCGAACTTCAGCTTCTCGACGGAGTGCGGGATCGAGTACGAGCCCGAGCCGAAGTTCGTGCAGTCGATGCGAATCTCGGCGCCCGTCTCGGTGTCCTGGTCGATCACGACCAGGTTGCCCGCGACCGAGCCGCCGTGTTCCTCGGGATAGAAGCGCAGATTCTCGCGGGACAACCCGTCGAGCGAGGCCAAGGCCTCGATGTCATCCATCACCGCGTCCGATTCGGGCTGATCCTTGAACTTGGCGTCGCCCCAGTTCTTGGAGACGTAGTACGCCTCTCGTTTCGTGGCGAAGTCGTCGTTCTCGACCATGTCCTTCGAGATGGACATCAATCGCAGCGTCTGCGCGAAGTTGCGCACGGTGTTGACGGTCAACGCGCGAACCTTGTTGCCCTTGCCGAGCTCGAAGTAGCCGACCTTCTTGTCGTAGGTGACGTTGGCGAGCGAACGGACGGGAAACTTGAGCTCCGGAAGCACGCGCCCGTCGATCTTCTTGCGCACGCGCTCGGCGGTGCTCGAGATCAGACTGAGCGTCTTCTTGTCGGCGACGGCCAGCGTGCGCGGCGCCGCGCGTGCCGGCCGTTCGGTGGCTTTCGTCGTCGCCTTCTTGGTTGCCTTCTTGCGTGCCATCAGAATTTCCGCGAACGGTGCAACACGTCCTCGAGCGTCTCGACGGTTCCGTCGCGCTCACTGTCCGACAGGTCCAAGATCTCCTGCAACGCGATCCCGATGTGGGGGATGTACTGTTCGATGTAGTTCCGCTTCTGGAACTCCGACTGCAGCCGCTTGCCCTTGCGAATGTAGGTGCCCATCTTGCGCCCGCACTCCTGCAGGCCGAGCCGGATCTCCTTCAGGATCTCGTCGTAGGCCGCGAGGGCTTCCTTCGACTCGGACGTGAACGGCACCCAGACGCTGGCGATGTGCACCAGGACCGCCATCGGTCCGACGGGCAAGCCGCCGCGCGGTTGCTGCAAGCCGTACGAGCGCCAGTTGGTTTGGATCACGGCCTTCGTGATCGCGCAGGCGGACTGCTGATAGAGCAGCGGGACGCGGTTCGCGAAGCGCAACAGGCGGACCGGCTCGTCGGCGCCGGCGACCAGGTCCTCGTGGACGGTCTTGGGGTCGACCTTCTTCTTCTTCTTCGTGATGCGTCCCGTGTCCTCGACCTCGAGTCCGGTTCCGCCCGGCTTGCCGTAGGCGATGCCGACCTCGATCTGGAACGGGTTGCCGCGGTAGACCGACGCGGGACGCGTCGCCGACACGTAGAAGTCGGCTTCGATCTCCTTCTTGAGTCCCTTCTCGATCAGGTCGTGTCCGATCGGCGCCAGACACG
Organism: Planctomycetota bacterium; assembly: GCA_040880665.1. Classification (GTDB taxonomy): domain Bacteria; phylum Planctomycetota; class UBA1135; order UBA1135; genus JBBDIB01. The sequence continues at coordinate 21,233 of JBBDIB010000002.1, forward strand.
AGGTCGACGGCGAGCTGATCTTCGTCTCTTGGATCGACTTGTGGAGAGCGCTGGCTTCCTCGCGCGCGATGCGCGCGGGATACGACTTCTCCGACAGGCTGCCGGCCTTGCCGCGAATCTTGTCGGCACCTTGGATGATCTCGCGCGCGACCTTCGGTCCGACGCGCGTGAACTCCTCCTGCAGGAAGCCCGACAGCGAGCGCGCCGTCGTGATCTTGAGCATCCCGATCAGGCGGCCCAGTTCGACGCCGTGGGGGTGCGGCTTGATCTCGATCGTCTCGGGCGGCAAGTCCTTCGTGCCGCGCTCGTAGGTGACCTTCTCGCCGGCGGGATCCGTGTAGTGCAGCGTCAGGTGCGGGTTCGCGATCGCCGTCTGCTTCAGGTACATGTCGACCGAGCGCAGACCCTTTTGGTAGCGGGCCTCCATCTCGATCTCGACGCGCGTGCCGTGCGGCTGATCCCACTCGACCTCGCCCGACTGGTGGATCTCGGGCTTGTTCTTGGCCGTGTCGATCGTCAGGAGGGATTCGATCGCCGGCTTGCGCCGCGAGGTCCTGGAGACGATGCGCACCGGCTTGCCCGTGGTGAGCTGCCCGTACATGCCGGCGGCCGAGATGCCGATGCCCTGTTGACCACGGCTCTGGCTCAGCTTGTGAAACTTCGAGCCATAGAGCAGCTTGCCGAAGATCTTGCCGATCTGGGCCTCGATCACGCCGGGGCCGTTGTCCTCGACCGCCATGCGATAGCGGTTCTCGGCGGTTTGGGTGATCTCGACGGTGATCTCGGGCAGGATTCCGGCCTCCTCGCAGGCGTCGAGCGAGTTGTCGACGGCCTCCTTGACGGCTGTCAGGAGCGCCTTCAGCGGCGAGTCGAAGCCCAGGAGGTGCCGGTTCTTGGTGAAGAACTCGGACACGGAGATGTCGCGCTGGCGCTCGGCCATCGAGTGCGCGGTGGCACGCCGGCGCGGAGCCGGCTGCAGCTCGCCGCCCTCCTTGGGCGCGGCGGGCTTCGACGCCGACTTCGCTGCCGACTTCGGCGCGGACGGCTTCTTCTTCTTGGGGGGAGTGGCCACGGGGGGTGCGTCGTCGCCGAACAGCGACGGTGTCTGGTTGCTCGTCATGGCGATCGCGTCAGTGTGCGGTTCGGCGGCGCCGATGCAACGAGCCAGCCGCTAAGCTTCTCGGCGACCCATGGCCCATGCACAACCCCGAACCGACCCGCTCGAGTGGCTCGCGGCGCGCGACGAGTATCCCAAGGTGCTGGTCCACGATCTGGGGACGGGGGACTTCCTGGCCGGCGCTGGCGCCGCGGACTTCCTCGGCGTCGCCCAGCCGACGACGACCGCGGTCCTGGAGGCGCGGCTGGCCGAGCGCGTCGGCGACCTCCCGACCGGGCATCCCGGTTGGGTCGGCGGCGTGCGCTTCGCGCCCGAGCGGGCGTCCCGGCCGAGTTGGTCGTCGTTCGGCGCCGGCTGGTGGGTGCTTCCCGAGCACTGGCTGTCGAGCACGGCGGGCGTGCTCTGCGTGGGCTACCGCGCACGGTCGGTCGAGGTGCCGAGCCACGCCGCCGCGCTGGAGCCGGACGAGCCGCGCGAGACGTACCTCGAGCGCGTGCGCGCCGCGTTGGAGGAGCTGGGCTCGACGGCCCTCGAAAAGGTCGTCCTCGCGCGCAGCGCGCGCCGCGAGGGACGCGTCGACGTCGTGGCAACCCTGACGAAGCTGAGCCAGCTCGAGCGCCGCGGCACCGTCTACTGGCTGGCGCCCACGGCGCACGAAGGCTTCTTCGGTGTGACCCCCGAAACGCTCTACCGGCGCACCGGGACCGCCGTCCGCGCCGAAGCCCTGGCCGGCACCGTGGGACGCGCGGCGCGGCCAGCCGCTGACGGCCGGTGCGCGACCGAGCTCGCGAACGACGCCAAGTCCGGGCGCGAACACGCCTTCGTGCGCGACGCCATCGTCGCTGCGCTCGAACCCCTGTCGGCCAGCCTGAGCCGTCCCGACGCCCCGAGCGTCCGCTCGCTCGCACGCGTGCACCACCTCTTCACACCGATCGAGTGCCGCCTGCGCGAGCCGCGGATGCTCCTCGCACACCTGCATCCGACGCCGGCGGTCTGCGGAACGCCCTACGCGCTGGCCGAAGCCGCGATCGCGCGGCTCGAATCCGTCGACCGCGGCTTCTACGCGGGCGCGATCGGCTGGTGGCGTCGCGACGGCGAGGCCGTCTACGTGGCATTGCGCGGCGCGCGCTACGTGGGCGATGCAGCATCGGTGTTGGTCGGCGCGGGGATCGTCGAAGGCTCCGTGCCCGAGCTGGAGCTGGCGGAGCTGGACGCCAAGGCGGCCGCGCTGATCGATTGCTGGACGGCATCACGGCCGAGTGCGCAGCAGCGGCCGACCAGCGAGCGATGAGCGCGCACGCGAACGAGCGGCACGCGGCGGCGATCGTCGCGCGCCTGTGCGCCGCCGGCGTGCAACACGTCTTCGTCTCGCCCGGCTCACGCTCGACGCCGCTCGTCGCCGCGATCGTGCGCGCGAAGCTGCCCGCGACGCTGATCGTGGACGAGCGCGCGGCTGGCTTCGCGGCGGTCGGCGGGGCGCGCGCCGGCGTGTGCGCTGCGGTGCTGACGACGTCGGGCACCGCCGTCGCCAATCTCTTGCCCGCCGTCGCCGAGGCCGGCGCCGACGAGTTGCCTTGGGTCGCGCTGACCGCGGACAGACCGCGCGACGAGGTGGGGATCGGCGCCAACCAGACGTTGGACCAGCCGCCGCTGCTGGCTGGAGCTGCGCGTGCGGTGATCGATCTCGACGTGCCCGACGGAACGTCCGCCTACGCCGGGCTCGAGACGGCGCTGGCGGCGCTCGTCGGCCCGAGCCCGGGACCCGTGCACGTCAACGTGCGCTTCTCGAAGCCGCTCGAGCCGAGCGGTGCCGAGGTCCGGGTGCCCGCCGTCGAGCGCGCGCCGGGCGCGGCTCGGCTCGAGCCGCCGGAAGCGCCGTGGGACGGAGTGACGCGCGGGTTGGTCGTGGTCGGCGCGCTGCCGCTGGCAGCCCGTGCCGGCGCCGCGCGCCTCTTGGAACGGCTCGCGTGGCCCGCGCTCGTCGACCTCACCAGCGGCCTCGATCGCCGAACTCCGGGCCGCTTCGCGCCGGCGCTGCTCCGCGCCGAAGCCGCGCGGCGTCGGCTCGATCCCGAGCGCGTGCTGTGGCTCGGCGGTCGACTGACCGAGCCCGCGGTCGCGGCGTGGCTCGCGGGCCGCGACGTGACCCAGTGGCGCACCGGCGCGGCGCGCCGCGATCCCGACGGAATCATGACGCGCTCGTTCGTCGTCGACTTCGCGGGCGAGTTGCCGTCGACCGCTACGGCGCGCGCGAGCGAGTTACACCTCGCGGCACTCGCGCGCTCCGAGCCCACGCTCGACGCCGATCTGACCGAGCCGTGGGTCGCGCGCTGCGTGGTCGAGTCCGGTCGCGCCGGGACACACCTCTTCGTCGGGAGCTCGATGCCCATTCGCGACGCCGACCGCTTCGCGCGCAGCCTCGACGCGAACCTGCTGGCGAACCGTGGCGCCTCGGGGATCGACGGCAACCTCGCGACGGCCTTCGGCGCTTGGGCGACGACGGGTCGGCCGGTGACGGCGCTCGTGGGGGATCTCGCGATCCTGCACGACGCCGGGACGCTCGCGACGATCGCCGAGCACGCGGCGCCCATTCGCATCGTCGTCGTCAACAACCACGGCGGCGGCATCTTCCACTTCCTGCCGATCGCCGCCGACGCAGCCTTGTTCGAGCCCTGGTTCGGGACGCCTCATACGCGCTCGCCCGTCGCGATCGCGCGCGGTTTCGGCGTCGACGCACGACGCGTCGTCACGAGCGCGGAATTGAGCGCGGCGCTCGTCGAATCGCCGACGGGACCAGAGGTGCTCGAGGTCGTCACCGAGCGCGCGGCGAATCGCGACTTGCACGCGGCGCTCGACCGCGCCTACCGAGAGGCGCTGGCGTGAGCGACCTGCCGTTGATCCTCGTGCACGGTTCCTTCGGCGAAGCCGCCGACTGGGATGCGTTGAAGCCGCTGTTCGCGCGCCGCGACGTGCGCCCCGTCGAGCTCCCGGCCCACGGTGCGCGCTACCGCGATTCGGCGCGCAGCTTCACCGAGGTCGCGCTGGAACTCGCGACGCAACTACCCGCGCGGGCGGACCTGGTCGGCTATTCGCTCGGCGGACGCGTCGCGCTGGCCGCGGCGCTGCGCGCGCCCGAACGCGTGCGTTCGGTCGTGCTCGAGTCAGCCAGTGCAGGCCTCGACCCGGCCGAGCGTGTCACGCGCCGGCGACGCGACGAGGCCGACGCGGCGCGACTCGTCGAGGATCCCGAGGGGTTCCTCGACGCGTTCTGGAGCGCGCCGCTCTTCGACAGCTTTCGCGCCTGGCCGGGCTTCCAAGCCGAGCGTGCGCGAGGCGTCGAGCGCGCTCGGCGCGCGCCGGCGAGGCTCGCCGCGACCTACAGCGCGCTCTCGCCCGGACGCATGCCCGACCTCAGGCCCGCGCTCGCAGAACTCGGTGTACCGCTGCTCTTCGTCGCCGGCGCGCTCGACACCAAGTACACGGCGATCGGCGCGGAGTGCGTCGCCCTGGCGCCGAACGCCGAGCTGGCGGTGATCGCCGACGCCGGTCACAACGTCCACCTGGAACAGCCCGCCGCCTTCGCTCTTCGGCTCAGGGCGTTCTGGCAAGCCCTGGAGACGCGCGGCGCATGAGGCTCGCCGTGTGGCTGGAAGCGACGCGCCCGCAGACGTTGCCGGCGGCGGCGGCGCCCGTGCTCGTCGGTGCGGCGCTGGCGTTCGGGCGCGGTGCGTTCCACGGGTTGGCAGTGCTGGCGGCGCTCGTCGGCGCGCTCTTGATCCAGATCGGTACGAACTACGCCAACGACTACTTCGATCATCTCAAAGGAGCCGACACCGAACACCGCCTCGGTCCGCGGCGCGCGACCCAAGCGGGGCTCGTGACGCCGAGCGCGATGAAGCGGGCGTTCGTCGTCGTCTTCGCGCTCGCGATCGTCGTCGGTGCGTACCTCGTCGCGCGCGCCGGTTGGCCGATCGCGTTGGTGGGCCTCTCCGCGGTGCTCGCGGGCGTGGTCTACACCGGCGGGCCGTATCCTCTGGGCTACAACGGACTGGGTGACGTCTTCGTGTGGATCTTCTTCGGACCGGTGGCGGTGGGTGGCACCGTCTACGTGCAAGCGCTCGATCTGACGGCGCTCGACCTCGTCGTGGGTGGAGCGTTCGGGCTGCTCTCGACCGCGATCCTGGCCGTCAACAACCTGCGCGACGCCGATACCGACAGGGAGGTCGGCAAGCGCACGTTGGCCGTGCGCTTCGGCAAGGGTTTCGCGCGCGCCGAGTACGCCGTGTGCCTCGCGCTCGCACTCGCCCTGCCGCTGGTCCTGGCCGGGCTGGTGGGACGATGGGCGCTCTTCTCGGTCGTCGTGCTCGTGCCGTGGGCCGCGCTCCTGGCGCGGCGCGTCCGCGTGCGTGAGGGCGTCGAGCTGAATCCGCTCCTGGGTGCGACGGGTCGCTTCCTGGTCGCCTACGCCGTCCTGTTCGCGATCGGGTGGCTGGCGTGACGCTCTTCGCACTGGCGTACGAGCTGCCGTTCGCGCGACCGGTCGTGTGGCGCGGCGTCGAGCACGACGCGCGGCGCGGCTGGTGGCTCCGGCGCGAGGACGCGGACGGCGACCGCTATGCCGACGCTTGTCCGTTGCCGGGCGTCTCGGTGGAGACGTTCGAGGACGTCGAACGCGCGCTGTTCGGCAACGCGCCGCTCCCGCCCAGTCTCAGCTTCGCGCTGTCGACGCTCGACGACGCGAACGAGGCGGAGGTCGCGGTCGAGACGGCTGCGCTCGTCGAGGCCGATGAGCCGTTGCCCGCGGGCTACGGCACGTGCAAGCTCAAGGTGGGTCGCCTGCGGCTCGCCGAGGACCTCGAACGCGTGTCGCGTGCCGCGCGCACGGGCGTGCGACTGCGGCTCGACGGGAACCGCGCGCTTTCGCTGGACGCTGCCGAGCGCTTGGCGGCGGCGGCGGGGGCGGCGCTCGAGTTCCTCGAGGAACCGGTCGCCGCGGCCGAGCTGGCGGCTGCGCTGCAACGGCTGCCCGTGGCGCTCGACGAGACGCTGGCCGAGGTGGACGAGCCGCCGAGCGGTGCGGTGGCCTGGGTCGTCAAGCCGGTGCTGCTGGGCGCTCGGCGCGCGCAGGACTTGGCTGTGCGGGCGCGCGTCACCGACGTCGATCTGGTCGTCTCGAGCGCGTACGAGTCGGCCGTCGGGCGCCGCGCGCTGGTGCGCCTCGCAGCGCGCGTGGCGCCGGCGGTCGTGCACGGGCTCGGTACCGGCGGGGCGTTCGCGCGCGATGTTCCCGGCGTGCTGCGTTCGGAAGGCGCGCACTTGATCGCTGCGCCCAGGATTCGAGTGGCGACGGACGAGCGTTGGCTGCCGGTCGAGCGCGAGGATCTCGAATGACGCGGCTGGCCGAGCACCTGCCCGATGGCGCGGCCGATCGAGTCGCGCTCGTGACGCGCACGGGCACGGCGACGTGGGGCGAGTTGCTGGCACGCCGCCCGCCCGCCGAAGCCGGCGCGCGCAGCGGCGTGTACGAGCCCAATTCCCCCGCGCTCGTCGAGCGTCTCGTCGCCGAGCTGAACGGCGGCGTCGTGCCGATCCTGGCGCATCCGCGTTGGCCGCGCGCGCTCGCCGAGCGCGCGCTCGACCGCGCCGGACGCGGGCGACCGTGGCGCGGCGCGCCGCTGGCGACGCTGCTCTTCACGTCGGGCTCGACGGCCGAGCCGAAGGTCGTGGCGCACACGCTGGCCGCGCATCTCGCCAACGCGCGCGCCAGCGCCGAGCGCTTGCCGTTCCAGGAGGGACACCGCTGGCTCTTGTCGCTGCCGCTGTGTCACGTCGGAGGGCTCAGCCTCGTCTTTCGCGCCGTCGTCGGCGGCGCCACCCTGGCGCTGCCCGAGCCCGGGGCGTCGCTCGCTGCGTCGCTCGTCGAGTTGCGGCCCACGCACCTCTCGCTGGTGCCGACTCAGCTACGCGCGCTGCTCGACGACCCCTCGCTCGCAGCGGCGCTCGCGCGTCTCGAGGGTCTGCTGGTGGGCGGCGGTCCGTGCCCGCCCGAGTGGGTCGCCGAAGCGCGCGCCGCCGGCGTGCCGGTGCGCACCACGTACGGCTCGACGGAGTGCGCCTCGCAGGTCGCGACGAGCCGCGTGGACGATCCACCGTCGGCCGCGCGGCCGCTGCCCGGGGTCGAACTCGCCTTCGACGAAGCCGGCGAGCTGCGCGTCCGAACGCCGTCGTTGTTCGCCGGGTACCTCGAGGACGACCGGCTGCGGACGCCGTTCGAGGACGGCTGGTTCCCGACCGGTGATCTCGGGCGCATCGACGCCGAGGGGCGGCTCGAACTCGTGGGTCGCCGCGACAACCAATTCGTCTCCGGCGGCGAGAACGTGCAACCCGAGGCGATCGAAGCCGCGTTCCGAGCTCGGGGTCACGAGGTCGTCGTCGTCGGCGTGCCCGACGAGCGCTTCGGCGCGCGGCCGGTCGCGTTCACGCCGGACGGGGTGTCCTTGGACGCGCTGGCGGAAGAGCTGCTGCCGGACTTCGCGCGGCCGGTCGCCTGGCACGCCTTGGGCGCGACCGACGGATGGAAGCCACGCCGCGCCGAACTCGCGCGACGCGCGCGTGAACTCGGTCGCTAAGCGCCGCTCGCCGCGAGTTGCGCCAGCGCTCGGCGGAAGTCCGCGGGCAGCTCCTGGGATTGGCGCGTGGCGCGATCGATGCAGACGTGCGTGATGGTCGCCTCGAGCGCGCGCGCCTCGCCGCGCCTCCCGAGATAGGCCAGCGTGTAGCTCGAGCGACCGACGTGCGCTCGCGTCAGTTCGAGCACCAGCTCGTCGCCGAGAACCAACGGCGCCGAGTGCGTGATCTCGGCGTGTACGACCGGCAGCACGAGGTCCGCTGTCGGCAAGAGCCGCCCCAGCGCGAGGTCCACGGACTCCAGCCACTCCTCGTAGGCGGCGTGACACCAGTCGAGCGCGCGGGCGAAGTAGACGACGCCGGCGGCATCGGTGTCGGCCAACCGGACGGTGCGGCGGACGGAGAACTCTGTCATCGCTAGTAGTGCCAGGGAAAGCGCGAGTAGTCCTGCGGTCGCTTCTCGAGGAAGGCGTCGCGGCCCTCGGCGGCTTCCTCGGTGCCATAGGCGAGCCGCGTCGCCTCACCGGCGAAGAGCTGCTGACCGACGAGCCCGTCGTCCGGGAGGTTGAAGCCGAACTTCAGCATGCGCATCGCCGTCGGACTCTTGGAGTTCACCAGGCGGCCCCATTCGAGCGCCCGCTCCTCGAGTTCCGCGTGGGGCACGACGGCGTTGACCATGCCCATCTCGAACGCTTCGCGCGCGGAGTAGTCCAGCCCCAGGAAGAAGATCTCGCGCGCGCGCTTCTGGCCGATCTGCCGCGCGAGCAGCGCCGAACCGTAACCCGAGTCGAAGCTGGCCACGTCGGGATCGGTCTGCTTGAAGACGGCGTGCTCCGCGGAAGCGATCGAGAGGTCGCAGACGACGTGCAAGCTGTGACCACCGCCGACCGCCCAGCCGGGGACGACCGCGATCACGATCTTCGGGCTGAAGCGGATCAAGCGCTGCACCTCGAGGATGTGCAGGCGGCCGAGCGCGGCGGGATCCGGCGCGGCACCTTCCTCGTAGCGGTACCCGTCCTGGCCGCGAATGCGTTGATCGCCGCCCGCGGAGAACGCCCAGCCACCGTCCTTCGGGCTGGGTCCGTTCCCCGTCAACAGGACGCAACCCACGTCGGAACTCCGGCGCGCGTGGTCGAGCGCCGTCGCCAACTCGTCGACCGTGCGCGGCCGGAACGCGTTGCGGCACTCGGGCCGATCGAAGGCGATGCGCACCGTTCCGTGCGCCTTGGCGCGGTGATAGGTGACGTCGGTGAAGTCGAACCCCTGGACGGGGTCCCACGCGGCGGGGTCGAAGATCTCGGAGACCATACGGAAGGAGGGCTAAGGTCGACGGGCGGCGGACCCTACCATGACGCCCGATGTTGCCCGCCTATTTCGCACCGTGCGCGCTCGACTCGTACGCGCTGCTCGACTCCGGTGATGGAGCGAAGCTGGAGCGCTTCGGCGAGTACGTCCTGGCGCGTCCCGACCCACAGGCGCTCTGGCCCAAGCGCCTGGCGAGTTCGGCGTGGGAGTCGGCCGACCTCGCGTTCGTGCGCGAGTCGGACCGAGGCGGCCGTTGGGAGGGGCCCGGAGCGCGCCTCGCTTCGTGGACGGTCGACGTCGATGGTCTCGAGGTCGAGCTTCGCCCGCAGGCGTTCAAGCACGTCGGGCTGTTTCCCGAGCAAGCCTCGAACTGGAGTTGGCTCGAGTCCCTCGCGCGGGAAGGCGGCGAAGTCTTGAACCTCTTCGGCTACACGGGCGTCGCTAGTCTCATCGCAGCGCGCGCCGGCGCGCGCGTGACGCACGTCGACTCGTCGAAGAGCGCGATCGCCTGGGCGCGCGCCAACGCGGAGCGGAACTCCCTCGAGCTGCGCACGCTCGTCGACGACGCCGTCGCCTTCGTCGAGCGCGAGGTACGCCGCGGGCGACGCTATCGAGGCGTACTGCTCGACCCCCCCGCATACGGACGTGCGCCGCGCCGCGCGCGCGGGCCGAAAGCCGACACGTGGCGCTTCGAGCGCGACATCGCGCCGCTGCTCACCTCCGTCGGGCGCTTGCTCGACAGCGATGCGTTCGTGTGTCTTTCGACCTACGCCATCGGGACGTCGCCCTTGTCGCTGGCCAACCTGATCGAACTGGTTGGCCCCGGCGACGTCGCGGCGGGGGAGCTCGTGCTGGCCGAAGCTCCGCGCGCGGGCGACGCCGCGCGGCTCTTGCCCGCGGGCTTCACGGCTCGCTGGAGGCGCGAAGCATGAAGCGTGGACTCTTCGTTCTCGGCGGTCTCTTGGGCGCGTTGGTCGCGGCATGCGGCGACGACGCGCCGCGCGAAGCGCCCCCGGCAGCGGCAGTGCCGCCCTGGACGGACTTCGAAGTGCGCGGTCGCTGGGAGGATCCGCGCGCGCTGACGGTGCGCATCGAGACCGACGGCGGTTCGCTGACGCCCGCCGCGTTCCGCGCGGCGGCCGAACGCGCGCTCGACCTGTGGCGCGCGACGGGCGTCGTCGACTTCGCGCCGGCGCGCACCGACCGCGTGCCGTCGTTCACGATCGGATGGGGGTTCAGGCACGGCGCGACGCTCGACGACGGGGTCGCGCAGGCGGGCCCCGTGCAGCCGGACTCGTTCGTCGCGCTCGATCCGTCGCTCGACTGGAACGCGGCCGATGCGCCCGACGTGGTCGGGACGCTCGCGCACGAGATCGGCCACGTGCTCGGGTTCGCTCACAACGAGGACCCGCACTCGATCCTCTATCCCGTGGCATCCGGCGTAGAGAGCACGTTGGGCGAGCTGGACGTGCGCGCGCTGCATTCGCTCTATGGCGGCGGGGGCGAGCCGGCGCCCGGCGATCTGGTCGTGCTCGGAGACGCGCTCGAGTCGAGTGGAACCTTGGAACGAGCGCCCGCCTTGCGCGGCGTCGCCCTGCAGGGTGTGCGCGAGCTCCTCGTCACGGACACCGATGGCGACGGCGCGGACGAAATTCTGGTCTGGACGACGGATCCGAAGATGTTCGGCGCGACGCGCGTCTATCGCTTCGGTCCCGGGCCGCGCCTGGTGCGGACGGACGGCCCGATCTTCGCGCTCGTTGGCCGCGGCGAGGTGCGGGCCGACAGGAGCCTCGACGGCGAGCGCGTATTGGTCACCAGGCTCGACGCCGAGCGCTATTCCCTGGCGGTCCTGGACGAGCGCGGGCGACCCTCCGCCGGGTTGCTACCGCCGCCGGTGCAGTTGGCTTCGGGCGCGCTCGACGAGGACGGCGACGGTCGCTTCGAGGTGCCCGGGGACGAGCCCGACGAGGTCGTTCCGCCGGCGGGCGTCGAGCGACTCGGCGCCGGGCTCTGGCGCGCGACCGTCGACGGACGTCGGATCCAGCTCGATCGGCTGTTCCCTTGCGATCTCGACGGCGACCTCGTGGACGAGTGGGTTGGTCGCGTGACTAGCGCTTCACCGGCAGCACGCTGAAGGGCACCAGCACCTCGGGTTCCAGCGGGTGTCCGATCGGCAGCACGACGTAGCCGCGCATCGCACGCCCTTGGACCTCGGCTCCCTTCGCAGCGACCTCGACCTGCCACAGTTTGCCGGGGTCGAGAACGTCGATGGTTACGTCGATCGCCTCGGGGTGCTGGAAGGGCAGTCGCTCGCGGGCGAGGGCTGCCAGCTCGAACGAGGGAGCCGGTAGCTGGAAGTCGCCGAGCTCGTTGCGAATCAGCACCTTGCGCCGCACGGTCTGATCGGGGCGCGGCATCGGAAAGTCCATCGCGCCGGGCTCGAGCTTCACCGCGCCCTCGACGTCGGCCTTGACGTGCAGGAAGTCGCGATGGAAGCGCTCGTCCGGTTCGCGTTGGGTCGCCTCGGGCTGGGGCACGTCCGTGACTACCTCGAGCTTCGCTTCCAGCTTGCCGCGCCGCGTGCCGGGAGCGACGCGCGCCGTCACCTCCCAGCTCGGGCTCCTGCCGTCGTCGTCGGGATCGATCGGCACGAAGTCGAGCTCGATCTCCTTGCGTTGGTCGTCACCGCGCCGGAGTCGCACGGGCGAGCCATCGCGAGTGTCCAAACGCTTCGTGCCCATGCCCGTGCCTAAACTGCTGGCACCCTCGATCGTGACCACCAGCGGCGTTTCGGCGAAGAAGGACAGGATCTCGCAGTCGAGGTGATAGAGGAACAGCTCTTCGGTGTCGCGCGCGTCGATCTGCACGTACTGCTTCTGCTTGCCGCGCTTGTCGATCGTGTTGAAATCGCCCTCCAACGAGAAGCGCGTTCCCGGCGGGTACTCGGCGTCCAACTCGACCGGCGACTCGCTGCCGTCGGCGTGACGCTCGACCATCCGCACGTCGGCGCACCCGCAGGAGCGGTTGAACGCTCGAATGCGAAGCGGGTGCTCGCCGACGACTTCGATCTCGAAGGCCGCCGTCAGGAGCGCGCCGTGCAGCACGCGCCCGAAGTCGACGCGGTTGCGATCCGCGACCAGCTCGGGGCGACGAACGACGAACTCGGGCGTCGTCGAGGTGGGGCCGGGCGCTCCGTCTGGAGCGCAAGCGAGCGTCGAAACGGAGACGAGGAGAAGCAGGGAAAGCCGGTTCACGTCGGGAATCTCTGACAGGTCGAGGAAGAGTGCGAGTGGCGAAGCCTATCCTGCCGACGCCCCATGGGACGACCCCCGGACAGCCTTCGGCGACTGCATACGGACAATCACCTCTTTGTGGTGGTGAAAGCCGCCGGGATGCCGATGGTCCCCGACGCCAGCGGCGACGCGAGCCTGTTCGAGCGCGTCGAGGAGGCGGTCCGGGTGGAGAAGGCGAAGCCCGGAAAAGCGTTCCTGGGCATCGTGCAGCGCCTCGATCGGCCGGTGGGTGGCGTCGTCGTCTTCGCGCGCACGTCGAAAGCCGCGGCGCGCCTGACGGAGCAGTTCAAGAGCCACACGATCGACCGTCGCTACCTGGCGGTGACCGAGGGCGTGCCCGCTGCGCGGCGGGGCTCAGTGGAGCACGCGCTCTTGAAGCGCGAGCGTGACAACGTCGTGCGCGTCGTCGATCCCGACGTGCCCGGCGCGAAAGCGGCGCGCACGAACTTCCGCGTGCTGGCGACGCGCGACGGCAACGCGCTCGTCGAGTTGACACCGCACACCGGTCGGTCGCACCAATTGCGCGTCGCGCTGGCGAGCCTCGGGACGCCGATCGTCGGCGATGCGAAGTACGGCGCGACGCGCCCGCTCGAGGACCGCTCGATCGCGTTGTTCGCGACGACGCTCGCGCTCGATCACCCGACGACGCGCGAGCGACTGCGTTTCGTCGCGAAACCGCCGGCGCGCTTCGCTTGGCGCGCGTTCCCGGAACAGCTCGGATGAGCGCAGGCGCGGCCAGTGCTGCTGGCCGCGCCCGTTCTCGCGGCCAGCGTCACCGGCCGCCGTCGTCCGCAGCGGCTCCCGTTCCGCGCGGCACTCTCTCTCCGTCGCCCTCCCCTTCGAGTGGAACGCTGTCGAACAATTCGTTGTGGCCTTCGATGTAGATGCGTCCGCGTCCAGGTTCGGGGAGCGTCGCGCGCTCACCGCCCAAGATGCGACTGACGGGTTCCTCGCCCTCGGCCAGCGTCGGCGGCGGCGGCGCGGTCGACACGAACAGCGGGAACACGTCGAGCACGAGGTCGTAGCCACCGGTGCCCTGGAACGACTCGACCACCAATTGGAACGCGACGCCGGCGTCGAGCATCTCGATCGAGCCGACCTCGGGCTGAGCCGCGGTCTCGAAGCACAATTCGATCTGCGAGGTCTGCAAGTCGAAAACGCACAGATCGAGATCGGACCAGTTGTACGAGACCAGTCGAAACTCGACCTCGATCGGCGTGGCCGAGACGAATTCGAAGCTGTCGAAGGGGTCGAACCCATTGAAGGGATCGAGCGGATCGAACGGCGCGTCGGAAATGTGTCCTTCGATCACCAAGCGATCGCCGGGCGCCAGGACGCCGAAGTCGTTGGCGGTCGCAACCGTGTCGTTGGGCTCGAACTCGACCAAGAACTCGACGGGTGTCGATCGGCCATCGTCGTCGTCGTCGTCGCTGCAGGCTCCAAGGAGCAGCAAGAGGGTGAGCGAGCCGAGCGAGACGGCGCGGCCGAGCTGAATGGAGTGCATGCTGTCGTTCCTGTAGGTCCATGGGCGTCCCCCAGCGGGGACAGCGAAGCGGACGAGCGGTCGCGCCGGAGGGCGGTGGGCGAGGCGTGGCCTACGGAGCAAACGGCGTGCCGACACCTCGGCGAGCCCGTTCCTGGCCGTCCGCGCTACAGTCGGGCGCATGCAGGTTGCCCCCCACGCCGTTCTCATCGCGTTCGCCACCGCCGCTCTGGCCCGCACCTCCTGGGCCAACGACATCGTGCCGGGCACGCCCGGCGGCTTCGACGGTGCTGCCCGCGAGCTGTTCGCGGATCCCTCCAACGTCATCCAAGTGACGAGCGTCACCTTGACCGCGAACGCGGCGTCAGCCTGCGCGCCGCTCACGCCGGACACGACGCAGTTCGGCCGCGCGACGGGGTTCGCGGCGCGCGGCGGCTTCGTGCTCGCGAACGGGTACGTCGAGGACTTGGACAACGACGCGCACGCGCAAGGGACCGGCGGCACGTGCTTCACGCCGGGCGGCGACATCGGGGCGCCGGGCGCCGATTGCACCGGCCTCGACCTCGTGCTCTCGGCGCTCTTGGGCGGGGTTCCCACCGAAGATGCGGCGATTCTGAAGGTCGAGTTCGACGTCGCGGTCGCCAGCAAGATCGACGTCTCCTACAACTTCCTGACCTTCGAATCGCCGAGCACGGCGACCGCCTTCGCCGACGTGTTCGGCATCGTGCTCGACGGCGAGTTGGTCGCGGGTGGCGCGTCGAACTTTGGCCCGGCGGGCGGGGATCCCTGGTCGCTGTCGCCGGTGCCGTTGGCGGAGTACCAGTCGATCGCGCCCTCGGGACTGCACACGATGCCGGGCTTCGAGACCGGGCGCCGGACGGTGGCGATCCGTGTCGAAGCGGGCTCGCACGCGCTCTCCTTCCACGTGGCGGATTCGGGGCCGCCGGCGGGTTGTGGGCTGGGCGCCGATCCGCTGGTGCATTCGGCGTTGTTCGTGGGGCTGCACACGTTCCAGGGCGTCGCTGCGGACGGCGTCGGTTCGCGCGCTGGCTTCGCGCCGACGATCGATAGGGTCGGGCACCCCGCGCCCGCGCTGGGGCAAGGCGGCAACTTCCCGGCGGACTTCCAGGTCACGCTGAACGGTGCAGCCGGGAATGCGCCGGTGTTCCTGCTGCGCGGCAACGGCATCCTTCCGCCGACGACGATTCCGCTCTTGGCGCCGCATCAGCTCCTGGTAGGGCCGCAACTGGCGAGCTTCTCGCTGGTCACGGACGGTCTCGGTCGAGCGGCCTTTCCGCCGACGCCGATCGCGATTACCGCGACGATCGTCGGCGTGCGGATCCACTTCCAATGGTTCGGGCTCGATTCCGCCGGCTTCTTCAACACGAAGGGCATGCGCGTCGACTTCGGGCTCTAAGCCGCCGGGGAACCAGCGGCGGCGTGGACGCACGGGAAGCGGGCGGTAGACTCCGCGGCCGCCCGCTCCCGAATTCCTCGAGCCCCCCGATCCTTGCAATGGCCAAGACCTCTTCGTTCATGGACACGATCGTGTCCCTCTGCAAACGCCGCGGCTTCATCTTCCAAGCCTCCGAGATCTACGGCGGGATCGGGAACACTTACGACTACGGGCCGCTGGGCGTCGAGCTGAAGCGCAAGGTCAAGGAGGCCTGGTGGAGCCGCACGGTGACGCGCCGCCGCGACGTCGTCGGTCTCGATTCGGCAATCCTGCAGAATCCGCGCGTTTGGGAGGTCTCCGGCCACGTCGGCGGCTTCACCGACCCGATGGTCGACTGCAAGACGTGCAAGGGCCGCTTTCGCGCGGACAAGCTCGAGGACGCCAAGTGCCCCGAGAAGCCCTCGAAGCGCCCGGGTGAGTGCCACGGCGAGCTGACCAAGCCGCGCTCCTTCAACCTGATGTTCAAGACGAACGTCGGTCCCGTCGAGTCCAGCTCGTCGGTCACCTACCTGCGGCCCGAGACCGCGCAGGGCATCTTCCTCAACTTCCTCAACGTGATGAACGCGGCGCGCCTCAAGCCGCCCTTCGGCATCGCGCAGATTGGCAAGTCGTTCCGCAACGAGATCACGCCGGGCAACTTCGTCTTCCGCATGCGCGAGTTCGAGCAAGCGGAGATGGAGTTCTTCGTGCCGCCCGCGGAGGAACAGGCGTGGTACGACTTCTGGCGCAAGGAGCGCTTCGAGTGGTACACGCAGTTGGGGATTCGCCCCGAGAAGCTGCGCCTGCGCGAGCACGCCAAGGAAGAGCTGGCGCACTACTCCACCGCAACGGCCGACGTCGAGTACGAGTACCCCTTCGGGTGGGGCGAGCTCGAGGGCATCGCCTGCCGCACGGACTTCGACCTGAATCGCCACTCGGAGGCTTCGGGCACGAATCTCGAGTACTTCGATCCCCAGACGAAGGAGCACTATCGGCCCTACGTGATCGAGCCCGCCGGCGGCATCGACCGAATGGCGCTGACGTTCCTGATCGACGCCTACGAGGAGCAGCAGCTCGAGAAGGACACCCGGGTCGTGCTGCACTTTCACCCGGAGATCGCGCCGATCACCGTCGCCGTCTTCCCGCTCGTCAAGAAGGACGGCATGCCCGAGCTGGCCAACGAGATCGAGGAGACGTTGCGCATGGCGGGCTTCTCGACCTACTACGACGAGAAGGCTGCCATCGGTCGCCGCTATCGCCGCCAGGACGAGATCGGCACGCCGTACTGCATCACGGTCGATGGCGACACGCTCGCCGACGGCGTCGTGACCGTGCGCGACCGCGACTCGATGCTGCAGGAGAAGGTCCGGGTCGACGACCTCGTGCAATCCTTGCACGCCGCGGTGCGCGCCTGGAAGCGAACCTGATCCCCTAGGAGCCTGCGTCACGGGTGGCGGTTCGCCAGGCACCGATCCTCGAACCGATCTCAGCGTCGTGCCAAGGTCCCCAATGGCATCCAACCATGGGGAACGTGCCACTCCTTGATCTCGATCCGATGCGCAGCTCCGCGGGCACGCACCTTGCTCGCGCTGGGGTCAGGAAGTCGGCACGAACGGCCCACGGGGTCGTTGCGCGCCCAGAAGTGGATCGCGCCGTTGTCGATCCTGCGATCCGTCTTCCGACCGTCACAAGGGAGGCTGTGGCCATGGAGTTCGCTGTCGGTTCGTTCGTGGCTTCGGCCGTGTCGCTGTCGGTCGCCCTGCTCGGCGATCCCGCGCGCCAGGGCCAGTGGTTGACGCCGATCGAGCTCGGGATCTCGTGCGAGGACACGTGTTGCCCCACGGGTACCGGGCTGACCCAGGACGAGATCGTGCACGTGAACTTGATCCCGGTCGGCCCGTGCGCCGGATCGCTGTTGCTGTGGACGCGCTGCGACTTCGGTCAGGCGGAGGAAACGCCGTACCTTTCGTACATCTGGGATCCCGCCAGCGGCGCGGTGCAGGAACTCGAGTGGCCCGCGGCGATGACGACAGGACCCTTCTGCGCCGGCCACTGTTGGGCGCTCGATCCCTTGGATCGCGATCCAGCCGGTGCACCCAAGGCCAAGTTGTTCGTCGCCGGTGGTCGCGAGAACGCTGCACCGTTCACGGGATCGCGCGAGGTCTTGGCGTTCGATCCTTACACCCTCGAGTGGGACCTGTCGGTCCCCGACCTCCCCGGGCCGCCAGGGGGTCTCGCGGGCTTCTACTATCCCAGCTTGATCGCAATGCCTGGCGCAGGACCATTGGTGACGGAGCGCTATCAAGTTTGGTCGGTGGGGGGCTCGACGATCGCCTCCAACGAGCCAGCGGCCTGCGTCGCGATTCCGCCGGTGCTATCGAGTCACTGGTTTCGGCTGACGGCGAAGCCGGCGACGTCGAAGCGCTCCTGGGAAACGATCGGGCCGCTTGTCGACGCGGGCGAAGAGTATCGCTGGCATCAGTACCCGCGCCTCTTCGTGCTCTCGAGCGGTGAGGTGTTGCATGCGGGCCACGCCGTGACCTGCGAATCGGGGCCCACACCCGAGGTCTGCCCCGACTCGCACTTCGACGATCGGCCGGGCGTTTCGCTTACGAGCTTCGGGTCCACGCAGTGCGACCTCGGCTACGGCCAGCGGCCGACGCACATCCTCGACCCGTCCGCGCGCCAACCGTGGGATCCCAACGACCCCCTGCACCCGAACGCGGACGAGCTGCGACCCGCCAACCCCGAAGCCGAAGTCGACCACCCGCTCGAGGAACCCGAGTGGACCGAAGCGCTGAGCGCCGGCCGCAACGTCGGTGGCTGGCACTACTGCAACGCCGCGATCCTGCACACCCTGCGCAATCGAAGCTGGCCCGTCGACTCGCATCCGCCGGGCACCACGGACTCCTGGGCGCTCGATCGCGTGATCGTGACGGGTGGCATCTACAAGCAGTTCCCGGAGGCCAGTGGCGAGACCGCGACCTACTACGGCATGCGCGCGTGCCTCGAGTACGACAGCGCCGCGAAGTCGTGGCGCGTGAAAGCCACGCCGCCGCGGCCGCGCGCCTTGGGCAGCAGCTTCGTCATCTTGCCGACGGGCCAACTCTTCCTCGTCGGCGGACTGCAGCACAACGTGCCCAGCTACGACGCACCGAACACGATCCCCGACCTGTTCGACCCAGCCATACCGTCGATGCCCGGCACGTGGACGGCGCAGGCGGAGCGCACCAAGGAGGGCGGCAGCTTCTACCCGCGGGGCTATCACTCCGCCGCGATCCTGCTTCCGAACGGGCAGGTCGCGTTGATGGGCGGGCGCGAGTTCGACTCTTCGCCGTCGTCGGGCGACCCGCGCTTCCTCAACCCCAGCGATACCGTCGAGCTCTTCGAGCCCGGCTACATCGCTGGCGCGCGCCCGCGACCGGAGTTCGAGGACGCACCCGCCGCGATCGTCTATCCGACGCGCACCGACTGGAACACGTTCACCGTGCGGTGCAAGCGCGCGGCGACCGTGACGCATGCCGCTCTGATCGGCGTGGGGTCGGTCACGCATCACTTCGACTATGGGCAGCGCTTGATCGAGCTGCCGGTGCGGCGCACCGAGCAAGCCTTCGAACTCGAAATCGTGCCACCGCCCAACGACGCGCTGGCGCCGCCGGGGTGGTACCTGTTGTTCCTGCTCGACATCGACGACATCCCGTCGACCGGTGCGTTCGTGCGCGTCGACTACGAGCGATGAGCGCCCTGACGTGGGCCGCTTGCGTGCTGGCTGCGCACGGGACCCACGCGAGCGCGCAGTCGAGGATTGGCGAGGTCCTACCGTTCGAGCACCCGATCCCCCTGAATGCGGCCGAACGCCGAGTTCTCGGCGTGCTCGACCCCGGGCCGTCGGCGCGGATCGTGTACGGCGCGGCGGGCCACGGCGCAGGACCCGCGCTCGAGAATGCCGGTCATGTCGCCGTCGTCGCGCGCACGGGGCGCGTGCTCTTTGAGCGCACCGGCGAGCGGCCCTTTCTCCATTTGGGTCACTTCGCTGCCTCGATCGGCGACGTCACGGGTGACGGGCGCGACGACTTCGTGGTGTCGACGCGCTATCGGACTTCGATCATCGATGGCGCGACCTTCGAGGAGTCGCGCGTCCTCGCGGAGCAAGCGTCGAAGTGTGCGAACCTCGGCGACCTCGACGGCGACGGGCGGGACGACCTCTTGGACTGGAGCACGGGGCTCGTCCTCGGCGGAGCACCCGGTGCGCCGGTCAACGCGCCCGAGTACCCGCTCGCCAGCGTCAACTACCGGCGACCCGCCTGGTTCGTCGAGGGCTCCCGGCGCTTCGACGTCGGAGCTCGCGCGCTGGCGCGTCCCTTCGTGGATCGCGATGGGGACGGCGTCCGCGACTACCTCGTCGCGTGGTCGCAGCCCGCGGTCGACGCCTGGGGCGAGCGCGACTACGACTGCTTGATCGGCTTGCACAGCGCCGCCACCGGCGAGTTCTTGGCCGGGGCCGAAGGTCCGCTGCCGTGGTCCTGGTTCGGCCGTTCGTTCGACGTGCTCGGCGACGTCTCCGGCGACGGCGTGCCCGAGCTGATCGTCTCGACACTCGCGCTGCCGTACGCCGAGGGCGTGCGCACATCCGACCTCTATCGGGTCGATGGCGCGTCGCTCGAGATCACCGAGCGCGCGACCCGACTGCGCGGCGAGTTCCGCGCCTCCAACGGCGAAGTCTTGGCCGTCGGCGAGTCCATCCGTGCGGTGGGGGACGTCAACCGCAACGGCTCGCCCGACTTCTTGACGACGATCCTCTTGTCACAGCCGCACCCGGCGCACGAGCGCTTCGGGCTCGAGAAGGTCGTGCTCATCGATGGCTCGACGTTGGAGCCCATCTGGGAGTTCGTCGACCTCGACCTGGGCGCAGCGTTCTCCAACGTGATCGAGCCCGCCGGCGACGTCGACGAGGACGGCTTCCCCGACTTCGTCGCCGCGAGCCTGACGGGCTGCGCGTTCTACTCGACGCGCCCCGCTGGCGCGCAAGCGTTGGGCGGGGCCGTCGCACTTTGCGATGGGCGGGTCCCGGCGATCGGCGTGGACGCGCCCATTCGACTCGCACGCGGACGCCTCGTGGTCAATCTCACCGACGTACCGGCGGATCGGCCTGCGTACCTGCTCGTGTCCCACCGCGCGCCCACGGTGGGCGCTGCCCGTCTGCTGGTTCCCGACCGAATCCTGCCGGCCACGACGCGCTCCACCGGCCCGTTCGTTCACGCGACGCTCGAGCTGCCCTTGTCCAGCGATCCCGCCTGCCTCGGTCGTCCGGGATACATCCAGTGGATCGTCCCCGAGCGCCGCCCCGACGCCACCATCCACCTCGGGGCGTCCCAGGTCCTCGAGCTGACGCCGTTGCCCTGACCCCGAGCCGTTGCGAGGGCTCCGGCGAGCTTCCGCGTGGCGGCCCCGCGCGTCGTTCGAGCGAGAGCGCTATTCTCTCACCCCCGCTCGCTCGCGCTCGTGTGGCGCAACCCCAACGACTCATACGCATGTTCACTACGTCGATTGCCGCCCTGGCACTCTCCTTCCTCGCCGCGCCCGACGAGGGCATGTGGCTGTTCACCAATCCGCCCATCGATGCGATCGACTCCGCCTACGGTGTGCGCCTGACGCCCGAGTGGCTCGAACACGTGCAGAAGAGCTGCGTTCGCTTCTCGACCGGCGGTTCGGGGTCGATCGTCTCCGCCGACGGCTTGGTGATGACGAATCATCACGTAGCCGCCGAGATCCTGGCGCAGCTCTCGAGCGCCGAGCGCGATCTGCTCGAGCAAGGCTTCTACGCGCCGTCGCGAACGGACGAGGTGCCGTGTCCAGACCTCGAGCTCTTGGCTCTCTGGGAGGTGCGCGACGTCACCGAGGTCGTCAAGAGCGCGGGTGAAGGCCTGGAGTCGCCCGCCGAGGCGGGTGCCGCGCGGCGCGCCGCCATGAGCCGGCTCGAGTCGGAGTTCGCCGCGGAGACCGGGCTGAAGCCCGAGCTGGTGACGCTCTACCAGGGCGGCCAGTACCACCTCTACGGCTACCGGCGCTTCACGGACGTGCGGCTCGTCTTCGCCCCGGAGAAGGCGGCCGCGTTCTTCGGCGGTGACCCCGACAACTTCGAGTATCCGCGCTACTGCCTCGACGTCACGTTCCTGCGGATCTACGAGAACGGGGAGCCCCTGGCGGCCGAGCACCACTTGGCCTGGGGCGACGGCGCGGACGCGGAAGAGTTGGTCTTCGTCGCGGGACACCCGGGCAGCACCGAGCGCCTCAACACGGTGCGCCACCTCGAGTACTTCCGGGACGTGCGCTATCCGAAGATCTTGCAGCGTTTGTGGAGACGCGAGGTACAGCTCCAGACCTTCAGCCAGGGCGGCGCCGAGCACGCGCGCATCGCCGAGGACGAGCTGTTCGGCATCCAGAACAGCCGCAAGGCGCTCACGGGCCGCCTGGAGGGTTTGAACGATCCCGTCATCATGGACGCCAAGCTGGACGCCGAGCGGCAGCTCAAGGCCTTCGTCTGGTCGGAACCCGCGCGCTCGACGAAATGGGGCGATGCCTGGGACGAGATCGCCCGCGCTCAAGCGGTGCAAGCCGCGCACCTCGACCGCATCACGGCTGTGCAGGGCGGAGGGTCGCAGCTCTACAACTTCGCGCGCAGCCTCGTGCGCGCCGGAGTCGAGCGCCAGAAGCCGTCCGAGGACCGCCTGCGCGAGTACAGCGACGCGGCGCTCCCGCGCCTCGCGCAACGCCTGGGGTCCGCGGTGCCGATCTACCCCGACCTCGAGGCCGACGCGGTCCGGAGCTGGCTCTCGTGGTTGTCCGAGAACCTGGGCGGCGACGACCCGCTGACCGTCCGCGGGGCGGCATGGCGCCCACCGCGCGCGCCGAAGAACTGGTGCGCGAATCGTCCCTGTTCGATCCCGCCGAGCGCACGCGCTTGTTCGAGGGCGGGCAGGCGGCGGTCGAGGCGTCGGACGACCCGATGATCGCGCTCGTTCAAGCCTTGGACCCCGAAGCGCGCGCGCTGCGGAAGACGCTCGAGGATCAGGTACAGAGCGTCGAGGACGTCGCGTACGCCAAGCTCGCGGCGGCGAAGTTCGCGAAGGAGGGCGACAGCGTCTATCCCGATGCGACCTTCACGCTGCGCCTCTCCTACGGCGCGGTTCGCGGTTACCACGAAGGTGGCGCATGGATCGAGCCCTTCACCACCATGGGCGGCGCGTACGAACGCGAGCGGGCCATGGGCGCCGTCGAGCCGTTCCGCCTGCCTGAGAGTTGGCACGCGGCGGAGGCTGCGCTCGACAAGTCGACGCCCTACAACTTCGTCAGCACCAACGACATCATCGGTGGCAACTCGGGCTCGCCGGTCGTCGACGCCGCGGGCGAAGTCGTCGGCCTGATCTTCGACGGCAACGTGCAAAGCCTCGTGGGCGCCATGGCCTACAGTGACCAGGAGGCGCGCGCCGTGTCGGTCGACTCACGTGCGATCGTGGAGGCGCTCCGCACGATCTACGGCGCCGACCGCGTGGTCGCGGAGCTCTTGCCGGAGCGCGAGGACTAATCCTCGCGTCGTCGACGGCGGGAAGGGCGCGGCGCCGGGCCGCGTCCTTCCCCCCATACGGTTTCCTTGGGTTCCGCGACCGCGCCCTTCAGCCCACGACCATCGTGCGCGGTGCCAACGCCTTGTGCTTGACGCGCTCGAGTTCGAGCAGCGTCTGGGCACCCCGCTCGCCGCAGTCGCGGTTGCGCGCGAACAAGACACACGTCGGCGAGGTCGGCACGCGCTGGTTGGCGTGCACGATGCCGTCGATCGCGTGTCCGTTGACATCCGCGAGATGGTGACGCAGGTAGTTGGTCACGACCTGCGTCGGCACGTAGCCGATCTGCTCGTCCTGTCCGCGAACGATGGGTTTGGCCAGCTCCTCGGCGTAGGTCCGGAGGAACGCCAAGTAGGGCCGCTCGCCACGATGCTCGGGGTCGTAGAGGCTCGGCGTGTTCGGCAGCTTGGTCAGATCCAAGAGCAACAGTTCACGCCTCGTCCGAAACGTCGCGAGCGAAGCCATCGCCGCTTCGTAGCGCGGTTCGTACGTCGCGCCAGCGGCACCGCGCGCGTCGAAAGCCGCGTGCAACATCGGCCGCCCACAGGGGCTGACCCGATTGGGTTGGCGATCGATCTCGAAGCGCGGCGGTCCCAGCTCGCTCGCGCGCGTGAAGCGCTTGCCGGTCTTCGAGACACGCATGCGATGAATGCGAGCGCCCCGCGCCAAGCGTCTCAAGAGCTTGCACGTCCGAAGGCCGTTCGTCACCTCGGCCAAGAGCTCCGTGTAGCCGATCGCGTGCTGGGTCGCCTCGTCCTCGGGCGAAAGGTGCAGGAAGAAGCGCCGCTCGTGGCGTAGCTCTTCCGCGAAGTGTGACCACACGTCTCGATCCTCGTCGAGCGTAACGGGCCACGGATTGCGCGCACGCCAGTGCATGCGCGGAAGGAAGGCCACGAGGTCGTGCTCCAGTGCCGCGACCGACGTGATCGGATCGACGATCTCCAGCAACAACGTCTCGGTGTCGACCGTCAGGCCGACGAAGCGCTCCGACGGCTCCACGGCCGGCGCGCCCCATTCCGACTCCACTCCGTCGAGGACTCGCCGCGCGAGTTCGTCCAAGCTGCGGACCATGTCGGCCTCGCGGCAGTACGAACACGCACGAGCCCTTGGTGATTCTCGGATCCACGCGGCCAACGCCGCGTCTTCGAGGCAACCCGCGCACACGTCGGGGGTTGCGGTTTTCGAATTGGGTTCCGCGGTTCGAGACCGCCCGTCAAGTATCTGTTTCCACCCACGCATGGCGCTCCAGGTCGGTCGGCCCGCGCGAAGGACTTGGGCTGCGCGGGCGAATCCCGGCCATCCCTAGGTTGCCGTCCGTAGGAAACGAGTTCCCGAAGCCGGGCCCGCGTCGCCCGGTGCGCGAACTCAGCCTCCGAGCCGCGCGGCGCGCTCCACCGGTTCTTCCGCGACGCCGAAGCGCTCGAGGAAGCTTGCGGTCGCGCGCCAGTAGGCCTCGCTGGCGTCGGAGTTCGGCCAGAGCGCCCGTGCGCCGTGCTCGCCCTCGGACTCGGGTAGGAAGAAGACCTTCGAGTCGTCCGGTAGCGCGGCAAAGATCGCTCGCCAGCGCTGGTGCTCGTGCTTGGCCGACGCGATGAAGCAGGGGACGGCGACCTTCGCTGCGGAGCTGGCGATCCAGCCCTCGGGTTTGCCAAGGCGCAGGAAGTACTCGCCAGGAGCGAAGGCGAGCACGCCGTCGACGATGCCCGCGTGTTCACCGGCGATGCGGAGGGCGAGCGCGGACGAGTACGAGCTGCCGAGCACGAGCAGCGGCCCGGCCCCGTACGACTCGCGCGCGAAGCGCAGGGCCGCGAGAACGTCCTGCTCGGCGTCGACGTAGGTCGGACGCTGGCCCGCGGCCTCGGCCCGACGCGCCGTCTCGTTGGGAACGCCGGCGATTTCCGCCCCGGAGCGCTGATCGATCGCGAGACAGTGGAAGCCCAGGTCGTTCAGTCGCGGCGCGATCGAGCGGTACTCGCCGCGGCTCGAGCCCGCTTGGTGACAGAGCACGATGAAGGGCGTCGACCGTTCGTCCCCGCTGGAGGGCGCGGCGCGCTCGCCGGCGGGGCGGGACGGTCGGTAGAGGTCGGCCGTGATCTCGAGTCCGTCCGCGGCGGCGAAGGCGACCTCGAGGAACGGCGTCGACGGCTCCGTCGTGGAATCGTCGTCGGATGGATGGGTGGCCAGCGTGGCGGCGAGGGCGCAAACGAGCGTGTGCAACATGACGTGATCGACAAGGGGTCACAGATGGCTCTGGCATGCTAACGGAGCGTCCGGAGCCGCGTACAATCGTCCCTTGGCCGCCGGCGACGCGGCCCTCCGTTCGACCCCAGCCAGCGCGTACCGTGACACCCACAGCCGAGACCGTTTCGTTCCAGGCCGAGACTCAAAAGGTCCTCGACCTGGTCATCCACTCCCTCTACTCGCACAAGGAGATCTTCCTGCGGGAGCTGATCTCGAACGCCTCCGATGCCCTCGACAAGTTGCGCGTCGAGGCGTTGCAGCACGCCGAGTGGAACGTCGATCCCGACGAGCTCGAGATCCATCTCGCGACAAGCGAAGAGCCGCGCCTCTTGGTCGTGACCGACAACGGCATCGGCATGTCGCGGGACGAGGTGGTCGACAACCTCGGCACGATCGCGAAGAGCGGTACCAAGGCGTTCCTCGAGGCCTTGGCCGAGGCCAAGGACGCTGGCACCAAGGCGCCGGAGCTGATCGGACAGTTCGGCGTCGGCTTCTACTCGGCCTTCATGGTCGCCGACGAGATCGTCGTCGAGACGCGCCGTGCAGGCGAGGAGCGCGGCACGCGCTGGGTCAGCCAGGGCGGCGGCACGTACACCATCGAAGCGATCGAGAAGCCGGAGCGAGGTACGACGATCACCCTGCACCTAAAGCCGGTCGAAGGCGACGACGCGCAGGACTTCACGCAGGAGTGGACGTTGCGCGAGATCGTGCGCAAGTACTCGGACTTCCTCGAGTACCCGATCAAGATGGAGGTGACGAAGGAGGAGGAACAGAAGGTCGAGACGCTCAACAGCCAAAAGCCGCTGTGGACCCGCCCGAAGAGCGAGATCACCCAAGAGCAGTACGCCGAGTTCTACCGGCACGTGGCGCGCGACTTCGGCGAGCCGCTCGACACGATCCATTTCCGCGCCGAGGGGGTCGCCGAATACACCGCGCTGTTGTTCCTACCCAAGCGACGCCCGATGGATCTCTTCTCGCCGGAGGGGGCCAAGTGCCGCGTCAACCTCTACGTGAAGCGCGTCTTCATCATGGACGACTGCGAGGAGCTGCTGCCGGTCTGGCTGCGCTTCGTGCGCGGCGTCGTCGACAGTCAGGACCTGCCGCTCAACATCTCGCGTGAGACGCTGCAACACAACCGCCAACTGGCGCAGATGCGCGCGCGGCTCACGAAGAAGGTGCTGGAGTCCTTG
The DNA here is from genome assembly GCA_040880665.1 of Planctomycetota bacterium. Lineage (GTDB taxonomy): Bacteria > Planctomycetota > UBA1135 > UBA1135 > JBBDIB01. Next base: position 47,546 of record JBBDIB010000002.1, read on the forward strand.
ACCAAGCTCGCGAAGAACGACCGCGAAGCGTACGTCGCGTTCTGGGAGGAGTTCGGCGAGGTGCTCAAGGAAGGGCTCTACTACGGCGGCGCAGGCACCGACGAGTTGGCCAAGATCGCGCTCTTCGAAAGCTCGAAGAGCGAGACCCCCGTGACGTTGCCCGAGCTCTTGGAGCGCAAGCCCGTCGCCCAGCGCTCGATCTACGTCGCTGTCGCCAAGGATCGCGAAACGGCGCTGCGCTCGCCGCACCTCGAGGCGTTCACCAAGCGTGGCTTCGAGGTGCTCTTCCTGACGTCGCCCGTGGACGAGTTCGTACTGCAGCGCTTCACCGAGTTCGACGGCGTCAAGATCGAGCGCATCGACCAGGGCACCTTCGACCTCGAGGACGAGGACGAGCCCGAGCGCGACGCGAAGGAGCAGGAGCTGGCGGAACTTCCCGACAAGATCCAGGCCGAGCTGGCCGACCGCGTCGAAGCCGTCCGCTTCACGAACCGGCTGACCGATTCGCCGGCTTGCTTGGTGGAGCCCGAACACGCGCTGAGCCCCGAGTTGCGACGCATGCTCGCCCAGAGCGGGCAAGACCTACCGCCCGAGAAGCACATTCTGGAGCTGAACGCGAAGCACCCCTTGGTGCAGCGCATTCATGCGCTGATCGGCGAGAAGAAGGCGGACGAACGCTTCGTGGAAGCCTGCGCGTTGCTCCTCGGCCAAGCCGAGTTGGCGGCGGGCCGACAGCCTTCGGACCCGACGCGCTTCTCGAAGTTGCTGGTCGACCTGATGCTGCGCGACTGACGCGGCTCACGGGGTGAACGGACAGGAGGCCGCCACCGTTCGCACGGTGACGGCCCCCTGTCGTTCGAGCGGCGTTGGAACCGCCACCCGCGACACAAACTCCTAGCGCCCTGCGAGCGAGCGCAGCATCGACTTGCACTCGGCGCTGAGTTGCGCCTGTTCCATCGGCGAGGTCTCGTTCTTGGCGACGGACCAGAGGTAGCCCACGTCGCCGTCGGTCAGCATGGGCAGGCGCAGGTCGCGGCTGCCTTGGCTCAACGTGACCATCGGTTGCAGTTGGCCGTCCCTGGTCTCGCCGACCATGTAGCCGCCGACCGTCCAGACGCCGCCGCCGAGACGCTTGTCGCGATCGATGAACTTGTGCCCGCGCAGCGAGTGCAGCATCCCCTGCGCCTTGGCGCTGGGTGAGTCACCGTTGTAGACGGCGCTGACACTGACGGCGGGGGTCGTCGGACCGGCGTCGGCCGGGGTCGAGCTGGAGGCGCAGGAGCCGGCCAGGAGGCCGAGCGCGAGGGTGAATGCGAGCGTGAGTCGGTTCGATTGCATGATCTTTGAGCGGCGTTGGTTCGGCGCCCGTCGAGGGCGAGCGGAGGGTCCGCGGTGCGGGACCGTTCGATCCATCGACAGCTCGCGGCCCGAGCTTGGGCCGCGGCTCGGGAAATCCGGTGGAATCTGCCTTCCCGCGGCCGTCAGGGGGCGGAATCCCCGGCGGCGTCGGCCTCGGGCGGTGCGCCGAAGGCGTCCTCGCGTTCCGCTCCCAGTTCCGCCTCCAGCGCTTCGATGCGCGCCAGCGCCTCGGCGAGGTTGCGCTCGGCGCCGGCGGCCGCGGCGCGGGCTTCCTCCGCGGCTCGCCGCCGCGCTTCGAGTTCGTTCTCGAGCGTGGCGGCGGATTCTTCGAACCGGCGTTGGGCGTCGTGCAGCCGGTCGCGCGATTCGTCGAGGGTCGTGATCAACGCGAGCCGCGCCGCGCGTTCGTGGGCGAGTTCGGCGGCCAACGCGCTCTCTTCGGCGCGGAGGCGCGCTTGGACCTCCGTTTCGATTCGGCGGCGTAGCACGTTGCGTTGGTCCGCGAGCTCGGCTGCCAGCGAGGCGCGTTCCGCCTCCAGCGCTGCGAGTCGGCGGCGAAGTCGACGGTTGTCGCGGGGCGTCTCGCGTTCGTCCTCGAGGTCGCGCTCGAGTGCACGGCGGTCGCGACGCAGACGCTCGATGCGGCGGTCGGCTTCGGCCAGCTTCGCGCTGGAGGTCTCGTTCAAGGCAGCCAAGCGGCGCTCGGCGTCGGCCGCAGCATTGCGCGCCGCGCCCAACTCTTCTTCGAGCTGAGCGGCGCGCCGTGAAATGGAGCGCACCTCGTCGGTCAACGTGGCCTTGCGCGATCGAGCGTCGAGCTCCGCGAGCCGCGCCGCACGCTGCTCGACCAGGCGGTCCGCCTCGCGCCGCAACCAGCGCTCCTCGAATTCGGCCAAGCGCGCCTCGAGCGCTGCAACGCGCCGCGCGGACGACGCAGCGCTCGCACGTTCGGTCGCCGCTTCACCGCGGGCCACGTCCAACTGCCGCGTGAGATCGGAGCGCGCGGCCAGCACGTCCCGCAGCTCGGCGAGTTCGATCCTGAGCCTTTCCGAGACAGCGCGTTCGTCGTTCAACCACCGCTCGACATCCGTCGTGCTGGGAGCCGGGGACGATGCGCCCTCGCGCTCGGCCAAGGCGCGCAGCAGCGCGGCGTTCTCGCGGGCGGTGGCGGTGAGCGCTCGTCGCAGTCGCTCGACCTCGGGCGTCGCATTCGGCTGGTCCGGCTGTTCGGGCTGCTGCGCGGGGATCGGGAGGACTTCCGCGACGAGGCGCGCGTAGCGCGGGGTGGGCGCGTCGAGGAAGACCGTGCGCCGTGTGCCCGACGAGCGCTCCAGCCGCTCGAGCAGCGCGTCGCGCTCCGCTTCGACGTCGGCGAGCTTGCGCGCGAGCTCGGCGCTGCGGGCCTCGGCCGCGCCGAGGTCGTCGCGTAGTGCGTGCGCGCGGGCTTCGAGGAGCTGAATCGTCGCGCGCGAACGTGCGATCTCGGCGGCGTGGCGGCGTTCTCGTTCGCGGAGCGCTGCCGCTTGCCGCTCGTCGCGCGCGTCGAGGCTCGCCGTGGCGCGTCCGAGTTCGTCGGTCAAGCGTGCAGTCTCGGCGCGTGCGGTCGCCGTCGCGCGCTGGGCGTCGCGCGCCGTGGCGCGCGCGCGCTCGAGCTCTTGGTCGAGCTGCGCCGCGCGCTGGTCCTTGGTGATGCCAGCTACGCGGAAGGCATCGCGTTCGCGCTCGAGCTCCGCAGAGCGTGCGCGTAGAGCGCGCGCTTCGGCAGCGTGCTCCGCGCGTTCGCGGGCCAGGCCGTTCTCGACCTCGAGCAGCCGCTCGTTCAGCTCGTCGCGCTCGCCGGCGACGGCGTTCAGCTCGGCGGTCAGCGGTGCCAGGCGCGCAGCCAGGGCCTGTTGCTCGCGCCGAGCGGCGGCGGTGCTGGCCGCGAGCCGTTCGGTGAGGTCTTCGCGCTCCGTGGTGGCGACGGCCAGCTCGGCGCGCAGCGAATCCACGAGCTCCGCGGCGGCGCGGCGCTCGCGGGCACGGTCCTCGCGCTCGCTCGACAGGCTGCTCGCCAGCCGATCCCGTTCGCTCGTCAAGGCCTCGACACGCGATTCGAGGCCGGCGAGCTGGGCGCCGCGCGCGCGCAGCTCGGTCACCTCGGGGTCCAACTCCGCGAGTCGCGCTGCGAGCGCTTCCCGAACGCTGGTCTCCTCGGCGCGCGCGCGCTCGGTCTGGAAGAGCCGGTCGCGGATCTGCGCGAGGCGCGTCTCGAGGCGCAGCACTTCGGCCGACGCGCTGACGTCGAGCGCTGCCGCGTCGCGGGATGCTGGCTCGCGGGCTTCCGTGCCGAGGGCAGCAGCGTCTGCGCGATCCGCGTCGGCCGAAACGCCCGCAAAGGCGTTCCAGAGCAGCACGCCCGAGGTGGTCGCGAACATCAACCCGGCGGCCGCGCGCCCGCGCACCGCGTCGCGCGCCGGCGCGTCGAGGCGCGCGAGCTGCGCCAGGAAGGCGCCCGCATCCGCATAGCCGTCGGCCAGCGCACGCTCGATCGTCCGGCCCCAGCGGTCGGGAAGGCCCGCGAGGTCTTGCACGGGCGAGGCGTCCGCGCCCGGACGCGAGCCCACCAGCAAGCCGTAGAAGAGGCGCGCTGCGGCTCGGACGTCGTCGGCGGGCCGGGGACTCTTGCCGTTGCCGTGCCACGCGCCGAGTCCGAACTCGACCAGCTCGACGCCGACGCCGTGGGGGTTGGAGTCGGTCCACGGCACACGATCGAGCAGCCAGACGTTCTCGAGGTCGAGCGCGCCGTGAACGAGGCCGCTGCGGTGTGCTTGCTCGAGTGCGTAGACGACGTGTCGTGCGACGGCCAACGCATGGGGCGGGCGAAGCGCGCCGCGTCGACGCAGTTCCTCCGCGGCGCTGGCGCCGGGGGGCAGGCGCCAGGCGATCAGCGGCGCGCCGTCGCGGGGGGGGGGGG
>JBBDIB010000002.1:51870-54864 GCA_040880665.1 Planctomycetota bacterium
GTCACTACCCGGGGCCGCGCGACGGTGGCGAGTTCCAGCCGCTCGAGGCGCCGCACCAACGCGCTGAGGCGCCCGTCGACGCCGACTTCGTGCCCGAGCGCAGGCGCGAGGCGCGTGACCAAGAGCTCGGACTCGCTCTCGTGATCGAGGACGAAGAGCAGTTGACGCTCGTCGTTCGGTTCGGCGATCGTGGCAAGACGCTCGTAACGCGGCGTCAGGTGATCGCGTCGCCGCTCGTCGACGTCGCGTCCGGCCGCCAGCACGCGGCGCAGGTCTTCGCGCTCCTCGCGCGAGAGCTCGCCATGCCCAGCGCCTTTCGGGCCAGCATGCTTCGAGCCGCCATCGCCAGAGTTGCCATCGCCAGAGCCGCCATCGCCCGAGCCGCTGAGCGTCCCGGGCGCCGAGACCCGCGGCGCGTTCTCGAGCAGTCGACGGATCGACTCCAGTTCTTCGCAATCGTCGTCGGAAGCGTCACTCACTGCCGTTCCAGGATACGAACCCTGCGCGTCGCGTTCGCCCCGGCCGCGAAATTCCGCGCGGGAGCCCGACTGCCAGCGGCCGCGTCAAACGGCGTGAGTCAGCTTCGTGTCGATCCAGCGCCAGAGCCGGCTCTCGTCGGTCTTCCAGTGGCTGCGAGCACCGAGAAACTGCGCGACACCCTCCGCGAGCGAGTAGGGGATCGAGTACAGGCGCCAGTAGACGTGCTCCTTGAACGGCAGATCCTGCGACGCCACCAGTTCCGCGTAGAAGCGACGCTGGCCCGCCCAGCCGCGCCAGGCGTGGCCCCAGGTGGGCACCGTTCTGAGCCCGAACAGCGCCAGGAGATTCTTGTGGTCGCAGTAGAGACGCTTGAACTCGCGCTTCATCGAGATCGGGTGGCTGTGCTCGACCTCGGCGGCGGGTTCGTAGGCGATCGTGCCGCCGTCGAGCAGCACCTCGCGCGCCCAGGCGACGTCCTCGCCGAACGAGCGCGGCGGGAGCGGATGGCGTTCCCAGGTCGAGCGACGAACAGCGGAGGCGACGTTGTCGAAGGAAGCGGTGAGATAGCGCTGCATCGGCTCCAGCTCGTCGAAGCGCGCACGCGATGCGGCGGCATCCCCGGGCACGAGCGTCTGACGCGCGGGTTCGTTGCGCGCACCGCTCCAACGCGCGAGCCGCTCCTTCAGGATCGGGTCCTGCTGGGGCAACGGGAACTGGCGCGCGTACGCGCCGTCGACCGCGGGATCGTCGAAGGCGGCGGCCAGGGCGCGCACGAAGCCCTGCGTCATCGGCTTCGCGTCCTGCGTCAGGAGCAGCACGATCTCGCCGTGCGCGAGCGCGATGCCGCGGTTGCGCGTCGTGCCGTGGTTGAACTCCGCTTGCGGGATGGACAACACGTAGGCGCCGAACTTCGCTGCCAGCTCGGGCGTTCCGTCCGTCGAGCCCGAGTCGATCACGATCAGCTCGAGGCCTTCGTCGAAGTCCTGTGCGCAGAGGGCTTCGAGGACCTCGCGAAAGCGCGGTCCGCCGTTCCACGTCGGAATGACCATCGAGACGCGGCGTGCGGCACGGGTCAAGACGCTCGAGCGTTGGTCCACCTGGTTAGCCGACCTTCGCCTTCTCGATCAGGCGTTCGGCCATCGCCTTCGCGGCGATCACGCACTGGTCGGAGTTGTGATAGTCGTAGTGGCCAAAGCGGCCGAGCGGCTCGATCCCGTTCGCTTCGCACCACTGGATCGACGCCGTGCGTCGTTGCTCGAGGTGGTGGTCGTAGACGATGTAGGCGTACTTGCAGGCGCTACGATCGGTGAACAGGATCTCGTCGCGCTTCAGCAAGCCGGCGCCTTCGATGCCCCTGAGAACTTCGTCCTCGAGCTCCTGGCCGGGATACGGCGCGCCGCCGGGCACGGTGACCTCGAGCAGGAACGACGTCTTGCCCTCGGGCGCGTTGCCGGGCGAGTAGTTCGACATGTACGTGGCGCGGTTCACCGGACCCTGCTTGCGTTGCGGCAGGTAGATCCACGACAGGTCGGGATGTTCGGCGCGGTCGAGCGCGACGAGGTACGTGACGATCGAGTTGTAGGCGAGACCGCGCATGCTCGTCGCGATGTCGTCGGGCATGCCCTCGACGATGCTCGGCAGCTCGTTCATCGCGATCGTGTTGACGACGAGGTCGAAGGCTTCGCCGTCGACCGTCCAGCGATCGCCGCGCTTGGCCACGTGCTCGACGCGGTGATCGAGCCGCAGTTGCGGGCCGAGCGTGGACGCCATTCCGTCGGTGATCGCTTGGAAGCCGCCGACCTTCGGGTAGTAGAAGATCGCTTGGTGCGTGTAGCCCTCGGTGCGAATGCCGATCGCCGACTTCAGGACGTCGTCGATCGGCGCGTCGGGCACGCGTCCGGCGACCCATCCGCTGGTGACGTCCGCCAGCGGTCGCTTCCAGATCTTCTCGTTGTAGGGGTCCATGAAGTGCTCGGCGATCCCGTCGCCGAAGCGCCAGCGAATCCACGCCGCGAAGTCGCCGGGTGCCTCCGAGCCCGTCGCCTTGCGCTCGTGCCAGGCCTGGACGTAACCCTTGAGACAGTCGAACTTGGCCTGGTCCGGCAGATCTCCCAACCCGTTCTCGAACGGGTAGTGCACCCAGCGATCGTCGAAGCGAATCTTCGTGTTGCGATCGCGCACGACGAAGGCGTCGTCGCCGCCGGCGACGTCCTTCATCCACTGCATGACGCCCTTGTCCTTCGAGAACAGGATGTGGCCGCCCGAGATGTCGTACGTGAAACCGTCGACGGTCTTCGAGTGACAGAGGCCGCCAGGCTTCGACTGCGACTCGAAGAGGACGATGTCCGACTGGGGGTGGCCGCGTTCGATGAGCAGGCGGGCGAGGGCGAGGCCGGAGACTCCGGCGCCGAGGATGGCGATCTTCACGCGGTCTTCTGAGGGGGTGGGGGCACGGGGGCGGGTCAGCCTACGAGGCACGGAGCCAACGCGGCTAGGAGTCTGGGGGGCGGGGGG
>JBBDIB010000003.1:0-54760 GCA_040880665.1 Planctomycetota bacterium
CTCCAAGGGCTCGCACCGCTTCCACGGCGCTGTCGACGTCGCCGCACGCCGTCACGCCGCGCAAGAGCGAAGGTCCCGTCGCCGCCGCGCTCCAGACCAAGCAGCGTTGCGCGATCGACTTCGAGCCGGGAACCTGGCCCACGCCGACGAGCGGTCCGCGCGGACGCACGCGCTCGCAGTGGGGATCGTCGCTCGACATGCGCGCTCGATTGTAGGGCCCGCGGGGCGCTGCTACGATCCCGCGATGGAACTCGCCCAGGGACACCAGGGACGTGCGCCTCGCCTCGGATCGCTCGACCTGGTGGCCAGCGGCAAGGTGCGCGATCTCTACGCGGTGGACGACGAACGCTTGTTGTTCGTGACCAGCGACCGCGTCTCCGCGTTCGACGTGATCCTGCCGCGCACGATTCCGCACAAGGGGCGCGTGCTGACCTCGATCGCCGCGCACTGGTTCGAGCGCACGCGCGACCTGGTGCCCAATCACCTGCTCTCGACCGATCCCGCCGACGTCCCGGGCTTGGATCGGGACCTTCGGCGCGAGCTCGCGGGTCGCATCATGCTGGTGCGGCGAGCGGAGCCCACCAGCGTCGAATGGGTCGTGCGCGGCTACCTCGCCGGCTCAGGGCTGAAGGAGTACCGGGCGACCGGTGCGATCTCCGGCCAAGCGTTGCCCCCTGGCCTCGAGTTGGCGAGCCGACTCCCGGGTCCGCTCTTGACGCCGACGACGAAGGACGAGGATCACGATCGACCGCTCACGCTGGCGGAGGCGGAGGCGCGCGTCGGCGGGCAGGTCTTCCGAGCGGCGGAGCGCACGGCCCTCGCGCTGTTCGAACGCGGCACCCGCGAGCTGGCCGCCAAAGGCATCCTGCTCGCCGACACGAAGTTCGAGTTCGGACTGCAGGACGGGAAGCTCCTCCTGATCGACGAGGCCTTGACGCCGGACTCGTCGCGCTTTTGGCCCGCGGCCGGTTGGAGCCCGGGGACGAATCCCGCCAGCTACGACAAGCAAGTCTTGCGCGACTACCTCGAGACCCTGTCGTGGAACAAGTCAGCGCCCGGGCCCGAACTGCCCGACGCGATCGTGGCAGCGCTGATGAAGGGCTACCTCGAGATCTGTCGCACGCTCACGGGCAGCGTGCCTCCCGGCGCCGATGCGTGAGCGACGGTCCATCCTTTCCCGTCGGCGGTTTCAAGAATGGGTTCGCTAGCAGCGCGCGGCGGCTCGGGGTTCAGAACGACGAACGCGGTGGTCGAAGGGTCTGGACAGCACCCCGTCCCAACCACCATGAGTCAAGCCGAACGCCCCGAGTCCCGTCCGTCCCCGCGGCAGACCGTCCGAACTCGCACGCCGCGACCGGACGAGCTGACCGCCGAGACGTTGGAGTTCCTGACCGAGATCGATCGCCTCAAGCGACAACGGATGCAGTCCCTGCTCTCGGATCACGAGGTCTTGGGCTTACTCCTCGAACTCGGCTATCGCAGTCCGAATGGCGAGCCGGACATCAGCGACGAGCAGGTGGAGAGCTTCGCCCAGGCTCGGCAGGTCTTTCGCAAGGCCACGGGTCGCTTGTTCCCGTCCTGGAGCGAGGTCTTCACGATCCTGCGCGACCTCGGCTACGAGCGCTCGGAAGCCGCGTAGGCCCCGCTACTCCAAGCCCATCGTCGTGCGCAATCCGTTCGACGCGGCCAGGCCCGTCGGCGACAAGGGGTCGAAGATGAGCGTCTGCTGGAAGCGCGTCACGCCGGCGAGCGAGGGATCGGATTGGATCGCAAACGTCATGCTGCCCGCGCCGGGCACACCTGCGGGCCCGTCCGTCGCGATCGACAACGAAGCGAGCAAGGGATCGACGTACAGGGTCAGCCCAGCGACGCCCGGATAGGGCAGGCTGCCCGCGCCCGTCCCGAGGAACAGAATGCCGACGCTCGCCGCTGGAGCGCGGCGCAGGCGAATGGTCGCCGGTTCGGCCGATCCCACGCGTAGCGGTCCCCCGGCACCCAGCACGGGCACCGCGCCGCCGCCTCCCGGCAACCCGGCTCCGTACTGCTGTACGACGCCGCGGAGCGCGCCGTCGAACGTGCGGTTCGTGAAGGCGAAGCCCCCGCTCCAGAGGTCGGCGTCGCCGTCGCTGTCCACGTCGTGGAAGCCGTCGACGATCCCCGGCAGGACGAACTCGCGTTCGGGTCGGAATCCGCCCGCGGACCTCGGGCGCACGACGGTGAGACGCAACGTCAGATCGGTCGCCAAACGCTGTAGGAAGAGTTCCGGCGTGCCGTCGCCATCCACGTCTCCTGCGAAGGGTGGATCGGCCCTGAGGCCCGGCACCGTCGTCGATAGCGCGAGAGCCAGCGAACTGCCCGTCCACTGAAAGATCGAGAGTTGCTCGGTCGTTGGATTCAGGACCACGAGTTCGGGCGCGCTCGTGCCCAGCACGTTCGCGACGAAGGCTCGGTCGGTGTCCAGGAAGGTGCCGAAGGTCGTCTGCGTGAAGCCGCCCGCCGAGTGGCGCAGCACGGTGGCGAACCCGTTCTGTCGGACGACGACCTCGTCGTCCCCATCGCCGTCGAAATCGGCCGTCGCCAAGAGATCGCCGCTCCAACTGGCGACCACCGCGGCACCGAACCAGCCGGTGCCGTCGTTGCGCCACCAGCCGCCGTCGGTCACGACGTCGAGATCGCCGTCGCCGTCCACGTCCGCGGTCGGCCAGGGCTGCATCGCGTCGTCGGGAATCTCGACGCCGAGCGCGGTCGCATTCGTCGTAGCGACGTAACCGCCCAGCCCGTCGTCCGTCAGCAACGCCATCGTCAACACGATCGGAGGCATCGGAAAACTTTGGAGGAGCAGGAACTGAGCCAAGTAATCCACCCGACCGTCGCCGTCGAAGTCCCCGACGCTGGCGGCGCGGCCGAACAGGTTGCCCGGTCCCGCCGCCGGCCAGCCGCCGGCACCGTTCTCGAAGAGTCCGGTCCCGTCGTTGACCGCGACCGAGCCGGTGGCGCTGAGCACGTCGAGGTCGCCGTCGTCCTCCCAGTCGACCACCAAGCGCCCCGAAAGCTCGACGGATTCGGAGTCCATCGAGACGCGTCCGCCGTCCAACCGACCGGTGCCGAACAAAACGCTCTTCGAGGTGATCAGGTCGCGGTGTCCATCGAGGTCGAGATCGACGCTCCCCAGGATCCGGTCGGACGCAGGAAACCGGCGATAGGTCACGCGCGCCATGACGCCGTTCTGGCTCTCGACGATTCCGAGCCGTCCCTCGCCGAAGACGAGTTCGGACGTCCCGTCGCCATCGACGTCGATCCAGCGCGCGCTTCCGAGCGTCTGGCCCAGGGGCAACGGCAGCAACTGCACCGCGCCGGGAACGAAGACGCCCGGTGCGGTCTGCACCAGGGGCCAGAGCTCGAGTCCGAGTACGCAGCGCCCGATCAGCGCAGCGTCGATGTCACCGTCCCCGTCGAAGTCGCCGATGGTCAACTGTTCGTCGGTCGCCGTCCAGTTGGCGGGCAGGGCGAAAACGCCGCTCGGCACCAGCGCGTCACCGAGGGTGGTGTAGGCACCGACTCCCGTCACCGGATCACCGCGGAGCGTCAACAGGTCGTCGCGACCATCGCCATCGAAGTCGATCGCGACGGGCGAGCGCGCGAGATCCGCGGAGCTGAGCGGCGTCGAAGGACCGCCCGTGAACGCGTTGCCGACGAAGTGCCACCAGCGCAGGTGCGGCGCGGCGGGCGCTTGGTCGTCACCCGCGTGGACGACGAGCAGGTCCTGACCGACGAAGGGCGCTCGGGTTCCGAGGGTCCACGCGGCTACGTTGCCGCCCGCGGTGACCCCGAACAGGTTGGGGGCCGGGCCGGCGAGGCCGTCGCGAACCAAGAAACCCGACGCGCCTGCGCTGCTCTGGTTGGCGTGAAAGCGGTCGACGACGATGTCCGCCAGGCCGTCGCCCGTCACGTCGCCGACGAGGGGCGGCAGCGTGTTGTAGGTAGTGGAAGCGTTGTCCTGCAGCGCCCAACTCCAACCCTGCTCACGGCCTTGCCCGTACGGGTCGATCTTGACCACCTCGAAACGCGTCCCCGTGACGAGTTCGATCACCGACACGCCCTCCGGACGACCGTCCGCGTCGAAGTCCGCGAGGTGGCACCAAGCTCCTTGGGCCGCTGGCAGCTCGCTGACGACCGGCAGGTCCAGGAAGGGCCCGATGGCCCTGTGGCGCGCGATCGAGGCCGCAAGGTCGGGCACGGGGGGACTGACGCTTTGCACAGTCGACAGGACGAGGGGCACAGCCAGGGAGAGGAGCATGCTGCCTACAGCCTAGCACCGTGCTCGCGTGCGGGGTCAGGCGTTCTCGCGCGCTCGACAGTGCTCCCAGCCGCGCCGCAGCGCCGCTTCGTCCAGGTTGCGCCCCAAGACGACCAGCTCCGAGCGCGCGGGTGGGACAGGTTTTCCGGGTCCGATCTCGAGCGTCTGGTAGACCCCCTGAACGATCACCTCCTCGCTGACCTCGCGGCACGCCAGCCGACCCTTGACGCGCCAGATCGTGCCGCTCGGGTCGCGTTCGATCAACTGCAGCCACATCTTGAGGCGGTGCAGCTCGAGCGGCGTGTCGCTGACGAGAGCGATGGCCATGGCGCCTTCGGTGTGTCCGTGCGCGCCGGACATCTCGCTGGGCAAGGCGCCCGGCTCGATGTCGCGCAACTCCACGGGCGAGGCGGCGTGCTCCACGACGTGGATCCGCGCGAGCGGTGACCGCCGGGCGAGCTCGAGGCGCGTGCGCTCGCGCTCGCCGTCCGTCACCTCGTCCGCGTGGTTCAAGAGAATCGCGTCGGCATAGCCCAATTGCTCGGCGACCTCGGGGTGCTCTTCCACTTGGCGAAGCACGTGCCTCGCGTGGGCCAGGGTCACGACGCTCGCGGGTACCAGTTCGGCGGCCAAGCGCTCCTCGAGCAGCAGCGTTTGCAGGATCGGTCCGGGGGACGCGAGCCCCGACGTCTCGATCGCGAGCCGCTCGATGGGCGTCGCCCGAAAGCGCCGCCTGCGGCGGTCGAGCAGGCCGTGCAGCGCTGTGACGAGATCGCCGCGCACGGTGCAGCAGACGCAGCCGTTCGCGAGTTCGACCACTTCCTCGTCGGCGGCGACGATCAGCCCGCCGTCGATGCCGAGGTCGCCGAACTCGTTGACGATGACCGCCAGGCGTTCGCCGCGGGGTTCCGATAGCCAGCGGTTGAGCAGCGTGGTCTTGCCGGCACCGAGGAAACCCGTCACGACGTGCGTCGGGACGGGCGCGAGTTCGCTCCTAGAGCGCCGCACCGATCCGCGCTCCGTGCTCGCCGCGGATCGGGTGCGCGGCGGTCAGTTCCGCCACGACGCCGCGCGCCGCGTCCGCGACCCGTTCGTCGGCGGGCGCGTGTAGCACGTCCGCGATCGCGCCGCCGAGACGCGCCGCGTCGGCCTCGTCGAGACCGCGGCTCGTGATGGCAGCCGTCCCGAGCCGGACGCCGCTGGCCTTCATCGGCGGCTGCGTGTCGTACGGGATCAAGTTCTTGTTCGCGGTCACTCCGATGCGGCCCAGCGCCACCTCGGCATCGGCACCCGTCAGTTGAACGGAGGAGACGTCGACCAGCATCAGGTGGTTGTCGGTTCCGCCCGAGACGATGCGCAGGCCCCGCGTTACCAACGTCTCCGCCAAGACCTTGGCATTGGCGACGACGCGCGCGGCGTAGTCGCGGAACGCAGGCTCGAGCGCTTGGCCGAGGGCGATGGCCTTCGCTGCGATCGCATGCATGAAGGGGCCGCCCTGCCCGCCCGGAAAGACGGCGCTGTTGAGCGCTTTGAGGTGCTCTTGCTGCGACACGATCAAGCCGCCGCGCGGCCCGCGCAGCGTCTTGTGCGTCGTCATCGTCACCACGTCGGCGTGCGGCACCGGACTGGGATGCGCGCGACCTGCGACCAGCCCCGCGATGTGCGCCATGTCGACCATCAGGAGCGCGCCGACTTCCTTGGCGATCGCGCCGAACGCGGCGAAGTCGATCGTGCGCGAGTACGCCGAGGCGCCCGCCAGGATCAGCTTGGGTCGCAGCTCGAGCGCCTGAGCGCGGATCGCTTCCAGGTCCAGCCGTTCGGTCTCGCGATCGAGGCCGTACTGGTGAAAGTCGTAGAAGATGCCCGAGAAGTTCTTCGGGTGCCCGTGGCTCAAGTGACCGCCGTGGTCGAGCGACATCGCCAGCACGCGATCCCCGGCTTCCAGCAGCGCCATGAAGCACGCGACGTTGGCCTGGGTCCCGCTGTGCGGCTGCACGTTGGCCGCTTCGGCGCCGAACAGTTCCTTGGCGCGCGCGCGCGCCAATTCTTCGACCACGTCCACGTTCTCGCAGCCGCCGTAGTAGCGGCGACCGGGATACCCTTCGGCGTACTTGTCCGTCAGACACGTCCCCAGGGCTTCCATGACCTCGTCCGAGGTGTGGTTCTCCGAGGCGATCAGCTCGAGGTGGTCCTCCTGTCGGCGTGCTTCGGCCTCGATGGCCTGCCAGACGGCAGCGTCGCGTGCGGGGGTCATGTCTAGTTCTCTAGGATTGAAGCGTTGCGTTGGCGAGAGCGCATACTAGCCCCCCCAGGGCCCCAACGACCCTCCGATCCCCGACTCGATGCTGCGCACACTTGCTCTCTCTCTGCCCGCCCTGTTGTTCGCTTGCGCGCCCGAGGGCACCGAGTCGAGTGCGGGCACCATGGTCTTCGTCGCCGCGGAGGCGTCCGACGACGCGCGGCCGTACTTCCACGACTTCGGACGCGTGTCCGAGGGCGCGGTCGCCCACCACACGTTCAAGCTCGTGAATCCCGGCCCCGGCGCTGTGCGGATCCTGAAGCTCGTTCCGAGCTGTGGCTGCACCGTGCCGTCCTTGCGCGCCTACCGGCCGGACGGAACGGAGGTCGTCGGGCAGCCCCAGGGCGACGAAGGTCCGCGGATCGTCGTCGAGGCGGGCGACCGGCTCGAGCTCACCGTGAGGGTCGACACCAAGGACGTCCGGCAGAAGAACCAGGACATGCTCTACACGCTGCGCGTCTCGACCGACGCCAGCGAGAATCGCTACATCACGCTCGAGCTGCGACTGCACGTCGCGGCGCCCTGGAGCATGAATCCCCCCGTCGGCATCCAACTCGGTGCCATTCCGATCGGCGGCGAGTCGAAGGGAACGGTCGACGTCGTGCGCGCAGGTTCGAACCTGCACACGATCGGCGAGTTGATCGAGGTGCCCGAGGGCGTCGACGCGAGCGTCGAGCGGATCCACCAGTCCGGGATCGACGTCTGGCGCATCGAAGCCGGCTTCCGCCCACCGATCGAACGCGGGAGCCACGCGACCAAACTGGTGCTCTCGACGACCGACGAGTTGGGCGAACCGGCCGACGACCTCTCGATCCCGCTGGCCGCGGTCGGCGTGCCCGACGTCCAGGCGGATCCGCAGCGCTTTGCGATGCGCGTGACGCCGGGAGAACGCTCGGAGCCCGCGCGACGCTCCGAGACGCGGGTCGCAAGCCTGCTCCCGGGGCACACCTTCCGCGTGCTCGAAGCGCGCCTCGAAGGCGCGCACGCCGAGCAGCTCGAAGTGACCTTCGAGCCCGAGCGCGCGGACGCCGACGGCTCGGCCGCGCGTTGGCGCGTCGTGCTGGCGTCGGCCGAGCCCTTGCCCGAGGGCATTCATCGCGGCGACGTGCGCGTCCTCCTGGACGACCCGCAGTACCCCGAGATCGTCATCCCCTACGTGCTGCACGCCCGCGGCGGCAGCTAAGCCTCACTCCGCGCCGACGCGCAGGAAGTTCCGCTTGCCGACCTGGATCAAGAGCGGTTCGGCCGGCGCGACAACCACGAAGCGCGGATCCTTCACGACCTCGCCGTCGAGGCGCACGCCACCCTGCTCGACCTTGCGGCGACCGTCGCTCGAGCTGGTCGCGAGCTCGAGCTTCGCCAGCAGCGCGAACAAGGGAATGCCCTCGGCCTCGAACCGGAACGTGCGTTCGGGGATGTCGTCGGGCAACGCCTTCGCGCGAAAGCGTTGATCGAAGGCCGCGCGCGCGCCGTCGGCGGCGGCCGCGCCGTGGACCGAGCGCACCAGCTCCCAGCCGAGACGCGCCTTCGCCTCGCGCGGATGTCCGGCCAGGACTTCCGCGATCTCGGCCTCGTCGACCGCCGTCAGGTAGACGAACCACGTCTCCATGACCTCGTCCGTCAGGCTCATCGTCTTGCCGAAGATGTCCTCGGGCGAGTCGGTCAGCCCGATCGCGTTGCCGTAGGACTTGCTCATCTTGCGGCCGTCCGTGCCGTTGATCAGCGGCAGGGTCAAGACGACCTGTGCTTCCTGGCCCATCTGCGCCTGCAGGTCGCGGCCACGGTGCAGGTTGAAGAGTTGATCGGTCCCGCCCAGCTCCACGTCGGCGCGCACCTCGACCGAGTCCCAACCCTGCATCAGGGGATAGAGGAACTCGTGAATGCCGATCGGCTCCTCGGCCTGCAGACGCTTCTGGAACGTCTCGCGTTGCAGCATCTGGGCGACGGTCATGCGTCCCGTCAAGCGCAGCACCTCCTCGAACGACATCGCGTCGAACCAGCTCGAATTGCGTCGAATCTCGGTGCGCGCCATGTCGAGCACGAGCCCGGCCTGCGCGGTGTAGGTCTGGAGGTTCGCCTCGACCTCGTCGCGTCCGAGCTGCGGGCGCAAGGTGTTCTTGCCCGAGGGATCCCCCACCATCGCCGTCGCGTCCCCCACGATCAGCACGATCTGATGCCCGAGTTCCTGCAGCGCGCGCAGCTTGAGCAGTTGGACGGCGTGCCCGAAGTGGAGATCCGCCGAGCTGGGATCCATCCCGAACTTGATCCGGAGCGGACGTTGCTCGGCGAGCGCCCGCTCCAGCTTGCGCTTCAACTCGGCCTCCGACAGGAGATCGACGGCGCCACGATGGAAGACGGGCAATTGCTCCTCGACGGAGGGAAACGCTGAGGTGGCACTCATCGAACGTCGGGCAGATCGAGGGAGGAATCGGTCGGGGAGAGATGCCGGTGCAGCGCGGCCACCCACGCGGTGGGCTCGGCGCCAGGCTCGGTCGAGCGCGTCAGCCAACGCAGGACCGGCGCCAGCATGCGTCCGCGGCGCGGGTGATCGACCGCCAGCTCCTCGAGCAACGGCAGAATGGCGACGACCGCCTCGTCGCGGCGCTCGGGTGCGATGCGGACCGCGTGCTCGAGCAACAACGGCAGGAAGACGCGCGGGCCGCCCGCGTACGCGACCAGGTCGGCGGGCTCGACCGGGGCCGTCGGCAGTTCCGGCGCCAAGCGCTCTCCGTGCGCGTCGGCGGCGCTGACGAGCGCGGCGGGCAACTCACGGCCGTCCGCTTCGACGTGCCCGTCGCCGAACGTCAACCGCCAGCGCTCGCGCACGGCGAGTGCGCTCTCGGTCGGGAGCGTGTAGCGCACGACCTCGAACTCCGTCACACGGCCGGGCGCGAGCGTCACATCGGCGAAGACGTGCGTGATCGTCGTTTCGAGGTGCCGGTTCTCGGCGCCGGTCGGCTCGAGCCCGACGACGAGGTGCTCGAGACGGCCGATCGGGAGGCGCAGCCGGACGGGCCGTTGGCCCTGGTGTTCGGCCGTGAGTAGCACGCGGCGCGCATCGAGTGCCGGTTCCAGGGAGTCGGGTTGTGCCGTCTCGATGACGAGCCGAAGGTCGAGCTCCGCCACCAGCGCTCGCCCGTCCAGGACCCGCCGGAAGCCGGCGACGAGCTCACGCACGTCGTCGCCGCCGATCAGCGCCAGCCGCTCGGTCAGCGCGCGGGCCGTCACGTCGTCGCGCTCGCGCAGCGCGGCCCGAATGGTCTGGATCGTGCCCCAGTGAGCGCCGTCCACCGCCTGCGTCGCGGGATCGCCGGTGGTGATGACGACCCGTGACGGCGACAGGCCCAGGTCGCCACCGCCGAGCGACTGGCAACCCAGCGTCGCCGCAGCGATCCAGGCGCCCGAGAGACAGATGGCAAGTCGGGTGAGCATCGAAGGAGTGTAGCGGGGACGGGGCCCGGTACGAACGCGGCCCGCCCCTCCGGTTTGCCGAAGGAGCGGGCCGCGCCGCGTTTCACGCCAAAAGGAACTACTCGGTCGGAGGCTTTTCGGCGTCCAGGTCGGTCACCGCGGCCGAGTCCGTGTCGGAATCCGCGTCCGAATCCGCCGCTTCGGCAGGCGTGGCGTCCGCGCTCGGCTCGGCCTCGCTCGACTCGGCCTCGGGAGCTTCCGCCTCGGGAGCTTCCGCTTGGGGCGCTTCCGCCGCAGCTTCCGTCGTGGGCACCGCGCCACCGATGTCGATGCCGCTGCCGCTGCTGCGCGGCGGGGCGTCGTCCTGGTAGACGACGTCGCTCTCCGGCGGCACGTCGGGCAGGTTGGCGTTCTCCTCGAAGTCCGCGTGGACGAACGAGAGACCGATCTTGCGCTCGTCGATGTCGACGCGGATCACCCGCACCTCGATCTTCATCCCCGGCTTCACGATGTCCTCGGGCGTCTCGATCTTGTGATCGGACAGCTCGGAGATGTGGAGCAAGCCTTCGAGGTTCTCCTCGAGCTTCACGAACACACCGAAGTTGGTGATCTTCGTGACGTAGCCCGAGAGCAGGTCGCCGATGTGGTAGTTGCCGGGGATCTCGGTCTCCCACGGGTCCTTCGACAGTTGCTTCAAGCCCAGCGCGATGCGCTTCTTCTGCGTATCGACCGAGAGCACGACACAGGTCATCTGGTCGCCCTTCTTGACCATCTCGGACGGGTGGCTGACCTTCTTGGTCCAGCTCATGTCGGAGACGTGCAAGAGGCCGTCGATCCCCTCTTCGATCTCGACGAAGGCGCCGTAGGTCGTGAGGTTCCGAACGGTGCCCTCGATGATCGTGCCGGGCGGGTAGTTCTGCTCGACGAGGTCCCAGGGGTTCGTCTCGGCTTGCTTCATGCCGAGCGAGATCTCCTGCTTGTCCATGTCGATCTCGAGCACCACGACCTCGACCTTGTCGCCGGGGTTGACCAGCTCGCTCGGGTGGTTGATGCGCTTGGTCCAGGACATCTCTGAGATGTGCACCAGGCCTTCCACGCCGTCCTCCAGCTTCACGAACGCGCCGTACGACATGATGTTGACCACCTCGCCGACCGCCTTCTGGTTGACCGGGTAGCGCTCGTCGATGCCGTCCCACGGGGAGGCTTGCTTCTGCTTGATCCCGAGCGCGATTCGCTCGCGATCGAAGTCGACGCGCAACACCTTGACCTCGATCTCGTCGCCCAGGGCGACCATCTCGGAGGGGTGCCGCACGCGGCCCCAGGACATGTCGGTGATGTGCAGCAGGCCGTCGATGCCGCCCAGGTCGACGAACACGCCGAAGTCGGCGATGTTCTTGACCGTGCCGACGCGGACCTGCCCTTCCTCGATCTCCTTCAGCAGCTCTTCCTTGAGGCGCTGACGCTCTTCCTCGAGCAGCTTGCGGCGGGAGACCACCACGTTCATGCGCTCGGGATCGATCTTGATGATGCGCGCGCGAATCGGCTCTCCGATGAAGTCGGAGATGTCGTGCGTGCGGCGCAGGTTGACCTGGCTGGCGGGCAGGAACACGTTGACGCCTTCGACGTCGACGAGCAGGCCGCCCTTGATCTTGCGTTGCACGATGCCCTGGATCTCGTCGCCTTCCGAGTACGTGTTGGCGAGCTTCTCCCAGGCGCGTTGGCGATCGGCGCGCTTCTTCGAGAGCGACGCGGTGTCGTCCTCGCCGAGGCCGTCGTAGTAGACCTCGTAGATGTCGCCCATCTTGGGCAGGTCTTCGCCGAACTCGGAGAGCGGGATCGCGCCCTCGGACTTGCCGCCGATGTCGAGGACGACGAAGCCGGTGCGCTGATCGACGGAGTCGACCTTGGCGTTCACGATCGTGCCCGGCGTGACGTGCCGGATGGACGATTTCATCTTCTCGTCAAGCGTGAGGAGGTCGAAGCCCGAGAGGGCGTCCTCCACGCGACGGTCGAGCTCTTCTGTATCGAGCTCGAACTTCTTGACGCGATTCGAAGCGATGGACATGGGTGTTAGGAAGGAAGGTGGGTGTTCGAAAAACCGATTAGGGAAGCAAAGGACGGGGACCCGGGCCTGCCCCACCGCGCCAAGTGCGCGATCAAGGACGGGGGCCCGAATCCGATCGATCCACGGCCGCCGGCGAGCCGACGAGCGCGCGAACCTGTTCCCAACAGCGATCGGGTGCATCGCGATCCCGTCCGTCGAGGGGGGTGCCGATCCGCAACACGATCTTTTTTGGGGCGGGGAGCCTAGCATCTCGCGGCCACGCATCGATAGCCCCGGAGATGCCAACTGGCACGATCGGCACGCCGGCGCGTCGAGCGGAGAAGAAAGCGCCGCCGCGCGGCGTTTGCAGGCTGCCGTCCCGGGAACGGGTCCCCTCGGGAAAGATCGCCACCGCGTCGCCGAGTTCGAGGTGGGCCTCGATCGCACGCAGCGCCGCTCGATCCGGGGCTCCGGGCTGGATCAGGATCGAGCGGCACTGGTGCAGCCACCAACCCAGCACCTTCGAATCGGCCAAGCTGCCGCGCGCCACGAAGCACAGGTGCCGGTCGGTGGCCGCCCCCAGGATCGGGATGTCGAGCAGCGACTGGTGGTTCGAGACCATCAGGAACGGCCCGTCCGTCGGCACGTTCTCCCGACCTTCGATCGAGAGTCGGTTGTAGAGCTTCAGCATCCAGGCGCAGCCGGTGCGCCCGAAGCGGTACCAGAAGGTCGAGTCGGGCGTCGGGGGCTCGGGAACGAAGACGTCGGCGTCACTCATCGGGCAGCGTCTTGGCGAATGTGGCTGAGGATGCGGGCCACGACTTCGTCGACGTCCAGTTCGTCCCCATCGATGCGAACCGCGTCCGGGGACTGGATCAACGGAGAGTGCGCGCGCGTCGTATCCAGTCGGTCGCGCCGCTGGATGTCGGACAGGATCTCGTCGACACGGTCGAGCGCGTCCTGCTGCGCCGCCCGGCGCCGCGCGCGCTCGGCCGGCGTCGCGTCGAGGAAGAACTTGTGATCGGCGTCTGGGAATACGACGGTCGTCGTGTCGCGGCCCTCGGCGACGACGCCGCTGCCGGCGGCGTCGAGGCGCTCGGCGATCGCGCGCTGCTCGGCGACGACCTCCATCCGCACGCCCGGGTGAGCCGAGACCGCTGACACGTTGAGCGTCACGGTGGGGCTGCGGATCGCGGGTTCGCCGGGCCGACCGTCGATCAGGATGCGGCCCGCTTCGTCGAAGGAGAGTTCGAGCTCGCGCGCGACCTGCTCGCAGGCCGCGGCGTCGCCGGGATGCAGGTCGCGATCGAGGACGTGCAAGGTCACGGCTCGGTACATCGCGCCCGTATCGAGGAAGGCGAGCCCCAGCGCTTCGGCGACGCGGCGCGCGACCGTGCTCTTGCCGGCTCCCGCCGGTCCGTCGATCGCGACGATCATGCGCTCTCGAGCCTGACCGGCGGCCCGCTCGCGCGCAATCCCCGAAGGCGCGAGCCGCGGCGGTTCGACGAAACGCACCGCGTCCAGCCAACCGTCGCCAAGCGCATCGACGACCAGCAGCCGCGCGCCCGAGGGCAGCGTCTCGTCGCGGTGACGGTGGACGTGACCGCACACGAGGAGGTCGGCGCCAGCGCGCCGCGCGACCTCGTCGCAGCTCGCGAGCACGACGTCGGTGGCCGCGGCGCTCTTGCGCTTGACCTCGCGCTCCGACACGCGCCGCATGCGCTGTGCGATCCCGTCCGAGACGCGGTGCGGCAGGTGCCCGGCGAGCGCGCGCACCCAGGCCTTGCGGACCACGCGTCGGTAGCGCTGGTAGGAGCGGTCGCCCGTGGCCAGCTCGTCCCCGTGCAGGAACAGCACGCGCGTGCCCGTCGACATGACGCCGATGCAGCCGTCGGGGTGCAGCCGCACGCCGCTCGCCGCTTCGAAGCGCCGACCGAGCAGGAAGTCACGGTTGCCCGGGATCAGCTCGATCGCGCCGGGGAAGGCCCGGAGCGCCGCGACGACGCGCCGCGAGCCCTCGTGTTCGAGCGCGCGGTCGCCGATCCAGTACTCGAACAGGTCCCCGAGCAGGATCAACCGCGGCGCGTGCAACCGCGTCAACCACTCGACGAAGCGCGCGACGTCCCGCTCATCGGTGACGTCGAGGTGCAGATCCCCCACGGCCAACGACCCGTCCGGGAGCTCGAGTTCGGTCAGCATCGCTGGCTACTCCGGGTCGATGCCGAGGTCGCGCAGCTTCTCCCAGAGAACCTTGCGCGAGATGCCGAGGAGCTTCGCCGTCTGCGTGCGGTGTCCGCCGGTCGACTCGAGCGCGCGCTGGATCAGTCCGGCTTCGGTCTCCTTCAGGACTTCGCGCAAGGGGCGCACTTCGTCCGCGGGTTCGGTGGCGCCGCGCCAGCGCGGATCCAGCGGCAGGAGGTGCTCGCGCAGCAGCTCGCCGTCGGGCCCCGCGAGGGCGATACCGCGTTGCACCGCGTTCTCGAGCTCGCGCACGTTGCCGGGCCAGGGGTACCGCTCGAGCGCCGCCAGCGTCGGGCGTGAAACCGTCAGCCGCCGATCGCGCCCGTGTCGCTCGAGCATGTGCTGCACGAGGAGCGGCACGTCGCCTTCGCGCTCGCGCAACGGCGGTAGCGCCAGGGGCACGACGTGGATGCGATAGAAGAGGTCCTCGCGAAACGTCCCATCGCGCGCCATCTGGCGCAGGCTGCGCTTGGTCGCGGCGACGACGCGAATGTCGATCTCGTGGGTCTTCTCGCCGCCGAGCCGCTCGAAGGCGCGCTCCTGCAGCACGCGCAGGAGCTTGACCTGCACGGCGAGCGGCATGTCGTCGATGTCGTCCAGGAACAGCGTGCCGCCGTCGGCCAACTCGAAGCGGCCGCGGCGCGCGCGATGGGCATCCGTGAAGGCTCCCTGCTCATGGCCGAAGAGCTCGGCCTCCAGCAAGGACTCCGGCAGAGCGGCGCAGGAGAGCGCGATCAGGGGCCCGTCGGCGCGGCCGCTCAAGGCGTGGATCGCGTTCGCCACGCGCTCCTTCCCCGTCCCGCTCTCGCCCTCGATCAGGACCGTCGCGTCGGTCGGGGCGACCGTTTTCAGGCGCTCGAAGACGGCTTGCATCTGCGGTGAGCGGCCGACCATCTCGAGCAAGCGATCGGGCGCCAACTCGCGCAGTTCCTCGCGCAGGCGCCGGTTCTCGTCGACCAGCGCGAGCTCGCGTCCAAGGCGTTCGACGAGCGTCACGACGGCTTCGTTGTGGAACGGCTTCTGCACGTAGTGCGCGGCACCGATCTGCATCGCCTCGACGGCCTGCTCGATCGTGCCGTAGCCGGTCATCAAGACCACGGGGCGCGTCGGCGCCAATTCGATCGAGCGGCGCAGGATCGCCATGCCGCCCGGGCCGGGCAGGCGAATGTCCGTCAGCACGAGCTCCGGCGGATGACTCTCGAGCCGTTCCAGCGCCACGTTCGAATCGGGCGTGTGAAACACGTCGTGTCCCGCGTCGTCGAGCGCGTCGACGAGGGTGACGGCGATCGTCTCCTCGTCCTCGGCAAGGAGGATCCGCATCGCTTCGAGGTCAGGCCCCTCCGGGCCCCGGATCGCGCAACAGCCAGCGGTCACCACCGGCCATCGAGGCCTCGTAGTGCCCCGCTTCCGCGGCCTCGACCAAGGAGTCGAAGAACATGGTGTTCTCGTCCGCGTAGTGCGCCATGCCGATCGACAGCGTCACGCGCAGCGCGTGACCGTCGGCCTCGAAATCGAGGCTGCGCGCGGCGGCCAGGATCCGCTCGACGCTGCGCGTGCCGCCCTCGACCGTCGTGTGCGGCAGAATCGCGAGGATGCGGTCGTCCATCAGCCGTCCGAGGTAGTCACAGTTGCGCGTGGCGCTCTTCAGCAGCGCGACGACGTCGTTCATGACCGTCTCCTTGAATTCGAAGCCGTAGAGGTCGCGCAGGTGGTCCAGGCGGTCCACGCCGAGCACCAAGGAGACCAACGGATAGCCGTAACGCTGGGCGCGAGAGAACTCGACCCGCATCAGGTGGCGGATCTGCGTCAGCGAGAAAACGCCCTCGTTCGAGGAGGATCGGTCGACGTCGAAGCGGCTCATCGGGGTGGACGATACGGCGTCCGGGGGGTGATCAACAGACCGAAGCCCAACTTGGCACGACCGAAGAGGACGGTCGAAGCAGACGGATCGTGGTGAGGGAACCGGGTTAGCTCCGGCCGAGGAGCCGATCGAGGAAGGCGTTGAGGTCGTACTCCTGGATGCGTAGCAGCAACAGCCCCAGGAGCGTGATCAGGGCGAAGACGCCGAACGCGATCACGTTGGCGATGATGTAGGCGACGCCTCCCTGGGCCGCCTGGCGAGCGCGGCGCGAGGCGCCCTTGGCCCCCTTCAGCAAAGGTGCCATCAAGAGGTCGCGCAGGAGCCGGGTCGAGCGCTCCTCGATGCGCGGGTCGTCCGCAGCTTGACCGGAGCGCGCGAGGATCTCGCGGGCGCAGGCGTCGGCGTCGAAACCGCCAGCGATTACTTCGCCCTGCCAGCGCTTGGCCGCGGCCCGGTCGGCGAGCCCCAGCTCGACGAACATGCCTGCGACCAAGCGGTCCCAGATGCGTTCTTCCCGTAGGGAGAGCACGCGGCCGACGGGAGCGGCGACGTACGCTGCCGACGGTTCGTCGCCGGCCAGCTCCTCCAGCTCCGCCTCGTGCTCGCTGGCGGGCTTTCCGCCGTAGACGAAGCGCGCGCCGTTCCACTCGAGCCGGTCGCCCGGCCGCAGCGCGGCCTCGGCGAGCGGCGCGCCGTTGAGGCGCGGCGGCCGACCGGTGCCGACGAAAATGGCGCGCGGCGGATCGTTCCAGACGTGCACCTGGTCACCACCGACGTCGGGCACCGTGAGCTGCGCCCCCGCGCCGCCCAGGCGCGTCAAACCCTCCGTCAAGGGGTGACGACGCACGCCCGCGTCGTCCTCCACGTCCAACCATCCACTCATCCAGCGACCTCTTGGAAGCGTATCGGGAACGAGTCGGTCCGCGTGACCGCTCGCCTCGAGGTCTATACTAGTAGCGATGGAGAACCACCCGTGCGCCTAGGAATCTCGCAATCAGCCCGGATGGAGCAGCGACTCGTGCAGTCGCCGCAAATGATCCAGGCGATGCAGGTCCTTCAGCTGTCGACCCTGGCCCTGGTCGAGCGGATCGAGCAGGAGATGCTCGAGAACCCGTTCATCGAGGAACGCGACGGGAGCGACGAGTACGACGGCGACCGCGACCGCGACTCGTCCGAGGCGGAGGGCGGCGGGGTCGAGAGCATGATCGAAGTCCTCGAGCGCTACGAGCGCGACTTCGGCGATGGCCGCCGCACCGGCAGCGGCGGCGAGGAGGGCGATCGCAAGCTCGAAGCGATGCGCAACACGCCGGCGCGCGCGACGGGCCTGGGCGAGGCGCTGCGCGAGAGCTTGCCGATGCTCCAGCTCGACGACGACCACATGGCGATCGCGTCCTACCTGACCGATTCGCTCGACCACCGCGGATACCTGACCGACGACTTCGAGGAGATCGCACGCAATTGCGGCGTGGACGGCGCGACGGACGACGACGTCGAACTGGCCTTGTGGGAGCTCCGCCACGCCACGCACCCGGCGCTGGGTGCGCGCGACCTGCAGGAATGCCTGCTGTTGCAGGCGCAGGCAGCGGACGTGGATCCCTTGGTCGTGACCTTGATCGAGGACCACATCGACAACATCACGACCAACCGCCTGCCCCGCATCGCGCGCGCGACGGAGGCGACCCTGGAAGAGGTCAAGGAGGCGATCCGGACGATCCAAGGGTTCGATCCCCTGCCCTCGCGCGAGTACGGCGGTTCGATGGCGGAAACGATCCACCCCGACGTCGTCGTGGAAGAGGTCGACGGCGAGTTCGTCGTGCGCTTGACGCGCGACGGCGTGCCGCGGCTGACGATCAGCCCCGCCTACAAGCAGCTCCTGGCCGAGTCGAAGCGCGGCGATTCCGTGCGCAAGTGGGTCAAGGAGCGACTGGAGAACGCGCGCTGGTTCCTCGACGCGCTGCAGCAACGCGAAAGCACGCTCGAGCGTGTCGCCAAGGCCGTGTTCGCGCGTCAGCAGGGGTTCCTCCGCAACGGCGTGCGCGGGCTCGTGCCGCTCCGCATGCAGGAGATCGCCGACGAGACAAACGTGCACATCTCGACGGTCAGTCGCGCTGTCGCCGGCAAGTACGCGCAGACGCCGAACGGCATCTTCGCGCTGCGCTCCTTCTTCTCGGGCGGAACGGAGACCGAGGACGGCGACATGGCGAGCCAGGCCTCGATCCAATCGCGCATCCAAGACCTGGTCGACAAGGAGGACCCGACCCAGCCCCTGTCCGACGATCGCTTGGCCCAGCAGCTCAAGTCCGAGCACGGCATCACGATCGCGCGCCGGACCGTGACCAAGTACCGCAAGGCGCTTTCGATTCCGAGTTCCACGCAACGCAAGCGCTATTGAGCGACGGGCGTGCGCGCTCGCTTCGGGTACGCTTTGGAGCCACCCCCCCCCCGAACCGAGCTTTCAAGAACAACGCCATGGGTGTCCGAGCTACCGAGTTGCGCAAGGGTCAAGTCCTCGAGTACCAAGGCGATCTGCTTTTGATCACCGAGTACTCCCACAAGACCCCGGGCAACCTGCGCGCGATCATCTCGATCAAGACCAAGTCCCTCTCGACGGGCCAGAGCAACTCCATGCGCCTGGGCTCGAACGACACGCTCGAAGTCGCCTACCTCGATCGCCGCAAGGCCGAGTACCTCTACAACGCGGGCGAGATGGGGTACTGCTTCATGGACTCGGAGACCTACGAGCAGTTCCACCTCGGCCAGGACCTGGTCGGCGACAAGATGGGCTTCGTCCGCGAGAACAGCATCGTGGAGGTCACCTTCCACGACAAGGTCGCGATCGGTCTCGAACTGCCGTCACAGGTCGTGCTGAAGGTGGCGGAGGCCGAGGCTGCGGTGAAGGGCAACACGACGAGCACCGTCAAGAAGGACGCCGTCCTCGAGACGGGCCTCACGATCAAGGTGCCGATGCACATCGAGCCCGGGGAAGAGATCAAGGTCCAGACCGACACGGGCGACTTCGCGGGACGCGCCAACTAAGCGCCTGCGCGCCGTCGAATTCAGCGGTCAGGGATCCCAGCGCAGGACCGTGACGTCGAGATCCCGTATGCCCAGCGGGAAGGGCACGGGAAACGTGGCCACCTCGCGGCAGCCGAGGCGCAAGAACTCGCGCGTGGCTTCGCGATCGGCGGGCGACCAGTCTTCGTACTCCTCGTTGTTGACGATCAGCCAGACGCGTCGGTTGCGGCCGCTCCAGCGCAACGGGAGATCGTGTCGGTAGCGATCCAGGTAGGTCAACGCCTGCGGCACGCGCAGCCTCGAGGCGCCGGGGTTCAGGTAGTACTCGAGTGCGGGCGCGTGCATTCCGAGGCACAGATCCCCCGGAGCCGCGTGGTCGCGAACGTAGGCTGCGGCCTCGGACCAGCGCGGCCGGTCGCCGTGGCGCCGTAGGTGGTAGTCGGCGCTGTCCGCCAACGACAGGAGCACGACCAACGCCGCTGCGATGCGTCGTCGACCTCCGTTTACGAGCGCAAGGGCCGCCACGCCCAGCATCCACGGCAAGAGCACGAAGACGTACTGCGCGGCGGAACGACCCATCGCCGAGGTCACGAGTGCCGCCAGTCCTGCGAACGCGATCAGGGCCAGCAGCGCGCGCGACTCGCGGGCCGGATTGCGCGCCAGACGGACCAGCCCCACCGCGAACGCCAGGCCGACCCACGGCGTGACGAGGTACCCCGTCGAGAGCAACAGGTGGAAGGGCTGCGACGACACACCCGAGGTGCTCGCCATCCAAACGCCGAGGACGTCGAGCGCCCAGGCGAGCCCGAAGGCGAAACCGATCACCGAGCCGATCACGAAGACGATTCGCATCGCGGGCGCGTGGTGTTCCTGTGGCTCGCGCCGCCCGAAGAGCAGCACGCCCCCCGCCACCCACAGTCCGACGATCAGGAAGGCGCCGCTCGGATGTGCCAGCGGTACCAGCGCGAGGACGGCCAGCCCCAACAGCATCTCGCTCCAGGAGGCGCGCTTCGCCCCGCGCAACACGAAGCCGCCGGCGACGAGCCCCAAGAGTTGCGCCAGCGTGTAGAAGCGCGCCATCTGCGACCAGAAGAGCGCCCAACTGCTGACGCCGAGCAGCAGCGCGGACAGCGCCGCGACGCGCCGGGACAACACGCTCGAGAGCGCCCAGAACGTCGCGGGAACGGCGAGGAAACCCGCCACGGCGCTCGGCAGGCGCAGCAGCGCTTCGTCCGGCGCCTCGCGATTGAAGAGGTCCCAGACCCACGCGGAGACGTGATAGCCGAGGGGATAGCGCGGATTGACGTTGTGCCGCGCGTCCGAGAGGAACAGCGCTTCGTCCAATTCGACGCTCCAGGCCCCGAGGTTCCAGAAGCGTGCACCGGCGGCGACGAGCGCCAGGGCGACGAGGAAACCCCACTCACGCCAGGACGATTCCCGGGGGGGCGGCGGGTCGACGGAACGAGGGACGGGGCGGCGCACGCGATGGCACGGAACCATAGCTTCCCTTCCACTGCAACGCCCGAAGGAGAGTCGCTGACCCTTGTGGTCGGGCCGGCGGACGGTGATCATTCCTGCATGCGCTCCCGACTCACGCCCCCGCTCCTCGCGCTCGCGACCTTCTTCCTCGCGGGCTGCGTCAGCTTCGTGACGCCCGCGGGCACGTCGATCTCGTCCACACCCCCGGGCGCACGCGTCGTGCTGGATGGCCGGGCATCCGGCTATCTGACGCCCTGCCGGATCGCGCTCGACACCGGCGACTCGCACCGGCTGCGTCTCGAGTTGCCGGGCTACACGCCGAAGGAGGTGATGCTCGTCGAGGGCGGCGACGTCTACCTGATCCCTTGGTCGGCGGGCTACGACATGCCCTACGGCTGGCCGTTCCCGCTGTTCCTCAACTCGTACGACCTCTTCTATCCGGTGCGGATCGATCGCGGGCTCTCGCCGGATCGCGTCCACCTGACGCTCGAGCCGATCGCCAGCACCCGATGACCAGAGGCCGTCGCCAGCGGGGCGCCGCGTTCCTCGACCGCGACGGGACGCTGATCGAAGAGCGGGAGTACCTACGGGATCCCGAACAGGTCGTGCTGCTGCCGGGCGTCGGGCCCGCGTTGCGCGAACTCGCCCGAGCCGGCTTCGGGCTCGTCTGCCTCTCGAACCAGAGCGGCGTCGCGCGCGGACTCTTCGACGAGTCCGACGTGGCGCGCGTCAACGCACGCCTCGAGCGCCTGCTCGCGGCACACGACGTGGCGCTCGACCTCATGCTTTATGCGCCCTCGCATCCCGACTTTCCGCTGCGCGCCGGCTGGGACGCGACCTGGCGCAAGCCCGAGACCGGAATGTACCTAGCGGCGATCGAACGACTCGACCTCGAGCCCGCGCGCTCCGTCGCGATCGGCGACGCCGTGCGCGATCTGGAGGCCGCGCGCGGTGCGGGCATCACGCGGAACTACCTGGTGCGAAGCGGCCACCCGGTCGCGCCCTCGCCAGAGCAACACGCCTGGATCGAAGTCGTCGACGACGTACCCGCGGCCGTCGAACGGATCCTTGCCTAAGGCAGGTAGCGCGAGAGCCGATCGGAAACGGGGCGCACGACCCAGGTCGGGAGCTTGGCCCAGGTTTCGCGCAGGATGCGCGTCTTCGGGTTCGAAGGCGTGAACGAGGGCGTATGCCGGTTGCGCACCAGATGGAAGCGGTAGTGCAGCGGCCGCGGCTCGAAGCCCTGATGCACCTTGAAGCGGTAGGCGCCCGAGTCCGCCCGCGAACGACAGAAGTCGAAGACACGGAACCCTCGTTCGACCGCCCACTCCTGCAGGGAGAGGTACATGAAGTTGCTGGCGCTAACGGCTCGGTCGGCGCCCTGGCGCGTGCCCGCGTAGTAGGCGATCAGCGTGCCGGCCCAAGCGAACGACATGACCGCCGCGACCGGCTCGCGCCCTTGTCGAACGAGATGCACCGTGACATCGTCGCCGAAGACGTCGTTCAAGGCGTGAAAGTGCCGCGCCGGCAGCGCGGGCGAACCGAGGTTGTGCTTGTTCTCGAGGAACAGTCGCGCCAGATCGTCCGAGTACCAACGTCCTTCGACGAGTTCGAGCCCGTGACGTTCGCGCGCCTTGCGGGCCTCGGCGCGCGACTTCTTCGGCATTTGGGCCAGCACCTTCTCCGGCGAATCCGGCAGGTCTCGCAGGAACGTCGCGTAGAGGCTGGTGGGCGTCATCCCGTAGTCCCGCGGCTCGGCCATCCAGCGCAACTCGAGTTGACCCGCAGCCAGTTCCTCGGCCCGCAGCTTCGCGCTTTCGACGAGCGCTCGCTCGACGCCAGGATCGTTCGCCACCGCGCCGCCGTAGACGGCGTACGGCATGGAGATGAGGTTGCGCCGCCCGCGCAGCGTTCGACACTCCATCAGCGGCAGCACGCCGACCAAGCGGTCGCCGCGGTAGGCTCCCAGCGTTTCCGGCACGTGGTGGAAGACGCGCTCGATCGCGCGCTCCCACCGGCTCTGATGGAAGAACGTCGACTTCGGATGCGAACGCAGGAAAGCATCGCGCAACGTGTCGTGCTCGACGCCGAGGCGTTCGACGCGCAGCGTGACGGTCTCGGCGGGCGACGTACGTTCCACGACGTCACTCACAAGAGTCTTCGAGGTCCTCGTCATCCCGATCCCAAATGCGCTCGATGCGGTATTCCTTCAGATTGCGTGCTTGCGAAAAGATGATGATCTCGCCCACCAGGCCGAAGCCGAGGATCTGCACGCCTAGCACGATCAGCAGCACTCCCAACAGCAGCAGCGGTCGTCCCGACAGGCTGGCGCCGACCGCCAGCTTCTGGATCGCCAAGTAGAGGCACAGGGCGAGGCCCATCAACGAGAACGAGCCGCCGATCATTCCGAAGAAACGCAGCGGCTTGAGCGTGAACTTCGTCAGGAACATCACGTTCAAGACGTCGAGGAAGCGCCGCGCGTAGATGCCGAGCCCGAAGAAGCCGGTCGTCCCCCACTCCTTCAGGTGGCGCACCTTGACCTCGTCGACGCGGTATCCCTGGCGATAGGCGATGACCGGCAGGAAGCGGTACATGTCGCCGTAGACCGCCACGTCGTCGAGCACGTCGCGCCGGATCGCGCGGAAGTAGCAGTTCAGGTCGTGGAAGTTCATCCGGATGATCTGCCGGATGATGAAGTTGAACAGCGCGGATTGGATCTGGTTCAACCAGGCGTCGACGCGCGGCGTGCGCCAGGGCGTGACGAAGTCGGCGCCGTCGTCCAGCGCGCGCAGCATCGGTCCCAGCTCGGCCGGGTCGACCTGGACGTACTGCGGCGACGTGATCAGATAGCGACCCCGCGCTTGCTCGACAGCCGCCGAGAGGCAGACCGATTCGCCGAACGGGTTCTTGAACGAGATCGAACGCACGCGGCCTTCGTACTCGGTTCGCATCGCCTGCACTTCGCGCAGCGCTTTCCCAGCGACGCCGTCGAAGACGAAGATGACCTCCCAAGTGCGCTTCTCGCGGTCGAGTTCGCCACCCAACGCCTGCACGACCTCGCGCACTTCTGCTGCCGCGCTCTGCACGGGCACGACGACGGTCACGTCGACCGCGCCGCCCGGTGCGGACGTACGACTCAGCGTGGAGGCGGTACCGGAGACTTCGATCATGGGGCCGGGGGGTCGATCCTGTCGGGAGTGCACGGGTTGAGCTTCCATCAATGCAGCTCGTTCAGGATGCGGTCGAGGATCGAGCGACGATGCATGCCGCTCGCCTTCACGGCCAGCTCGCCCAACAGGCCGAGCAGCGCGAAGTAGACGAAGAGTGAGATCATCAGCATCAGGATCGTGCTGACGGCCATCTCCCAGTCGTTGAACGTCCAAGCGCCCTCGGGCAGCCCGTCGCCGATCGAGAACAGCCCGACGATGCCGAAGACGAACGCAAGGCCCAGCGCGGCGAGGCTGAGCATGCCGAAATAGTGCAGCGGGCGATGGGAGAACTGCGAGATCAGCTTCACTGTCAAGAGATCGAGCAAGACGCGCGTCGCACGCCCGATCCCGTACTTGCTGTGACCGAAGCGGCGCGCTCGGTGATTCACGACGACCTCGGCGACGCGTGCCCCCGACGCGGCCGACAGCACCGGCAGGAACCGATGCTGCTCGGCGTAGATCGACATGCTCTTGATCAGCTCGCGGCGAAACGCCTTCAGCGTGCAGCCCGTGTCGTGGATGCGCACGCCGGTGAAGATGGAGATCATCCGGTTGGCGATGATCGACGGAAGTCGGCGCAGCACGAAGCCGTCGTGACGCTCCTTGCGCCAGCCCGCGACCACGTCGTAGCCGCTGTCGAGCATCGCCACCATCCGCGGGATGTCGGCGGGGTCGTTCTGCAGGTCGCCGTCGAGGGTCACGACCACGCGTCCGCGCGCCTCGTCGAAGCCCGCTGCCAGCCCGGCCGTCTGACCGAAGTTGCGGCGGAAGCGCACCACGCGCACACGGGCATCGCGTCGGCGGAGCTCCAGCATCACCGCGAGACTCTTGTCCTCCGAGCGGTCGTCCACGTAGAGCACCTCGGAACGATCCGGTCCGAGCCCCATGCCGTCGAGCGCCTTGCGAATCTCCGCGTGCAGGATGGGCAGACTCTCCTCCTCGTTGAAGACGGGGACGACGACGGAGACTTCGATGGAGGGACGCATGTGGGCCGGCATTGTGACGGCTTTGGACACCCGCGCGGGTGTCCAGGATGCCCTTCGTCACCGAATCCCTAGGGCCTGGAGTCTCGACGCCCGAAAGCTGCTGTTTCAGTCTCGCGACGCAGGGTGTCGAAGAGCGTGGACGAGGGGTCGGCGCGCGCGGCCCGCTGCACCCTCCAAGCTCCCCATGACCACGCTGCTCGTCCTCGACCAGGCCACCCGCTCCCGACACGCGCTCGTCGCGCGCCTCGAAGCCGCGGGACACCACGTGATCGTGGCGGAAACAGTTTCCGCCGCGCGAGCGGTGGACCCGGGCGCCCTCGATGCCGTCGTAGCGGAGCGCGCTTTGGGTGGCGAAGACCTCGCTCGCGCCTGGATCGACGCACCGGATGCGCCTTCGATCGTCTTGCTCGATGCCTTCGCCACCTGTGCGGAGCGCGACTCCCCGCCGTCCGGCGTGGCGGAGATGCTGCCTCGCCCGGTGGCCGATGCGACCGTCGTCGCCGCGGTCGCGCGCGTGATCGCCGAACGCCGCCTGCAACGGGAGAATCGTCTCTTGCGAGCCGGTGAGGAGGGTGAGGCCGCCAACTTCGGCGAGCTGATCAGCCGCGACGCTGGCATGCAGCGCATCTTTCAAACCCTGCGCACCGTGGCGGACAGCCGCGCGACCATTCTGCTGCAAGGCGAGTCCGGCACCGGCAAGACCGCCTTCGCGCGCGGGCTGCACGCCGCTTCCAATCGCCGCGACGAGCCATTCGTGGGCGTCAACTGTGGCGCCCTCCCCGAGTCGCTGCTCGCCAGCGAACTGTTCGGTCACGCCAAGGGCGCCTTCACGGGCGCGGTGGCCGACCGCATCGGCAAGTTCGAAGCTGCGGACGGGGGTACGCTGTTCCTGGACGAGATCGGCACCGCATCGATGGACTTGCAGGTCAAGCTCTTGCGTGTGCTCGAAGAAGGCCGCTTCGAGCGCGTCGGGGAAAGCCGTACGCGCGAGGCGGATGTGCGCATCGTGGCCGCCACGAACGAGGACCTCGCCGCCGCCGTGGAGGCCCGCACGTTTCGCATGGACCTCTACTATCGACTCAACGTGGTCGGTGTGGACGTCCCGCCGCTCCGCGACCGGCCCGACGACGTCTTGCTGTTGGCGGAGCGCTTCCTGGGCCGCTTCGGGGCCCGCCATGCGCGCGCCGTCGCCAGCTTCGCACCACGGGCACTGCGACGACTGGCAGCGCATCCGTGGCCCGGCAACGTTCGCGAACTGCAGAACACCATCGAGCGCGCGGTGCTCTTGGCCCAGGGCGCCGAGTTGGAGGTCATTGATCTCTGGCCGGACGACGCCGAGGGGTCGGAGGCCGAAGCGGCGACCCCCTGGTCCTTGCAGGACGACGTACCGTTGCGTGAGGTCGTCGAAACCGCCGAGCGCTGGTGGATCCTCCGCGCGCTCGGGCTGGAGAGCGGGTCGCGCCAGGACACCGCCAGGCGCCTCGGCATCAACCGGACGACGCTGTTCAACAAGATGAGGAAGTATGCTCTGCTCTCCTTTCCGACGGACGGCGACGCGGACGATCGCGATCTCGGCCGCACCGGTTGACGACCCTTCCTGCCATGCGCTCCGGCCCCTGGATCCTTCTCGCCTTCGCCCTCGCCGTCGTCGCCGGTCTGCTCCAGTTGTGGAGCACCCGCGCGGGCGAGACGCCGGAGTCGTTGCTGCACACGGCCTCGCAGCGCCTCGAGCAGGTCAAGCCGGACTTTGACCGAGGCTTGCTGGAACTGAGCCGCGGGATCGAACTCGCCGAGCAACAGCTCGAGAGCGACGACCCCGACGTGCGCGCCCGCGCCAAGCGTATCGGTTCCGAACTCCTCCACGAACGCGCGCGCACGCACCACCGGCTGTGGAACTGGCCGCTCGCGATTCGCGATGCGCGCCGCGCCGTCGAAGAATTCGGGGCGGACCCCGAAGAGCTGCTCGAACTGGCCTGCGAGAGCGCGCTGCGTGGAGACGATGCGAAAACCGCGTTGGAGCTGTCGGAACTGTTGCTGTCGGTGGCGCCCGATCGCGCCGATGCCCTGGCCTTCCGGGGCGAAGCGCGCTTGATCCGGGTGCGCCAGTCGATCGAGCGGTTGCGCGAGCGCCTGCACGACGATCGGCCGGCGACGGAAGCCGAGCGAGCCGTACCCCGTATCCAACGCGCTGTCGCGCTCGGCGAGGACAGCGAACTCTTCGAGGCCGCGCTCGAGTCGGTGGCGCTCGCCTTTCGGATTCCATCGACGCGCCAGAACGCGCTTCGCGAGGTGCGCCAAGCGGCCGGCTGGCTGCGCGCAGCGCGCCGCGACTTCGTCGATTCGCTCGGCATCGAACCGACACGACTCGCCACCGAGGGGATCCAGGAGATCCTGTTCCTTGCGGGGTACCACAAAGATGCCGCGCTGTTCGGTCGTCTGCTCCTGGATCTCCCCCAGGTGGCGTTGCCTTCGCCGACGTTGCTTCGAACGGTGGAGGCCTGGATCGCGCTCGAGCAGCCCGACCGAGCCATTCGGTTGCTGAAGAGCGTCGAGCGCGTGCAGCCGCAGATCCTCGACTTCCGACTGATGGACACGGATCTGTTCGAGCGCTGGGCGGTCGCGCTCTACGAGTTGAAGCAGTACGAGCCGCTACACGAACTGGCGCGAATGTTCGGCGAGCGCAGCCGTGCGGCTGGCGGGCGCGAGGAACACCTCAGGTTCACAGCGCTGTCGCATCTCTTCACCGCGCTGTCCCAAGCCGATCGCAATCCGACCTGGGCGATGAAGACGTCCGAGTACTACTTGGCCTACGACGGCCCCGAGCCATTCCCAGGCGCGCGGCTGGCGGCCTACCTGACGCTCGCTCGGTTGGCACGCCAGGCGAAGAATCGAACGCTCGAGAACTATGCGATCGGCGCCGCGACGGATTCCGGCGGCGTCACAGCACCCGAGGACTTGCGTGAGGACTTGGGGCGGGCCTGGATCGATCGCGCCAGCGCCTTGGCGGCGGCGGGCGATCCCGTCGGCGAAGAGGACGCTCTGGCCAAGGCGATGTCGGCGTGGCCGCCACTGGCCGAGGAGATCACCGAACGCTGGACGGACGCTGGCGAGCGCTCGATCCACGCACGACGCCGCGACTACGAGGCGAGGCTCGAGGAGTACCTGGCGACGAACTCCTACGTCCCCGAGCAGCAGTTGGGCTCGTACGAGCTCGTGAAGCTGTCGCGCGACGCGCTCGAACGAGGCGACGTGTACGGGGCGAAGGCGTTCTTGATCCCGGCGGCCGCGCGCTACCCGGGACTTCCACCGATGCTCTTGCAGCAAGCGCTCGTGGCATACCGTTCGGGAGACATGGTGTTGGCGGCCGACGCATCGTTGACCTTGCTCGAGACGGGCGCTGGAACGATCCGCGACGTCCCGACGGTGGTCGAACTGCCCGTGGACGATCTGCCCGGCGAACTCGCCATTCGCTGGTTCCGCGCGGTGCCCCCCGCTCACGCCTTGCTCGCGATGCTCGATCGTCTGCCGACGCAGCGCAAGCGCGAGCTGCTGCTGTCGAGCCTGCTGAGCCAAAACTCACAAACCCGTCTCTTCGGGCCACCGCTGGCGCGCGCAGCCTACCTGTGCGTCGAACTCGGACGCTGGGCCGAGTGTGTCCACCTGTTGTCGCATCTGACCGTCGAACACCCCGCCTTCGGCGAGCTGGTCGGGTTCGCGATGCTCGCGAACATGAACGCGCCGGACATCCCCGGCGTCGTGCGCCGCCTGGGGGCTTTGGTGGCAGGCATCGAGCGCGCCGACCATCTCGTCGCGTCGACGTTGCTACCAGCCGTCGACCAGTTGCACGCCAGTGGCTTGCCGAACTTCGCCATCAGCGTCCTCGATCGATTGATGCAGACGAACCCGGGCAACGGCGACGTCATCCTGCGCGACTCGATCCACGCGCTGATCGACGACGACTACGACTCGGCGCGCGAGCGCTTGCTGCAAGCCGGACTCTTCGTGGACGAGCCTGCCGTCCTGATGGGTCGGCTTGCGATCGCGTCGGACAGGAAGGACTGGGACGAGGTCGCGGACGCTGCGCGCGCGCTCGAGCGCACGCGCGTCCTCGAGACCCACTACGAGCGTGCGCTCTTGCTGGGTCTGCGCGGAGGAACCGTTCAGGTCCATCGCGCTCTCGAGCATCTCGACGTGGAGCCCGCGCACAACGGGACACCCAATCCGTTGGTGCCTCTCGCGCGCATGGCGCTGCGCTCGCTCGCGGGCGAGCCGCGCGACTCCTGGGCGACCTTCGAAGTGGCCAAGATCGAGGGTGCGCCCTTCGTCAGCGAACCCGGTGGGCCCCAGGATCCCCGCCAGGTGTTGGCCGCGCTTCTCGCACTGCGGTTCGAGGCGTGGCCCATCTGGACCTATGACCGGTTGACGAAGTTCCCCAGGGCGTACCGACGCTCGCCCTGGGGTACCGTCCAGCTCGCCGCCGCCATGTCGGCGCTGGGTGAGATCGAGAAGTCGTTGGACCTGCTCTCGTTCTTCACGGGTCCCGGTACCGTCGACTTCGCGCCAGCCTGGTACCTGCGCGAACAATTGACGCTGAAGCGCGCGCTGGGCGATCGCACGTCCGCCGCCTACCTGAACGTCCGCGGCTTCCGCGTCCACGCGGTCGGGTCCGACGGCATCGACGAGTACGAGCGCAGCCTGGTCGGCGTCTACACGGCCGAATGGAAGGGACAGCACGCCGAGGCGATCGCTTTGTTGCGCGAGTTGACGCGCGAGCTGCCCGACGACCCAGAGCTCGAGTTCCGGCTCGCGCGCAACCTGTTCGACGCGGGCCGCTACGGCGAAGCGGTCCACGCCTTTCGCCGCGTGCTCGACCGCGATGACGAACAGGCTCGGGCCACGATTCCGACCGCGCTGGAAGCGTTGCGGCTGGCGACGGACGTCAGCCGAGAGATCCACCCCCGCGCACGCTGGACGTACCTCGAGAGCCTGGAGGTGCGCTTCCCCGACGATCCCGCGATCGTTCGCGAGCGGGCGCGTTTGCAGGTGGAGGGCCCGCGCGAAGAGGGGGAATTCGGCATCGCGCGCGCGTGGGACCTACTGGACGTCTTCCGCCTGCGGACGCGACAGCGTTCGATCGACGAGTTGCGCCCGGGTGAAGCAGAACGCTGGCTGCAACTGTTCCTGCGCTACGATCCCGTGCGTGCGCGCGAGTTCGCGCGCGCCGAACTGCATGCCAACCCCGCCTCGCCGGATGCGCGCTGGATGTGGGCCAAGGTTCTCTCCGAGAGCGGTCTCATCCACCGTGCGATCGACGAACTCGCTTCCTCCACTGCGGCCGTCTC
The DNA here is from genome assembly GCA_040880665.1 of Planctomycetota bacterium. Classification (GTDB taxonomy): domain Bacteria; phylum Planctomycetota; class UBA1135; order UBA1135; genus JBBDIB01. Next base: position 30,185 of record JBBDIB010000003.1, read on the forward strand.
GCATCCCCCCAGCTTGCGACTGTACGCCCGGCTCTTGGCGGAGCTCGGCTCGGAACCGACGCGCGTGCAAGGGCTGATCGACGCCACGCGGGTGGCGGAGGGTCTACGCGAGCGCGATCCCGAGCTGATCTACGTGCGCGCGCTGTCACTCTTGGAGCTGGAGACCCAGCGCGACTCCAGCATGCAAGCGTTGACGACGCTGTGGCAAAGGCGCAGCGAGATCGAGGCCCACGTTGCACCCGCGGACATCGGACTCTACCTCGCACAGGCGTACCTGCGCCGCGGTGACGACCGCGACGCGATCCTGGCGGGCGGCATTCTCGACGACCTGCTCTGGCGCGAGCGCGAACCCGTGCGGCGCGACTTCCTGCGAGCGATGGCGCATCTCGCGCGCCACCATGCACCCCGCGATCTGCGGGACTCGTTCCCGCCGCCGCCCACCGAGTTGGACGTCGCCGAACGCTTCGCTCGAGCCGAGCGATGAGGACCGTCGTGGGCCTCTTGGCGTGCTGGGTCGTGGCGGCATGCTCACCGGGGGACGAGTCTTCGAGCTCGGCAGCGAGCGAAGTACGTTCGGTCGTCCTGGTCACGCTCGACACCACGCGCCGTGACGCCCTCGGTTGTTACGGGCGTGAGCCCTCGCCGTCGCCTGCGCTCGATGCCCTGGCGGCGCGCAGCACTGTCTTCGATGCAGCGCGCACGGTGGCTCCGATGACACTTCCGTCGCATGCCTCGATGTTGACCGGGCTCGTTCCGCCGCGACACACCGTGCGCGACAACAGCCGCGCGCGCCTGCCCGAGGAAGCCTTCTCCGTCGCCGAAGCCGCCGCGCTGCGCGGTTTGCGAACGGGCGCCATTTTGGCCGCGCCGGTGCTCGACCCGTCCTTCGGGCTCGAGCAGGGCTTCGACCACTACGACGCGCCAACCAGAGAGGAGGCCCGCACGACGGGCCGCTTCGGGGGCCGGCTAGCGGACGACATCTCGCAGCGCGCGCTCGCTTGGCTGGACGAAGCTCCCGACGAAGCATTCTTCCTGTGGGTGCACTACTTCGATCCACACGAACTGTACGAGCCCGCACCCGAGTTCTTGAGCCAGGCCGGCGACGCCTACCACGGCGAAGTCGCGCAGATGGACGCTGCGTTCGGCGCACTGCTGAGCGGGCTGGAGCCACGGCTCGATTCGACCGCGATCGTCGTCGTCGCCGACCATGGTGAAGCGTTGGGCGAGCACGGTGAGGAAACTCACTCGGCCTTCGTCTACGACTCGACGCTGCTCGTGCCCTTCTTCTACTTCGACCCGATGAGCCCGTCTTCGCGGCGCGTGTCCGAGCCCGTTTCGGTCTGTGACGTGGCGCCGACGATCCTCGAGGCGCTCGAGCTCGACGTGCCACCCGGCTTGGATGGAGTAAGCCTCTGGCGCCGGCCCGCCCAGCCCGAGCGCGCGATCTACTTCGAATCGCTCTACGGCGCCGGCTACTTTCAGTGGTCACCGCTCGTAGGAGTCGTCATCGGCGACGACAAGTACGTGCACTCGTCGCGCCCGGAGTCCTTCGACGTCGCACGTGATCCCGGCGAACTGGTCCCCCGCGACGCGCCAGCGATCGACGCACGAGCCATGGAGCAGCTCGGCGAAGTTCTCGCGCGTCCGCGCCTCGGCGCCATGGAGCGCAGCGGCGAGGGACCTTCGGGCGACGCGCTACGCGCGCTGGGATACGTGGGCGAGGGCATCGAAACGGGCGTGGCCGAACTCGCGCCCACGGAGCGTCCCAGCCCCCACGAACGAGCGGACGCGCTGCGCGCCATTCGGCGCGTCATGGCGCTGCACAACCAGGAGCGCCTCGCCGAGACGATTCCGTTGGCGCGCGCGATCCTCGTGGACGACCCATCCAACCATACGATCCTGAGCTTCCTCGGGCAGAACCTGCGGGCCCTCGGGCGTCCCGAGGAAGCGATCGCACCGCTCGAGCGCTTCGTGCGGGAGGGTCCGCCATGGCTCAGCACCTGGCTGGAACTGGCGCGCGCCTACGTCGCCGTCGAGCGCGTCGAGGATGCGCTCGCCCGCTACGACGCGATCCTCGCCCAGCGCCGCGATCCCTCGATCGCAAAGGAGATCGCCCGCGTCTTCGCGTACCTGGACCGCGAGGACGAAGGCATCCAATGGTTGGCCAGCCGCGGGTTTCAGCAGCGTTGAGCGCGCGTCGCCGTGCGACTGCGAAGGACTACGACAGGCCGCCGTCGATGCCGATCGACTGACCGGTGATGTAAGCGGCGGCGTCGGAGAAGAGGAACCCGACCAGCGCCGCGACCTCTTCGGGACGCCCCATGCGCTGCAAGGGGACGGCTTCGAGTGCCTCCTCCGGGAGGCCCGCCACCATGTCGGTCGCGATGAAGCCGGGGGCGACCGCGTTGACGGTGATCTTGCGCTTGGCGAGTTCGATGGCCAACGAGCGCGCGGCGGCGATCAGGCCCGCTTTGGAGGCCGCGTAGTTGGCCTGACCTCGGTTGCCGCGCGCCGAGACCGACGACATCACCACGATGCGCCCCTCGTCGCGCAAGCGGATCATCGGCATGAGGCACGGCTGAACGACGTGGAAGAAGCCGTCCAGATTGGTCGTCAGCACGGTGTCCCACGCTTCCTGGGTCATGCCCGCCAAGGGCGCGTCGCTGGTGATGCCGGCGTTGTGCACGACGCCCCAAAACGCGCCTCGCTCTTCGATCTCCGTCTCGAGCGCAGCGCGTGCGGCCTCGGGGTCGGCCACGTCGAAGCCCAAGAGGGTGCCCTCGCCGCCCGCCGCACGGATCGCGGTCAGCGTCTCCCCGGCCTGCACGCGCCCGGAGCGATAATGGACCGTGACATCGAAGCCGTTCGCTCCGATCTCCATCGCGATCGCCCTGCCGATTCCGCGCGAGGCCCCCGTGACGAGGACGCGGCGCGGGCTCAACCCCGGGCCTCGGGCTGGGCCATGCCGCCCGACTTGCGGGCCACGATGAAGGAGCGCACGGCGAGGGCGACGAACCCGATGGAGAGCAACGCGGTCGCGCTCCGCGCGTAGATCGCCGCTGCGTTCTCGGCCTCGCCACTGAAGGCATCACCCAGTCCGCCCAACGCGGTGATGGTCATCACGATCAAGAGCACGCCGAGCAACACGGCGATGTGCATCACGATCTTGCGACGCTTGGCGCCGCCTTTCGCGAGCGCGCCCAGAACGAGAAACACCGCGCCGCAGTAAGCGGGGATGAGCGCCGTCGGTTGCCCCGCGTCCGCGGGCAGCAGGTACCCGAGCGCGCCGATGACGATGAGCAGAAGTCCGTACGCGATCGTGACGTTGGCCATGGAGTCTCGAGAATGAAGGGACTCGGGAGGGAAGACGATGGAACGGGGGGAACCTGCGTCCCCCCGTCACCATGGGTCGCGCGCTAGGCGTTGTCGAAGTTCTTCTGGGCGAACTCCCAGTTGACGAGCTTCCAGAACGCGTCCAGGTACTTCGGTCGCGCGTTGCGGTAGTCCACGTAGTAGGCGTGCTCCCACACGTCGCAGGTCAAGAGCGGCGTCTGCCCCGAGGTGATCGGGCAGCCGGCGTTCCCCTCCTGCGTGATCTGGAGTCCTTCGGGCGTCTTGACCAGCCACGTCCAACCGCTACCGAACAGCGTCGCGGACTTGTTGGTGAACTCCTCGTGGAACTGCTCGAACGTCCCGAACTGCTTCTCGATCGCAGCCGCCAGGGATCCCTCCGGCTTGCCACCGCCCTTGGGCGAGAGGCAGTGCCAGTAGAAGCTGTGGTTGTAGTGCTGCGCCGCGTTGTTGAAGAGTCCCCCGCTGGCGGACTTGACGATCTCTTCCAGCGACTTCTCCGCATCGGCCGTGCCGGCGATCGCGTCGTTCAGTTTGGTCACGTAGGCGTTGTGGTGCTTGCCGTGGTGATACTCGAGCGTCTCGGCGGAGATGTGCGGCGCCAGGGCGTCGCCGGGGAAGGGCAGCTTGGGCAGTTCGAAGGCCATCGGGATTCCTCTCGGGGTGGGTCGCTATCGAAACGGAGACGAACGGACTTGGGATCGGGTTACGTCCGCCGGGCCCGCTCGGATTCTCGGGGTGTGCGCCGATGCGCAGGTGACATTGTGGAGACTCGGGGCGCGAAATGGAACCGTCCCCGGCCGGCGTTCATCCGACGACGAAGTTGACGAGCTTGCCGGGGACGACGATCGTCTTGCGCACCGTCGTTCCAACGAGTTTGTCCGCCGCCGCCTCGCGCGCCAGCGCTTCGAGCGACGACTTGCTCGCGCCGCGCGGAGCCTCGACCCGCGCGCGAAGCTTGCCGTTGACCTGGACGACGAGCTCGAAGGTGTCGTCCTCGAGCATCGCGGGGTCGACCGCGGGCCACGGGATGTTCGTGACGGTGAACTCGTTGCCCAAGCGCTCCCACAGCTCTTCCGCGAGATGCGGCGCGAAGGGCGCCAGCAGCGCGAGCAAGCGCTCCGCGTGCGGACGCGCGAACGCCGCGTGCTTCTTCGAAGCCTCGTTGACGAAGGTCATCAACGCGGCGACGCCCGTGTTGAAGTTGAAGTGTTGGAACGAGTCGTCGATGCGTTTGGTCGCGCGGTGGAGCTCGCGCATCAGCGCGAGCCCGTCGCCGCTCGCCGCGTCGCCGGCCTCGGTCACGTGCGGTCGAATGGGGTCGTTCTTCGTCTCGTCGACGAACAGCCGCCAGACGCGGTCGAGGAAGCGTCGGGAGCCCGGCACGGTGCGCGTGTCCCACGGCTTGGACTCGCCCAGCGGCCCCAAGAACATCTCGTAGACTCGAAACGCGTCGACACCGAACTCAGCGCACACGTCATCCGGATTGACGACGTTCTTCAGGCTCTTCGACATCTTGGCGATGACCGGTTCCAAGACTTCGCCCGTGTCCGTGTGGACGTACTGGGCGTCGCGCTCCTCGACCTCGTCGGTCGGAACGAGTCGGCCATCGGGCGTCCGGTAGCTGAACGCCGTCAGCATGCCCTGGTTGAAGAGGCGCCGGAACGGCTCGGGGTGCGGAACCAAACCCTCGTCGTAGAGCACCTTGTGCCAGAAGCGCGCGTACAGGAGGTGCAGGACGGCGTGCTCGACGCCACCGATGTAGAGGTCCACCTGACCCCAGTACTTGGCGGCCTCCGGCGCGAACGGCGCTTGATCGTTCCAAGGATCGAGGAACCGCAGGTAGTACCAGCACGAGCCCGCCCAGCCGGGCATCGTGTCGGTGTCGCGGCGCGCGGGTTCGTCGCTGCCGGGCAGCGTCGACTCGACCCACTCGGTCGCACGGGCCAAGGGAGCCGAGCCGTCCTCGGAGGGCGTGAAGTCCTGCATCGGGGGCAGCTCGACGGGTAGATCCTCGTCGGGCACGCGCACCGTCGTGCCATCCTCGCCGTGCAGGATCGGGAAGGGTTCGCCCCAGTAGCGCTGACGCGAGAAGAGCCAGTCGCGCAGCCGGTAGGTGACCTTCCGCCGCCCCATGCCGAGTTCCTCGAGCAGGGCGATCGCCTTCTCATTGGCCTCGTCGGTCGGGAGCCCATCGAGCGGGCCCGACTGGATCGCGGTACCGGGCCCCGTGTAGCACACGCCGTCGTCGAGCCCGGCCTCGCCCTCGGGCGGCTCGACCACCTCGCGAATCGTCAGGTTGAACCGTTGCGCGAACTCGAAGTCGCGCTCGTCGTGCGCCGGCACGCACATGATGGCGCCGGTGCCGTAGCTGGCCAATACGTAGTCCGCGACGAAGATCGGCAGGCGAGCCTCCGTGTCCTCGGGGTCGGCCATCGGGTTGCGCGCGTAGCGACCGGTGAAGACGCCGGACTTCTCCTTGGCGAGATCCGTGCGCTGCAGGTCGCTCTTCTTGGCCGCCTCGCGCACGTACGCCTCGACCGCGGGACGGTCGGACTCGCACGTGATCTCCGCCGTCAACGGATGCTCGGGCGCGATGACCATGAAGGTCGCGCCGAAGAGCGTGTCGGGCCGCGTCGTGAAGACGCTCAACGCGCCGGGCACGCCTTCGATCGGGAACTGGATCTCGGCGCCCTCCGAGCGACCGATCCATTCGCGTTGCATCGTCTTGACGGACTCGGGCCAATCGACCGAATCGAGGTCGTGGAGCAGTCGCTCGGCGTACTCGGTGATCTTGAGCATCCACTGCTTCAGCGGCCGACGCACGCAGGGATGTCCGCCGCGCTCGCTGAGTCCGTCGATCACCTCTTCGTTGGCCAGCACCGTCTTGAGCTCCTCGCACCACCACACGGGCACCTCCGTTCGGTACGCGAGGCCGCGATCGAAGAGGCGCGTGAAGATCCACTGCGTCCAGCGGTAGTACTTCGGGTCGGAGGTCGCGAGCTCGCGCGACCAGTCGAACGAGAGCCCCAGGCGCTGCAGTTGGCGGCGATAGGTGGCGATGTTCTCGGCCGTACTCACGGCCGGATGCACACCATGGGCGATCGCGTACTGCTCCGCGGGCAGCCCGAAGGCGTCGTAGCCCATCGGGTGCAACACGTTGAAGCCCTCCATGCGCTTGCGGCGTGCGACGAGGTCGGACCCGATGTAGCCCAAGGGGTGGCCGACGTGGAGCCCTGCCCCGGAGGGATAGGGAAACATGTCGAGCACGTAGTACTTGGGCGCCTCGGGATCGAAGCCGGGGTCGCCCGGGTTCTGCGCGCGGTAGACGCCGGCCTCGGCCCAGCGGGCCTGCCAGCGCGGTTCGATCTCTTGGGGGCGGTAGCGATTGTCAGCGGTCATCGGCGGGCCCCTCCGGGCACGAAAGCGAGCGACGCAGGATAGGCCGCTCGCGCCCGGACGACCAGTGACCCATGCCTCACCGCCTGCGCGTCGCAACTTCGACCCGGACGCACGCTTGACGGAGGCCCTCGCGCCCGCCATCCTCTTCGCCCTCGGCTTCACCTCGGTGCGAGTCGAGCCCTCACGACGGCGAGCGCGCTCGACGGGGGAGCCCCAGCGGGGGCACGGCCCGACGGGGGATTAGCTCAGTTGGTAGAGCGCTACAATGGCATTGTAGAGGTCAGGGGTTCGACTCCCCTATCCTCCACCCCTCTGCACGCGAAGGCGCCAGTAGCGACGGCCGTCCCGGCACCTCGAATGACCTGCGACGCGGCGAAGTGCAGCGCACCGGTCGAAGGCGTTTTGGGGCCGCGCCCACTGGGCGTAGAAGACTTCGCCGATCGCGTTGGACCCACCCGAGATCGAAGCTCTTGACACCCGTCCGGCGCCGCCCTCCCCGCTCGTCCCTTTCATGACCGACCTGGCTCATCCCGACCGTCTCGCCAAAGTGGCCGCGATTCGCGCCGCGGGGCGGGATCCCTATCCGGCGCGCGGTGTCGAAGCGACGCCGGTCGAGGAGTTGCTCGAGCGCGCGGGCACGCCCGAGGTGCCCGGCTCGGCGATTGGCGAGCGCGTCACGGTCGCAGGGCGGCTGTTGGGCCTCAGGGACTTCGGCAAGTTGATCTTCGCGCCGGTTTTGGACCGCACCGGTCGACTGCAGGTCGGCTTGCAGAAGAGCAAGCTGGCCGAGTGGTGGCCGACGCGCAAGGAGCTCGACGGCGGCGATCTGGTCGCCATCTCCGGCGAGTTGGGACACACGCAGAAGGGCGAGGTCACGATCTGGGCCGACGAGGTCCAGCTCTTGGCCAAGTCGGTCGCGCCGCCGCCCGAGAAGTGGCACGGGCTGGTCGACGTGGAAGCGCGCTATCGGCGTCGCTACGTGGATCTCTGGGCGTCGGAAGGCGTGCGCGAGGTCTTCGTGCAACGCAGCAAGATCCTCTCCTTGACGCGGCGCTTCCTGGAGGAGCGCGGCTTCCTTGAGGTCGAGACCCCGACCCTGCACCCCATCGTCGGCGGGGCCGCGGCGCGACCCTTCGTCACGCATCACAACGCGCTCGGCGCCGATCTCTTCCTCAGGATCGCGCCGGAGCTGTACTTGAAGCGCTTGATCGTGGGCGGGCTCGAGCGCGTGTTCGAGGTGTCGCGCAACTTTCGGAACGAGGGCGTTTCGACGCGCCACAATCCCGAGTTCACGATGCTGGAGCTGTACCAGGCGCAGGGCGACTTCCGGCACATGATGGAGCTGACCGAGCAGTTGTTCGAGGCGCTCGCCCTGGCGCTGCACGGCACGACCGACGTCGAGTTCCGCGGCAACCGCTACAGCTTCGCGGCGCCCTTCCGGCGCGCGCGGTACGACGAGCTGTTCCTCGAGGCGAACGGCTTCGCGATCGACGACGAGGCCCGGGTCGTCGCGCGGGCGCGCGAGTTGGAGCTGCACGTCGAGCCCGGCAGCGGACACTGGAAGCTGGCCTCGGAGGTCTTCGAAGCGACGGTCGAGGAGAGCCTCACGGGCCCGATGTTCGTGACGCACTATCCGACGCCGATCTCGCCGCTCGCGAAGGCCGACCCCGCCGATCCGCGCTACACCGAGCGCTTCGAGGTCTTCGTCGCGGGCATGGAACTCGGCAACGCGTTCAGCGAGCTGAACGACCCGGCCGAGCAGGAACGCCGCTTCGAGGAGCAGGTCGCGTCGCTCGATCCCGAGGCCCCGGGCGAGGTCGACGTGGACTACGTCCAGGCGCTCGAGTACGGCATGCCCCCCACCGGCGGCCTCGGCATCGGCATGGATCGACTGACGATGGTGCTGACCAACCAGGACTCGATCCGCGACGTGTTGCTCTTCCCGGCGATGCGCCGCGTGTCCACGGACGAGCGCGCGCCCGAGCGCGCCGAGTAGCCCCCGATTCGCTGCGCGATCCGGGCGACCGGACCCGCTAAGCTTTGCTCGCCGTGTATCGAACCTTCCTCTCCTGGCGCTATCTCTTCGCGCGCACCACGAACCTGATCGGCATGGTCGGGATCCTGGTCGCGGTCGGCGCGTTGATCCTGATCTTCTCGATCATGACCGGCTTCCTCGAAGAGAGCCGTCGAGCCGTGCGCGGCAACTTGGCCGACATCCTGGTCGAGCCCTTCTTCGACGAGGCGTACTCTGGGATTGCCTTGCCAACGACCCCCGAACGCGCCTTGGCGGTGATCGAGGCCCACCCCGGCGTGCGCGCCGCGGCGCCGATGATCACGTGGCACGCCCTTTTCACGCAGGGAGGATCCCAGAAGGGCCGCTTCAACAAGTTCATCTCCGACGCCAGCCACTCGGGGATGCTCGGCGTCAAGGTCGTGGGCATCGACGTCCGCAGCGCCGAACGCGTCGCGCAACCGGCGTTCGCCGGGACCGCCGCGCTGTTGGGCATGACGTATCGGCCCTACGTCGTGCGCGACCACTTTGCAGCGTCGGACCTCTTGCGGGCGCTCTTGCGGCCGGCCGTGAAGCCGCTGCCGGGCCTCTCTGGTGACGAAGCCGTCGCCCAACCGCTGTTCCCCTTCGCGACGCCGGCCGAAGCTTCGGACAAGGCGCGGCGCGCCAGGCTGGGCTCGATCCTGGTCGGCGCGCGTTTCTTCGATCAGCTCGGACTCAGGAAGGGCGACGTCGTGCAGCTCGCCACCGTTTCGCCCGTTTCGAGCGACGAGCAATTCACCATCGTGAATCGTGAGTTCGTCATTTCGGGCGTCTTCTCGAGCGGCGAGAACGAGTCCGATCTCGGGCAGGTCTACATCGAGCGCAGCCAGCTCCAGGACTTGGTCGGAACGGAACAAGCCTTCTCCCAGATCCTGGTGCGCCTCGAGAACTACGACGCCGACGGACCGGCGGTCGCCGCGGATTTGAGGACGAGCTTGGCCAATGCGGGGCTGATCGTCGGCTTGCCCCAAGAGGTCCGGACGTGGGAGGACTTTCGCGGCAACCTCTTGGGTGCGATCAAGAACGAGCGCGTCTTGATGGCGATCATGCTCAGCCTCGTCCTGATGGTCGCGGGCTTCACGATCTTCGCCATCCTCTCGATGATGGTCACCGAGAAGCGCCGCGACATCGGCATCCTCTCGGCCTTGGGGGCCACGCGCAGCGGCATTCTCTCGACGTTCCTCCTGGTAGCGTTCTGGGACGCCTTGATCGGTTCGGTGTTCGGCGCGACGATCGGCGTCATCATGGCGCTCAAGATCGATCCGCTCGAGCGCTGGTTGTCGGGCTACACCGAGCGTTGGTTCGGCAAGCAAATCTTTGATCGCGACGTCTACCTGTTCGACCACATTCCGGCGATCGTCGATCCCGTCGCGGTCGCGGCGTTCGTCACGCTGGCGTTCGTGTGCACGCTCGGGTTCGCGTTCTTCCCCGCCTGGCGCGCGGCGCGCCAGAACCCGCTGGAAGGCTTGCGCTATGAGTGATGCCGATGCGCACGGCGCCCTCGCGCGCACGACGCCTTTCCGCCCCGTGCTTTCAGCGGTCGGCATCCGCAAGTCGTTCGCGATGGGCGATCGCCGCATCGAGATCTTGCACGGCATCGACTTCGAGCTCGGTGCCGGAGAACTGGTGGCCCTCGTCGGTTCGTCCGGCGCCGGCAAGTCGACGCTGCTGCACATCCTGGGGCTGATCGATCAACCGACCGAGGGCAAGGTCCTCGTGGCCGGCATGGACGCCTGGGCGGAGAGCGAGGCCGAGCGCGCGGAGCTGCGCAACCACCACATGGGCTTCGTCTTCCAGTTCTACCACTTGCTGCCGGAGCTCACCGCGCTCGAGAACGTGCTCCTGCCCGTGATGATCTCGCACTCGCGCTGGCAGTATCGCCGACGCGCGGCCGAGTGGCGCGACAAGGCGCTGTCCTTGCTCGAGCGCTTCGGCATGGTCGATCGGCGCGATCACCGTCCCTCGCAACTCTCCGGTGGCGAGCGCCAGCGCGTGGCGATGGCGCGCGCTTTGGTTCAAGACCCCAAGATCCTCTTGGCCGACGAGCCGACCGGCAACCTCGACAGTGCGACGGGCGACCGCGTGCTGGACCTCTTGTTCCAAGAGCAGGCGCGCCGCGGTCTCTCGATGATCCTCGTCACGCACGATGCCACGCTGGCCGCGCGTTGCCAGCGCACGGTGTACATGGGCGATGGCCTGGTGCAAGGCGACTCGACGACGCCCGTGCCGGTCTGATGGTCGAGCGCGTCGTACTGGTCGACGAGGCCGACCGCGAGTTGGGAACGCGCGAGAAGTTGGTCGCGCACCAACGGGGCGAGCTTCATCGAGCGCTCTCGGTCTTCCTGTTCGACGTCCACGGGCGCGTGCTGCTGCAGCGACGCGCACTCGGGAAGTACCACTCGGCCGGGCTGTGGGCGAATGCGTGTTGCTCGCATCCGCGACCCGGCGAAGACGTGGCCGAGGCGGCGCGACGCCGCCTCGCGGAGGAGCTCGGCGTCGAGGCGCAGTTGAAGGCGGCCGGCACGTTCCTCTACCGCGCCGAGGTCGGCGCAGGCTTGGTGGAGCACGAGCTGGACCACGTCTTCGTCGGTCGGTTCGACGGCGATCCGCGGCTGGATCCGGGCGAGGCCGACGCCTGGGTCTGGCTCGAGCCCGCGGCGCTCGAGGCTCGCATCGCCGCCGGGGACCCGACGCTCGTCGCGTGGCTGGCTCGCGCTTGGGCGCTCGCGCGAGGCGCATGATCGGATCCTTCGGCGCGCTCGACTGGATCGTGATGGTCGGCGCGCTGCTCGCCGTCACCCTGATCGGCGAGCGGCTCGCCGGTCGCGCGAAGACCGAGCGCGACTTCTTCCTCGGCGGCCGCAGTCTGCCCTGGTGGGCCGTCTCGGCGTCGATCGTCGCGACCGAGATCAGCGCCGTGACGTTCGTGTCGTTCCCGTCCGTCGTCTGGCGCGCCGGGGGCGATCTGACGTACCTGCAGATCGGTTTGGTCGGCTCGGGCATCGCACGGCTCGTGATCGGCTACGTCTTGGTGCCGGCCTACTTCGAGCGCGAGATCTACAGTCCCTACGAGTACATGGGCGCGCACCTCGGCCAGGGAGCGCGGCGCGCCGCGACGGTGCTCTTCACGCTCGGCGGCGTGCTGGGACAAGCCTCGCGCGTGTACCTGATCGCGGTCGTGCTCGAGGTCTTGCTGCTGCCGGAGCTCCTATTCGTCGAGAGCGCCAGCGGGTTGCCGCCGCTCGTCACCGCGGTCGCAGCCATCGCGCTGGTCGCGACGCTGTGGACCTGGCTGGGCGGCATCCGCACGGTGATCTGGACCGACGCGCTTTTGTTCGGGCTGTTTCTCGTCGGCATCGGCGCCACGCTGCTGCACGCCCACGCCTACTTGCCCGGTGGACTCGACGACGCGCTCTCGCGCGGCTGGCAAGCGGGGAAGCTGCGCGTCTTCGACTTCGAGCCGACGTTCGCCAAGCCATACACGTTCTGGGCCGCGCTGTTCGCGGCGAGTTGGAGCAGCATCGGCTTCTACGGCACCGACCAACTGCTCGCCCAACGACTGTTCTGCTGCCGCGATGCGCGCGCCGCGCGGCGGGCCATCGTCACGAGCCTGCTCGCGGTCGGCGTCATCGCGCTGGTGGGCGTGATGGGGATCGCGCTGTGGCGGTGGACGGAGCTCGAGCCCCTCCAAGGTGAAGCGGCGCGACTCGTGGCGGAGAAGCCCGACCGCATCTTCCCGGTGCACATCCTGACCAACCTTCCGGATGGATTGCGCGGCCTCGTCGTGGCGGGTGCGTTCGCGGCGGCGATCTCGAGCCTCGACTCGATCCTCGCCGCGCTCGCACAGACCAGTCTGACGGTCTTCGTGCGCCCGGTCTTCGGCGAGCGACCGTTCCTGTTGACCACGCGGCTCTTGATCCTCTTCTGGGCGCTGGTTCTCTCGACGGTCGCCATCGCGTTGGACCGCGTCGCGGAGCACTACGCCTCCTTGCTCGATCTGGCCTTGGCGATGGCTTCGTACACCGGTGGCGCGCTCATTGCGGGCTTCTTCCTCGCGTTCTGGAGGCGCGACGCGGGCGGCTTCGTCTGGGCGGCGCCGCTCTCGGTGCTCGCGGTCTATACGATCGCTTGGCCCGTCCCGATCGCGGGCGATGCCTCGTGGCTCGTCGTCGGCGGCGCGCTCGCGGTGGTCGTGGGCGCTTGGTGCTGGCTCAGGCTCGTGCCCGCCGCGCGCGCGGGGCAACTCGCGGCGGAGGTCGCCCCCACGGCGGCGCTGCTCGTCGCTTGCCTTGGACTCGCGTGGCTGGTCTCCTTCGGTGTCGTCGAGTACGACGGTGATCCCCACCGCATCGCCTGGCCGTGGTACGTGCCGCTGGGTTCGACCGTCGCCTTCGTCCTGGCCCAAGCCCTCCGCCCCCGATGGTCGCTCTCCCCCGTGCTCTCCCCCGTGCTCTCGTCCTGAGTCTCCTGCTCGCCGCCTGCACGCCGAGCAGCGATCCCCAACTGTCGCTCTGGGTCACGCGCTTCGACTACCGCACGCCCGAGGACGTGCGCACGGCGCTCGCGAACGCGGCCGACGCGGGCTTCGATTCCGTGCTCTGGCAGGTACGCGGCAACGCGACGACGTTCTACGCCAGCGAGCTCGAGCCGTGGGCCATCGAGTTGGTCGAGCCCGGGGGCGCGCCCGGGTTCGATCCGTTGGCCTTGGCGATCGAGGAAGCGCGCCGGCTCGACCTCGAGCTGCACGCGTGGATCAACGTCATCCCCGCCTGGTGGGGTCCCGAGCCGCCGCCCGCCGACCTCGAGCACCTCTACCACACGCGCCCCGCCTGGTTCTGGTACGACCAGTACGGCGAGCGACAGGCGCTCTCCGAGCGCTTTTACGTCAGCTTGAACCCGTGCTTGCCCGAGGTGCGGGCGCACATCGTCGCCGTCGTCCGCGAGTTGCTCGAGCGCTATCCTAAGCTCGACGGGTTGCACCTGGACTACCTGCGCTTTCCGAACGAGCCGCCGGCGACTCGACCGGGACAGGACTTTCCGCGCGATCCCAAGACGCTGGCGTTGTATCGCGCGGACATCGGGCTGGCGCCCGGCGACGACGCCGCCGCCTGGAACGCGTGGCGAACCGCCGCGGTGACCGAACTCCTGGCCGAGCTGCGCGACACCGTTCGCAGCGTGGCCCCCGACGCCGAGCTGTCGGCCGCCGTCGGTCCCGAGCCGGAATTGGCGCTGCATCACTTCCAGGACGTCGACGCTTGGTTGGCTCGCCGCTTGGTCGATCGGATCCACCCGATGAACTACACGACCGACCCCGAACGTTTCGCCGCGCGACTGGCGGCGTGGAAGCAGCGCGCGGGCACGACGCCCGTCTCGATGGGCGTCCGCCTCGACGCGGGTCCGCTCGACGAGCGCACGCAGCAAGCGGAAACGGCGCTGGCGAAGTTCGGCGCGATCACGTGCTTCGCGTACTCGTCGCTGTTCGACTCGCCCAACGAAGCGATCGACGCGCAGGACGGGCCGACGCGCACGATCCGCGCCGAACGTCGCGCTTGGTTCCTGCCGCGGCTCCGCTCCTGGAGCCTGGGCGACCCTCAGTAGCAGCCGCCCTCGGGACTCGTCGGCGGAAACGGATCGCCAGGCTCCGCGTCGTCGAGCGGATTTCGAAAGACCGTGGGCCCGCCGCCCCAACCCAGCCGGTCGCGTAGCCGGCGATAGGGATCGAGGTCGGGTAGCGCGATCAGCGGGTACGGGACGGGGTGCCGCTGCACGCGAACCTCCTGTCCGCTCGCCAATCCGTAGGCCGTCTGCCCGTCGACGGTCAGGCTGGTGGTTCCGCTGGGGCTCGCGACGGAGACACGAATGACGTGCTCGGCGTGCAGCACCAGCGGCCGGTTGGCGAGCCCTTGGCTGGCGATCGGGGTCACGACGATGCCGGGCAAGCTCGGCTCGAGGATCGGCCCTCCGGCGCTGAGCGAATACGCCGTCGAGCCGCTGGGAGTCGCCAGGATCAAGCCGTCGGCGCGATAGGTCGTAACCTCGTCCTCGCCGACCCACATGGCGGCGCGGAGCATGCTTTGATGCGAACCACGCTGCAGCACGACTTCGTTCAGCGCGACATCACTGTGCGTCTCGCCGCGATCCGTCCAAAAGACTTCGAGCCGCATGCGTTGCTCGATCCGCGCGACGCCATCGAACACGCTGGCGAGCGTCTCTTCCCAGCGCGAGGCCGGCGTCGACGCCAAGAACCCGACGTGGCCGAAATTGACCCCAACCGTCGGAACGGGATCGTGGCTGAAGGCCTGCGCGGCGGCGAGCAGGGTCCCGTCACCTCCCAACACCACCAACAAGGTGGGTGCGTCCCTCAGCGGTCGACCTTCGATGCGAGCTCCGTGCCGCGCTCGCGAATAGAGCAAGGAGTCCTCACGGCGCACGCTGGCTCCGCGGGCCTCGAGCCACGCGACGATCGGCCCCGCCGCCGCGACGGCATCGGGCCGCCGTTCGTGGACGAGCACCAAGACGTCGTCGATCGGTGCGCTCACGAGACGCGCGTAGCGCGCAACAGCGGACGCAAGGCGCTGACGATGGCCTTGGCGTCGATCCCGGCCGCCGCGAGTTGCTCTTCGCGCGTCGTCATGTGATCGACGTAGCGATCAGGAATGCCGAGCAAGCGCACGCGAGCGCGCGCGTCGGGAACGCGGGCCGCGGCTTCAAGCACGGCCGAACCGAAACCACCTGCGCGTTGGTGTTCTTCGACCGTGACGATCGTCGTGTGCGTGCGCAGGTGCTGGGCGAGCAACTCCTCGTCGACCGGCTTCGCGAAGCGCGCGTCGACCCAGCCGATGACATGGCCGTCCTGGGCCAAGAGGTCGAGCGCCAGCTTGACCTCGTCGTTCGAGGAGCCGAGCGCCCAGACGGTGATGTCTTCCCCGTCGCGCAACACCTCGGCCTTCCCGATCGCCATCTCGCGGCGCTCTTCCACCTGCACGAACTCGTGCAGCGGCACAGCGCCCCGCGGATAGCGCACGCCAAAGGGGCCGTCGTGCTTCAGCGCGAGGTCCAGCAGGCGGCGGAGGTCCGACGCATCGCGGGGCTGAGCCAGCACGAAGTTCGGCAGGGTCCTGAGATACGCGATGTCGAAGACACCGTGATGCGTCGGGCCGTCCTGTCCCACGAGCCCGGCGCGGTCCATTGCGAAGACGACGGGCAGGTTCTGCAGCGCGACCTCCTGGAAGACCTGGTCGTAGCCACGCTGGAGGAAGGTCGAATAGATCGCCGCCACCGGGCGCAAGCCGGCCTTGGCCATCCCCGCCGCCATTGCGATCCCATGTTGCTCGCAGATGCCGACATCGTGGAAGCGCGACGGAAAGCGCTCGGCGAAGTCGACCAAGCCCGTGCCCGACGGCATGCCGGCCGTCAAGACGTGCACGCGCACGTCGCGTTCGGCGAGCGCTTCCAAATGCGCGGCGAAGACCTTCGTGAACGCCTCACCCTTGGGAGCGGGTTCCGCCGGCAGCGCTTCGGTCGGCGACGACTCGATCTTGCCCGTCAAGCGCTCCGGCTTGACGTTGGTCTTGGCCAACGACTTCTGCTGGGCGCGCTTCTGGGGCTTCGCGGCGTGGACGCGCTCGGGGTGCGTCCTGGCATCGGGGTGCCCCTTGCCCTTCTCGGTCAGGCAGTGCACGAGCACGACGCCGTCCAACTGGCGCACGCGCTCGAACGTCTGCTGGAGCAACTTCACGTCGTGCCCGTCGATCGGTCCGACGTAGGTCACGCCCAACTCCTCGAACACGTGACCCTGCACGATCGTGTGGCGCAGGACTTCACGCAGTTGATCGACGACGTCCTCGACCGCGCTGCCGATCAACGGGATCGACTGGAGGATGCCGTGGATCTCCTGCTGCGCGCGTTGCAGCAGGCGCGCCGACCGAATGCGCGTCAGGTACTTCGCTAGCGCGCCGACGGACTTCGAGATGGACCACTCGTTGTCGTTCAGGACGACCATCATGCGCGCGCCCGACGCGCCGGCGTGATTGAGGCCCTCGAACGCGACGCCCGCGCCGAGGCTCGCGTCCCCGATCACGCTGACCACGTGGGGCCGATCCTTCTCGTGCTGGGTGCCCATCGCGAGACCGAGGCCGAGCGAAACACTGGTGCCGGCATGGCCCGTGTGGAACAGGTCGTAGCGCGATTCGTCGGGATGCGTGAAGCCGCACAGCCCGCCGGTCTGGCGCAGGGTGTGGAAGCGCCCGCGGCGGCCCGTCAGGAGCTTGTGCACGTAGGCCTGGTGCGAGACGTCCCAGACGCAGCGATCGCGGCGGAAGTCGAACACGCGATGCAGGGCGACCGCGATCTCCACGATGCCGAGGTTCGAACCCAGGTGACCGCCGGTGCGCTGGACCGATTCCAGGAGGAACGCGCGGATCTCCTCGGAGAGCAGCGTCAGCTCGTCGGGGGTCAGCGCGTCGAGATCGCGGGGCGACTCGATCCGCTCGAGGAGCGAAGGCCGATCGGGGTCGTCGTGGGGGCGCGGTCGTAGTTCCATCGGAGCTTTGGAGGGAGGGCGGCGGCGTGCCTGGCACGTCGACGCGTCATCGTCGCCCGTAGCTCGTCCGCGGACAAGCCCCGCTTCCCCGCCAGGCCGCTCGACAGCGGATTCTTCGGCCCTCAGTGCCGTCGAGCGAGGATGTGATCGATCAGGGCACAGGCCGGCGAGTCGGGCGACAAGCCGAGGTCGTCGGCCGCCCGGCGCGCTTCGGCGGCCAAGCGCTCGGCTTCGGCCCGCGCCGCCTCGAGCCCCACGAGCCCCGCCAGGGACGGGCGCGCCAGGCGCGCGTCCTTGCCCGGGGTCTTGCCCAGGTCGGCGGCCGTACCGGTCACGTCGAGGACGTCGTCGGTGGCTTGGAAGGCGAGCCCGAGCGCCAGCCCGAAGCGTCGCGACGCTTCGCGCTTGGTCGCGCTGGCCTCCGCCGCGATGGCGCCCATCTCGGCGGCCGCTGCGAACAAGGCCGCCGTCTTGCGCCAGTGCACGGCGCGCACGTCGTCGGCCGTGGGCGCCGCGAGCCGACCGAACGCCAGGTCCAGCGCTTGTCCCCCAACCATGCCCTCGGCGCCCGCGCTGCGCGCCAGCACGTCCACCAGGTCGGCCGCGCGCGGATGGCGCGCGAGCACGCCGAACGCGAGCGTCAGCAGCCCGTCGCCCACGAGGATGCCCGTGGCTTCGTCGAACGCGACGTGCACCGTGGGTCGGCCGCGGCGCAACTCGTCGTCGTCCATCGCCGGCAGGTCGTCGTGCACCAAGCTGTACGTGTGCAACAGTTCGAGCGCCACGGCCGGGAGCTCCGCGTCGTCGCGCGTTCCGCCCAGTCCTTCCGCGAGCCACAGGCAGAGCGCGGGGCGTAGCCGCTTGCCGCCGCCGAGCGCGCTGTAGCGCAGCGCCTCGACCAAGCGTTCGGGCGCCGCGGGCGCACTCGGGAGCACGCGCTCGAGCGCCGCCTCGACCCACGCGCGAGCGCTGGCGAGCGCCGCCTCCAAGCTGGCGTCGAGCGCCGTCACGCGGACGCGTCCGGGTCCCCGTCGAACGGGGTGAGCGCTCCCTCCGCGTCCTTCGAGAGCTCTTCGACGCGGCTCCGGTAGCCGCGCAGGGTCGCGTGGCAGACCTTCAACAGCTCGACGCCTTCTTGATAGCGTTCGATCGCGGGCTCGAGCCCGAGACCGCCCGCTTCCAGCTCGCCGACGATCGCTTCGAGACGCGCCAGACGCTCGTCGAAGCCGGGCTCGGCCGGCGCTTCGCTTCCGCTCGCTTTGCTCATCGCCGAATTGTAGCGGCGCGGGCACGAGACACTATCCTCGCCCCATGCCGAAGCTCGGATGCCGCGCCTGGGTGCTGATCGGGTGTCTCACGGCGTGCTTGGCCCACGGCTTCGGGAGCGCGACGCGGACGTTCTCGTACGACGACATCGAAGCGATCGTCGAGAACCCCGTCGTGCGCGGCGACCTCCCCTGGTCGAGCGTGTTCGACCGCGACTATTGGCAGCACCGCGGAGCGGTCGGCCACTACCGCCCCACGGCCACGGCGTCGCTGCGCGCCGATTACGCGCTCTGGGGCCCGGACGCGCGCGGCTTTCGCTGGACGAATCTCGGCCTGCACGCGGGCGTCGTCGCGCTGCTCGTCGCGCTGAGTTGGCGCTCTGCGCCGGGTCGCATTCCCCTCGGAGCGCTGCTCGTCGCGGCCCACCCCGCGCTCGCCGATTCGGTCGCCTGGATCTCGGGTCGCACGAGCCTCGTCAGCGCGCTGCCGCTGGTCGCCGCCACTTGGTTCCTCGTGCAGCAGCGCGGTTCCTTGACGCTCGCCATGGGCGTTGCGTTCAGCGCCACGCTGCTCGGCGTCGGGGGGAAGGAGGACGCCGTGCTGCTCCTGCCGCTGGTCGTGCTCGCGGCGCGGGACCGCGCGCTGCCGGTCGGGCTCGCGGCGGCGGCGGGCCTCGCGTTGCTGCTCTTGGCGCGGTTTCAAGTCTACGGCCAAGTACTGCCGGAAGCGGCCGGCGCGCCCTATGCGGATCTCTCCGTGCTGGAGCGACTGGCCTTCGGCGGGCGAGCGCTCGGAGAAGCCGCGCGGACGCTGTTCTGGCCGTTCTCGATCGCGCCCAGCTATCGCGGCGCGCCGTGCTTCCAACCCGGCACGCCGCCCGGCGGTGCGTGGGCCTTGGTCGCGTTGGCCGTCCTCGCCGCGCCCGGCGCGCTGCTCCTCCACCGGCGCGACACGTTCCACCTCGTGCTCGGCACGGCGGCCTTGGCGTTGTTTCCGATGACGCAACTCGTGCCGCTGGGCGAACCGTTCGCGCCGCGCTACCTGTACCTTCCGTTGGTCGTGCTCGCGCCCCTCGTCGCGTTGCGGCCGACGCGTCTGCGCCTCTTGGCCAGCACGGTGCTCGTGCTCGGCTGCTGCGTGCTGTCGAGCGTCACGGGTCGCGCCTACGCGACGCGCGCCGCGCACGCGAAGGCGGTTCTCGCGGTCGTTCCGAACGACCCGCTGGCTTGGACCAGCCTGGGTGTTGCGCACGCCGAAGCGGATGATCCGCAGGCCGCGCGCGAAGCCTTCGAGCGCGCCCTCGCAGCCGACGCACAGCACGCGCGCGCTTGGTCGAACCTCGCTGCGCTCGAGCTCGAGGCGGGCGAGTTCGAACGGGGCATCGCGACCCTCGAGCGCTCCTTGGAGTTGTTCCCCGGCAACGGGATCGCGTGGACCAATCTCGGCGCGGCGCACTTGCGAGCCGGGGATCCGGCCGGCGCGCTCGAGGCCTACGAACGGGCGCTCGCGGCGCTGCCCGGGCTAAGCGCCGCCTGGCGCGGAAGGGGAGCGGCCCTCGAGGCCTTGGAACGCCCGGACGAAGCGCTCGAGTCGCTGGCGCGTGCGCTGGCGCTCGATCCGGGCGACGAGCTGGCGGCTCGACGCCGAAATCGCATCCAGGCGCGCCTCAGTGCGGATCAGGTCCCCCCATTTCGCTAGATCGGCGTATCGTCGGGAAAACGTTGCAACCTCCCCACGGGTTGCGACGTCCTTGGCCCGCCCCACCCCGCCGCCACTCAACGACCCCCGCCCTTCCCGATGAACACCCATCTTCGGACCGCCATCCTTCCTTTCGCGCTCGGCCTGCTGGCGTCCGCGAGTGCCGCCCAAGCCGACCTCTCGACCTGGAGCGTCGAGGTCTACGGCAACCCCGTACGGCCCCCTGTCTGGGACCTCGCGGCGAACTTGGCCTATCAATCGATCGACAGCGACGCTGCCTCGTTCGCCTACGGCGGAGACGCCTTGGGCTCCCAGATCGTGAATGTCGAGCTGACGGGCTTTCACTTCGCGGGCATGAGCGAGGACACCATGGGCTTGGCCCTCGGAGTGGACGCCGGCACGGCGAGCGATGCCAACGCCGACTACCTCCTGTTGAAGTGGGCGGGCGCATCGGCGATCGCGGCCGACGACGTCAACTGCACGGTGGGCGGCTCGCCGCCGGTCGGGTTGCGCCTCTACCGCGTCTCGGGTGTGCCGACCATCGATGAATTCTGGGTCGGCAACGATCAGGACGTCGCCTGCAGCCCCGCCGGGCAAGGGCTGGTCGAACTCGCCGCGGCGAACACCCTGGGCGGAACCGGCTGGGGCCAGACGCAGATCTATCAGTTCTCGATCGAGGTCGGTCCGTGCTCGTTGCGCGTCTTGGTCGACGGCGTCGAGGAGTTCCTCGTGGCGGGCGATTTCGCTTCGATCGCGAGTGGCAAGCTCGGCGTGTTCTGCATCTCGCAGCGCGTCGTCGCGCGCAACGTGTCCTACACGGCACTGCCCAATCCCGGCTCGATCGAGACGCTCGGCGCCGGCTCGATGGGCACCGACCGGATTCCGACGATCGATTTCGATGGCTGTCCGCTCGTGGGCCTCGACTTCCGCTTCCACATCGTGAACTCGAGCGATGCGGCGGCCAGCACCGGGATCCTCGCGATCGGGCAGAACGCCTTGGACCTGCCGCTGGCGCAATTCAACGCCACGCTGCTGGTGAACCCGATCCTGCTGACGGCGATCAACGCGCCGGCGGGCGGGGTCGATCTCCGCGTGTTCTCCTTGAACGCGCCGGCGCCCGTCGGCGCCGACTTCTTCGCCCAAGCCGCCTGGTTCGACCCCGCTGGCTTCGGCGGCGTCGCGTTCACGCCGTCGGTTCGCGTTCTGGTCGGCGAGTAGCGCCGGGCTGCGCCCTCGCCGGTTCAGCCGGCGGGGGCGCGGGCCAAAGCCCCTTCGACGGCCTCGCGCGTCGGCAGCACGTCCATGCCGCCCTTGCGACTGCCGACCAGCGCCGCTGCTGCGACGCCCCATTCCACGGCGTCGCGGAAGCGCCCGCCCTCGCCGAGGCGCACAGAGAAGGCTCCGACGAACGCGCCTTCGACCCCGAGCGGATCGATTTGGGCCAGGCGGGCCGGCGGATCGAACGGCACGCACTCCTCGCCGTCGAAGTGGAGCGCGCCACCCGCGTCGAGCAGGACGACGACCTGTTCCGGACCTTTGCTGGCCAGGCGCCGCGCCAGGCCCGAGGCCGAGCAGTCGTCGGCCGCCTTGCCCAACAGCGCGTGACCCTCCCGCTCGCGAAGGATCAAGATCTGCGTGGCGGCCAGCACCTCGAGCGTCGTCGACTTGGCCGGTGAGGCGTTCAGGACGACGGTCGCGTTGGCTTGCTGCGCCAGCTTCGCCGCGCGCAGCAGGACGTCGGGTGCCGCTTCGGAGGTCATCGCGAGCACGCGGGCCTCGGCCAATTCGCTGGCTACGCGATCGATGTCCTCGACCGTGAGGAGCGTCTTCTCGCCCGGCGCCACCAGGACGGCGGGCGGCCCGGTGGGCGGCAGCAGGAAGAAGGCGACGCCCGTCGTGCCCCCCTCGACCACGCGCAAACCTTCGAGGTCCACGGTCTCCGCGCTCAACGCACGGCGTACCAAGCGGCCGCGCGAGTCGTCGCCCAGGCAACCGACCAGCACCGCCTTGGCGCCCAAGCGACTGGCCTGCACGGCCTGGATCGCGCCCTTGCCGCCGGGATGCTCGACGACGGCGGCGCCGCCCACGAACTCGCCCGCGCGCGGCAACTTTGGCGTGCGCACCCAGCACTCCATGCGGACGGATCCGACAAAGGCGATCGTCGCGCTCATACTCGCTCTCCCTGGGGTTCGACGACCCCGACCCACAGGCCATCGCCGAGCGGAACGATGACGCTCTGGAGGCCGGGCGTCGCAGCCATCAATTCGTTGAACTCGCGCACGGCACCGACCTCGCCGTCGTTCGGCGTCGCGGCGAAGAGCTCGCCGAAGGCAAAAGCGTTGTCGACCAGGATCAAACCACCGGGCCGCACGATCCGGAGGCACTCACGGAGGTAGTCGGGATAGCCGCGCTTGTCGGCGTCCAGGAAAGCGGCGTCGCGCGAGTTTGCGGGCAATTCGCGCAGCGTCGCAGCGGCAGGGCCCAGGCGGACCTCGACGCGGTCCGCGACGTCCGACTTCTCGATCCATTCGGCGGCGAAGGCGGCGTGCTGCTCGGAGATTTCAAGGGTCAGGAGCTGACCTCCAGCTTCGGCGCTGGGCAGGGCGCGCGCCATCGCGATCGCGGAGTAGCCGGCGAGCGTTCCGACCTCCACGACGCGCTTCGCGCCGGCGCTCTTCAGCAGGATCTGGAGGAAGCTCGCCTGCTCGGGCGCGATGGCGATCGAGGGGATGTTGGCCTCGCGCGCGGCGTTCGAGAGCTCCCCCAGGAAAGCGTCCTCCGCCTTCGTGTGCGAGCGCACGTACTCGAAGTGCTCGCGGGTGACGAGCGTCGATTCGTTGGACATGGGGAAGGGGGCTAAGCCTCGGCCGGCGCGCCGAAGCGGTAGCGAATGGGGATGTCGATCTCGCTGCCGAGACTCGCGCGAACGGGGCAGGTCTCCGCCGCTTGCTGGAGCTTACGTCGAGCAGCCTCGCCCGGATCGACCGGTACGGTGACTTCGACCTCGAGCGCCCCGATGCGACGGACGGGACCGGTCACCATGACCTTCTTGACATGCACATGGGCGCCCGCGAGGTCGAGTCCCTCGCGTTCGGCGACGATGCCCATGATCGTCAGCATGCAGGCACCGAGCGCGGTGGCCACGAGGTCCGTGGGCGAGAACGACTCGCCACGGCCTTGGTTGTCGAGCGGCGCATCGGTCGTGAGCTGGGAGCCGGACGGGCCGTGGAGCGCCTCGGTCCTCAGCGCTCCAGCGTAGGTGATGTCGATGTGAACCATGGTGGGAGGCCTTCGCTGGCGCAAGTGTCACCGTAGTCGGTGCCGCTTGGCAACCGTGGGATCGAGCTCGACGGCTCGAGCGAACGGTTCGGGGACCCTCGAACCGCGTTCCGCACGGTCGCGAGGCGCCGTGCACCGGCCGCTGGTCCCCGCGCAAATCGTCGCTACGATTCCTGCCATGCAAAAGCTCGAGGGAAGAACCGCGCTCGTCACGGGCGCCTCGGCGGGGATCGGTGCGGCGACGACGCGCGCCTTGGTGCGCGCCGGTGCTCACGTCGTGGCGGCGGCCCGCCGCGGTGAGCGCCTGGCGGCGTTGGTCGAAGAGCTGGGGTCGAACGTGACGCCCTTGGTGCTCGACGTGCGCGCCGCGGACAGCGTGCAGAAGGCGCTCGCGGGGGACGCGTTCGACCTGGTCGTCGCCAACGCAGGGCTCGGCCGCGGCGTCGACCCGCTGCAGTCGGGCGACGTCGAAGGCTGGCACGAGATGATCGACACCAACATCAAAGGCGTGTTGCACGTCGTGCGCGCAACCTTGGCCGGCATGCTCGCGCGCGGGCACGGCGACGTCGTCTTGATCGGCAGTGTCGCGGGGCGCCAGGTCTATCCCGGAGGCAACGTCTACAACGCCACCAAGCACGCGGTGAAAGCGCTCTACGAAGCCCTGCGGCTCGATGCCGGCGGGCGCGGCGTGCGCTTCACCACCGTCGATCCAGGCATGGTCGAGACCGAATTCAGCGAGGTGCGCTTCGGCGGCGACCGCGAGCGCGCCCGCGCCGTCTACCAGGGCTTCACGCCGCTGCAGCCCGACGACGTGGCCGACGCCATCCTCTTTGCGGTCACGCGTCCCCCCCACGTCAACGTCGGCGAACTGGTGCTGTGGCCAACGGACCAAGCGAGCACGACGATCGTACGCCGCGACGCCCCGATCGCCTAGGAGTCTGCGTCACGGGTGGCGGTTCGCCAGGTGCCGAGCATCGGACCGAGA
>JBBDIB010000004.1:0-10200 GCA_040880665.1 Planctomycetota bacterium
ACGATCGCGCGCGGCGGCGCGGCGACGCGCACCGCCGCGCCAACCGGGTCGACGAGCGAGCGGTAGAGCTGCAGACCGAGCCAACCGACGACCGCGGCCAGGAGGCACACGAGCACGACGAACAGACCACGCCCCACCACCTCCAGCACCGAAGACAACCAGGCGAAGCGCGGCTCCACATCCGGCGCATCGAAGCTGTCCTTGAGTTGCAGCGTCCACTGCTGATCGGTGCCGCCGAAGTCGAGATCCTCGAGCACACGTTCGATCGCGGCTTCAGCGGTGAGCGGGGCGGCTGGTACGCCGTCGACCGCGGCCTGGCCGCCGACGAAGCCGACCGCGAGCGCCACGGCGACCACGGGTGCGACGACCCCCCGGACTGCGCTCTCGATCCGCTTGGCCAGGAGGCGCAGCCCGAGTTCGATGTCCCAAGCCTCCATGGTCGAGCGACTGTCGATGTAGTTCGCGAAGCCGATCGCGACGAACAAGGGCTCGAAGACCGTGACCGACAAGAACCACGCGCCGAACACGAGCCAGGGCTCTTCGAAGGCGCTTAGGTCGACCTCCGAGCGCAGCGGCCCGGCGTGGAAGAACTGCAGCCCGACCAATAGCGAGAAGACCCCCAGACCGACGAACGCCAGCGTGGAGGCCGCAACCCCGACCATGTGACCCGCGTTGCGCTCGATCAAGCGCTCGCGCGTCCGACGTTGCTTGCCGCGCAGGCCTTCCAGCAAGGGGATCGACGCGCGCAGCGTTCGCATCGGGTAGAGGCGGTCGAACGTGACCGTGCGGAGGAGGTTGCGCGTTCCGAAGGCCCAGGCGGCGCGCATCGCGCCCCACCCGCGCGCCTCGTCGCCGAACAGTCCGCGCGAGAGCACGAACAAGACGCCTCGGCTCGCAAGCGGGAAGAACCACCAGAAGAGCAACGCACTGACGAGATTGGGCCCGCCGCCGGCGAACAGCGCAATGGCGACCAGTGGCAACGCGACGGTCGACCAGGCCAACAGGATCGACGGCAACTGACGCTGCCAGAGCAGGCAACCCAGGTCGATCGTCTGCCAGGTGGAACGCGGACGCAGCACCGCACGGACTTCCTCGATCCTCATCGAGCGCGACGCCCCGCGAAGAGGAGGTAGGCGGCGACCGCCAACCACCCGGCACCGCCGACGACGTATTTCACCGTCGCCGGCACGGGCGAGGGCGACCAGAAGGCCTCGATGATCGCCGCTAGGAACAGGAACACCGTGGCGCCGTAGACGATCGGAATCGCCCGGCGCCCTTCCTCGACCAGCGCGCGCTTGCGCGAGCGCCGTCCCGGCCGGATCAGCGCGCCGCCGACCTTCATCCCGGCCGCCCCCGAGAGCACGATGCCCGTCAGCTCCACGGAGCCGTGCCCCACACCGAACGGCAGGAAGGTCTCGTGAAAGCTGAGGTTCACGAGATGCGCGACGATGCCGCCGATGATCAGTCCGTTGAAGACCAGGAAGAAGAGCGAGCCGACGCCGAACAAGAGACCGCCGCCGAAGGTCCGAAACGCGATGCCGATGTTGTTGTAGATGTAGAAGCCGAACGCCATGAAGCGCGACTCGTCCGGCGCGACCCCGAGGTGCTCGTTCGACGGTTCGTACATCTCCTCGATCTGCGCCAGCATGTCGTTTCCGATCAACGACACGAGCAGGCCGGGGTCCGTCTGACCCAGCACGAGCATCGCCACGAACGGGCCCCAGAAAGCCAAATGCGCCCAGCCCACCAACCCCGCTTCGCGGCGCACGGCGCGCGGAAAGTCGCGCGCCAGGAACACGCCCACCGAACCGACCAGGCTGGTGCGGTCCTTGTGCAGGATGCGGTGACCGTCGAGCGCCAGCCGGTTCAGGCGCTCGACCAGGTCGGGATCGAAGTCGCGTTGACGCGCCAGCGCCAGGTCGCGGCACAGGCGCCCGTACAGGGCCGGAAACTCGTGCGCTCGACTGCGCAACGCCACCAACTCCGGGTCCTTCGCGCGCGAGTTGAGCGCTCGCACCAGCGACTCGAATTCGCGCCACTCGGGCGCCCGCGAAGCGGCGAAGGGCTGCGCCTTCAACGCTCGCCCCGCAGCCAGCGCGCCAGGCCCACCAGCCGGCTCACGCCCTCGTCGCCGCGCGCGCCGGTCAGCGGCGCGGCGATGTCGGCCAGCTCGCGGGCGCGCTCGCGCGAGACGTCCCCGAGTCGCGCCGCGAAGGAGTCGACGGTCCGACGCTCGGCCGCGAGCAGCGCCTGGGCGGGCGCTCGGACCGGCGCCTTCGGCAGCGGCCGCGCCCGGCCGGCCTTGACGGTGTGCACGACCAACGTGCCCGCCGCGCGATCGCCGAGGCGTTGGAAGTCGGGGCTCAACAGCATCGACACGAGCCCGGCTCCGTAGATCGGCGGGAGGAAGTCGGCGAAGCGCACCAGGTTGCGCGCGACCGAGGGCGTCCAGCCCACGGGTGCGCCGTCGGTCTGCACGACGCTCAATCCGACGATGCGTTTACCGGGCGTGGCACCGGCCCCGAGCACCTCGAACAGGACCGGATAGAGGAAGACGAGCGCAAAGGAGATCAAGAGCATCAAACCTTGTCCGAGCGCACCGAAGATTCCCAGGACGAGTCCCGCTCCGAACGCCACGGCGAAGCGGATGACGAGGTCGAACCCCCAGGCGATGGCGCGCGGATAGGGTCCCGCGACGTGGAGCGCGAGTTCGACGCCCTCCGGCGTCTCGACGTGGCGCGCGGTGTCGAGTCTCTCTCTCACGACCGGCGCCGCACGGATCTGATGGGAAAGCCCGGGCATGGCGGCCGAGAATCGTACCCGGAAGCCTCTCGCGCCCCGTCGACGGACACGGGGCGAAAAAAAGCGCATCGGTTCCAGCTTCCGACTGCGCCGCTGCGCCTCTGGTGGGATGATCCGTAGCGTCCCCGGCTCGTCCCTCCCCTCGATCGCACAACCCATGCTCCGACGATTCCTCCTGCTGCTCCTGGCCGCGTCCGCCAGCGGGTCGCTCGCGTCCGCTCAGATCCTGCCCGAGATCTCGGAGCCGCCCGGCAATCCCACGACGCCCGCCAAAGTGCGCCTCGGGACGGCGCTCTTCTGGGAGGAGCAACTGTCGTCCAACGATCGCGTGGCCTGCGGTACGTGCCATCGCTTCGAGCGCGGCGGAAGCGACGGACGCGTCGAGCGCCACCCGGGCCCCGACCTCGTCGTCGGAACGGACGACGACGTGTTCGCTTCGCCGGGGCTCGCGTACCAGGACGCCGACGGACGCTTCGTACCGCACGCTCTCTTCGGAGAGCGCGTGCAGGTCACGAATCGTCGCCCGCGCTCGCCGGTCAACGCGGCGTTCTTCGGCGAGCTGTTCTGGGACGGTCGCGCGCGCGACACCTTCTTGGATCCCGTCACGGGAGACGTCGTGCTCGAGCACTCGGCGGCGCTCGAGAGCCAGGCCGTCCAGCCCCTCATGAACGACGTCGAGATGGCGCACGCCGGGCGCGATTGGCAGCACCTCGTGACGAAACTGGCGGCCAGCACGCCCTTGGCGCGATCGCCGTCGATCCCCGAGGAGCTCGCCGCTTGGTTGGACGGGCGTGACTACCCGGCGCTCTTCCAGGAAGCGTTCGGCGACGACGCGATCACGCCCGCCCGCGTCGCGATGGCGTTGGCCGCCTACGAGCGCACGCTGATCAGCGATCGCGCGCCGATCCTGCTCGACGACGAAGCGTCCGGTTTCGTGTGGAGCGAGCTCGAGGAAGAGGGACGCTTCCTGTTCGAGAACCTGGCCTGTGCCACGTGTCACCCGCCGGACAACGGGCTGTTCACCGACCAGTCGTATCACGTGCTGGGGATTCGGCCGCGCGACGAGGATCCCGGGCTCGAGTCGCGCTCGGAGATCGGCCAGGACCGCGGGCGCTTCCTGACGCCGAGCCTGCTGAACGTCGCGCTGCGCGCGCCGTACTTCCACAACGGCTCCGTGGCCACGCTCGAGGAAGTCGTCGAGTTCTACGACCGGGGCGGCGACCACGGGCCGCGCGAGATCGGACGCATCGGCCTCTCCGAGCGGCAAAAGGAAGCCTTGGTCGCCTTCCTCGGGCGTCCCTTGACCGATCCGCGCCTCGCGCGCTCGGAGGGACCGTTCGAGCGGCCGGCGCTCTCCGACGAACTCGACCCTCCGGCCGTCGCCGCGCCGCTGCAACCGTCGCTCGAACCCGAGCCGCGCGTGCTCGTCGTGCGCGGCGATGCCGAGGTGCTGGCCGACTTCGTCGGTGAGATCGCGATCCAGTCGGGCACGGCGCGCGTCGTCGCGCCCTACGAGACCGGGCGCATCACCCGCGTCGTGCTCGAGGGCGGCGGTCTCGATGTGACGATCAACGCGCGCGCCGGTGCCGGCGCATTGACGATCGATCGGCTGATCGCCTTCGAGGACGCGCACGTCGGCCTGGACGGCGCCCAACTGCACGGGACGCTGGCGGTGCTTTCGGGAGTGACGCTGACGTTGGACGTCAGCCGCGCGTGGATTCCGGGCGATTGGAGCGGCGCGGGGACGCTGCGCCTACGCGCACCGAGCGACGACGCGCGCATCCAGCTCGGCCCCGGCTTCGGCGACGAGACGTTCACGGGCACGCTCGAGCTCGTTCGCGGCGTGCTCGCGCCGGGCGGCCGCGCGTCGACCCAGCCCTTGGCGGCCGGCCGCCTCGTGCTCGGCTCGAGCGAGGGTCGCGGGCGACTCGTGCGCCCGTTCGAGGCCGTGGACTACTTGCCTGACGGCATGCCGATCGAGGTCGTCGACGGTGCGCTCTTCCTCGGCGGTCAAGAGTCCGAGGACATCGGGCCGCTCACGCTCTTCGGCCGCTTCGAAGTCGAGCTGTCCGCGCGCGGCGGAGCCTTCCAACCGCCGTCGAATCCGGCCACGCACGTCTTCGCCGATTGCCGCGACCAACCCTGGAGCAGCGACGCCGAGCTGGCCTTCAGCGGCTGGTACGACGGTCGCACCGACAGCGACCAAGGCGTCGACCACGTCGTCTTCCGCGGCCTGACCGACGCTCAGTTGGCGCGCGTGGTCTTCCTCGATCCCGTCGGCTATCCCCGCGGCACGTACCGAGCACGCCGCGGGGCGGAGGGCGAGTTGCTGCCACTGCTCGAATTCTAGAAGCTCGAGTTCTAGGAGCTCGAGTTCTCGCGGCTCGAGTTCTCGCGGCTGAAACCCGCTAGCGGGCGACGGCGGCGAACGCCGACGGCGTCCCCGCGTGGCTCTTCAGGTCGACCGAGATCTCGAACGTGAACGGGCCCATCGGCAGGTCGCCCTGGATCTTGACCGGCACACCCGTCAGCTTCTCGACGTACAGCACGATCGAACCGGCGAGGCCGAAGAGGCCCTCGAAGTTCTCCGCGGCCTGCCCGTCGAGGTCATCGTTCTCGCCGGGCCAGGGCGTCGGGCTCAGCTCGAGCCGCACGCAATCGAAGCTGCCGGCCGCAACCGTGACGCGAGCTTCCTCACCGCGCTCGAGCCGCATCTTCCAGAGCCGCAGCTTGTCGATCAGCGGGAAGGTCATCTCCTTGCCGCCCGATTCGATCATGCGCCGCGACAGGTACACGGCGCTCAGCATGTCGACGGTCTCGCCGGGCACCTCGCGATAGACGCGCTCGCGCCACACGCGCTGGCCGCGAGGCGCGTTCTTCTTCGTGTCGCCGCGATAGCTAGCCCGCGAGACCTCGCTGCGCAGGCCGAGCAGTGTCTCACGGCGGCGTTGCTCGGACCCCTTGTGCGTGTACAGGTACGAGATGCGCGGCCATTCCTGGGGCAGGATGCGCGTCTCGATCGTGGCGTCGAGGGAGTACCACGAGTACTTCCCCTTGGCGTGGATCGTGTAGACGCCCGTTTCGGCCGACGCGGCTTCCGCCGACGCTCCGTTCGGGGCGACAGCCGCGTCCACCGCTCCACCGGCGGCGCCACCGATCATCCCCCCGAAGAGCAGCGAGGGCTGCCAGGGCTCGACGCGCGCGGACATCGAGACGGTGCCCGCGGTGGGCGCAAACAACCCGAGATCCACCGTCACGGCGTAGACCAGGGTCTCGTCACGCGGCACCTCGAGACTGGAAGCGCCGGCGCGCTCGATCGTCAGCGGGCCGAGCTTCTCGGGAACGCTGACATCCTTTGTGGATGACTGGAGTGCGGCGGTGGCGACGAGGCCGAGCCCGAAGAGGGCCAGGCATACGAGGAGTGGCTTGAGCGGGATCACGTGGGCAGATTCTCGGACAACGAGTTCCGAGAATCGACGCTTGATTCGGATCGATTTGGCGCCGCACCCGCTTCGGGGCGCTGCTTCGCGCGGCGCACCCCCGGAACGAGCGAGTCGGCGACGCGGCGTTCACGGCGGGCGTGGATCCGGCGCTCGGCCTCTTCCTTGGCGAGGCGCCAGGGGGCGACGTCGAGGCGGCGCGCCTCGAGCAGGAAGCCCTCGACCGTCGCGCCGATGCGACTCTCGATCTCGTCCAAACCGGCCGCCTCGCCGTCGAGATGGAAGGTTGCACCGCGGATCAAGGCACCCGCCGTCGCCAGGATGTCCGGAATGAACAGCACGCCGCGACGATGCAACGCGTCGGCGTGCATCGAACGGGCCAAGGGCGTGTTCGCGGCTCCGCAAACGACCTTGGCGCTGAGGCGTTGGATCGAGAGATCGTGCAGTACGCCGCCCATCGCGCAAGGCGCGAAGACATCGACGTCCACGGTGAACTCGCTCGAGGGCTCGATCCATTCCACGTCCAAGAGGCCCTCGAGTTCCGCGCGCCGATCGAGGTCGGTCTCGCTGGCCATGACGTGGACGCCGAGGCTGGCGAGGCGCTGTGCCAAGCGTTCCCCTACGCGCCCGACGCCCTGCAGCACGACGCGCCGTCGCTGCCAGTCCTCGCTGCCGTCGCGCGAACGCAGACCCGCCGCGATCGAGGCGAACACCCCGGCGGCCGTGGCCTCGGACAGATCGCCAGGACCGTGGGACCCCGGGCGCGTCACGTAGGAAGTCTCCTCGGCCACGTAGCTCAGCTCTTGCCAGCCCGTGCCCACGTCGGGTCCGGCGTAATAGCGCCCGCCCAGCCCCTCCACCGTCCGTCCGATCGCGCGATACGTGCGCGAGAGGTCGGCTTCGGGGCGCTCCAGCACGACGAGCTTGGCGCCGCCGCCAGGAATGTCGTTGAGCGCGCACTTGTAGCTCATCGCCTTGGAGAGGCGCAGGCAGTCCATCAACGCAGCCGCTTCATCGCGATACGCAAAACGGCGGATCCCCCCGAAGGCGGGCCCAGCGGAGGTGTCGTGCAGCCCGAGGAAACCGCGCAGCCCGGCGGTTTCGTCCTGGACCGCAAGCACCTGTTCGAAGCCCTCGCGGGCCATCGCATCCAAGAGTTGCGTCGACAAAATGTGGTTGGAAGGGCGTGTCACGCAGGCGGGAGGTGCCTGCGCAGCACGGTAGTCTACGGCTCCTCGCGCGCGTCGC
Source organism: Planctomycetota bacterium (assembly GCA_040880665.1). Taxonomy (GTDB): domain Bacteria; phylum Planctomycetota; class UBA1135; order UBA1135; genus JBBDIB01. The sequence continues at coordinate 7,491 of JBBDIB010000004.1, forward strand.
CTCACCGGACGGGAAGAAACGCGCTTCGACATCGTCCAACCCGGATCCAGTCGAGAAACCCCTTCTCTCCCCCCATGTCCCTACGTCTCCTCGGAGCGTCGAGCCTCGCTCTCTCCTTGGCTCTCGGATGCTCCTCCACCGGAACGGTGGGCGCTCCCGAGCCCTACGTGCCCTCACCGGACACCGATGCCCAGGACGACATCGGCTTCTTCTTGGCCGACTTCCAGTCGAAGATGCAGCTCTGGAACAAGCTGAAGCTCGAGCTGGATCCCGGCGAGGATCCGCGCGAGTTCCACGCGCTCGAGCGCGACCTCAAGCGTCGCGCGCGCAAGCGCTTGCCCGAGCTCATCGAAACGCTGGAAGGCGGCGCTCCGATCAACCGCTCGACCGCCGCGGTCGCGCTGGGCTTCACGCTCTACGCCGAGGCGGTCTCGCCGCTCCTGGCCGCGCTCGCCGACGACGACGAGAACGTGGCTCAGAACGCCGCGCTCGGACTCGGTCTGTTGGCGTGGCCGCGAACGAACCTTGCTCCGCTCCGCTACCAGCTCGAGACGCACCCCCACGATGGCGTGCGCAACAACGCCGCGTACGCGCTGCTCGAGATCGCTTCCGAGGCTCGCCGCCGTGATCACGACGAGCGCGCCAGCGGCGTCACCCCCCTCGCCGACGCAGAGATCAGCGCGGAAGAGCGGCGGGAGCGCGACGCGGCCCTCGCCAAGACCTGTCGCGAGGGCTTGCAAGACGCGCACGAAGGCGTCCGCGTCCAGTGCGCGGCGATCCTCGGCTTGCTGCGCGATGCGCAAGCCGTCGCCCCGCTCCTCGAGCTGCTCTACGACGAGTGGAACCTGCCGGCGCGCGCCGCGGCGACGTCGCTGGTCCACATCGCGCGCGAGCACGCCGAGCATCGCGGCCCGGTGGCGCGCGGCCTGCTCGTCGCCTGCGATCGCGTCGAGGACGAGCGCTGCGACGCCTTCCGCCGCCAGCTCGCGCGACTCTCCGGACGCAACTTCGGGGACGACATGGACGAATGGCGCGAGTGGGCCTACCGGCTGCCGTAGAACGAAGCGCTGCGCGGGTACCGGCGACCGATCGCGTAAGCTGGTGCTCATGACCTCGACCGGACGACCCCGCACGGGTTCCCTCAAGGCGGCGCGCTTCAGCGAGTCCGTCATCCGGGAGATGTCTCGGGTTTGTGCGTTGGAAGGGGGCGTCAACCTGGCGCAGGGCTTTCCCGACTTCGAAGCCCCCGCTGCGATGAAGGCGGCGGCCTGCCGCGCGATCGAAGCCGACGTGAACCAGTACGCGGTGACCTGGGGTGCGCCCCGGTTGCGCGCCGCGATCGCCGAGCGCGCGCGCAGCGTGCACGGCATCGACTGCGACGCCGAGCAACACGTCACCGTCACGTGCGGCGCGACGGAGGCGATGATCGCCGCGCTCCTGGCCAGCGTCGACCCGGGCGACGAAGTGATCGTGTTCGAGCCGTTCTACGAGAACTACGGTCCCGACTGCGTGCTGGTCGATGCGACGCCCCGCTTCGTGCGGCTCGGCGGCGCGGACTGGACCTTCGACGAGGAAGAGCTGGCGGCGGCCTTCGGTCCGCGCACGCGCGCCATCCTGGTCAACACGCCGCACAACCCCACGGGCAAGGTCTTCAGCCGCGAGGAACTCGAAGCGATCGCGGCCCTGTGCTGTCGCTACGACGTACTGGCGATCACCGACGAGATCTACGACGCGATCACGTACGACGACGCCGAGCACATTTCGATCGCCACGCTCGACGGCATGGCCGAGCGCACGATCACGATCAACGGGCTCTCCAAGACCTGGAGCGCGACGGGCTGGCGCATCGGGTGGGCGATCGCGCCGGCCCCGCTGACGAGCGCGATTCGCAAGGTGCACGACTTCCTCACGGTGGGCGCCGCCGCTCCCCTGCAGGAGGCGGCCGCGGAAGCCTTGGGCTTCGAAGCCGCCTACTTCGACGGCCTGCGCGCCGACTACGCCGCGCGCCGGCGAACGTTGCTGGACGGCTTGCGTTCGGTCGGCCTCCCGGTCGCCGCGCCCGCCGGTGCCTACTACGTCATGGTGGACGTCTCGTCGCGGCTCGCCGCCGGCGAGGACGACATCGGCTTCGCTCGGCGGCTCGTCACCGGCGGCGGCGTCGCAACCGTGCCCGGCTCGAGTTTCTTCCAGGTCGGTAACGACGGCGCGCGGTTCGTGCGCTTCTGCTTTGCGAAGCGCCTCGAAACGATCGAGCGCGCCATCACCCTGCTCCACGAGCGTCTGGCATGAAGCTACTCGTCGTCGCCCTCATGGGCGCGTTCAACGTCCCGGGACCGAACCTCGCGCAAGAGCAAGAGACCGAGCCGTCCGCTCGCCCGCGCACCACGTTCGTCGTGCGCTCGCGGCTCGAGTACGCCGCCGACCCGCGCGTGCCTCAGATTCTCGAAGCGCACTACGCGGCGCCCGACCGCGCGCGTTGGAACCGCCGGCTGTTGAACGGTGCCTCGCATGCCCGGGACTGCTGGTTCCGCGACGGGTCGAGCGCACACCACCTGTCCCAGGGGGAATATCGCTCGCGCCCGTTCGAGGGCGAGGACCTGACGCGGGTGCTGCGCTCCTTCGAGCTGCGCAAGGCCGCGCTGGCCTGGCCCGACGCGTTTCCGTGGAGCGCGCCCGAGGAGCGCGACGGCGTCGTCCCCCCCCCCCCCCC
>JBBDIB010000004.1:10210-54567 GCA_040880665.1 Planctomycetota bacterium
GGCGGTCGTCCGCCGCCGACGCGGCGGCGCTCGGCCAGCTCGTCGCGCTCTTGGACGAGGATGGGCGCCCGACGTCGATCACCTCGTACGACACGAGCAACGCGCCGCACGAGACGCTGCGCATCCTGAGTTGGCACACCGAGCAGGGCTACGCCTGGCCACGCCAACTGTCGCTCGAGGCGGACGGACGAAAGATTTGGGACGAACGCGTCGAGACGATCGCGCTCGGGGGCGTGCGACTCGTCCCAGCCTTCTTCCTGCCGCCTGACATGCGCTCGCACGTCGCGGGCGGCGCCGTCGATCCGAACTTGCTGCCGCTCGACCTCTTGGGCTTGACCCTACGCAAGGTCGCCGTGCCCGACCGGCTCCGCAGCGACACCGCGGACTGGGACGACGTGCTCGCGTGGGCGGAGAGCTTGCTCGCGGCGGAGTCCGAGCGCATGGCCGCCCAGGATCCGCCGCTGGCCGTCAGCGACAAGATCCGGATCGAGGTGGATTTGGAGGCGCGCCCGACCCATCTGTTGGTGAGCCTCGAGGTGCCCGCGCTGCCGGCGCCGCCCGGCTGGCGCACGCTGCACGATCGGCCCGGGATCGCGCTGATCGTCGGCGGCTTGACCGAGATTCGACCCGCGTTGGTGCGACGGCTGAGGCGCGCCAGCGAGGAGCCCGATTCCGAACCGCTCGATGCGGTCTACCTCTGGTTCCTGAGGCAGCCCAGCGGCACGCGCGTCACGGCCTACCAGGCGCTGGTCGCCTCGCGTTAGGAGTCTGTCTCCAGAGAGGCGCTGTCACCGCCTGTCCTCGCCTGAGGGCCATCGTGTCCTTGCCAGAGGACAAGGCTCCCGTTCGATCGGCCCCCGCGACCCGAAAAACCCGCTTTCGCCCCCTGGGCACACCCTTTGCATTCCTTCGGGCCGAGGACCTTCCCGGCGCCCGGAGGCGCCCCTGCGATGAACGCTCGAAACCGATCCCCCCACCCCTCCCCGACCGCCCTCGTGGGCCTGGCGTTGTTGCTCCTGATGGGCCGCGGCAGCTCGGCCCAGGAGGCGACGCAGGAACGGACCACCGCACGGACCGCGGTCGCGGTCGCCGCGGCCGCGACCTCGTCCAGCACATCCCTGGCCGTGGCCACCCAGCGCGGCCAACGCGGCTCGGCCACGCCCAGCCGCGGCAGTTCCAGCCGCGGCAGTTCCAGCCGCGGCAGTGCCAGCCGCGGCAGTTCCAGTCGCTCAGGCTCGAGCATTCAGCGCGGTTCCGCAGGGAGCAGCCGCGGCAGCGCGCGTGGCTCCAGCCAGAGCGGATCGCGTGTCAGCCCGTCGTCGCGCGGCACGGTGCGTCCGCAGGCACGTCCGCAGGCACGTCCGCAAGCTCGTCCGCAGGCGCGGCCGTCGCAGCCCACGACGCGCGGCACGTCGCGCGGCTCGGTGAGGTCGGCCCCGACGCGCACGTCGCCCACGTTGCGACCCACGTCGCCGACGGTGCGCGGCTCCGACTCCTCCGGTGCGCGCACGCCGCGGTCGCGTTCGACCTACACGCGTCCCACCTACACCTCACCGAATCCCGGCTTGCACCGCCCCAGTCCGGCCACGGGCTCGCGCGGTTCGGACTCCGTGCAACGCGGCGAAGCCGTCGTCCCTCGCACGCGAGCGCGCACCGAATCCCGCGCCGGCTCCATCTATCGCGGACGCGCGTCGAGCGGCACGACGGACCTCGACCGCACGACTCGGGTTCGACCGGGGACGCGGCTCGATGCGCGCGATCGCAGCGGCTCGCTCCTCGACCGCACGGACCGCGGCGCCAGCGCCATCCGCGGCGAGAACCTTCGTCGGGACACCGATCGTAGGGACGCCACGGCACGAGATTCCGCCCGCCGGAGCGCTGACCGACGCGGGTCGATCGTCCCTCGGTCCTCGACCCAGCCGACGCGTGCGACGCGCTCGGAGCGGCTGAGTCGCGGGGCGACCTCGCGCGAACGGAGCATCGACATCTATCGCGGCGCGCGCGCGCCGGAACGAGCATCCCGGTCGCGCATCCGATCGGGCGAGGCCCTTTCGGGTCGGGACGCCAATGGCTTCGACCGCCGGGGCTCGGCGAGTCGCATCACCCGCGGTTCGACCGCTCGCACCGCTCGCACCGACCGCACGCGCCGCGTCGAGGACATCGTGCGCAAGAACCCGCGCTCCGCCCGCCAACTGCACTACGCGGGTCAGAACCTCCTGCGCGTGCAGGACACGATGGTGCGGGTCGGTTTCGGCCTGGCGACGGGCTCGAACATTCGACGCGGCGTCTACGGTGGCAACCGAGCGCGCGACTTCGGTCGTCCGTCGCGCTCCCACTTCGGGTTCGGCTTCGGCTTCGGCTACGGGCACCACTTCGGACGCTATGACCCCTGGTGCTACAACTGGTTCTGGGGCTCCAACAGCCGCTTCTACAACTACTGCGGCTGGTACGGAGGCTCGAGCTGGTGGGCCGCGCCCAGCTACCTCTCCTGCTGGTACCCCTGGTGGCGCAACTACTGGGTTCCCACCTACTACGTCCCGTACACCGCGACGCAGGTGATCTACCAGACGGCGTACGAGCCGGTCTACGTCGACTCGCAACCGGCGGCTGCGGCGCCGGTCGGCGAGGCCTGGGTGCCGAATGCGGCCGCGGGTCGCCCCGCGGCGCCGTCCAGTCTCTCGCTGGCGGCGGAGCGCTACCTCTCGCTGGGTGACACGGCCTTCCGGGAAGGACGCTTCACGGACGCGGTTCAGTTCTACTCGAAGGCGATCGAGTACGCGCCGGGCCAGGGCGCGCTCTACCTGCTGCTGGCCGACGCGTTGTTCGCGGCGGGCGACTACCACTACGCCGCCTACGCGATTCGCCGCGCCTACGAGCTGGAGCCCGAGCTCTTGACCAACCCGGTCGACAAGCACGCCTTCTACGACGATCCGGCGGTCTACGACCGTCAGATCGCGGTGCTCGAGCAATACGTGGCCGACCGCTCCGGCGATCGCGACGCGCGACTGGTGTTGGCGCTGAACTACCTGTTCGCCGGGCGTCCGGCGGCCGCCGTCGACCTCTTGCGTGACCTCGACAGCCAAACGCTCGTCGGCGAGGACGTAGCACAGGCGCTGCTCGAGACGGGCATGCGCCTCGAGTACGGCGGTCGCTAGTCAGACTGGAGTTCGACGCGGCCGGGCCAGGAGCCTGCGTCACGGGTGACGCAGACTCCTAAGTCGTGTCGAACTCGCGCGGGCCTCGGTCGCCGCCGAACAACTCCAGCGGAGGTCGGCGGCCGAAGCGTCGCTCGAACGCGCGCTCGACGGCCTCGGTCAAGGCACCGGTCGCCGAGCGCTCGCACAGGATCACGACGCAGCCGCCGAAGCCCGCACCGGTCAAGCGCGAGCCCAGGACGCCGCGCGTGCTCACGGCCGCTTCCACCAACACATCGAGTTCGGGGACGGACACCTCGAAGTTGCGCGCCAGCGATTCGTGCGCCTCGGTGATGCGCCGACCGAAGCCAGCCACGTCGCCGGCTTCCAGGGCTTTCCGCGCCTCGAACGTACGTTGCACCTCCTCCACGACGTGGCGTGCCCTGAGCGCGATCTTGGGCGGCAGCTCGCGCTCGTGCGCCTCGAAGACATCACGTGGGACGTCGCGCAGGCACACGGCGCCCGGTTGGTGCGGCGCCAGCAGGCGAAAGGCCTCGCGACATTCGTCGACGCGCTCCTTGAACGCGCCGCGGGCGAGTTCGCGCCGCAGCCCGCTGTCCGCCACGGCGATCGCGAACCGATCGGCGGGCAACGGCAGATGCGCGACGCTCTCGTCCTTGCAGTCGACCCACAGGAGGTGGTCCTCGCGCGACAGCGCGACCGCGAAGGGATCCATGATGCCGCACGGCACGCCGACGAAATCGCGTTCGGCGTAGAGCGCGGTGTCGATCGCCGCGCGCAACCCACGACCCAGCCCGAAGACGCGGTCGAGCGCGAACGCGGTACCGACCGTGATCGACGCCGACGACGACAACCCGGCGCCGATCGGCAGGTCGCCCCCGACCAAGAGGTCGAAGCCGCCGAGCGGGGCCCCTGCGAGTGCGAGCCCGCGCACGACGCCGAGCGGATAGTCCCACCAGGCCCCTTCGGGGGCCTCGGGCAGCTCGCCGAGCCGCACCTCCACCTCGCCGGCCTCGCGCGTCGAAGCCAGGCGCGCGCGGTCATCGGCGCGCGGGCGCAGCGCAAAGTGCGTGTGGCGGTCGATCGCCATCGGCACCACGGGGCCGCCGTTGTGGTCGAGGTGCGCCCCCATCAGGTTGACGCGACCGGGCGCAAGGAACAGGCGCGGTGGAGCACCCGCCCCGAAACGATCGCGAAACGACGCCTCGAGCCCGCGGGCGACCACTCGGGGATCGGAGGTCATGCCAGAGAGTAGCGTCGTCCCGAGGCGCGGGCTATCGTTCGACGCATGCCTCGCCCCCCTCGCGTGACTCGCGCTCTGTTGAATGCCACGGCCTGCCTCCCGCTCCTGCTCGGAAGCACGGCCATCGTCGGTTGCGCCAGCGTCGACTTCGAACGCACTTCGCCGAATGCGGGCGAGTTTCGCTCGAGCGCGCTGTCCCTGACCTTCTTCGGCTTCGACTTTCCGACGCACGCGCTGCTCGCAGCGCGCGCGAACGCCTCGGATGCGCAGCAGCCGAACACCGAGGTCTCCTACGAGCGCGTCTTTCCCTACTTCGGCGCGTTCGACTGGCTGCTCGACCTGGTGTCGATTCGCTGGGCCGTCGTGCGCGGCACGTGGGGTTACGAGGACTGACGCCCTCGAGATCGACGCGGCGCGCGTCCTTCTCGAACGTGGCGCGGTTGCAGTCGCCACCAGACGATCCAACCGAGGATCTTCGTGCCGGCGCGCACCGTTCCCGAGACGGTGCCCGTGATCTTGCTGGTGCCGATGCGCGGTCGATAGCGCACGGGCACCTCCACCGTCCGCACGCCTCGGCCGTGGGCCTTGAGTTGCATCTCGATCGTCCAGCCGAACGTCTCGTCGCGCATGGCGAGCGCTCGCAACGTTCCGACGCGCAGCGCGCGGAACGGCCCTAGGTCCGTGTAGCGGGCGCCAAAGAAGAGCCGCATCAGCGTGGTTGCGAGCCGGTTGCCGAACCACGCCTGCGGCAGCAGGGCCTCCATCGTCGCACCGCCCAGGACGCGCGAACCCACGACGAACTCGGCCTCGAAACGATCCAAGGGCGCCAACAGGTGCTCGAGGTCCGCCGGGTAGTCGGAATGATCGGCGTCCAGGAACACGATCACGTCGGCGTCGCTCAAGGCGTCGCCCGTTTCCAAGAGGTGCGCGATGCCGCTGAGGCACGCTCGACCGTAGCCGCGCCGCGGCTCCCACACGACTTCGGCGCCGCCCGCACGTGCAACTTCGGCCGTGCGATCGGTCGAGCCGTTGTCGACGACGACGACGCGATCGACCGCGCCCGCGGGTAGCTCCGCCAGAACCAGCGCCAGGGCTGCTTCCTCGTTCAGCGCGGGCAGAACGAGCCCGACGCGCCGCGCGGACTGCGTCATCGAGTGCGCGCCAAGAGGACCCAGCCGGCCTGGACGGGCAGCAGCTCGAACAGATGCCCGGGCTCGACGGCGAACAGGCGCTCGAGAAAGCCCTCCAAACGTGGATTCGAGCGGTGCAGCCAGCCGAGATCCCCGGCGCGCTCGCGTCCATCGAGATCGTCGTTCAGCTCTGCCGCCAGCTCTTCGAAGCTCGCGCCGGCGGCGATCCGCATATGGAAGTCCTCGGCGAGCGCTCGAGCCTCCTCAGCACTGCGCTCCGCAAGAACGCGCTCGGACGGCATGTCGCGATGCGTCACGAGACAGAGCCGCGCGCGCACGAGCGTCGTCTCCGTCAGACGCGCGTCGAGGCTGCTGGGATCGACGCGTTGAACGAGATGCCAACCGCGGCTGGTTTCGATCGGCCCGACGACCTCGCCGGGCGCCGCGTGGAACGCCGCCGCCTTGAGCAAGGCATCACGCGCGCCGCGCTCGAAGATCGCCAACGCGCCGCCGGCCTGGCGGGTGAACTCGTCGCTGGAGTGCTCGCGCGCCAATTCGCGGAAGTCCGCGCCGGCGCGCGCGCGGGCCAGTAACTCCCGGGCGCGCGCTTCCCCGCGCTCGCCCGTCACCAAGAGGTGGCGCGCACCGACGCGCGCCGGAACGCGCTCGAAGACGTGAAAGCCGCTGGCGGTCTCGATCACGTCGGAGATCGCGCCCAGGTCGTTGGTGAAGAGGAAATTGTCGAGCGCGGCCTCGAGGACGCCGGGCACGTACGAGCCCAACTCGGGGTTCGGCGCGTCGGAAGCGAGCGCGGCGAGCTTGGCGCCGTCGACGAGCCGTGCTCGCAGTCGCTCGGCGAGCGCGCGAGCTTCGTCGCGCGTGCGCGTCACGTCGGGACGGGCGCCGCGCGCGCCGCGGAAACTCGCCGATACGACGCGCAGCGCGCGCACCTCGGGCGGCGCCTCCTCCAGGTGGAGGGGCCGCGCGAAGAACGAGCGCAGCGGCTCGCCCGGCAAAGACGCGAAGCCCACGAGGGCGAGCAACGGGATCGCGATGAGCGCCTTCAACGTCGCGCCGACTCCAATCGAACCTCGAGCTCCGCGCTCTCGCCCGTCAGGGAGACGTCGGCGCGACCGCGACGTTCGCCGAGCAGCACCTCGACGCGCCACGCTCCTTCGCTGAAGCGACCGAGCTCGAGCCGCCCGTCGTCGCCGCTGACGCCCTCGCCGCGCAGGAAGCCTTCGATCACGCGCTCGGCCTGACGGCCGGCGGAGCCAGCGCGCCCTTCCACGGGCTCCACGCGGGCGGTCGCGCCGGCCATGGGGCGGCCGACCTCGTTCAGGACGAAGACGACGAGTTCGGTTCCGCGCTCGACGGTCAGCTCGAGCGGTGGCGGGACGCCCGCGGCGAGGTCCACGAGCACGGAGCCCGTGCGCGCGTAGCCCTTGGCCTCGACGCCGATGTCGTACTCGGCCGGCGCGAGGCCTTGCAGCTCGAACGTGCCGTCCTCGGCCGTGCGCTGCGAGCCGCCCGCGATCGAGAGTCCGTCCGTCAGCCACGCGGTCACCCGCGCGCCGGCGACCAACGCACCGCTGTCGTCGGTCACGCGGCCCCGGACGGTGAGCGGCGGCTGAAGCTCGAAGACGAGGCCCGAGACCACCTCCCGCGCGCCGAGTTCGACGACCTGCGTCTCGGCCGGGGCGCCGAGCACGCGACGGGGTTCGCCGCGCCCACCGCGTTGTTCCGCGGAGCCCGCGTCGATCGCGTAGCGACCAGGCTCGAGCCCTTCGAACGCGAAGCTGCCGTCCGCGCGCGTGCGGCTCCACGAAGCTCGCCCTTCGTTGCTCAGAAGTGAACCCAGCAAGCCGCTCGACGGCGGCCGGCCATCCAAACGCGCCGCCTTCACGCGGACGTCGTCGATCGGCTGTCCGTCCGGCAACAGCACGACGCCTTCGATGCGCCCCGACGGCAGCTCGAGGTCGAGCCGGTACTCCGGCAGATCGGGAATCTCCACGTCGAACCCGGCATCGTCGGTGCGCCCGCCGCCATAGGCCAAACGGTACGGACCCGGCGCGAGGCCCGCGAACTTGTAGCGCCCCTCGGCGTCGACCTCGGCGAACTTCGCGTCGATCCCCAGCATGTTCTCGCTCTCGAAGCCGACCGCGAACAGTCCGCCGCGCGCCACCGGCAGGCCGCCCGCGGTGATCGTGCCGTGGACGCGCACGCCACCCATCGAGGAGTCGATCATGTCGCAGCGTGTCTCGCCGTCCCAGGCCACGCTGAGAAGATCGAAGTTGAGCGTGCCGAGGAACGAAGCCGGGTTCAGTTGCTCGTCGCCGCGCGTCACGGTGACGAAGTACGAGCCGCCGGTCAGGTGCTCGATCCGGTAGCGCCCGTCGGCGTTCGACTGCCCCTGGTACAGCCCGCGCGAGCCCAGGAACGCGGTCGGCCCCTGCGGGCCGCCTGCACCGGTGAACGCGTCCGCCGCGAAGGCCAGCACGATGGCGCCCTCCACAGGACGGTCGAAGCGGTCGGTGATCTCGCCGAAGAGCGTGCCGCCCGCGGACAGCTCGACCACGACGTCGTCGAGCGTCTCGCCTGCGGCGATCGTGATGTTGGCCTGGCGTGCGCCGGCGTAGTCGCGATGCTTCGCGCGGAGGTCCCACGACCCCGGCGGCAGGCCGTTCAGCGTGAAAGCACCGTCGGCGTCCGAGAGCACGGTGCCCGGCCCCAGCACGCCGAGCTGCGACGCGACATCGAGCATGCCCATGCCGAACTCTTGGTTGAACTCGGCGCGGCCGTTCGCCGCGGCGAGCCGCGGCGTTCGCCCGAACGCCGCCGTCGCAGGTTGGCCCTTCGCGTCGGACGCTTGCACCTGGGCGCCGGCCACGGGTCGACCCTGCGTGTCGACGACGCGTCCGTTGACGACGCCGCCCTTCTTCAGCTTGACGATCACGCCGCGCTTCGCCTCGCCTTCCGCCAGGGTCATTTGCTCGAGTTCGGTCGTCAGGTAGCCCGGCGCGGAGATCCTGAGCTCGACCTGGCCGGACCGCACGGTATCGAGTCGGAACCGTCCGGTGGGATGCTCGACGACGAGCCCACCCGAGTACGGATTGAACGGCGCCGGCGCGCCCATCAAGGGCTCGATGCGCGACGGGGTGAACAGTGTGAACGTCGTCACGGGCACGGCTTCGTCGGCGTCCAGCACGATCCCTTCGATCGAAGCCGGAACCGCCATGCGCACCTCCAGCTCTTCCGGTCCCGTGTTCGGATCCCAAAGCACGGGCTCGTAGCCGTAGACCGGGTGGTAGAGCGCGAAGTGCTGCGTCTCGTCGTTCGGGAACGGCCCCACGGTGACGAGCCCCTCGCTGTCGGTCTCTGGGTACTCGAAGCCTTCGATGCCTTGCAGCAAGAACGGGGACAGCGAGATCTCGAACTCGAAGTCCTTCCAGTCCACGACCCACCATGAGGCGGTCACTCCTGCAAGTGGACGACTTTCGCCGTCGTAGACGCGCACGCGCACGGTCGGGCCGCCCTCGAGCACGACGTCCTCCGTCGTCGCCTCCAACCCGTCGACCGCGTTGACGCGCGCGCCGAGCGTCGGCCGGTAGCCAGCCGCGACCGCGACGACGTCCAACGTGCCGGAGGGGACGCTCGTCAGCACGAAGCTGCCGTCGGCCGCCGTCACGGCGTGCGTGCGCTCCAGGATCTCTTGCGCGAAGTGCAGGTCGCGCAGCCCGCGCGGAACGACGCCCACGTGCGCGCCGACGATCGGAGTCGCGGCCCCGTCCTCGTCCTGCGCGACGACGCGGCCGCGCACGCGGGCGCCGTCGCGCACGACGGCGGTCACGACCGTGTCCTCGCCCGCGATTACGTCGAAGCCGATCACGTGGCTGAGCGCCGCATTCGGCGCGTCGACCGCCAGGTCGTAGCCCTCGCCGGGCGGCACGCCGGCGACGACGAACGTGCCGTCGCGCCCGGACGTCACCAGGCACACGCGCAGATCCGCGTTCGCCGCCTCGCGCAGCACGGCGCCGGGCCCGGGAAAGACGTGGACCTTCGCGTTGGCGACGGGCGTGCCGTTCGCGCGTTCCACGCGACCGACGACGCGACCGCCGCCGCGCACCCAGACGTCGATCTGCGTGTCGGCTTCTCGGGAGACCACGCGCACCAATTCGACCGCGTCCGCTACGTGGCGCGCGCCGCGCGCCTCCAGGAAGTAGTCGCCCTTGCGCACGCCGGTGAACGTGAAGCTGCCGTCCGCCCCGCTGACCTCGGTCGCGACGGGCAGCAGGCGCTGCCTCGCCGACGCGCTGAAGCCGCCCAGGTCGAGAATGCGCCCCAGGAGCTCGTTGCCCGTCGGCGGCACGGCCCAGAGATCGATACGCGCGCGAGCCACGGTCCGACCGCTCGCTCGTTCGAGGACGCGGCCTGCGAGGCGTCCATCGCCACGCAGGCGCACGCCGACGGGGATGGGAAGGCCGTCCACGAACATGACGTCGGCCGAGGAGCCTTCGCGGCTGCGCTCCGCCGACTCGAGCCCGAGGTCCGCCAGCGCATCGGTCGCCGGTCGATCGGTCGACGTCGGCCTCGGCAACGCGGGCTGGCTCTCGCCGCGCTCGAGCCCCTTCGACCACAGCCACGCGCCTGCGATCAGAGCGAGGCCCAGGAGGCCGGCGATCGAGGTCCAAAGACGCGCGTGGGGAGAAGCTTGCATGGGGACGGAGCAGCTCGGAGTCGGGGGCGGATCACGGCGACGCGGGCTACGCGCGTAGATTGTGCCCTGGCGAACCTCGACGTTGGAACGGCGAGGGCGAGAACGCGCATGCGTGCGCCGACGGCGGAGATTCTCAGTCCAGCGCCTCGAAGGCGCGTGCGAGCAAGCTACGTGCCGATTCGGCCTCCCAACCCAGCTCGCGGCGCGCGCGGTTGGCGCGGAAGCGATAGCGCGCGCCGAGGTGCGCCATCATCTGAGGCGTCACGAGTTCCTGTGGCCGCGCGCGATCGACGAGCAGCACGCCCAGGCCGGCCAGGCTCCAGAGCCAACCGGGCAGCGTGGCGCGCGGCCCCCGGTGCCCGGCGAGGCGCGCGACCTCGTCGAACAGCCGGCGATGTGTCCAAACTTCGCCGGTCAGGAGATAGCGCGCACCGGGGCGGCCGCGCTCGAGCGCGGAGAGGATGCCGGCGGCCACGTCCTCGACCGCCACCAGCGACAACGTGCCCGGCGGCGCGAACGCGGGCAGGCGCCCGTCGCGCGCGCGCTCGAGGAAGCGCGTCGAATTGGTCGGCGTCGCGGATGGACCGAAGATCGCACCCGGATTCACGATGACGACCTCCTGCTCGCGAGCGATGGCGCGCACGTAGTCCTCGGCCGCGCGCTTGGTCGTCGTGTAGTGCGAGCCGTGGACGCCACGAAAGTCGGACTCCTCGTCGAGCGTTTCGGCGCCGAGCGCCACGCCCACCGCCACGACCGAACTCACGTGGCACACGCGCCGCGCGCCGCGGCGCTTCGCGGCCTCGAGCACGTGACGCGTTCCCTCGACGTTGACCCGGCGCGCGAGGTCAGCGTCACGGGTTCGATAGCTGATCAACGCCGCCGAGTGCACGACGTCGAAGGGTCCGTCGATGCGCGCCATGGCGCGGTCGAGCGACGCCGGTTCCAAGATGTCGCCCTCGTGGATCGAAGCGCCTTCGAGACCGCCGCGCGGCGAGGTCGGCCGCACGAAGGCGTGCACCACGCGACCTCGCGCGAGCGCCAGTCTCGCGAGCGCCCCACCCACGAACCCGCTGGCGCCGGTGATGAACAGCGAATTCGTCAAGCCGGCGCCTCGGGCATCCGCACGACGGCGATCGTGCCGCCCTCGTCGTCCTCGGCGGAAACCAGTTCGATCGTTCCGCCGGCCTGCTCGATCGTGCGGTGCGAGATGGCGAGCCCGAGCCCCGTCCCCTCGCTCTTGGTCGTGAAGTATGGCTCGAACAGGTGCTCGCGCGCCTCTTCGGCGATGCCCGTGCCCGTGTCGCGAATGCGTACGATGGCCTCGGCGGCACGGCGCTCGATCGTGACGTCGAGTCGCCCGCCGTCCGGCATCGCCTGCAGCGCGTTCGTCACCAGGTTGACGAAGACGCGGCGCAGCTTGCCCGGGTCGGCGAAGACGCGCGCGGGCTCGAGCGCCGCGCGCACTTCGACACCGCGCTCGATCGCCCAGGCGTCGTGCAACGCCAGCACCTCGCCCATCAGTCCGTCGAGCGCGACGACGACGGGCACCTCGCGTCGACCGCCGGTGAATTCGTGGAAGTCGCCGGCGATCTCCTGCAGGTGCGTCACCTGACGACGGACGAGCGCGATCGTGCGCTCCAGGATCGCTTCCGAGCCCGGCGCTCCCTCGCGGCGCGCGCGTTCGAGCAAGTCGAGCGAGAGCTGGATCGGCGTCAACGGATTCTTGATGTCGTGCGCGATCTGACGCGCCATCTCGCGCCAGGCTGCGTCCTTCTCCGCCCGCACGAGTTGATCGCGCTGCCGGCCGAGGCGTTCCGCCATCGTGTTGAGGTCGGCGGCCAGGAGTCCCACTTCATCGGCGCTCCTGACCTCGTTGCGCACATCCCAATCGCCCTCGGCCACACGCCCCGCGAAACGCTGCAGCTCGAGGATGGGAGTCGTGATGCGATTGCTGATGAAGACGACCCACGACAGCACAAGCGCCACGACGAGCACCGTGCCGGCAAAGAGGATCGAGCGCAGTTCACTGGAGCGCGCGTAGATGTCGGCTTCTTCGATGCCCACGCCGACGACCCAATCGAAGCCGCCCTGCGCGGCCGGCGCGGTGCGATGGAACGCGGCGCTCTTCTTCACGCCCCCGAATTCGTAGCGGCGGAACAAGCCCCAGCCGTTGGCGCTCTCCAACACGTCCTCGCGCATCGGCGCCAACTTCAGGTCGTCGGTCAGCGACCGCCCGAGCAACTCGCGCTTCGGGTGCGCGAGCAGCGTGTCGGCGTCCGCGCCCCAGATCCAACCGTACGGCGACGGCTGGCGCGACGGATCCGGCAGGAGGCCGCGGAACGTGTCGCGCAGCGCTGGGCCCTCGAGCAGCTCCTGCACGCTGGTCCAATTGACCAAGGCGTACAGCACGCCGCGCACGTCGGGGATCGCAAGCGCCTGTTCCTCGAAGATCGGGACGGCGAACGCGATGTGCAGATGTGCCGCGGGATCGTCGGCGTCGGCGCGCACGTCGAGCGCGCTCGCGTGCTGGTCGTGGGCCCCCCACTCGCCCTCGAGCGCCGCCTGCACGGCCGGATCCTCTTCGAAGGGATGCCCGAAGATCGTCTCCAGCAGCGGCCTTGCATGCGCGCGCCCGCGCCCGTCGTCGAGGCTCGTCGCGACGACGTGCCCGTCCTCGTCGAGCAACACCAACAGGTCGTAGAACGGCTTCAAGCGGACGGCGTGGGACAGAGCTTCGCTGAGCCGATAGCGCGCCTCGACGTCGAACGCACGGTCGACCAGCAAGGGCTCGCTAGCGCGCAGCGCGGGAATCAACGCGGGCCCGAACTCGACGACCGGGATCTCGGGCTCGTCCTGTTGACCGGCGTTGCGCTGGAAGCTGCGCTCGGCGCGATAGGCACCCAGCGCGCGGTCGATCAGTTCGAGTTGCGAGAAGAACTCGAGGTCGGTCCAGCGATCGTTGACGAAACGGTCGATGTCCTGCGCGAGTCCGGTCGCCTGCGCCAAGAGCGCCTCCTCGACCACTTGCTGCGTCAACCGTCCCGAGATCTGACGATCGAGGAAGACGGAGAACAGCACCAACGGCAGGAGCACCGCCAAGACGACCGCCAACATCAACTTCCGACGCACGCGTCCCACGATACAGTTCCGGCCGTGCCCGAGCCCGCAAGCATCCTCGTCGTTCGACTCTCCCACCTCGGCGACGTGGTCACGACGCTGCCCTTGGTTCACGCCTTGGCCGACCGTTGGCCCGCAGCGCGGCTGGGTTGGGCCGTCGAAGCGAGCTTTGCGCCGCTCCTTGTGGGACTCCAGGGTGTCGAGGTGCTCGCGCACGCGCGCGGCGGCGGCCTAGGCGGCGCCTGGCGCTTCGGCCGCGCGCTGCGAGCGTTTCGGGCGGACCTGGTCGTCGACGCGCAGGGCAATGCGAAGAGCGCCGCCTGGACGCTGGCAGCCGGCGGCGTGCACACGGTCGGGCTGGCGGCGAGCGATTGGCAAGAGCCCTGGGCCGCGCGCGCGGCGACGACGCGCGCGCCCGCGATCGGTCGCGACCGGCACGCCGTCGAGCGCGCGCTGGGGCTGGCCGCCTTCGTCACGGGTCGCCCGGCGACGGCGCGTTTCGGGCTGGATATCAGCGAGCGCGAGCGGGCGGCGGGCGCGGCGCGCTGGCGTGCGCTGGGCGGTGACGTCGTGCTGCACCTCTCGGTCGAGGACGACGTGCGCGGGTGGCCGACCGCCCACTGGGTCGAGCTGGCGCGGCGGCTCCCGGGCTCCGTCCTCGTCGCGGGTCCGCGCGAGGCCGAGGTCGCCGAGCGCGTGGTCCTACGGCTGGCAGCCGCGGGCGTCGCGCGCCCCACCTGGTTCGGCGCCAAGGATCTGCGCGAGCTCGCAGCGACGTTCGAAGCGGCGGGGCGCGCCGGCGCTCGCTTCGTCGGCGTCGACTCGGGACCGCTGCACGTCGCCGCCGCGGTCGGGCTGGTGCCCTTGGCCCTGCTCGGCCCCACGGACGCGCGCCGCACCGGCCCCTGGCCGCCGTCCGCGGACAGCAGTTTGCGCAGCGCCGAGCAGCTCGCCTGCGCGCCATGCGTCGCGCGCCGCTGCGTGCACCCCGAGGGCCCGGTCTGTTTGACACGGCTCGAACCCGAGCGCGTCCTCGCGGCGCTCGGCGGCTAGCCCGGTTCCCTCGCCGCCGCGCGCACCTGAAGCGCTATTCTCTCCGGCCTCGTGCGCATGTCGAACTACTTCGCGATCGCGGCTGCGATCGTCGCGCCGCTCCTCGTGGCGACCCTTGCATCGGGTATGCTCGGACTCGCGCCAGCGCTGCACCTGATGCTGGGCTTGGTCACGGCGATCGCCACCGTCGGCGCACAGACGATGGTGATCCTGTTCATGATCGTCACCGGGCGCGTGCTGAAGGCGGCGATGAAGTCACGGCCCCTCGGCCCCGAGTACCTCGCCGAGCTCAACCAGTACTTCGCGCAGCGCAGCGCGTACCCGATCGCCGTCCTCGCGGCCTTTTCGATCGTCGCCGTGGCGGTGCTCGGCTACGGGCGCAACCTCGGGCTGCCCTGGTGGGTGCATCCGCTGCTCGGCATCCCGGCGGTGCTGTTCAACCTGTGGGCGCTCCAAAAGGGCTACCAAGCGCTGCGCGAGAACCAAGGCCTGATCGATCGCACGGCAACGGAGCTGGACCGCATCGACCGGGAAGCGCCCGAATCCGTGGACATGTCGGCCTCCGGACCCGAATGGCGCTACGGCGCGCGGACGCGGCTGTGGGTCTTCGCCTGTGCCGCGTGGGGTCCCCTGGCCTACTGGACGTTCGTCGTCTGGCGTGGACGCTTCGAGCGCGTGCCGTTGACCTTCGTGATCGGCACGCTCGTCGTCAGCGCGCTGGGCGCGTACGCGGCGTGGCGCACGGCGCCAGACGCCGCGGCGTCGGCGCCCGAGAGCTGAGCGCCGTCACTCGCCCGAGGCGGACTCGAGCGAGGCCTCGAACTCCGCGCGCAGGAACGTGACGTAACCGGAGAGCAGGTCGGTGACGTCGTCGGGGTACTCGAGGTACTCCGCATCGAGCTTCGCGAGCCGCGGCTCGAGAACGTCGGCTTCCCTGAGGAGCAACGTGTCACGCGCCTCGCGGTCCGCGGCGGGTGCGCCGGACGGGAACACGCGTCGGGCGCGCTCCAGGATCTTCGCCATCCGCGGCGCGCCGATGGCGCGCAGGGCTTCGACCGCGTCGGCCGAGTGATCCCCGGAGGAGTCGATGAAGTACTGCGTGAAGCCGCCCTCCTGGACGGTGGACTCCAGCTCCCAAACGGCGACGAAGACTTTTTCGTGTTCGGCGAGTGCCGCGTAACCGCCGTCCCACGAGCGCGGCACGAGCACTTCGCTCAGCGCGAACATGAACTCGTCGTCGTGCTGCTCGGACTCGGTAGCAGGCTCGGGATCGGACTCCTTCAAGGCTGCTCGGCGGCGAGTTCGCTCTGCAGCGCGCGGGTGCGCTCGGCGACGTCGCGATACTCGGGCAGCAGGACGTCGATCTGACGGTAGAGCGCCAGTGCTTCGCCCTGCTCGGCGGACTGGGCGCGCTCGTAGAGTTCGGCCGCCTGGCCGAGGAAATCGCGCAGCGTGTTCCGGCGCGCGATCGCGTCGCGATAGAACTCCGCCCGCTCGAGCAGGCGCTCGTACGCGGCCAGCGCATCCTCGTGGCGGTAGTCGCGTTCCAGTTCGAGCGCTTCTTCGTAGAGCGCGTTGAAGCGGCCTTCCTCGATCTTTGCGCGCGCGCGCGAAATGCTGTCGGCTTGGTGCTCGCTGAGTTCCTCGGCGCGCGCGAGCAGATCCTCGGCCACGGTGAACTTGTCACGCATCACCTGGATCAGCGCATCCTCCACGAGGCGGATGGCGGTGACCTCGTTCTCGATGCGCGTCGCTTCCGCGCGGACCTCGGGATCGTCGGGCGCTTTGGCGGTGGCCTGACGCAGCTCGAGCTTGGCCGCGGACCACAGACCCTGGTCGATCAGACCCTCGGCGCGTGACAGGTGGAACTCCACGAGGTTCTGATCGACGAGGTCGCGACGTTCCTTGGCCTTTGCGCTGGCGGGGTCGTACTTCACGGCCACGGCGAAGTCGCGCAGCGCTTCCGGCAACATGAAGTTCCGCGCATGGCGCAGTCCCGCCCGGTAGTACGCCGCCGACTGCTCGCGCCGGTAGTCGAGCGAGCGCTGCGTGCGCGCCAGTCCGACCATGGCGAAGTCGTTGTCCGGTTCGTACTCCAGCGCCTGGACGTAGGTCGCGTGGGCTACGTCGAGGTTGTCACGGTCCACGTGCGTCGCCGCGACGTCCAAGAGGTGGCTGGCGAGTTCGCGCTTGGTCTTCGCCAACCACATCTCGGTCGTGGGCTCGCCGGGCAGGGCGCGATCGGCGCGCTCGAAGACTTCCAACGCCTTCTCGAGCTGCCCGTCCAGCAGGAGTCGCCGACCCTCCTCCAGCAATGCGCCCTGGTGCCCTTTCGCAATGGCCCCCTCGGCCCAAGGTTGCCCGGCCTTGCGAGCCGCCTCGGCGCGCTCCAGGGCCTCGACATAGTCGCCGCGGAAGAGGAGGTCGCGGACGGCCTGCTGGTCGGACCGCGAGGTCGAGTTACAGGCGAGGACGAGGAGGAGCAGGAGACAACTGAGCTTCGTACGCATCGTGAATCGGGTTCGCTGTGGATCGCTGAGGTAGGGGTCCGACGCCTGAGCGGGCGGCATCTTCCGGGATTTGGCGCGCGATCGCTACGTCCGCATGCCCCCGAAGAGCACCAGGCCCAGGCTGCCGAAGACGATCAGCGGCACCCAGGCCGCGTACAGCGCGTCGATCTGCCCCTGCATGCCGAGGGTGCGAAAGATGAAGTCGACGACGAAGTAGCCCATGCAGAGCAGGAACCCCACGCCGATCCGTTCGAGCCCGCCGCCGCGCTTCGGGAGCGCGACGAAGGGCAGTCCTACCAGCAACAGCACGAGCCCGGCGATGGGAAACGTCAGGTGGTACTGCCGGACGGTCTCGAGGCTGGTCGAGTCGGGCTCGCGTGTCAGCAGGTAGGTGGCCTGCCGATACGAGAGGTCGAGCGCGTTGTCGCGCTCCTGGATCGCGAGCAAGAGGTCGCTCGGCGTAACGCTGAACTCGCCGGAGCGCTCGATCGCCTCCTCGCGCTGCTCATGACCGCTCGAGCTGCGTCGCAGGCCGCCCGCGAGCCGCCACTCGCCCTTTGACCACGTCGCGCGCTCGGCGCGCACCTCGACCACGCCCTCGGCGCCGCGGTAGCGACCGACCAGATGTTCGATCGTGGGCGGTACGTCGTCGTACCCCGGGCGATAGCTGCCGATGCGCCAGGAACGACCTTCGACGTCCGGTACCCAGAACGTCTGCCAGACCGGCCGTTCGCGGTGTTCGGCGACCCGGTCCTGCGCGAGGTTGCGCTCGAACGACAGGCGTTCGCCGACCCATTCGCGCAGGGCGAACATGCCGACCGCTGCGCACGTCCCCGCCAACAGGACCATGCCGAACGTGCGCCGTGCGCTGACACCCGCGTCCAGCACGGCGACGATCTCGCGCGAGCGCGAGAGCCGCGCTCCGGTGAACAGGCCCGCGATCAGCGTCACGAAGGGCGACACGCCGAGGAAGAGGAAGGGAACCTGTAGCGCGTAGAAGTGCAGGATCTCGAGCCCGCTCGCCGCCCGCTCGCCCTCGTCCGGCGCCAGGTAGCCGTCCAGGTTCGAGGCCAGGTCGAGGATCAGGAGCAAGCCGACGACGAGGAAGAACGCCGTCGCGTACGACGCTAGGAAGAGTCGCAACACGTAACGATCGAGCGTGCCGAACGCGCGCAGGCCGGCCACGCGAATCATCGGCCGAGAATGCGCACCGAAGCGATGCCCCCTCCGATGGCGAACAAGCCGTTCGTCGCCCAGGCGGCGATGACCGGCGGGAGCGTGCCGACGTTCGAGAGCTCCTTCCCGAGGCGAATCGCGATCAGGTAGTAGACGAGCGCGTAGCCCACGGCCACGCACAACGCGGCGAGCTGCGTGCCGCTCCTGAGCGCGATGCCCGTCGGCACGCCGAGGAGCACGAACAGCAGATAGATCGCCGAGATGGCGCGTCGGCTCTCGATCTCGTAGCGGAACTCGCGCACCTGCTTGTCCTCGAGCCCGCCGGCCGCCAGCCGCGCCTGGATCTCGCCCGAGCTCTGGTACTTGGCGCGCTCGCGCGAGAACTCGCGCGGCTTCTCCAGCGGAATGCGAATCGTCGGACGCTCGAGTCCGATGCGGCTCGCGCCGAAGACGGTTTCGGCGTCGTGCAGCCGAAACTTCAGGAAGCCGGGCTCGAGCAGCAGCTTGGCGCTCGTCGCCGTCACCGTGATCTCTTCCCCGTCCTCGGTCACGGTCGAGAGCAAGACGCGATGAAACGTCTGAGTCTCCTCGTCGTAGGACCCGCGCAAGGAGAAGTTCTCGTGATCGATCTCGGTCTTGCCGGGCGCCAGAAGCTCGAGCACGTCGTCGCGCATCTCGGCGAGGTACGCACGCCGCTGGTACTTCATCTTGGGCGCGAAGTCCGCGATCAAGTAATGCGTCGCGCCGGCCAGGAGTACCGCGAGGCTCAGCCCCGGCACGAGCAGCCGCACGGGGTGGAAGCCTGCCATGTTGATCGCGATCAGCTCGCGGTCGGTCGCGAGGCGCCCGAACGTCGAGACGACGGCCAACAGGAACGCCATCGGCAACAGGTACGGCACCAACTCCACCAGCGCCATCGGGATGTAGCGCGCGACCGCCTCCAACGAGACGCCGCCGAGCTTGTGCACGGCCTGCACCGCGATGGACGGCAGCACCAGGAACGCAACGCCGCCGAGGGCGAAGGCGAAGGCGACGAGGAGCTGGCGCAGGAGGTAGAGAAAAAGTGTCAAAGTGGACCGACCGGTGCCGACGTCGAAGCCCGGGCGCGGTGCTGCGACCAGAATGCCGTGCTAGAGAGCGCCGGGCTCAGGTGCGCCGGGCTACGAAACGCCGTGCTGCGGATCGACGCGCCGTTAGAGGAGATCGTGCTTCCGCGCGAATTCGCCCACGATCGGGTTCCGGAGGACCTTGGCGTACAACTCGGGCAGCTTGTCCTGATAGCCCAGCAGGTGGTCGACGAGGTTCACCTGGGGCGTCTTGTCGAGATCGACCAGGATCTGGGCCGCCTCGTTCTCCATGGCCTCGTCACCCAGCCAGGCGACGCTGTTGACCAACCACCAGATCGACTTGTTGTAGTTCTTCTTCTGCTCGACCTCGTGCCGCGCCTGCTGCAGGCGATCGATGTGGTACTCGGCCCGTTCCGCCACGTACTGCTCGCGCAGGGCGCGGGCCTCGTCGGCCCGGTCGGCGCCCTCCAAGGCCAGGTACGCGTCGATCGTGGCGAACGCTTCGCTGTACCTTCGCGGCATGATCGCGACCATGCGGCTGACCTCCCAGTAGAGATCCTCGTAGTCCGGCGGCATGGACAGATCCACGGATGAACCGAAGCGTCGACGCTGACGGTGCACCCATTCCATCTCGGGGTGGTCGGGCCAGCGACGCTGGAACTCTGTCAGACGCTTCAGGAAGAGCCGCACCTTGGCCTTCGCGGGCGCTCCCTCGAGGTACTTGCGCTCGTAGCCCTTGAGGTAGACCTCCATCCACTTGGTGCCGATGTTGTGTTCGACGGCGAGCAGCGCGGTCGAGCGCCGCGACTCGATCTCCGAGCGAATCGCATCGACGCGGGCCCGTTCGCCGGCACTGAGCTTCGCCGGCACCAAGCCAGCGAGCTTCTCCTCGGCCCGGTCGAAGTTCCCGACGCCGAGTTGCACCTCGGCCGCCTCGATCGAGCCGCGGACCGTGCCCGCGCCGCCCTCAGCGGACTTGTCGACGCCGGCCTTGAGCAGGAAGAAGCCGATGACTGCGACCAACGCGATGCCGCCGCCGAGCATCCAACCGGGAATGCCGCGATCGATGCGCGGACGCGAACGTTGGACCTTGGAACGCGAACCCGTCTTGCCCGCTTTCTCGATGGCGCGCTCGCGGCGGATCGCCTGCTCCTGGGCCTGGTCGGACTTCGAGCGCAAGGTTTGACGCCCGGGCGCCGGACGCGCCGCGGGTGCGGGCGGCGGGGCGCGCGACGGCGGCGCGGCGCCCTCGACCTCGATCCACAGTCGGGCGCCGCCCAACTCGAGCGCGCGGCCCGGCGGGACCTCGGTCGCGGTCGTCACCGGCACGCCGTCGAGCGTCGGCGGCATCACGCCGGGGCGCGGACGCACCTCGAGCCGATCGTCCTCGATCACCAGCTCGAGGTGCACCTCGGCGACGTCGATCGACGCCAGCTTGAGCTTTGCAGCGGAGCCCGACCCCACGGTCAGGATCCCCGCGCCCAGTTGGAACGCGCGACGCTTGCCGCCTTCTTCCACGACCAATCGAACCATGCTCGCCTCGTCTGACGTCTCGTCGGGGGGGTCAACGAAGGGACGACACGAAGTCCGTGCCCGTCCCGAAGTTCTGTGTCCAGTAACCGCCGGACACCGCCGACGCCAGCTCGCGATGACCGGCCATCAGGAGGTTGCGGTGGTGGCCACTCGAGCGACACCAGCCGCCGTGGGCGCCCTGGGGATCGCCGCCACCCATGTAACAGTTTTCGCTCACGCCGTGATCGTAGCCTCGTCGACGCATCCGATGAAAGGGAGTCTCCGTCTCGGGGTTCGACTCGAAGTGCCCGAAGTCGCCCGTATCGGACATGTAGCGCGAGTGATCCTGCGCCGCGCGCTGCAGCCGCGGGTTCCAGGCCAAGGGGAGTCGGCCGAGCATGCGCCGGTACTCGTTGGTGATCTCCACCTGACGCTGCTCGGCCGCGTTGGCCGCGAGCAGGTCGATCTCGTCCTCGGGGAACGCCTCGGACCAGCGCTCGCGATTCAGGGCGACGACGCCCTTTGCGTAGTCCAGGTCGGCGCGCTCGGCCGCATCCCAGGCGAAGGTCTTGACGTCGATGGGCTCGTCGATCGGCTGCACCAACACGTACTCGGGAAGCTCGTCGGGCAACTCCAGCGGGCGTCCCAGCGTCTCTGCCGCGCGGAGCTGCCAACGCAGCTCGGCCAGCAAGCCGGACGCTCGGCCCGCGAGCTGCATCGAGTCGGTGGCCCGCCACGCGACCCGCACGCGCCCGACGAGCTCGTCGACGCGCCGCTGCACGGCGGGATAGTCCTTGGCGCGCTCCGGCGGACACTCCGGCGGGACGTAGGGATAGAAGTACTCCTCTTCGTCGAAGATCAGCGCCAGCGCCTCCGCGCGCGCTGCATCCAGCCCGCGGCGCAACGCGGCGATGCGCTCCAACCGATCGAAGAGGGGATCGGCGACGAGGCGATCGGTGAGCCGCTCGAAGCGGCGGCGCAGCGCGTGCGAGGCCTCGTCGGTGTTCGCGACGTCGAGCAGCGCCGACCACTGCGCTTCGACGTTCTGACCGGGCTTGACGCGCACGAACGAGCCGGTCAAATCTCGAACGAGCGCGACCCGCTCGCGCTCGCGTGCCTCGCGGGTGGACAGGAAGGTGCCGTCGACCCAGACGTAGCCCTCGTGCGGGACCGATTCGTAACGCGTCGCGGCCACGATGCGGAACGCGTCGGCTTCCAGCACGCGACCCTCCTCGAGCAGGCGGTGCAGCAACTCGAGCGCTCCGGCGACGTCGCGGGCGAGAATGCGCTCGCGCACGAGCCCGCGCAGCGCACGACCGGAGAGCTCGACGCCCCCCGCCAGTCGCTTCCACGTCGCGGCGTCGAGCTCGCCCCAAGGCGTCGGCTCGCCGTCGAGCACGGCGCCCTCGGCGTCCAACCGAATCCCGTCGCCGCGCGGACCGGCGTCGACGAGTTCCTCGCGCAGCGTCAGGCGCTCGAGGAGCGCGTCGGCCTCCCACAGGTCTTCCTGCCGCAGCGACGCGCGCGCTTCCGCCTGGGCCGCCGCGAGCAGCAGCTCGCGCGCCTCGGCGAGCTGTCCACCGCTCAGCGCCGCGCGGGCGCGCTCGCGGAGCGGTCGCGCGTCGGCGGGCCGGGCACGGGTGCCGGGTTCGCCGACGCTGGGCGCGTCCGACCGCGCGTCGCTCGGCGGCGCGCGCCGCGCGACGCGCTCGCTCTCGGGCGCCGCAGGGCGACCCGAGCTGGGCGCGTCGGGCAGAGCGCCCAGGCTCGGATAGCCGCCCGCTGCGGGTTCGATCGGCGCGGGCCCCGAGAGCGACTCGCCGGGGCGACGCGGCGGCGCGACCGTCGCGCTCGTCCGATAGAGCTCGGGCAGGCGCGCCAGCGTGTCCTCGACCTGGTTGGCGAACTCGGGGTCGACGGCCGCGCGCTGGATGGCGCGCAGTTCGTCGACGACCTCGCGCTGGTTGGCGTCCGGGATCGAAGCGACGACTTTCTCGAAGCGCGCGCGCCGCTCGTCGCTGGCCTTGCGCACGGCGGCGAGTTCGCGGGCGACCCGCGCACGCGAGAGCGCGTCCGGCGGGACCTCGTCGAGCAGCGCCGCGGCCTGCTCCAGACGGCCGGCGTCCAGCGCTCGCCGCACGTCGTCCACCGTCGGCGTCCCGTCGCCCCCACCCGAACAAGCGAGCGCGCACGCCGCCGCCAAGCCCAAGACGAGGGGCAGGAGGCGGCGCGCGCCCGAGCGGCGGCCCGTGCCTAGGATGCCGGTGAAAGAGCCCATGGGGTAACAAGGCTAGTCCGGTTCCCTCACCAGGTACCGAACCAGGGCGGTTTTTCGGGTGCTCCCGGACGGAAACGCGACGCCCCGTCAGTTGCCGACGCGTTTCAGGTTCGCGTACTGCAACAGCAGGATGCGTTGCCCCGCTTCGCGGAACTGGACCGTGGCGCGCGCGTTCACGGCGGAGCCCTCGAGCGAGCGGATTTGCCCGAGGCCGAAGTGGTCGTGCTCGACCCAATCGCCGACGGAGAGGTCGGCGCCCGCGCCCGCGCCGTCGAAGTCGCCGAGCACGTCGGCCTCGCGGGCCTCGGCCTCGCTCTCGTCGGTCTCGAGCAACTCGTCGGGCAGTTCGGACAAGAAGCGCGACGGCTCGCGCCAACTGGTTTCGCCGAAGCGCATGCGCGTGCGCGCCCAGGAGAGACACAAGCGCTCCTTGGCGCGCGTCATGCCGACGTAGAACAGCCGACGCTCCTCCTCGAGGCCACCGTCGCCCTCCTCGAGCGCGAGCACGTGGGGCAACAGCTCCTCCTCGCAGCCCGCGAGGAAGACGGCACCGAACTCGAGTCCCTTGGAGCTGTGCAGCGTCAACAGCGAGACGCGCTCCGCATCGGGATCCCAACCGTCGACGTCGCTCACCAACGCGACCTCCTGCAGGAAGCCGCGCACGCCGCCCTCGGGGTTCTCCGCGTCCCAGCGCTCGGCGTGGGCCAGCAGCTCTTCCACGTTCTCGGCGCGCGAGCTGCCCTCGGCGTCCTCGCCCTTCGCGAGATGCACGAAGTAGTCGGTCTCCTCGAGGATCTGCACGAGCGCCACGTGCGCGGGTCCGTCGCGCAACCCGCCGAGGTCCTCGAGCAGGCGCGCCAAGCCCGTCAGGCCCTTGCGACCGACGCCGCGAACGCGGGCGCGGGCTTCCTCGGACTCGATCGCCGCAGCCAGCGAGATGCGACGATCGCGCGCGAACTCCTCCAACAGGGCGACGCTCTTGTCGCCCACGCCGCGCGCCGGCACGTTGATGATGCGCCGCGTCGCCACGTCGTCGGCCGGGTTCACGAGCACCTGCAGGTACGACACCAGGTCCTTGATCTCGCGGCGCTGATAGAACTCGAGACCGCCGACGATCTGGTACGGCACGCCCGACAGGCGCAGCCCGCGTTCCAGCGCCCGTTGCATGAAGTTCACGCGGTAGAAGATCGCGATCTCGTCCAGCGGCACGCCGCTCTGCCGCAAGCCGTGGATGCGCGCGGCGATCTCGTTGGCCTCGTCCTCCTCGTCACCGCACTCGACGATCCGCACCGGATCGACGTCCTCCTTCTCCGTCCAGAGGTCCTTCTCCTTGCGCCCGGCGTTGTGCCGGATCACGGCCTGCGCCGCCCCCAGGATGCCGGGTGTCGAGCGATAGTTCTGCTCGAGCTTGACGACGGCGACGGCGCGCTCGGGCGTGCTGAAGTCGCGCTCGAAATCGAGGATGTTGGCCACGTTCGCACCGCGCCAGGCGTAGATCGACTGGTCGGGATCTCCACAGACGGCCAGGTTGCCGTGCCAGCCGGCGAGCGCCCGCGTCAAGAGGTACTGAACGTGATTGGTGTCCTGATACTCGTCGACGAGCACGTACCGGAAGCGATGTGCGTACTGATCCAACACGCCCGGTTGCGCCCGAAACAGCTCTAGTGTGCGAACGAGCAGATCGTCGAAGTCGAGCGCGTTCGCCGCGCGCATCCGCGCTTCGTAGAGGTCGCGCACGGTCGCGAAGACCTCGCCCTCGAGGCCGTCGGGCGCGGCCTGGCGTTCGGTGTCGAACTGCGAGGCCTTCCACTCGCCGAGCATGTGCGAGATCACCTGCGGGCGAAAGCGCTTGGGATCCCAACCCGCTTCCTTGATCAACGTCTTCAAGAGTTGGTTCTTGTCCGCCGTGTCGTAGATCGAGAAGTCCCGGGTCCATGGGCCCAAGAGCTCGATGTCACGCCGCAGGATGCGGGCGCAGGTCGCGTGGAACGTCGCGATCCACATGCCCTTCGCCGCGCGCATCGCCGCGACGCGCGAGCGCATCTCGCGCGCCGCCTTGTTCGTGAACGTGATGGCCAGGATTTCGTCGGGGCGCGCCCGCCCGGTCGCCACCAGCCACGCGATGCGGCGCGTGATGACGCGCGTCTTGCCCGAGCCGGCGCCGGCCAGGATCAAGAGCGGACCCTCGCCGTGCTCGACGGCGCGCTGCTGGGGTTCGTTCAAGCCTTCGAGCAAGCTCGCCGGATCCTGCCCTTCGTCCTCGCGTGCCCTTTCCACGTCCATCCAATCGAGGCTCATCGAGAGCCCTCCTGTCCCAAGCGGCTCGCGGCGCGCGTCGCTTCCTGCACGGCGCGCGCGAGGACGCTGCGTAGCTTGCCGTCCTCGAGCGCCAGCAGCCCCGCGACCGTGCAGCCGGCGGGCGTCGTCACTTGATCCTTCAACTCGGCCGGATGGCGCCCCGTTTCGAGCACCATCGTCGCGGCGCCGCGCACGGCCTGCGCAGCGAGTTCCGTCGCGACGCGGCGCGGCAGGCCCATCATCAAGCCGCCCTCCGCCAGCGCCTCGATGATGACGTAGACGAACGCGGGACCCGAGGCCGACAAGCCGGTCACCACGTCCAAGTAGCGCTCTTCCAGCACCAGCGTGCGACCCAAGGGGTCGAACAGGCGCTCGACCACGGTGGTGTCCTCCTCAGCGACGTCGGCGGCGGGCGAGAGCACGCTCATCCCATCACCGATGCGACAGGGCGTATTCGGCATGACCCGCACCCAGCGCACGGCGGGCGCGGCCTGCGCGAGCTGCTCGAGCGTCACGCCCGCGACGATCGACACGACGAGCGGTGCGTGCTGCAGCGCGCCGGCGGTGACGAGTTCGCGCAGCAGTTCGAGGACGCCGTGCGGTTTGACGGCGAGCAGCACGATGTCGGCGTCGCGCGTGGCTGCGACGTTGTCGGCCGTGACCACGAAGCCCGTCTCGCGCGAGCGCAGCTCTGCTCGCTTCGTCGTCCGGACGGTGAGCCGGAGGTCCGTCGGTTCGGCTTCGCCGGAAGCGACGAGGCCGCGCGCCAACGCTTCCCCCATCGTCCCGAATCCGAGGATCGCGATTCGTCGTGCCATGGAGCGAGGAGTCTACGCCCGGGCGAGGCGGCGCGTGCGTCGCCGAGTGACGAACGGCGGCCTTTTTCCGGCGACCTCCGATCATCGCTATGATGCGCGTCCTCTTCCGGGTGACGTGCTGCACGCGCCTTCGACGCCGAGCTCGAACCGAACCATGACGATTCTCGAGAGAGCACGAGCCGACGTCCGCGACGCTTGGACCGCCACGAGCGCCGGTGAGCATTACCGGGGCGCGCGCTGGGCCTCGACGCGCCGACGCGAGCGCGACGCCGTGCGCCTGCGCGCGCTCATCGAGCGTCACGCGCCGGACGCGTTGCGGGGCGCCACCTGGCTCGACGTGGCGTGCGGCACGGGACGGCTCGCGCACTCCTGGCAGCCCGCCGCCAGGAACTACCTGGGGATCGACGCTTCGCCGGCGATGCTCGCCGAGCACCCGCTGTCGGGGCGGGTGGCGCGGGCCGACGCCTTTCGGCTGCCCTTCGCCACGGACTCGTTCGAGCTCGTCGTCGCTTGTCGCTTCCTGCATCACCTCGTCCAGCGTGCGGACCTCGACGCCGCCGTGGACGAGCTGTGTCGCGTGACGCGCGAACTGGTCGCGGTCACCTTCTGGGACTCGCGCTCGCTCGCCGATTGGCGTCGCCCCAAGCGCGGTGACCGCGCCGACGATCCGCGCGTCGCGCGACCCGGCACCGAGCTCGTCGAAGCGTTCGAGCGCGCGGGCGCCAGGGTGCTCGAGATGCGCCACTCGTTCCGCTTCGTCTCGCGCCAGGCCTATCTCGTGGCTCGCGTGCGATGAACTGGGAGCTGCGCGGGGACACGGCGTTGTTCGACGTGCTCGGACCCGCGTGGCGCGACGCGGCCGAGCAGAACGCGTCGCTCCGCGGTCGCCTCGAGCTCGCGGACGGTCCCGTCTTCCAGAAGGCGTCGCCGCTCTCCGCGCGCGCGGGCGGGCGGCATGCGCGCCGACGCTGGTTGCTGGGCATCGAGCCGCCGCGCCTCGCCGAGTTCAGCAACCTCGAGTGGCTGCGCCAGCGCGGCTTCGGCGCGCCCGAGCCCCGCTTCGCGGCCTGTCTCGTCCGCCCGCGCCTCGCCTTCCAGGGCTTGGTGACGCGCTGGATCGACGGCGCGCGCGCCTTCGAAACCGCCGACCTGGATGAGCTGGCGCGGCTCGGCGCCGAGGTGGGGCGGCTCCATGCGCTGGGCTTCGTCCATCGCGACCTCTTCGCGCGCAACCTGCTCCTGGCGCCGGACGGCGGGTGGGTGTTCCTCGATGCGTGGCGCGGCGGCCCGCGACGCGGGTTGCGCGGCCCGCTCTGGGACTTGGCGTGCCTCTGCACGGATCCGCCGCAGCCGCTCGAGGACCAGCGGATCCAGGCCGTGCTCGCCGGCTACCTGGACGCAGGCGGCGAAGTGCGCACGCAGCGCTTCGAGCGCGAGTGCGCCGCCGTCGCACGCCGCTACGCCGACAGGATCTGAGCGCGGACCCCGCGCTTCACCGGCCGGCGGGCGCCGCGTCCCGCGCGGCCGCTCGCACGAGCTCGAGCACCGCCCGCACGTCGTCCAGGGTCGTGCGCGGATTGATGAACGTGAAACGCAGCCAGCGCGCGCCCTCGAACGTCGTCGCCGTGAGAAAGGCTTGACGCCCACGGTTGATGCCTTCGCGCAACGCCGCGTTGTGCGCGTCGAGCGCGGCGGCCGAGAGACCTGGCGGCACGTGACGGAAGCACACGATGTTGGTGTCGGGCACGAGCGCGAGCTCGAAGTCCGCGCTGGCGGAGATCGTCCGGGCTGCCGCGCGGGCGGTGTCGACACAGGTCTCTTGCAGCCGTCCGAGCCCGTCGGCGCCGTAGGCGATCAACGACGTCCAAGCGCGCACCGCGTCGACGCGCCGCGAACATTGGAACGAGTGCGGGCCTTGATCCCAGACGGGGCCATCGGCGCGCGGATGGAAGACGTAGGACGCCTCCTGCTGGAACGCCGCGCGGAGGCTGCGCGCGTCGCGCACGAGCACCATGGCTGTCGAGATCGGCTGAAACAGCATCTTGTGCAGGTCGATCGTGACGCTGTCGGCCAGCTCGAGGCCCACGAGACAGGCGCGCAACTCGTCCGAGACGAGGAACGCTCCGCCGTGCGCGGCGTCGACGTGGAACCAGGCTCCCTCTTCGCGGGCCACCTCGGCGAGTGCCACGAGGTCGTCGACGGCCCCGACGGCGGTCGACCCCGCGCAGGCGACGAGCGCGAACGGTCGACGTCCCGCGGCGCGCGCGCGCTTGCAAGCTCGTCGGGCCTCGTCGGGTTCGAAGCGCCCCGCGCGCGTCTTGCCGCCGAAGAGCCCGCTGCGCCCGAGCCCGAAGACGCCCGCTGCGCGCTCGACGCAGTAGTGCGCGGTCTCGGCGCACACGATCGCCGCACCGCTGGGGTCGTAGCCCGACTCCCAGGCATCCGGATAGGCGCGCGCTCGCGCGGCGGCGAGCGCCGTGAGGTTGCTCAGCGTGCCGCCGTCGACGAACGAGCCGCCGGCGCCCTCCGCGCCGGGCGCTACGGGCCAGCGCCAGCCGACGAGCTCGGCGAACCAGGCCAGCACGCGGTGCTCGATCACCGTGCCCGCGGGCGACATCTCCCAAATCGCGGCGCCGTTGTTGAGCGCCGACGACACGAGATCGACCGCCGCGGCGAGCGGCAGCGGCGGCGCCACTTGATGTCCGATGTAGCGCGGGTGCGCCAGCCGATTGGCGTGCCCGAGGAACACGTCCAGCAGCTCGTCGCCCGCGCACTCGACGCCGCGACCGATGCGCGGCAAGGGCTCGTCGACGAGCGCCGCGACCTGCTCGGGGCCAACTGCGTCCGTCACCGCAACGCGCCGGTCGCCTGTCGCCGCGAGGTACTCGGCCACCGCGTCGGTGAAGCGCTCCACGACGCGTCGGAACACCTCCGGGGCGTAGACGTCGCCGGCGTTCAAGTGCGTGTACTCTCCAGCGCGGGAATCACCTCGCGAAGCGCGCCGCGCAGTTGTTCGCGTTCCGCTTCGTCGACGGGGATCGCGCACCAGCGTTCGTCCACGAAGAAGCGCAGGTGCTGCCCCACGAGCCGCCAGGATCCGATCGACGCCCACGGCCGCACGAGCCAGCCGAGCCGCACCCCGCGCGTCCCGATCCAGCCTTCGTTGCGAGTCGGCAACAGAACGAGCGCGAGCGCCCCGACCACCGACACCGCTCCCGCCGCGAAGAACGAGTCGCGCCCGAACTCCCCCAGTTGCAGACAGCCGAGGAACGCGAGCACCAGGTAGACGAGCAGCGCAACACGTCGCGGTCGACGGTCCTGGAACACGACGAGCACGCTGCCGAGCGTCGCGCGAACGCGTAGGCGATGGAAGTACGCGACGGTCAGCGCCCCCGCGACGAGGAGCACGGTCCACCAGAAGAGCAGTGTCAGGAGGGCTTGCACGGGCGGAGAGCCTACCCGGCGTTCGGCGTGGCGTCGCCTGTTCCGCTGGGCCTGCCGCTTACCGCTCGAGCAATTCGTGGACCCGCTCGGCCCAGCGGTGATTCTCCGCCGGGCCCTCGGTCGCTTCCACGAAGTAGCCGACGCGCGCGCGCGGGCCGGCTTCGCGCGGTCGGTCGAGCACCACGCGAGCCGTGGGCGACGCGGCCGTCAGGCGTCCGAGGCGCTCGCCGGCGTCGGAGTGAAAGAGGAAGCGCAGGACCCGTGACACGCCGGGCGACGGCGCGCGAACAGGGCGCCGCGTGGCCAGATCGACGACCAACTCGTTCAGCTCGAGTTCGGCCAAGAGGACGTCGACGTCGTCGCCACCCTGCGCAAGTCGCGCTTGCAGGAACGTCGGTTGGCCGAACTCGGGCACGCGGAAGGTCGCGAAGAGCACGCCCGTGCCCAGCTCGTTCCGGACGACGAAGTCCGCGGCCGCGGCAGCGAGCACGCGCGCTTGCTCCGCGTCCAGCGCTGCTGGCGCGGCCAACCCCCAGCCCGCCACGCGGGAATCGGCGTCGAAGCGCGTGTCCTCCTCGAGCGTTGCGCACGGCGTCCAGATGGAGTCCTGGAACACGCCCGCGACGACCACGTCGCGGCCGGGGATCCAGGCCTCGACCTCGGCGCAACCGTCCTCGCTGGCGGCCGCGGCTTCGCGCACGGCCTGGGCCAGCGCGGTCGCGTGCTCGACGCGACGGATCGCGACTTGGCCGCCGCGCGTCACGCGCGGCTTGACGACCCACGGTGGCGGTCCGGGGGTCTCGGGAGCGCCGCCCGGCGCCAGCGTGCGCGCATCGGGCACGCAGAGGCCGGCGTACCGAGCCAGCTCGCGTTGGCCCGACTTCGAGACGGCCACGTGTGCCGCATCCGCGCGCACGCCGGCGAGCCCCAGCCGATCGGCGACCAGCGCCGCCGTGAGCGCGGGCGGCCCCGGGTTCCCGGCGACGATGCCGTCCACGCGCAAGCCCTCGAGCGCCGCGAGCCCGCGCAGTACCGCTTCGGCGTCGTGCGTGTCGGCCTCGACGTGCGCGGCGCACGCGCCGAGCCCCGCGGCGCCGACATCGCGATCGACGCCGATCACCGCGAGGCCGCGCCGCCGTGCCGCGGCGAACAAGGGCAGTTGCGAGCGTCCCGCCCCCAGGCTGACCAGCGCGGGCTTCATCGTTCGAGGCCGAACCGCGCGACGCGGTCCGGGACGGGCGCTGGATGCAGTCGGTCGCTCACGCCCCGTTTGTAGGAAGGCGGGCGGGCGAATGCCAGCGGACGCTGCGGAGGAGCGCCGGGCGGCGAATCAGGCGCGAATCGAATCCCATCGAATCGTGGCGAGGGAACCTGGCTAGGCTCCTGCCATGCATTGGCACGTCATCCTCCCGGGGCTCATCGCTCTCGTCTCCTGCGTCGGGTGCGTCGGGCCCGCGCGACTGGTGCGAACGGCGGACTACGCCGAGGTGCAGCTAGCGCCCGTGGTCGACGATTTGGCGCGCTTCGACGTCGTGTTCCTGGGCGAGTTGCACGATTCCGACCAGGGGCACGTGTTCCAGGCCGCGGTGGTCGAAGCCCTGGCAGAGCGGCACGGGCGCGTCGCGGTGGCGCTCGAGATGTTCGAGCGCGACGTGCAGGCCGAACTCGATCGCTACCTCGCCGGCGAGATCGACCGCGACGCCTTTCTCGACGCTGCCCGTCCGTGGTCCAACTACGCCCGTCACTACGAACCCGTGGTCGAGGCGCAACGACGCCGCGGCGCACCCGTGCTCGCCGCCAACGTTCCGCGCGAGCTGGCGCGTCGCGTGGTGCGAACGGGCTTGGACGCGGTGCTGGGCGAGCCCTTTGCTCCGCGCGAGGTCGATCCCGCCCGGGTCGGCGCGTATCGCGAGAAGCTCTTGGCCCTGATGCGCGAGCACGACGCGAACCTGGAGCTGGCCGACCGCGCGATCGCGGCGCAGTGTCTCAAGGACGACGCGATGGCCGAATCCATCGCGGACTTCCTCGAACGCGAGCCCGGGACGCCGGTGATCGTCCTCATGGGAGCCTTCCATTGCGAAGAGCGCTTGGGCACCGTCGAGCGCCTGGCCGCGCGGCGCCCCGACCTCGAACTCGTCGTGGTCGGGATGGCGCGGCGGCCCGAGTACGACCCCGACGACACGGCAGAGCGCGCGCGCGGCCGGTACGTGCTCTACGTGGGCGACTCGGCCTCGGACTGACCGGCTGCCGGCTGGGTCGCGGAGCCGCGCGCTTCCAAGTGCGCCTTCATCGCGTCGAGATCACGCCCGCACATCTCGCCGATCTTCTTCCGCATCGGCGCCATGGCGACGGACATCACCTTGGCGAAAAAGGTCAAGGGTTCGGCGCCGAACTCCATCGAGAGCCGCGTTCCGCCCTCCACCGGCGTCAGTCGAAACGTCGTGCGATAGCGGCAGCCGTGGCTCATCGCGCCCAGGACGTAGCGCGTCGACGGCTCGAACTCGAGGAACTCCATCTCCTCGGTCGCCTCGCGCCCGAACATCGTGCGCGTTTCGCGGAAGCGCGTGCCCAGCCCGACGGGGCCAGGCGTCAACAGCTCCGTCTTGTCGATCGCCGGCACGATCTCGGGCCACGAGGGAACATCGGTGCTGACCGCGAAGACGGCCTCGGGCGGCGCTGCGATGGTGCGCTCGATCAGGATGGGTCGAACCATGACGCGTTAGCCCTCCTTCCGTGCGTAGCGGAACTCGAGCACCTTGGTGTTGGTCTCGCCGATCGCGAGATCGTGCACCTCGAGCACGAACGAGTCGTCCGAGAGGAAGCGGTAGACGTACTTGACTAGCTTGTCGTGCTCTCCCGTCAGGTACTCGTCGAGCGTCCCGTAGAGGATCAAGGCCTTGCCGTCGGGCGTCAGGTCGCCCTCGGCGTGGTTCATGGCGGTGTCGTACGTGGTGATGTGGTTCCACACGTAGCTCTGCTTCAATTTGTCGTAGCCCATCGTCTGGAAGGACTGGCCTGGCATGCCCATCAGGGTGCCGCTCCACTCGCTCTCCAACCAACGGTTCGGGACCTTCCAGGCGAAGGTCGCCGTGCCCTGCGTGGCCGGCGTCGCTTGGCCGCCCATCAGCATGACCGCCTCGACGTCCCAGTCGCCGACGAAGCGCTCGAGCAGCGCGTGCTCGGGCCCGGGCGTCGTGTAGCGGGCTGCGCGCTTCATCATCTCGGCCATCTCGGTCATCTCGGCCTCCTGCGGCGCGGCGGTCGGCGCGAGGAACGGAGCGCCGGCGACGAGCGGCAGCGCGAGCAACAGAAGTGTCTTCATCGAAACGGTTCCTGGATGTCAGGGGTTGGAAGCGCGCTCCAAGGCGAGCGCGTGATAGACGGCGAAACGCTTTTGGAGGCAACCCTCGAGCTCGTCGATCGGTGGCACGCGGACGTGGAGAACCACCGGCCCGATGCATGCGAACGCCGCGAGGAAGCCGACGAGAGCGAGCGATGCGGGAAAGCGCGCGGGCTGCTCGAGGGCGGCGAGGCGCGCGAACAGCAAGCTCCGCGGCGCGGCGAAGGCGAGGCTCGAGCCCGTCTCGGGTGAGCACCAGCGGCTCGCCTCGGCGATCAGCGCGCGGCGGCAGCCCGCCACACCGTGGCGCGCCCCGCGCGCAGCCTCTCGGTCCGCAGCCACCTCCGCGGCCCGCGCCAGGTGGCGTCCGGCCAGCCACGTCACGGGATGGAACCAGAACACGATCTGGAACGCGAGCACGGCGAGACGTCGCCAGCCGTCGCGGCGCCGGCAATGCGCGAGTTCGTGCAGCAGCACGACCTCGAGATCCCCGCGCCGGCCGGCGCGCTCGAGGTCAGCGGGAAGCGCGATCCACGACCCGACGAGACCGACGCAGGCCGGCGCCGCGTCCACGACGAAGATCGGCGGCGCGCTTCTCCCCGCGGCGTACGCCAGGCGAGCGGCGACCCGGCGCGTCCCCGCGCGCGGCGCGCGCCGTTCGAGTCGCCGCCAACGTCGCCGCTCGGCGACGAGCCGCCGCGCGGCGCACACGGCGACGACCGAGGCTCCGCCGATCCAGAGCGCTAGCGCAACCGACTCGTACGGCGCGACTTCGGCCGTAGCCGGAAGGCTGGCGCTCCAACCGATCGGCGAGCCGAAGCCCGGCGGAAGTGCCAAGCGCGCGAGCGCCGCCCACCAGAGCCCGGTGGCCAAGCCAGCGATGCGCGTCGAAGCCGCGCGCTCGAGCCCCAACGCGACAGCGCCCAAGCACAGCGCGCCGAGACCCGGACCGAGACACCACGCTGCGATCATCGGCGCTTCCTCCGGGACTCGGGTTGCGCCGCCAAGAGGCGCTGCAACGCCGAGCGTTCAGCCGGCGACAGTCGCTCGGCTTCCGCCATGTGCTGCACCAGCGAGCCGAAGGCACCGCCGAACGCTCGGTCGAGCAAGGAGCGCAGCGCCGAACGGCGTGCGACCTCGCGCGTGACGAGCGCTCGATACGTGAGCTGCCGGCCATCGAGCGCTTCCGCCAAGGCGCGCTTTGCGACGAGCCGCTTCAGCAGCGTGCGGACGGTGCTGTACGTCCAGCCCGTCTCGGGCTCGACTTCGAGGTGCACGTCACGGGCGCTCCGGCCTCCCGACCAGATCGCCTGCATCACCGTCCATTCCGATTCGTTGAGCTGCATCGTCGTCGCCGCAGGCGGCTGTGTGCGACAGGTGTCGCAGACGATACCCCGCCGCGCCGAAACCGTCCAGCCCCGAGGCGCTGTCGGGCCGGATGTCGTGGTGGCTGCCAGGAAACGCGGCTACTGGCATCACGACGCGCTACCGACCCATCGAGCCGTCGCCGGTCGAGGCGCGCGCGCGAAGCCGCGCACGACGATCTCGAACGCGGGCAGCGTGCCACCCTCACGGAACGTGTCGTCGAGCTCGCCCAGCGACAGCGACACGCGGCAGAAGCGCTTGCGGCCGATCGTCAGGTGCTGCAGGAGCGGCATGGCCGGCGCGCGCGTTGGATCCCAACTCAGTTCGAGGCCGCGTTGCCCGTCGTCCAGCACGAAGCGCCCGTCGACGGCACCGTAACCGCCACGGCTCGTGACGAGCGGCGCGACCTCCCGCGCTTGGTCGATCTCGCCGCTCAGTCGATAGCGTTCGCGCGCCCCGCCGTTCGAGGTCGTGGCGAAGAGTCGCTCGCCGAACGCGTCGTCGAGCAAGGTCACGGCGCACAAGCGGACGCTGCCCCGCGGGCGCGGGCCGAGCGCCGCCAGATCCCACGCCACGCGCACCGAGTCCGCTGCGACGAACACGCGCTTCGTCAGTGTTCCGAGCGCCGTGGTCACCCGCACGCCGAACGACACGCCCTCGGGCAGTTGCTGCACCTCGAGCGGCCCTTCGTCGAGGTCCGTCACGCGTCCCGCTCCTGGCACGCCGATGGCGAGGTGTCCGCTGTAGAAGTCCGCCGCCCAATCGATGTCGTCGAACGTGCCCATCGGTAACGTGCCGAACGCGGGCTCTCCGCCGTGCGCGCGGAACGCGACGGACTCGAACGCCAGGCCGTAATCGAGCAGCAGGCTGGCGCTGACGCCGTCCGTCTCGACCAGGACGCGGCGCCCGTCGAGCCGCCAAGCGGCGCACGTCGAGGGCCGCGCGGGCGCCTCCGGCAAGCGATCCCGCCGGGCGCGTCGCAGGCGCACCGCGGCGGATCCTCGCCCCTGCTCCTCGGTCGCGTCCGTGCGCAGGTGCGACGCCCAGCGCCGGCACAGTCCGCGCCAGCGATCGAGCGGCGCGACCGTGCTGGCGAGCGCATACGCCTCGCCCTGGCAGGTCGCGTTCGCCGACAGATCGTTCCGCCCCGAGACGGCCCAACGCGCGACGTTGTACCCAGGTCGGTGCTCGACGAGGATCGGCTCCGCGCCCGTCGCGAGCGTCAGCTCCTCCGGAGCGGCGGCGACGACGCGCCTGGCGCCGGACGGCGTCGTCCAGACGACTCCCGCCTCGCTCGCTCGCAGCAGCAACGTCGTCAGGCGCTGCCACTCGCCGGGTTCGAGTTCGGGCTCGACGTAGAGGCAGACGTGGCGATCCGAGTCCCCTACCTGTCGTCCTAGCCACGCGAGGTCTTGGGCTTCCCCCGAGGGACCGCGCACGGCGCGTTGCAGCTCGTCCGCCCCGACGGCGTCGACCCACAGGACAGCGATCGGTCGGCCACGCGGCGAGCGCGTCAGCGCAGGCCGAAAACCGAGCTCGTCGCTCCACTCGGGATGGATCCGCCGGGCGCTGTTCCACTCGACGATGAGCGCTTCGTAGCCGGCGTCCAGGTAGCCGTCGACGATGCCCTGGCTGAACGCCAGCTCGTTGACCAGAGCGACGCGCGGCGGCGCCCCGAAGCGCGCTGCGTAGCCTTCGACGCCGAGGCGCTGATTCGCGACGTGTACGCACTCGGGAACCAAGGGTCCGATCAACCGCGAGTCTCCCGAGCCCACGAACTCGACTTGGCCCAGGGTCACGAGGCGCGCTAGATCGGCGTTCCACTCGGGATCCAACGAGTCGATCCGTTCGAGCGCGTGGAGCGGCGCCTCGAGCGCGAGAACCATCCCCGGCACGCGGTCCAAGAGCGCGAGCAGCGGGCGGTACCAGCGCCGAACCACGTCGCCCCGCGCCGCCCGTGCGAGCGACGGGGAGCACGGGTCGAGGTGGAAGAGGACCGTGACGTACAGCAACGAAGGATCAGGTCGAGAACAGCGGGCCGCCGTTCCGGTTCAAGGTCCGTCTCATCGAGTGCGCGCCGCCCATGCCAGCGAGCATCCCCTTCGGTCGAGACCGAAGCAACGACGCACCGCCGCCTTCGAGGCCGGAATCGGGCTAGACCGTTACCTCGGGCTCGTACGCCGCGAGGCGTTCGGTCATGACGCGCACCGCCTCGGGGCTCGAGTCCACCAAGAGGAACCGGCGTCCGTGTCGCGCGGCGGCCTCGCCGGTCGTCCCGCTGCCGGCGAAGAAGTCGACCACCAGGTCGCCGGGGTTCGAGTGCACCTTGACGATGCGCTCCAGTACGCCCACCGGCTTCTGCGTCGGATAGCCGGTCTTCTCCTTGCCGGTGGGACTCACGATCGTGTGCCACCAGACGTCGGTCGGCGTCTTGCCGCGCGCCGCCTTCTCGGCGCCGACCAACTTGGGCGCCATGTATTCGATGCGATCCATGTCCTCGAAGCGAAACGTGTAGCGCTCGGGATCCTTCGTGTACCAAAGGATGCTGTCGTGCTTGGCGGGCCAACGCCGCCGCGACCGCGCGCCGTAGTCGTAGGCCCACACGATCTCGTTCTGGAAGCAAGCGCGCCCGAACAGCGTGTCGAGCGCGACCTTGCAGTAGTGCACCTCGCGGCAGTCGACGTGCAGGAAGAAGCTCCCGGTGGCGCATAGGATCCGGTGCGCCTCGCGCAGTCGCGGCGCGAGAAACGCTTGATAGTCGCCGAACGAGTCGGCGAAGGCCCTGGGCTCCAACGTCTCTGTCCGATAGCGCTGGCCGTGGAACCCCACGCGATCACCGGCGTCATCGCGCACGGTGCGCATGTTGCGGCGCACCTGTCGCTTGCCCGTGTTGAACGGCGGATCGATGTAGATCAAGTCCGCGACGCCGTCCGGCAGCGAGGCCATGTACTCGAGGTTGTCGGCAAGAACGATTCGGCTGGCTCCCATTTCCATGCACGGTAGCGAGGTGGAATCCGTGGAGCTACCGGCTCAGCGACCTGCTCAGGGCTTCGAGCTTGTCGAAGAGTTCCATGGCGTCGATCGGCTTCGACACGTATTCGTCCATGCCGGCTTCCAGGCAGCGCTCACGGTCGCCGGCCATCGCGTTGGCCGTCATCGCCACGATCGGCAGGTGCCCGCCGCGGGTTGCCTCGGCATGGCGGATCTTCTGCGTGGCTTCGATCCCGTCCATCTCGGGCATCTGCACGTCCATCAGAATGACGTCGTAGGCGTTGGCCTCGTAGAGCTCCACGGCCTCGGTTCCCGTGGTCGCGACGTCGACCTCATGGCCCCAAGACTTCAGCAGGATGCAAGCGAGTCGTTGGTTCACCGCGTTGTCCTCGGCGAGCAAGACCCGATGCTTGATCGACGCGCGTGGCTTCTGCTTCGGTTCCACGGCCGCGGGTTGCGCTCCCGGTGAGACGACTAGGTCGTGGAGCGCGCGCAACAGCTCCGGGCCGATGATCGGCTTTTGGAGGACGCGCGCCCGATCCATCGCGAGCAGGCTCTGCAGCTCTCGCGGCGTTTCCGTCGAATCGGCCAGCACGATCAAGGGCACCTCGGGCAGCCGCTGCCTGAGTCGGTCGAAGGGCTCGGTACCGTGCGAACGGACGCAAGCCGCGTCGGCGATGACGAGCGTGATCGCTCCAGCCTCTTCGCGCGTCTTCTCCACGAACGTGCGCGCGACGGAGAGGTCGCGCGCCAAGCGCGTCGTCATCCCTGCCGATTCCAAGACTTGGACCAACGACATGGCCGACTTGGCGTGGCTCGTGATCACCAGCGCGCAGCTCCCGGACATCTCCGCAGGTGCGACGGGACGCGGCTCCGTACCGGGCTGCAGCTTGAACTTGGCAGAGAAGTGAAAGCTGCTGCCTTCCGCCACACGGCTCTCGACGCGCAGGCGCCCGCCCATCAGCTCGACGAGCTGGTAGGAGATTGCCAGGCCGAGCCCCGTGCCGCCGAAGCGGCGATTGTTGGCGCCATCGACCTGCGTGAAGGATTGGAAGATGCGTTTGCAGTCGGGCTCGCTGATGCCGATGCCGCTGTCGACGACGGCGATTGCGAGCGTGACGTCGTTCTCACGCATGGTGCCGAGCGTGACCTCGACGATGACCTCGCCCTGCTCGGTGAACTTGATCGCATTGCCCACCAGGTTGGTCAAGACCTGCCCGAGGCGCACCGGGTCGCCCGTCAATCGGTCGGGCACGTCGGGATGGATCGCGGCGACGAGCTCGAGCTTCTTGTCGTGCGCCTTGACCGCGATCGCGCGCAGCGAGTCGCCGATCGCCTTCCTGATCGAGAACGGATAGTGCTGCAGATCGAACTTGCCGGCCTCGATCTTCGAGAAGTCGAGCACGTCGTTGATGATGCGCAAGAGCGACTCCGCGGACGTACGCACCGTCGAGAGATAGTCGGCCTGCTCCTCGCTCAGATCCGTCTGCAACGCGAGTTCCGTCATCCCGAGGATGCCGTTCATGGGCGTCCGAATCTCGTGGCTAATGGTCGCCAAGAACATGCCCTTCGCGCGGTTCGCCTCCTCCGCCTTCGTCGACGAGACGACCAACTCGCGCGACTTGCGGCGAATGCGCAACACGGCATCCTTGGCCAGCGTAATCGCCTCGCGCGTCTGGAGGCGCAGGCGCCGCGCCATGAGCGCGTCCACGACCAATAGCGCCGCGCTCAGCGCGAGGGCCGCCACCTTGGCGAGCTCTTGGGGAGAGCGGAGCGCCCGCGCGGGCTCTTCGGTACCGGCGGCGATCGTGACGACGTACACGAGCGGCGCCAACGCGGCGAACACGATCGTGCGCCGCAGACTGAGATAGCTGTGCTGCACGACAGCGAGCAGGGGCAGGAAGAACAAAGCGCTCTCCGTCCCGCCCGTGACGTGGATCGCCCCGCCGAGGGCCACGAAGTCGAGAGCGAAGCACAGCCTGTGGAAGTGCAAGCGCTTCGCGACGCGCACGCCCAGCGCCAGGAAGAGCCCGCTGACGAGGGCATAGCCCAGGATCCCGGTGAGCCACAGCACGAGCCCGGCCGACATCGGCGCCCCATTCAGAACCGCGTTGCCCAGGATCCATCCGACCAGGACGACCAGGGTGGCCGTGCGGACGGCCGGAACGGTCCCGCCGTGGAAACGCACGAAGCGCTGCTCGCGCTGAAGAGCATCGATGCGCGGATCGGCTTCGAGCGAGAATCCGCCCAGGATCAGATTCGAGTGGGAAGTGGCTTGCTTCGCGATGTCTGGAGACTGTTGGGACATGGCCGTGACGGCGTCACCGCAAGGATCCCCTGGGTATCGACGGGGCCGGACCCCGAACCTGATGCCGATCGACCAATGCGTGCGGATCGCACGCGCGAGCGAGATTTCCCCCACCGATGAGATCGGCCCGCAGCGCGCCCGTTAGGCTGCTCGGCGATGAAAGCGCTGCTCCGGATCGCCCTCGTGCTCCTTTCGATCTCGATTGCGATCCCCGTCGCCGATCGGCTGACCAAGGCGTTCGATCCCTACGGAATCTCGTATCTCGCCGAGATCAATCGCTACACCCAAACCGCGATCCGGCTCTCCCCGGATCACGCGCGGGAGGGTCAGCAGGGCCGCATCTTCCAGAACCTGCCGGAGGTGCTGCACGAGCACCGTCGGTTCACCTTCCAAACCGACGAGTACGGCTTTCGGCGACCGCGCGAGTGGGACTACGCGCCGGATGAGACCGGTCGGTATCGCGTGCTCTTCCTGGGCGACTCCGTGACGTTGGGCTGGGGTGTCGACGACGAGGACACCTGGGTGCGGCGGCTCGAGCGCGAGGCGCGCGGACCCGAGGGCGAGCCCCTGCGCTGTCTCAACGCGGGGCACCTGATCTACGAAACCGTGCAGGAGGCGAGCTTGCTCGAGGCCTGGGGGCCCGTCCACCGTCCCGATCTCGTGGTCGTCACCTTCGTCTTCAACGACGTGCAGCCTTCGTGGAACACGTACCTCGCCTTCGCGCACG
Source organism: Planctomycetota bacterium (assembly GCA_040880665.1). Lineage (GTDB taxonomy): Bacteria > Planctomycetota > UBA1135 > UBA1135 > JBBDIB01. Next base: position 50,460 of record JBBDIB010000004.1, read on the forward strand.
GCCAGGCCGGACCAGCGCTGGAGCCGGGGACATCGCTGGAGGCGGGCGAGACCGGTAGGCTGACGCCCATCGTCGAGCGCTTCGCACCCAACATCGGTGCCGTGCTGCGCTTCCGCGAACATCGCGACCTCTACGACCGCACCGACAAGAGCCAGTTGGCGCCGTACAAGTTCTACCCCGAGGGCTTGGAGCGCGTACTGGGCGCACTCGATCGCATCCGCGCCAAGGCGGCCGAGCTGGGCGCCGAACTGGCGTTGATCGATCAGGCCGATCAGCGCCCCATGCCCGAGCTCGTCGCCTGGTGCGAAGCGAACGGCGTCCCCTATATCGACGCACGCTTGAGCGAGGAACAGGCCGCGCAGGACGTGCGCAATTCCGCCATCGACGCGCACGCGAACGCCCTCGGCAACCGATTCATCGCGGAGTACGCGGCGCAGGGCCTGATCGACGCGGGGCTGCTGACGCCGGCGCCCGAGTGATCGCGCGTCAGCGCTGACGCCTGCGGTTGAATCACTGAGCCGTCAGCGCTGACGCCTGCGGCTGAGTCACTGAGCCGTCAGCGCTGACGCCTGCGGCTGTGATACCTGGTGAGTCTGGACAGGTGCTGTTGGAACTCGGGGTCGGTGGCGTGGGCGTGTTGTTCGAACGCGCGTGGTTCGTGACCGCGCTCGAGGAACAAGGATTGGCCGCCTTCGACCTGGTGCTCAGCTCCCGGCGCGAGCACGCGCACCTTGCCTTCGACGACGCAAATGCAGGTTTCCTCGGCGCGACACATGACGCCCAGCGTCGTGCCGACGACCAGGACCTCGGAGTGCGGCGTTCGGATGCGGATGTCGTGTGGACCCGACCCGGGCTCCGTGCGCACGAAGACCTCGCCCTCGGTCAAGTCGAGCACCAAGGGCTCGTCCGCCGCGCGCGGTCGGAAGGGCTGGCCCGCGAGCACCGTTCCCGGCTGCACCACGACCTGGACCCGTCCGTCGAACAGCAACTCGAACTGGGCGGCCCGCGAGGACACGGTCTCGGCGCCCAACAGCGCCCGCTGCATCGCATCCCGATCGTCGGCGGGGTTCATCGGAGCGCTCACGGCGGAGGCACCGTCGAAGGAGGCACCGTCGAAGGAGGCAGCGTCGAAGGAGGCAGCGTCGAAGGAGGCAGCGTCGAACTCGAGCCCCGCGGGTGCGCCGGCGACGCGCTCCAGCGACCAGGTCCGCGCGTGCGCGTCACCGTCGATCCACGGGCCGCCGAGCCGGCCGACGACGAACCACACGAGCGCCGCCGCCGCCAACGCACCGACCGCCAGCCCTAGCCGCATGCCGCGGGCGGGCACCGGCCCGAGCGGTCGCCCGACGGGCCGCTCGCCGGACCGGGCTTCAGCGATGTCAGCAGACAGGGCTCCGGACACGAAACGGCTTCGCAATTCCGCCCGGAAGGCCGCGCGGGCCTCCGGGACGGGCGCTTGCGCCAGCCTGGCCTTGTCCGGGGAAAGTCGTTCCATCGACTCGCCGATACGAACCGGGACGCCGGCGCGTGACTCGGAAACCCGCGGTGCGGCCGGGCCCAGCTCGCCGGCGACGAACCGCGCACGCAGCCGCGCTCGATAGTCGGCTCGCGGCGGCGGTACCGCGGGGGTCGGCTTGGGCTCATCGCTCATGCCAAGGCTTCCGGGTGGTTCGCCAGGTCCTCGCGCAGCATCGTCAGCGCCCGCGAGAAGCGCTTGCGCGCCGCGGTGGGCTGGAGCTCGAGCACCTCGGCGATCTCCTCGAAGGACAGGTCCTGGAACGCCCGCAGTTGGACGACGAGCCGCATGCCCTCGGGCAAGCGCTCGACCGCCTCCCCCACCAGCCCGGCGAGCTCCTCGCGCTCCAACAGGTCCGCCGGCAAGCCATCGTCCGCGGGCAAGTGCAGTGCCCCGTCGTCAACGTCGACCGACTGACGATCGAGGCGGTGTGCGCCGGAACGCCAGTGATCGCGCAGCCGATTCGTCGCGATGGTGAAGATCCAAGGTCGCAGTGCGCGCGCGGGGTCATAGCGCGGCAGCGCCTGATAGATGCGCAGGAAGACGTCTTGCGTCAAATCCTCGGCCAAGCCGTCGTCGGCCACCGAGCGCCGCAGGAACGCCCAGACGCGCTCGAAGAACACGTCGAACATTTCAGCGAGCGCTTCCTCGTCGCGCGCGACGAGGCGGACGCGCAGTTCGCGGCTGAGCTCCGGCTCGGTCATCGCGCCTTCCGAGCCGACGACCCTTGCGCGTCTCCCATGGGGACGTCGACGCCGCGCTCGCGGGCGCAGGCCTCCGCCTCGGGATACCCGGCGTCCACGTGTCGCAGCACGCCCAGCGCCGGATCGTTCGTCAGGACCAACTCGAGCGCCCGCTCCGCGCGCTCGGAACCGTCGGCGACGCAGACCTGGCCAGCGTGCAAGCTGTAACCCATACCGACACCGCCGCCGTGGTGGAACGAGACCCACGCGGCGCCCGAGACCGCGTTCGCCATCAGGTTCAACAGCGGCCAGTCGGCGACGGCGTCCGTGCCGTCGCGCATGCCCTCCGTCTCACGGTTCGGCGACGCGACCGAGCCGCAGTCCAGGTGGTCGCGACCGATCGCGAGCGGCGCCGAGATGCGCCCTTCGCGCACGGCGCGATTGAAGGCCAGTCCCGCCTTGGCGCGGTCGCCGTAGCCGAGCCAGCAGATACGCGCCGGCAGGCCCTGGAACGCGACGCGCTCCTGGGCCATGTCGATCCAGCGCAGCAGCGCCTCGTCCTCGGGGAACAGCTCGCGGATGATGTCGTCGGTCACGCGAATGTCCTCGGGATCGCCCGAGAGCGCGACCCAGCGGAAGGGGCCCTTGCCCTCGCAGAACAGCGGTCGAATGTACTTGGGCACGAAACCCTCGAAGCCGAACGCGCCCTCGAAGCCGGCGGCCTGGGCGTGGCCGCGCAGGTTGTTGCCGTAGTCGAAGGTGTCCGCGCCGCGCGACTGGAGTTCGAGCATCGCCTTGACGTGCGCGATCATCGTCGCGAACGAGCGTCGCTCGTAGTCGGCGGGGTCGCTCTTGCGCAGCGCCAACGCGGCGTCGAACTCGAGCCCCGTCGGCACGTACCCGCCGAGCGGATCGTGCGCGCTGGTCTGGTCGGTCAGGACGTCGGGTGTGACGTCGCGCTCGATCAAGCGTGCGAGGAGATCGACTGCGTTCGCGACCACACAGACCGATTTCGCGACCCCGGCCGCCTGCCACTCGAGCGCCAGGTCGATCGCCTCGTCGATGTCGTGCCGCAGCTCGTCGCAGTAGCGCGTTGCGAGCCGCTTCTCGATGCGCGTCACGTCCACGTCGGCGCCGAGGAACGTGCCCTCGTTCATCGTCGCGGCCAAGGGCTGCGCGCCGCCCATCCCGCCGATGCCACCGCTGACGACGAGGCGCTTCTTCAACGTGCCACCGAAGTGCGCCTTGGCCGCGGCGGCGAAGGTCTCGTAGGTGCCCTGCAGGATCCCTTGCGTGCCGATGTAGATCCAGGAGCCGGCCGTCATCTGGCCGTACATCATCTTCCCAGCGGCCTCCAACTGCCGGAAGTGCTCCCAGGTCGCCCACTTGCCGACCAGGTTCGAGTTCGCGATCAGGACGCGCGGCGCGAAGGTTTGCGTGCGCAGCACGCCGACGGGTTTCCCGGATTGGATCAGCAGGGTTTCATCGGGCGCGAGTCGGCGCAGCGTGTGGACGATCGCCTGGAAGCTCTTCCAGTCGCGCGCGGCCTTGCCGCTGCCGCCGTAGACGATGAGCTCGGCGGGATCCTCCGCCACCTCGGGGTCGAGGTTGTTCATCAAGAGCCGCAGCGCCGCCTCGGCCTCCCACGTCTGGCACGTGCGAGCGAGACCCCGTGGGGCGCGCTGCGGGCCGATAGGAATGGCGGAAGGGGCGTCCGGAACCGTGTCGGTGGAAGTCATCGTCGAGGGTCGAGAGGGTCGCTCGCCAGTATTCCCGATGGGCTCGCCGCGCACACCCCCTGGATCCTAGCCCGGTTCCCTCACCACGATCCGTCGGATGCGCCGTATCTCGTTACCCTGCCGACACTTCCCTCCCTCACCGTGCTCGACGACCCGCAAAGGTCGCCTCC
>JBBDIB010000005.1:0-8807 GCA_040880665.1 Planctomycetota bacterium
GCCGCCGTGGGCGTTGGGGGAGGCTGGGGCGGGGGGTTTGTCGTCGCGGGGGGCGCTGGCGGAGCGGGTTCCGGTGGCGGCGCGGAGGGCGAGGGCGCGGAGGCGTTGGAGGCCGCCCTCGTCGCGTTCGAGGCCGAACCAGGAGGCCTGGGGAGGAGCGGCGGGGGTGACCTCGGAGACCGGGGGCAGGTCGGCGAGGAGGCTTTGGAGTTGTAGCCAGAGCGACTGGGGCTGGGCGGCGCGGTCGGCCCAGGTGGCCAGGGCCTCGAGGTCGCGCCAACGCACGCCGGTGGTCTCGCTGCGCCAGGACGGACGCTGGATCAGGCGCCAGAGGAACGAGAAGGCCTCGTTGGCGTGGGCCGGTCGGTTGGTGACGTCGGCCTCCAGGAGCTCGACCGCCAGGCGCAGGTCGGAGTTGCGCAGGACGTCGTTGTCGCCCAGGGCGCGGAAGTTGGCGATCGCCTCGGCCGGGGAGCCGTGGAGCGCCAGGAAGCGGGCTCGATCGCGGCGCGCCAGGTCGGTGAGCTGGGGGTTGTCCGCGCCGTGCGTCAGGGCGCTCTCGAACAGCGCTTGGATCTTGGGGACGTCGGGTTTGACGTCTTGCTTGGCGTCGGGCTTCGGCGGCGCGGCGCGCAGGATGGCTTCCAGGTGGGCGGCGCGGGCCGTCAGCAGCGGCTGGTCGGTCTTGGCGGCGAGGGCGGGCAGGTGGACCCGCGTCAAACGCTCGCCGAAACCCGGCGCGGCGCTGGCGACCTCGAGGCCGGCGGCGTGGAGCTGCCAAGCCCACTCGACCAGGTCGGCGTGCTCGTCGAGACCCAGATTCTCGGGGCCCGCGTGGGCGCCCGCCAGGGCGAGCGCACGGCGCAGGCGCGTCAGGCGACTGGTCTCGTCGGCCACGGATAGGAGCCGCCGGGCGACCAGGAAGCAGGTTTCGTTCGCTCCGTTGGCCAGGGACTCGAGGGCTCCCGTCAGAGCCTCGAGCACCAGGGGCGACGACTGCACCAACTCGTCGAAACTCTCGAGGGCCAAGAGCTCGGGCAGGAGCGACGCGTCGCCCAGGCGACCGATCAGGCGCAGTTTGGTCGCGGCGAGGTCGGCCAGTTCTTCGTTGCCGAGGCGCTCGAGGAGCAGACGCACCGGCACGTGCGCGGTCAGCGGCTCGACACAGTTCTCGAGCAGGTTGAGCGCCTGACGACGGAGGTCGGGATCCTCGTCCACCGCCCAGCGCGCGATGCGATCCAAGACCTCCTCGGCGCCGGCGCTCTCCGTGCCGAACTCGGTCAGGAGCACGCCGAGGCAACCCAGGATGGCGTGCGCGAGCTGGGGCTCGTCGCGCTCGCCGTCGAGCACGCGGACGAGCCGCGGACCGTCGCCCGGATGCACCATGCGCCGCAGGGTGCTGACGGCGGCGGCGCGCTGCACGGGACTGGCGGTCGCATCCTCGATCAACGCGAAGACCGGCGCTCGCGCCCCCGAGTCGCGCAGGAGCTCGGCGCGGTCCGCGCTGCGTGTGCGATCGCAGAGGGAACCGAGAGCGTCGAGCACACCCAGGACGTTGTCCTCGTCGGGCGTCTTGGGCCAACGCACGCGCGTGCGCAAACCGTCGAGCGCTCGACCGATGCGCGCCAAACCGTGCTCGGGACCCAGGTCGGTGCTTTGACCATCGTTGGCCGCGAGACCGCGCCACGGAAAGCGCGCGAAGGCACGCGCGATCGGCAACGAGCGCTCGTCGGCGCGCGCGATCAACGTCTCGTCCAAGAACGTCGCCAGCTCGTCCCAGACCGCACCCGTCTCGCCGCCCGTTTCGAGCGTCGTCAACATCAGTTCGAGCAGCGCGTGGAACGCCTCGACGTCGCGCTCGGTTCGGAGCGCCTGGAAGGCGCTCGCGCCCAGGGTTCGCGCGAGCTCCAGGCGCTCGGTACCCCCCACCGAACCCCAACCGGTCACCAGCGCGCGAGCCAAGTCGGCGCGCAAGGTGGGATCCGGCACGTCGAAACGCACCGCCGCGGGATCGAGGCGCGCCACTTCGAGGCGCAGCGCTCGCTCACGCTCATCGTGCAGCCGCAGTCGCTCGCGGTAGACATCGGGCGCGCGACCGGGCCCCAGCGAAGCGATGAAGGCGCGCGCATCGTCCGACGATTCGAACCAGACGCCGAAGAGCGCGTGCAACGCGACGCAGGCGGACGAAGCAGCGCGATCCGTGCGGTCGAGACAGTCGACGGCGACGTCGGCCAACTCGTAGAGATCGAGCAGACCGATCGTGCGCAACACGGCCGTCAACAAGGGCTCGGGTGTCGATGCGTCGTCACACAGATCGCGCAACAACTTCACCGTCGCGGCGCGCGCCTCGGGCGACGCGTTGGTCTGCGCGATCAACTCTTCGCGCTGCGTGAGGCGTGCGCGCGCACGCTCGGCGCGCCGATTCTTGGAGAGCCCGGGCTGCGGGGAACGGCCGCCGCGCCAGACGAGCTGCAACGTCGCTTCGAGATTGATGGGCCGAGGCGCGGCCTCGGGCGGCGCTTCCGGTTCCTGAGGCGCGTCCGCGGCGTCGCCTTCGTCGTCGTCCGCGCCTTGCTCGTCTTCCGGCACGTCATCCTGCGCTGCAGGTGACTGCAGAGAGGATGACTGTAGAGAGGATGACTGCAGAGGTTGCTGCGCCGCAGACTGCGTCACCGCGGACGCGTTCGCCGGCGCGTCGTCGTCCTGCTGTTCGCCAAGCGCTGGAACGCCGAGGAACCAGACGATCAGGAGCGATACACGGACGAAGAGCAACATTCGGTCACCCGAGTGTACGGGCTGGCGGCGCAGAGCTCCACTGTGACTTTCCAGGCGGTGACTTTCCAGGCGGTGACTTTCCAGGCGGTGACTTTCCAGGCGGCGACTTTCCAGGCGGCGACTTTCCAGGCGGCGACGTTCCGGGCGGCGAGGGAGGCGGAGGCGCAACACCCTTCTCTTGTCGTCACATCGCCGGCGCGAGTGCACACCGATGCGCGATCTCTCGCGAGCGCGGCGCTGTCGCGCACCCGACGCCCATCGCTCCGACGGGCAAGTCTTCCGTCAGCCGAACGCAAACGCGCCGCGACGGAGTCGGTCGGGCGTTCGCTCGCAGGTTGTCCTGGAACTCGACCGTCCGGAAAGAGACTCTGCGTCGCCCCCGGAGCCGACCGTCGCGCCCCGCGCCGTCATCCAACACTGCCCCCACGAAGATCCCATGAGCACCCCGACGACCTTCGATCCCATCCAGTTCAAGGAGACGACCCGCGCCCAGTGGCAGAAGGCTGCCGAAGCGTGGAACGCCTGGGGCTCGACGCTCTCCACTTGGCTCGGCCCCGCCACCGAGCGCATGCTCGACCTGGCTCGGGTCGGTCCTGGCTCCCACGTGCTGGACGTCGCGGCGGGCGCCGGCGAGCAGACGCTCACGACCGCCCTGCGAGTGGGGCCCGAGGGCCGAGTCCTCGCCACGGACCTAGCCCCCAACATCCTCGAGTTCGCGGCCCGCGCCGCGCGGGAGGCCGGGCTGAACCAGGTCGAGACCCGCGCCATCGATGGTGAGCGCCTGGACGAACTGCCGGCCGAAACGTTCGACGCCGCGATCTCGCGCGTGGGGCTGATCTACTTCCCCGACCAGCAGCGCGCGCTCGCCGGCGTGCGCCATGCGCTGAAGCCCGGCGGGCGCTTCGCGACGATCACGTACTCGACGGCCGAGCGCAACGGCTTCTTCTCGTTGCCCGTTTCGATCATCCGCGAGCGCGCGCAACTGCCCCCGCCCCTGCCCGGGCAACCGGGACCCTTCAGCCTCGGCACGCCCGAAGTGCTCCGCAGCACGCTCGAGCGAGCGGGCTTCCGGGAGATCGAGGTCGAAGTCGTCGAGGCTCCGCTACGCCTCGCCAGCCGCAAGGACTGCGTGCGCTTCGAGCGCGAGTCCTTCGGCGCGCTGCACCAGATGCTGGGTGGCCTCTCCGAGCAGGCACAGGCGGAGGTCTGGCAAGAGATCGAGGAAGCGCTGCGCCGCTTCGAGACCGACGGCGGCTTCGTGGGTCCCTGCGAGCTCGTGCTGGGGTCCGGCGTCAAGTAGCGGACTTGTGGTCTCGGCGCGGGCCGTCACTCCGCCGGAGCGAGCCCACAGCGCTCCACGATCTCCCGCGCGATCTCGTCCACGCCGCGCCCGGCGCCCGCGACCACGAGGTGCTCGACGGCTCGGTAGAGCGGCTCGCGCCGGCGGAGGAGCGCGGGCAGCTCGTCCACAGGATCCTCGCCGAGGAGCGCCGGGCGCTTCGCGCCGTCGCGCCGGACGCGTTCGGCGATGACGGGCAACTCCTCGGTCAGCCAGACGCAAAAACCTGCGCGCAAGAGCCACGTGCGGCTGTCGACGCGTTCGACGGCGCCGCCGCCCGTGGCGAGGACGCACAGGATGCCGGGCTCCAGCACCTGGCGCAGCGCCACGGCCTCCAAGTCGCGAAAGCGCGACGGCCCGACCAGCTCGTACAGGACGGCGATCGACTCGGCTGGATGGCCGGCCTCGCGCGCCGTGCGCAGGAGGCGCTCGTCCAGGTCCAGGAAGCGCCGGCCGACGTGCGCGGCCAGGCGTCGCCCGACGCTCGACTTCCCGACGCCGCGCAAGCCGACGAGGACGATGGGACGACTCGCCGCGAGGCGCACGATTTCGTCGGTCGAGAGAGCGGACTTGGGGGGCGCGGTGGACATGCGGCGAAGTGTAGCGGCGGCGCTCACTCCCCCGCCGTGGCCTCCTCGAGTTTGGTCATGAAGAACTCGGGGTCCTCGTGGAACTCCTCCACGCAGGGCTTGCAGCAGAACTTGATCTCCTGGCCCTCGTAGACCTGGACGATGGGATCCCCCATCGAGCCCAGCTTGGAGTCCATCACGATGCAGGTGTCGAGAGGGTAGGGACGGACCGCGTCGGATTCGGAAGGGGAAACGCAGGCGGTCAGGCTGAGCGCGAGGGCCAGGACGAGTTTGGACATGAGTGACGACATGAGAGAGAAGGGGTCGATGGAAATGGCTCGGGGCTCTTAGAAGCTCAAACTGAGCCCGATCCCCGCGCCGTGATCGGAGTGATAGCTAGCGACGAAGCCGATGCGTTGCGAGTACGCCCAGCCGAGGCCGATCTCGTACTCGCCGTAAGTGTTGGTGTCGTACTCGGCCGACCCGAAGAGCGCAGCTCGCGTGGTCAGCATGTACTGCTTCTCCAACGCGAGCCGCAGGTCACCGCGGTCGTCCACGGTCAACTCGGACTGCACCATGTAGGGCAGGCGGTAGCGTACCCCGGCGAAGGCGCGGTCCGTCGCGCCGTGCACGTTGGTGAAGCGATACCCGACGATGGAGGCTAGGTTCTGGTCGAAGTAGTGCGACCAGGCGAGATCGATCTCGCGGTCCTCGTGCTCGTCGGCATCCAGCCCCACGTCCCAGCGCAGCAGGAAGTCCTCGCGGTCGCGCATCACGACCGCGCGCCCCATCGTCATGTGGCTCTGGATCGAAGCGTTGACGAAGACGAAGGTCGGCTTCAACAGCTTGGGGTCGACCTGGGGTACGTGCCGGGGTCCACGGCCGCGGTAGCTGAACACGCGCGCCATGCCCGCATCCATGTGATAGAGCAGGTGACAGTGGAAGAACCAGTCGCCGCCCTCCTCGTTCGCGGCCCATTCGATCACGCGCTTCCCCATCGGCGGGACGTCGACGGTGTGCTTGAGCGGTGAGCGCTCGCCCTTGCCGTTGAGGACGCGGAAGAAGTGGCCGTGCAGGTGCAGCGGGTGGTGCATCATCGTGTCGTTGACGAGCTCGATGCGCAGCACCTCGCCCGGCTCGACCCAGACGACCAGGTCCTCGGCGAGCGTCTTGTCGTCGAAACCCCAGCGGTAGCGACGCATGTCCCCCGTCAATCGCATGGTGAACTGCCGGACCCGGGCCTCCTCCTCCGGTGTGTGAACGAGGGTCGTCGGCTCGATCGCCTCGAGCAAGGCGTAGGGCGCGAAGGGTCGGTCCGCCGTGGCCGCGTTCTTGCCGCGCTCGGGATGCACGCTCTCGATCCCCGCGACGACCGTGTCGCTCATCGAGTACAGGTCGGGCCTGCGCGGGTCGCTGGCCTCACGCACTGGACCCGAGCCCAGGATCACGGAGGCGTGCCCGCTGACGTCCTGGGCCGTGGCGCGCACCTCGATCGCGGCTCCGTCGTCCGGCAGCGTGACGATGACGTCGTAGGTCTCCGCCATGCCCATCAGAAGCCGTTGGACCTGGACCGGCTTCACGCGCATCCCGTCGGCTCCGACGATCGTCAACGGACCGGCTGCGGACGTGACGTGGAAGTAGGACGAAGCGCCCGCGTTGACGATCCGCAAGAGGACGCGTTCGCCAGGCTCGGCGGGCAGCGCGTGGCGGACCTCGCCGTTCGCCAGGAAGGCGTCGTAGGCCACGTCCGAGACGTCCATCGGCTGCATCCGGCTCCGCTCGCGCTCGAAGAACGAACCGAGCTGTCCCCGCCGCCAGGCTCCCAGGAGGGACTGCGTGGTGCCCTTCTTTTGCGAGTACCACTCGCTGTTCCGCATCAAGGTGCGCATCACTTCGTAGGGAGCCTGATTCGTCCAGTCCGAGAGCACGACCACGTGCTCACGATCCACGTCGACGTCCGGCTCACGCGGATGGATGACGATGGCGCCGTAGACACCGCGCTGCTCCTGCAAGCCGGTGTGCGAGTGGTACCAGTACGTCCCCGACTGCCGCAGTTCGAACTCGTACTCGTGCGACGCACCCGGCTCGATCGGCGGTGTCGTCAGGTACGGCACACCGTCCATCTCGTTGGGCAGGAGGAGCCCGTGCCAGTGGATGGAGGCCTCCTCGTCTTCGAGGCCGTTGCGGACGGTGATGCGCGCTGTATCACCCTCCTGGAACACCAAGGTCGGACCCGGGATGCCTCCGTTCAAGGCCAGCGCTTTCACCGGACGACCCGCGGGCGACCAGGTGATCTCGGAGACGGTCAAGTCGTAGGTGACGACCCGGGACTCGGATTCCGTTCTCTCCTGGCCCGACGCAGGCGACATGAGAACCGACGCACAACCCAAGATGAATGCTGACGTGCGCACAGGGAACTAAGCTAACGACGGAGCGTCTCGTGGGCGTGCTCGAAGGACTTGCGCAAGAGCAGCTCGTCCGCGTCGCCCTGGGTCCACCAGCGGAACTGCTCGGCGGCTTGGCGCACGAACCATTCGCCGCCGGGGACGGCGGTCAGACCGCGCTCGTGGGCGGCGATCAGGAGCGGGGTGCGGATCGGATGGTAGACGGCGTCCAGGACGACGGTGCCACGGCGCAGGGCTTCGGGCCCGATGGCGAGCGCGTCGGGCTGAGCCGCCGAGCCCGCGGGCGTCGCATGGACGAGCGCGTCGTACGGCGTCGCCCCGACGGCCTCCCAGGCGACCGCGCTGACGCCGAACTCTTGCGCCAAGGCTTGCGCTCGCTCGGGGCGCCGCGCCGCGATGGAAACGACGGCGTTGCCGGTCTGGGCGGCGTGGATCGCCGCGCGCGCGGCGCCGCCGGCGCCGAGGACCAGGACGCGCGCGCCGGCGAGGCTCGCGGGCGAGAGCCCGCGCTCGGCGTGCACGCGGAAGGCTTGCTCGAGCGTCGCGCGCACCGCCGCCACGTCGCTGTTCGCGGCGCGCCACTGGCCCTGGTCGCGCACCAGGGTGTTCGCGGCGCCGGTCGCCGCGGCCGCGGTCTCGCGTTGGTGCGCGGCGCGGAACGCGTGCTCCTTGAAGGGCGCGGTCACGCTGAAGCCGCGGAAGTTCTCGTCGTCGGCCAGGGCCAGGAACGCGTCGAATTCGTCGGGCTCGAAGCGCACGTAGACGGCGTCGAGCTTGGCGGCTTTGAGCGCCATGCCGTGCACGATCGGCGAGTAGGAAGCACCGACGGGATTGCCGACGACGCCGAAGATCGCCGTCTCCTGGCTGATGCCTCCCGGCGGCAAGAGGCCCAAGAGATCGTTGACGCGCAGTTGGCCCGCGGCGGTGGCCTCGGGCTCGGGCTCGCCCGGCATCGCGGCCGGCGCGCAGTAGGTGAAGGGCGAGCCGAAGATCGGCGCCAAGAGACGCGTGAAGGAACCGGCGGCGCCGGTCGCGAAGGAGACGATGCCCTTCGTCGTGCGCAACCAACGCAAGAGGCGCAGGCCGTCCTCGCACTTGGTCGCGTGCGCCACCAGCTTCGTGACGTCGCCCTCGCACAGGACGGCTTGCTGTTCCTCGAGCAAGTCGTCGAGGTTCGTCGGCACGGCGTTCTCGAAGTGACGCGAGACGATGCGGTGCGCGGGCGCTTCGACTTCGCCCAGGTCGAGGGACAGCCGCCAGTCGATGTCGACGAAGCGCGCGCCACAGCGCGCGGCGTCGGACAAGAGGTCGAGACGCTCGTCCAACGAGCCGTCCCAGCCGCGCGGGCTCGCGTCGTCGTGACAGGCCACGATCACGGGCTTCGGGCACTCGGCGAAGAAGCTCCTGAGACGCTCCTCGCCCGGATGACCGATGCGGTCGAGCCGTAGCTCGATCAGATCGGCGAGCGGCGCCTGACGCAGCGCCTGGCGCCGGAGCGTCTCGAAGTCGTCGGCGATGTGGGAGACCACGATGGCCATGGGGCGGAGCTTGGCTGGAGGAGCGGGCGTCCCGGGCCGTCCAGCGGACGCCTGGGCGAGGATTTCGGCGGGAGTGTACGCGTGCCCTAGGGGAATGCCCCCTAGCCCGGTTCCCTCACCACGATTCGTCGGATTCGCCGTATCTCGTTGCCCTGCCGACACTTCCCTCCCTCACCGTGCT
>JBBDIB010000006.1:0-6513 GCA_040880665.1 Planctomycetota bacterium
GCCGGGGTGGGGACCGCTGACCCTCTCACCCCGGCGCGCCGGCGCAGCGCGCATCGTTCTCGACGCGGAGCAGTCCGCGAAAGGGCCGTTGGCCAGCGCGGGCGGGGCGTCGTACATGGCACGCGTTTCACCCTTTTTTTGGGTCTGCCCCGGTAGCGGAAAAGTGCGGTAGTTTAACCTGCCTACCGACCTGGTCTCCTGCGGGACTCAGGCCTCCGCACTCTTACTCGCGAGGTCATCATGTCACGTCGTGTCCTGTTGTTCTCCGTTCTTCCGGTCGTCCTGGCTGCCGCACCTAGCGCGCAGCGCCTGGTGGGTTACGACCTGTTCGGCTTCGTGCACGAGTTCCCGAGCCCGCTCGCGAACCCCTGCCTCGGACCCTCCGATCCGACCTTCACGTTCTCGTTGGGTGGGGCGCTCGGACCCTGCATCTTGCCCTTCGGGGCCGCCGGCACGCAGCTCGGCGACATTGGCGTCGACACGCTGAACGACACCTACTGGGTGACGGACGGCTTCGCGCTGGCGGAGTACACGTCGCTCGGCGTACCGATCTCTGCTTTCAACGGCTTCCTCGGAGCGCTCGGTCCGCTGACGGGCCTCGGCGTGGACACGGCGGGCGGCCTCTTGTGGGCGACCGACGGGTTCCTCGCGCAGTCGTTCTTCAAGCCAGCGACCGCCTCGGGCTGTCTGACCGTGATCGTGCCTGCGGGCCTTCCGTTTCCCTGCTCGCTGACGGGGCTCAGTGTCACGGACATCGAATGGGATCCGGTCTTCGGTGAACTTTGGTGCGCCGAAGGCCTGACGGTGAACAGCTTCCTGCCCAGCGGCGTGCTCGGCAGCTTCCTGTTCTGGAACATGTCGGGCTGCGGCGCCTTGCTCGGCGGGCTCGAGGGTCTCGGCGTCGACACGGCGGGCGTGATCACCAGTAGCCCGTTGCCGCTCTTGTACGCCACCGACCGCCAGTCGATTGCGTACGACCAAGTCGGTTTCGGGCCTGCGCCGCTGACGCCGAAGGTCTACCCGACGTCGGTCTGCTTCCCGACACCCGGTCCGTTGAACGGCCTCAGCTACACGGCGCGCCCGAACCACTACGGTTCGGCCAGCAGTTGCGGTAGTGCGCCCGTGCTGAACACCGTCGGCCAGTCCGTGATCGGAAACACCACGTTCGGCTTCACGATCAGCGGCGCTCTCCCGGGTGCGCTGCCGTTCCTGTACTACTCGACGACGCCGCTGTGTCCGCCCTTCGGGTTCTCGAACACGGCCGGGTGTTTATTGTCGCTCTGGATCAGTCCGGTCCCGCCGTTCCCTCCGCCGATTCCGATGCCGCCCGCGGACGCGTTCGGAAACAGCGCCGTGACCGTGCCGCTCCCGGCGGCGTTCCTCGGACTCTGCCGCTACTTCCAGGCTCTATTGATCACGCCGCCGATCGAGCTGTCGGAGCCGATGGAAGTGATCGTCACGTTGCCGTAGTCACGGTGCGTGCCCCGGTGTACGCAGAGTGCGGACATCGGGGCACGCTCAGGCGTCGAAGCGGTCGACGACCAGGACTTCCCCGAGCGACATTTGCCCGGGCTTGGGCCAGACGTCCTTCGTCTTCTTCCCGACGGCGACCATCGGGCCCATGCAGTGATCGGCGGGCAGGCGGATCAGCTCGGCGACCTGCTCGTGGTCGAAGCCGATCATCGGGCACGAGTCGTAGCCCATGGCACGCGCGGCCAGCATGATCGTCTGCATCGCCATGCCGATCGAGCGCTGGGCCTCGTCGCGCTGCAGCTCGGGCTTGCCCTCGTGGAAGGGTCCCATCCAGTTGACGAGGATCTCGGCGACCTCGGGCGGCGCGTTGCGCCAGTAGCGCCGGGGCTCCTTCTTCCAAGCATCGACGTCGGCGGTCATGACGATCAACAGCGACGCGTCGGTCATCTGCGCTTGGTCGTTGCCCGCGGCGCGAATCTCTTGGCGCAGCTCCGAATCCTTCACGACGACGAATCGCCAGTGCTGAATGTTGAACGAGGTGGGCGACTGCATCGCCGACTCGATCAGGCGCGTGATCTCGGCGTCGCTCATGCGGTGCTCGGGATCGAAGTGTTTGACGGCGCGGCGGGTTGCGATGGCTTCGAAGACGTCCATGTTGGCTGGAGGCAGGGGCTGTGAGGTTCTGGCGGGGGAGGCGGGCGACGGGTGCGTGCGGCCGCGCTCATCCCCGGGGGACGATGGCAAAGGTTCGAGCTGCGCGTGCGTAGCACGGGTGACTTGACCACCATCCTGACCGCGGACCTCGCACGCCATGACCTTCCTTCGCCGCCCTCTTCATCGCTCGATCTTTCTCGGTGTGCTACTCGTTGGCCCGGTCCTGGCCCAGGCAATCACGCCCGCGCCGCCTCCCGCTGCGCCGACCGAAGCCGTCCAGTTCGCCAATGGCGACGTGGCGCTGGCCGGTTCGCTGCTGTTGCCACCGGGTGACGGCCCGTTCTCCGGCGCAATCTTGATCCATGGTTCCGGGACCAGCGCTCGATCCAATCCCTGGACATCCGCCTACGCCGACGCGCTCGTTCGCCGTGGCGTCGCCGTGCTGCATCCGGACAAGCGCGGTTCGGGCGACTCGGGCGGCAACTGGCGGACCGCCAGCTTCCTGGATCTGGCGGACGACGCCGTGGCAGCCGTCCAGTGGCTACGTGCGCACCCGCGCGTCGACGCCGCCAACGTCGGCGTGATCGGGTTCAGTCAGGGCGGTCACATCGTGCCCGCCGCCGCGGCTCGCTCGCCGCACGTCGCGTTCGCCGTCAACGTCTCGGGCTCGGTCGTTCCGATCGACGAACAGATCCGCGACGAGGTCGTAATGATGGGGGAGCGCGCCGGCCTCACGTCGAGTGAACTCGTCGAGGTCGAAGCCGTCCTCGCGGCGGCCGAGAACTACGCTCGGACGGGCGTAGGCTGGTCCGCCTATGCCGAGGCGCTGTCCCGCGCGCGAAGTGGCCGCATGCGAGGCATGGAAGTCGTCGAAGGCTTCGCCTCCACGCCCGATGATCCCGCCTGGGAATTCCTCCGCGTCATCGGTGGCTTCGATCCCATGGAGTACTGGACGCAGCTCGAGCAACCTTCACTTTTTCTCTACGGCGGACAAGACACGCAGCTCCGAATCCCGAAAAGCATCGAGCGCATCGGCGACGTCCTGGGACCGCTGAACGCGAACACCACCGTGATGCTCTTCAACAAGAACGGCCACGCCCTCTACCGCGACGACGCGCTCGATTTCATCGCGACCTGGATCGAAGTCCGAGGAGCCCACTGAACCGAAGTGCTTCCTGGTGTTCCTCATCACGCCGCCTTCTCTTAAGAGCCTTCCGTAGGTGTTGGCTCTCTTGCCGCAGCTCAATCCGATCGCGGCCCAGAACGCTGTGCGACGTCGATGCCATCGTGCAGCATTCCCGCGGTCGTGGCGGGCTGAGCGCGCGTGCCGGGGGGGTGTTGGTACCAGCCTGGGTCGAGGTTTTGCGCCAAGGCTTCGTCGCTGATGTCGTCGCGCACCTTGAGGACGCCGGCCATGCCGCCGAGGGAGATGTCGTTCGGAAACTGGCCGGGGCCGCGCAGCATGGGGATCGAGTTGGGCGGGATCGGCATGTCGGTGTCCGTCATGTCGCGCATGCCCGTCGTTCCCATGGTCATGTAGTCGGGCAGGACGTCGCGCACGCTTTGGTTCAGCGCTTGGGCGTCGACGCCGATCATGTTGGGGAAGTCGTGCCCCATCTGATTCATCATGTGGTGGGTCATGTGGCAGTGGAACGCCCAGTCGCCGGGGAACTGGGGCGCGAATTCGATGTCGCGCGTCTCGCCCACGCCGACCAGAACGGTGACTCGCGTCGTGCGGTTCGCCACGGGGACGCGCGCGCCGTCGATCGCCGTGACCTCGAACTCGACACCGTGGACGTGGATCGGGTGATGGTCCATCGCCGAGAGGTTGCCGATGCGCATGCGGACGCGTTGCCCGGTGCGACAGACCAAGGGATCGAGCGCGGGGAAGACCTTCCCGTTCATCGTCAAGACGTTGAAGTCGCTCATCACGTTGGGATTCGGTCGACGCGCGCCCGCGTCGATGCGCCACTCGTGCAAGAGCAAAACGAAGTCGCGGTCGACCGGTGGATCGAGCGACTCGCGCGGGTGGATGACGAACATCCCGGTGAGGCCCAAGCCGTCCTGGGTCATCGTGTCCTCGTGGCTGTGGAACATGTGCGTTCCGTGCTGGATCAGGCGGAAGTCGTAGACCCAGGTCTCGCCCGGAGGGATGGGCGGTTGCGTCAGTCCGCTCACGCCGTCCATGCCGTTCGGCAGGATGAAGCCGTGCCAGTGCACGCTGGTCGGTGCCGGCAAGCGGTTGGTCACGTAGATGCGCACGCGCTCGCCCTCGACCGCTTCGAGGACGGGGCCGTTGACGACACCGTTGAAGCCCCAGCACAGCGCCTGGAGTCCCGGCGCGAACCGATTCGTCACCTCGCCCGCCGTCAGGTGAAAGACGCGCACGTCATTGACGATGCGCCCCTGTTCGGCGTGGCCGCTGGGGACGATCAGCGATCCTGGGCGCGAGGGCCGGTGCAGCGCGCCCTGTCGAGCGCTGGCCGGTAGGCCCAACGCGCCCGCGGCCGTGGCGGAGAGGAGAAAGTTGCGTCTCGAAGTCATGGGTGTGGAGTTTCGGCAGGCGCGTGTCAGTGACCGTTGGTCGAGTCTCCGGCACCCATCGTTGGGGCCGCGGACTCCTCGAACGTGGCCAGTCCGTAGTCGCCGCGTGGGCGGCGGCCGAGCAAGAGGCTCTCGAGTTCGATGCGCGCGCGATAGTGGTCGAAGAGCACGCGCACGAATTCGTCGCCGGTGCGGATCTCGGCGCGCTTCGCCTGGAGTAGTTGGAAGACGCCGATCTGCATCGCGTTGAACTGCTCTTGCGTTCTGTGGGTCACGGCGCGACGCAGCGGCAGCACGACTTCGCGCAGGTAGCGCGCGCGCTGCAACAGCGCGGCCGCGTGCAAAAGCCGTTCGCGAGCGAGCCGCCGCAGCATGAGCGCTTCGTGGGTGAACTGGGCGTAGGCGCTTCTGAACGCGGCCTGCGCCTCGAGGTTCGCGCCCTGGCCTTGATCGAAGATCGGGATCGAGAAGGACGCCAGGGGTCCGACGAGCCAGGTATCGTCGGGCTCCTTCTCGCCCTTGACGCCCAGGCTGCCGCTGGGGAACGCCGCTTCCCAACGCCTGAGTCCCAGCGCGTGGCCCCGCGCCACCAGCTCTCTCGCCTGCTGTTCGAGATCGAAGCTCGCTTCGACGACGCGCTGCTCGAGCTCCGTTGGATCGACGTCGATCGGCGTGGGCTCCGGCAGTCGCGGATCGACGCGCCAGTCGGCGTCGCCGCGCGCGCCGAGCAAGAGCGCCAAGTTCTCGCGCGCGGCCAGTACGCGCGCCCGGGCCTCCGTCAGCATCAGCTTGGCTTCCTCGTACGCCGTGCGCTCCATCAACATATCGAGCTCGATGATGTTGCCCGCCTCGAACAGCTCGCGCGCCGCGTCGAACGACGCTTCGAGCGCCTGCGTCGCCGTCATGGCGACCTCTTCCCGTTGCAGCGCGGCTTGCAGCGCACGATACGCCGTGCGGGCTTCCGCTGCGGCGTCGAGCACCTGACCCAAGACCTGGGCGCGCGTCGCATCGAAGCGCGCAGCGGCGATCTGCTTTCGTCGCGGCAAGAAGAACAGCCCGACCACGTTCTGCATCAGGCCGAACTCGAACAGGTCGCCGCCGCCGCCTTCGACGAAGCGCAACTCGGCCTCGGCTACGGGGTTCGGCATCAGCGCAGCCTGCACGAGCCGTCCACGCGCTTCGTCCAGCGCGTAGAGGCGCCCGATCAAGCGCGCGTTGCCGAGCAGCGCCAAGCGCACGGCCTCGTCCGCGTCCAGGAACTGATCAGCCAGCGCCGATTCGCGCAGCGCGTTGACGTCGACCGTGGCGGCGTCGACCAGCGAGGCCTCGTTGTCGGTCGCATCGACGACCGCGACCCGATCGCGCGGCGGCACGGTCAGGCACGACGTGATGCAGGCCGTGAGCCAAAGAGCCGAGGCCGCGAGTGCGCGTGATGCCGACGCCGGCATCAGTGCTCCCCGCCGTGCATCGAGTGCCCATCGCCGGCGCCTTCTGCGGGTGCCATCTCCCCGGACTCCGGCACAGTCTCGTCGAGCATCACCGTGAACGGGTCGGGAACGAGGATCGGCCGCGCCGCAGCGAACTCGGGGTGCGCGGGATGGGTGGGCGGGATCCTCAGCCGGAACGAACTCCGGCACGCGCCGGCGAAACCGGCGAGCGCCAGCACGGCGAGGATGGACGTTCGCGACATGGAGTCGGGTGGTGAAGGAAAAATGGGCGAGCGCGGGCGGACGCGCTCACCGCGCACGCAACGCGCGTGCCAAACCCTTCACCGCTCGAACGTCCACGCACGCAGAGCTCCCCTCCGGCCCCGGGGTTCGTTGGGACGGAGGGATAGCGTCC
>JBBDIB010000006.1:6523-8742 GCA_040880665.1 Planctomycetota bacterium
CACGTGGCTTGCACGTTGTGCAAGCCCCGTGCGGAGGCAACCGGCTAGAACCCCAACACGAGGTCCAGCGCGTTCGTCAGCACGAAGTGGTTCGTGCTGCCCGTCGTCTCGAGCCGTAGTCCTTGCGCTGTGTACGAGAGGCCGGCGAAGGACGGATCGCTCGGCACGAGGAAGGCGTGGGAGCCCGTCGCGCTCACCTGGAGCGGGTCGAAGGGCGGCAGCACGAGCAGCTCGAAGCCGAAGACTTGGACGCCCGTGCTCGGCCCGCCGAGTCCGATCGCGAGGGCTGTCACGATCGTGCTCTGCCCGACGGTCGGCGTCGTCGCGATCTGGCTCGACCACACCGCGCCCAGCTTTGGGTAGCTCGTGCAGACGAGGTCGTCCGGGTTCAGCGAGAGGACGCCGTTGCGAGACGTGCAGCAGGCGACGAGGTCGAGTTCGAAGACGTAGGCCGCGCCCGCATCGCTGGCGGCCTCGCTGCTCTGGTCGCCATTCACGCCGGTGGCGGCGCTGTCCTCCTGCTGCGCTCCGACGAGTACCGTGTTGCTGGAAACCGCCACCGAGCGGCCGAACTGGTCGGTCTCTCCCGTGTTCGAAGCTTTGAGGTAGGCCTCTTGGATCCAGGTCGTTCCGCTGCGCACAAAGACGTAGGCCGCGCCGGAGCTGCCGAGGAAGTTGTTGCTCCCGTCGCCGTTCACGCCCGTGGCGTCACTGTCCTCCAACGCTGCTCCGACGACCACCCTGTCGCCGGAGAGCGCGACCGAAGAGCCGAACTCGTCGCGCAGTTGTGTGTTGGACGCCTTGAGGTAGGCCTCTTGGGTCCAGGTCGTCCCGCTGCGCACGAAGACGTAGGCCGCGCCCGAGTCGATGGCGGAATGGCTGCTCTCGTCGCCGTTCACGCCCGTGGCCGCGCTGTCCTCGCCGGACGCTCCGACAACCACCGCGTCGCCAGAGACTGCGACGGAAGAGCCGAACCCGTCCCCGGCTCCCGTGTTCGAGGCCTTGAGGAAGGCCTCTTCGATCCAGGTCGTCCCGCTGCGCACGAAGACGTAAGCGGCGCCGGAAATGTAGGCGGCATCGTCCTGGATGCCGTTGACGCCCGTGGAGGAGCTGGCTTCGCGTGATGCTCCGACGATCACCGTGTCACCCCAAACCCCGACCGACCTGCCGAACCGGTCGTCCGCTCCCGTGTTCGAGGCCTTGAGGTAGGCCTCTTGGGCCCAGGTCGTCCCGCTGCGCACGAAGACGTAGGCCGAGCCGGAGTTGCTGGCGCCGTTGTTGCTCGCGTCGCCGTTGACGCCCGTGGCGTCGCTGTCCTCCAACCACGCTCCGACAACCACCGTGTCACCGGAGACCGCGACCGACTCGCCGAACCGGTCGTCCGCTCCCGTGTTCGAGGCTTTGAGGTAGGCCTCTTGGGTCCAGCTCGTTCCACTGCGCACGAAGACGTAGCCCGCGCCGGCTTGGAAGGCGGCATTGCTGCTCTCGTCGCCGTTGACACCCGTGGCGGTGCTGTCCTCACCGTTCGCTCCGACGACCACGGTGTCGCCGGAGATCGCGACCGACCAGCCGAACCGGTCGTACCCTTGCGTGTTCGAGGCCTTGAGGTAGGCCTCTTGGGTCCAGCTCGTTCCGTTGCGCACGAAGACGTAGACGGCACCGGCTTGCAAGGCGCCATCGCTGCTCTCGTCACCGTTCACGCCCGTCGCGACGCTGCGCTCGCCATACGCTCCGACGACCACGGTGTCGCCGGAGACGGCGACCGACGAGCCGAAGTTGTCCTGGGCTCCCGTGTTCGAAGCCTTGAGGTAGGCCTGCTGCGCGATCGGGTCGATGGTGAGTGGATAGCGGGCGGCTTGGTCCTCGACGAGCAAGCGCAGTCGTTCACCGACGGCTTCCCAACCGGCCGCGAGCGGCTCGTCGTCGGCGTCGAAGACCGTGAGGCCGGCGTAGGTCAGTACGGTGCCGCCCTTCGCGTCGACGAAGCGCACGTCGCGGCCGTTCGCGGAGACGACGGGCAGCAGGTCGCCGCGGACGGCGAGTTCGAGGATGAGTTCGCTGGTCGCGCCATCCGGTCGCGCTTGCACCGTGTAGCCGTGCTCGAGTCCGCGCCGATCGTTGACGTACCACTCGGTCAGCCGTTCGTTCCAGTCGTACGAAACGCGTTGGCCGTTCGTCGTCACGGCGGCGGGCGTCGCGACAGGCTCGACCGCGCCCCA
>JBBDIB010000007.1:0-52076 GCA_040880665.1 Planctomycetota bacterium
CGGGTTCCGGGGCGGCGCCGGCGGCGGCGCCGCGGCGCGCGCCCTCGGCACCTCGCTGGAGGCCGAGACGCGCACGCTCGCCGCCACGCAGTCCGAGCGCCTGACCGGCGAACTCGAGATCGAGCTCACGATCAACGGCACGCAGCAGCGACTGACCGTCGAGCCCAGGACGACGCTGCTCGACGCCTTGCGCTGGCGCATGCAGACGCCGCTGACGGGCACGAAAGAAGTCTGCGATCGCGCGGCCTGCGGCGCTTGCACCGTCATCGTCGACGGGCGCACCGCCTACGCGTGCACGCAGCTCGCCGTCGATTTCCTGGGGCGCGAGATCACGACGGTCGAGGGCCTGGGGCAACCCGACAACCTGTCGCCGGTGCAACAGGCCTTCTGCGAGAAGGACGCCTTGATGTGCGGCTTCTGCACGCCGGGCTTCGTCGTCAGCGTCACGAACACGCTCGAGCGCCAGCCCGCGGCCGACCTCGGCGCCATCCGCGCCGGCTGCGCGGGCAACGTCTGTCGCTGCGGGACCTACCCGCACATCTTCGAAGCCGCGCTGGCGGCGCGCGACGCCAAGGGCAAGACGAGCGGGGGGGCGGGCCGATGAGCACCAGCCAAGAGAGTCCTGCCTGGAAGCCGCGCAGCGAGACGCGCTACGTCAACCAGGACGTGCCGCGCGTCGACGGTCCGGTCAAGGTCACCGGCCGCGCGCGCTACACGCACGACATTCGCCTGCCCGGCATGCTGATAGGCCGCGCGCTGCTTTCGCCCTATCCGGTCGTCAAGGTCACGCTGAACCTGGAGGCGGCGCGCGCCGTGCCCGGCGTCGAAGCGGTGATCGCTGAAATCGGCGACGGCTTCACGAGTCGCTTGGGGCAGCCCCTCGCCATGCTCGCCGCGCGCACGCCCGAAGCGGCCGCGGACGGGCTGCGCGCGCTCGATCCCAAGTACGAGTTCGGCGACTGGGTGCTGACGCCCGAGGACGCGAAGCGCGAGGGCGCGCCCAACGTCTCGCGCCGCGGCAACGTGACGCGCGAACAGACGGACGGACGGCGCGACGACGCGGAAGCGGCGCTCGAAACCTCCGATGTCGTCGTCGAAGCGACCTACACCGCGCCGGTGCAGTTCCACGCGTGCCTCGAGACCCACGGCTCGGTCTGCGACTTCCGTGGCGGCGACGAAGCCACGATCTACTGCTCGACGCAGTTCACGCACGGCGTCGCGGGCGACGCCGCCGAGATCCTCGACCTGCCCGAGAACAAGGTGCACTGCATCGTGCATCACATGGGCGGTGGCTTCGGCGCCAAGTTCGGCCTGGACATCCCCGGTCGACTCGCCTGCCTGCTCTCGAAGGAGACCGGCAAGCCCGTGCACTTCATGTTCAAGCGCGCCGACGAGTTCCTCTCGGGGGGCAACCGCTCGGGTTCGCGCCAGACCATGCGCGCCGGTGCGACCAAGGACGGCCGCATGCTCGGCATGGTCGCCGACATCGACAAGTACGGCGGCGTGAACGGCGGCTCGAACCCGGGTCAGCCGTACATCTATCACCGCAACACGCGCGACGGCTACGCGCAGTTCCACACCATCCGTAGCGTGCACACGCACACCGACGGCAACCGTGCGATG
The DNA here is from genome assembly GCA_040880665.1 of Planctomycetota bacterium. Lineage (GTDB taxonomy): Bacteria > Planctomycetota > UBA1135 > UBA1135 > JBBDIB01. Next base: position 1,624 of record JBBDIB010000007.1, read on the forward strand.
CGCGCGCCGGGGCATCCGCAGGCGAACTTCGCGACCGAGTCGATGGTCGACGAACTCGCGTACGCGCTGCGCATGGATCCCGTCGAGTTCCGGAAGAAGAACCTCGTCCACGCCGACGGCAGCCCGCACGAGGTCTATCACCGCCAACTCGATCGCGTCGCGCGCGAGATCGGCTGGAACGAGCACGCGCACCGCACCGGGCCGCCGGCGAAGCTCGCCGACAAGATGGTCGGCATCGGCTTCGGCGTCGCGGCCTGGGGTTCGGGCGGTGGCGCCTCGTGCGAGGTCGACGTCAAGATCGCGCGCGACGGTTCGGTGATCAGCGCGGTCGGCAGCCAGGACCTCGGCACGGGCACGCGTACCTACGTCGCGTCGATCGTCGCGGAAGAGCTGGGCATTCCACTCGAGCGCGTCGAGGCCCAGATCGGCGACTCGCGCCTGGGCTTCGGCAATCCCTCCGGCGGCTCGACCACGGTGCCGAGCCTCGCGCCGGCCGTGAAGGTCGCAGCGTTCGAAGCGGCGAAGGCGTTCACGGAAGCCATCGCGAAGGCGACCGGCTGGAGCGACGTGACCCTCGGAGTCAACGGTGTCTCGAACGGCTCGGAGACGATGAGCTGGAACGACGCCTGCTCGATGTTGCCGCCCGGCGGAATCTCCGTGCGCGGGACCTACGACGCCAGCCTCTCCACGGCCGGCGTGCACGGCGCGCAGGCCGCGAAGGTCGAGGTCGACACGCGCACGGGCGAAACGCGCGTGCTCGAGATGGTCGCCATCCAGGACGTCGGCATGCCGCTCAACCGACTGGCGACGCGCAGCCAGATCAACGGCGGCATGATCCAGGGCATGGGCTATGGCCTCTGGGAAGAGCGCGTGCTCGACCCCGTACTCGGCGTGCAACTGAACCTTGGGATGGAGGAGTACAAGATCCCCGGTTCGATGGACATGCCGCGCATGACGGCGATCCTCGACGACGACGACACGCGCCTCGCGGTGACGGGCGTCGGTGAGCCGGCGGTCGTGCCGGGACAATCGGCGATCGCCAACGCCATCTTCAACGCGACGGGTGTGCGCCTCCGCGACCTGCCGCTCTCACGCGACAAGATCATCGCTGGACTCGCGAACCTCGGCTGAGGCAACACCCATGAAAGCATTCGAACTCTTGTTGCCGAAGACCCTCGATCAAGCGATCGAGGCACTCCCGACCGAGGACACCTACGCCGCGCGCGGTCGCGCGCAGATCTTGGCTGGTGGCCAGGATCTGATCGGCTCGATGAAGGACTACCTGACGTCGCCCGAACTCGTCGTGAACCTGAAGTCGATCCCCGGACTCGACCAGATCCGGATGAGCCCCGAGGGCGACCTCGAGATCGGGGCGCTCGTCACGCTGGCGCGCCTCGAGGACGACGCCGATCTCATGAAGCGCTTCCCGGCGCTCGTCGAGGCCGCGGGCTCCGCCGCGTCGCCGCAGATTCGCGCGGTCGGAACCGTCGGCGGCAACCTGTGCCAGCGTCCGCGCTGCTTGTACTTCCGTTCCGAGCACGCGCACTGCCTGAAGAAGGGCGGCACCGAGTGCTTCAGCTACACGGGCAACAGCAAGTACAACGCGATCTTCGGCGGCGGCCCATCGTACATCGTGCATCCCTCCGACCTGGCGCCGGTGCTGGTCGCGTACGACGCCGAGGTCGACCTGGTCGGTCCCTCGGGCAAGCGCAGCATGAAGCTGGCCGACTTCTACGTCCTGCCCGGCGACGGCGATCCGACGAAGGAGACCGTGCTGGCGCCGAACGAGGTCGTCGTGACGGTGCGCGTGCCCAAGCGCATGGCGGGGCGCCCGGCGACCTACGTCAAGGTGCGCGAGCGCGACGCCTTCGACTTCGCGCTGTCGGCTGTCGCGCTCGTGCTCGAGATGCAGGGCGACGAGATCGCCTCGGCCAGCGTCGTCCTGGGCGGCGTCGCACCGATCCCGTGGCGCTCGCCCGAGGCGGAAGAGGTGTTGGTCGGCCGCCGCCCCGACGCCGAGGCGGCCAAGGCCGCCGGCGACGCGGCCGTCGAATGGGCCGAGCCGCTCTCGATGAACGAATACAAGATCCCGATGACGAAGGGCGCCATCGCGGTCGCCCTCGAACGCCTGGCGAAGCCCTAGTCCCATGAACGAGCCCAAGAGCGCCACCGACCTCGCCTTCAGCCCGTACTGCCGGCGGCTCGCGAGCAAGAAACTCACCTTCCGCACGACGCCGCCCCAGGTGGACCGCGACGTGCTGGATGCCGCCTGCAACGCCTGGTGCACGCGGACGATGGACGCGATCGGTCCCGACGGCGATCTGGTCGGCGTCGACGACTGTCGCGCGGACCGCGAGTGCTTCCTGCCGTACGGCCCCCAGGCCTGACCTCCGACGAACAACGCATCATGATCACGCCCTTCCTCTTGCTGAGCCTCTTCGCTCAAGCCCCGAACGCCGCGCCCACCGGCGAGTACGTCGAGGCCCGCACCGCCTCCGTCTTCGCCGGCGCGTGTCACTACAACGGTGAATACACGACACAGGGCCGTCGCCTGGTCGCCGGTTGGTCGCTCGAGAGCGGCGTCGAAGCCGGCGTCGACCTCAGCGGCATCCAGATCGTCGCGCTCGTCGAGTGCGACGAGAACCTAGCCGAAACCTCCGCCCCGCGCCGCTCGATCGTCCACGTCGACGCGACCGGCCTCCGCGCCGACGCCGCCTTGGCCTGGCTCGGCCGCGAGCACTCCGCCACCCTCGGCGTGACGCGCACGGTGCACACGGGCGCCGACCTCGCGGTCGACGTCGACGGCGACGCCTTCGGCCTCCGCGCACAAGGCACCGTCGCCCTCAGCGGCGACGCCCTGGCCGACCGCGCTTGCTGCAAGATGCCCTTCAACGTCTGGTACGAGCCGGCGCAACCGCTGCAAATCCGCCTCGTCGGCTGCCCCGAGACCTTCCGCATCGACGAACGCGACTTCGGCTGGAACCTCGACCGAGCCGGCGACAACAACGCCTTCTTCGGCAGCTTCGGCACGCCCGAGTGACGCGCTCGAAGCTCGCTGCGCCAAGCCGTAGGAAGAGCGAGAGGGAGCGCGCTTCGAGGCGCCGAGTCCTGTTCTTCTCGGTCCTCGCTTCGATTGCTGCGTGCATGTCTCTGGTCGCCTTCGCCCCGCTGACAACCTCGTTCGCCAGGCCTGCGAAGGCGACCTCGCGTTCCGCTCAGCTCCTTCGAATCGATGGCAACCGCTTGCGCGGTGTCGCCTGGATGTTCGCGAAGTCGGTGAGGATCGATTGGGAGTACCTACCCGACTTTCCGTCGGCTGCCGGAAAGGAGGTCGTGATAGCGACCTATGACCTCGCGTACAAGCCAACGTGCATCGCGGCGGGGTTGGGAGGAAGACTGTACGTGGCCGGTGTGGATCAAGAGGGTGACACGATCATCGAGCGGTGGGATTTCGAGTATCCGAACTGGCCGGTCACTCGCGCCGTCGCTCTCGAGCGCTCGTCCGTCATCACCGCGTCGAAAGAGCAGGTGTCCGGTCGGCATGGCGTCGCCAACATGTTCCCGTTGTTCGCCAACGATCGGATCGTCGTCAAGTTCTCCGATTCCAACGAGGTTTGGATGCAGCGCGCGATCTGCGGTGGTTGGGAGAAGGTCGCGAGCCCGACCGACACCAGCGTTCTGCATGTTCCCGCGCTTGCCCAGGTCCATCGTCACTCCGATACGCTAGTCCATGTCACTGACGGCGTCTTTCTCAGCCTTGGCTCGTTGGAGGCGAACGAGCTGATCTATCTGGTCGACTCGAACTACGACAATAGCGTCGATCGTTTCATGGTTCTCGGGCAGGGCGAGGCCGAAGCCGCCGGCTACAAGGCTAGAGAGAGCTGGGTGCCCTACTAGGTTCCCTCACCACGATTCGATCGGATTCGTCGTCGACGAGCCAGCTCGGGCGCGTGGTGCTTCTTGGTCAGCACGGAGTGCTGGAAAGGCGCTGCGCGGATGTAGGCTCTTTGGATGTCTCGCTCGAACAGCGGAGGGACCTCGCAGAACATGCGCGCGAGCGCTCTGGTCGCGTCTTGCAAAGCGGTTGCCGTTACAGCGTCGCTCTCTTCGCCGCTCGGGGCGCTCTTCGTCACCGTGGACGAAGCGGGGCGGGTGCTACGCGTTGGCTTCGATGCGGGCGACACCGATCTCGTGTCCGACGCCGCCGCGATCGCGCACGTGGCCCGCGCCTTCGACGCCTACTTCCGCGGTCGCGGCGATGCGTTCGACGGGCTCGAGCTCGCGGCGCGCGGCACGGAGTTCCAGGAGACGGTCTGGCGCGAGTTGCGCCGTATTCCGTTCGGCGCGACGTGCACGTACGGCGAGCTCGCCGCCGCGTGCGGGCGGCCGGGCGCGGCGCGGGCGGTGGGGATGGCGAATCACGTCAACCCGATCGCGATCATCGTGCCCTGTCATCGCGTGATCAGCGCCGGCGGGCGGTTGGTGGGATACGCCGCGGGATTGGAGCGCAAGCAGGCGCTCTTGGCGCACGAGCGACGCGACTCGCTGCTCTTCGCGTGACGGCGCGCTGCGTTCCGCGCGTGCTCGCGCTCTTCGTGCTAGTGCTCGCGAGTTGCGGCGGCGCGCGCGCGACCTCCAGCTTGCGCGTGGTTTCGCGCTACGTCGATCGCGGCGTGGTGCAGGTCGACAACCCCGTCGTCCAAGCGAGTCTCGGTGCGTCCGTCACGGACGAACTCGACAACCGCTGGTCGCTCCAAGCGTGGGGCAACGTGAACCTGACGGAGAACTCCGGCCACGGCGACTTCGCCGACGACCAACAGGGCGAGGTCACGCAGCTCGACCTCACGGGTTCCTGGGGACGCTCGCTCGGGCGCACCGAGCTGTTGTTGACGGCGACTCGGATCGAATTCGAGGACGCGCCGCGGCGCGCGGGCTCGACCACCGAACTGTCCGCCTACTGGAGCTTCCCGGTCTGCCCGCTGACGCCCATCCTGGGCCTGACGCTCGACGTGGACGAGATCGACGACTACTACCTGTCGCTCGAGACCAGTCATCCGATCGCCGTCGAAGAGCGCTGGCGCGTCGACCTCTTCGGCCGCGTCGGCTACTTCGGCGATGAGTACGCGCGCGTCTACACGGGCGAGCCGACGGGCGGCGTCGCCGACTTCGTCTTCGGTCCCCAGTTCGAGTGGCGCCTCTCGCCGTCGACGCGCTTCGTCGCGGACCTCCTTTTGCACCGTAGCTCCGAAGAGGCCTACCGCGACCGACTGCGCGAGCGCGGCCTGACGCCCGACAACCTCGTCCTCACGGGTGGCGTGGTCGTCCGACTCTAAGGGTCGCCGCCCCGCGCGGGCTGAAAGGGTTGCCCGGGCGAGGCGCATCGCTGCGCCTCTCCCGAGCGCCGGACCACCTCGCTCAACACTTCGAGGTCGCTCGGCTGTGGTTCCGTCAGTTGCCGCGTCGGCCGTTGCCGCCGCCGCCGCCGCGACCGCCGCCGAAGTCGCCGCGGCCGCCGGTCAGACCGCCGCGGCCGACGAGTTCGTCGTAGCGGCCGTAGAGATCCGCGCCGAAGAGGTTCGTCAACGCCTGCGCTTGCTCGTCACGCTGGCCGCGGATCGTCTCGCGCAGGTTGCCCCAGTCGCCAGAGTCGCGGGCCGTTCGCATCAGCGCGTCGCGCTTGGCGCGGGTCTCGAGCTCGATGCGGCGCAGTTCGTCGACCTGGTACCCCGAGAGGCCCAGTTCACTCTTGATCTCGGCGAGGCGCTGCTCGAGCCGTTCGTTGAACGCTTGTTCGCGGCGTTCCTGGCGCTCCCGCTCCTCTTGCTCACGGATCGAATCGAGAGCCGACTCGACCTGGACGTGCAGTTCGAAGGGCACTTCGTCGGAGGGGGGACGCTGAAGCACGCGCGTGAGGTCACGCAGTTGCGCGAGTTCGCCGCGGACCTCTTCGAGCTCGAGGGCAGCTTCGCCGTTCATCGCCGTACGAGGCGCGTTCGGCAGCGCCGCGGGACGAATCTCGAGCGTGTTGATGCGCTCCTCGAGCGCTGCCAGGCGTTGCGTGAGCGCGGATGTGTCGGTGGTCGTCGCCGGCGCGACCGTGCTGGCCGTGCGTGCGGGAGGTGCATCGGTGCCGCCCACGAGCGCGGTGCCCAAGCTGACGGCGCCGCCTGCAGCGGCGCCGGCGATGAGCGCGATAAGGATCAGATTCTTCATGGATTGGTTGCTCGCGAGCTTACTTGGCCGGTTCGTCGGCGGCGTCCTGCAGCGTGACCTGGACCGAGTGCGTGAACTCGCCCTCTTCGAGGACGATCATCGTCCGCGTCATGTCGCCGCGCGTGAATTCGGTGTGCTGATCGCTGGTGACGGAGCCGGCGAGCGTCAGTTCGACGGGCAAACCGCGCTCCACCGCGAACCAGAGCGTACCCTCGAGGACGACCTCGAACTCGGTCGCGAGGCGCGCCTCGGTCGCGAGGTCGACGGCGCGACCGCCACGGCGACCGCCGCGTTCGGGCGGCGTCAGTTCGCCCTCGCCGCGGATCTCGAGCGCGATGCGTGCGCAGCGTTGCCCGGCGTGCTCCTCGGCCGCGTGCAGCGTCGCCGTACCGCTCCAGTCCAACTCGTGGAAGGGGCGGAAGGGCGAGCGCGCGCCGCGCACACCGCGGCCCCGGCGACCGCCTTCGTCCTCGGGCTCGCGCTCGGGCTCGGGGAACAGGGTCGCTTCGAGGTCGAGCCCCAGCGCGCGCGCGATCGCTTCCGCCTCGAGGTTCCAGACCTCGTTCAGCGCGACCTCGCCGTCGGGTAGCAGCGCGTCGAGGGACAGTTCGGGGCGTTGGCCTTGCAGGGCTTGGTCGGGCGCGTCGCCCTCGACGACCTCGACCGAGAGCCCGCTCTCGGTGACTGCGAGCATCAGCGTCACGTCCGCGAGCGGCGCGTCCCGCTCGATGTCTCGCTCGTTGTCGCCGAAGCGCGCGACCCCCCGTGCGGCGAGCGTCTCGAACGAGCGGCGCACCTCTCTGAGCTCGCCGTCCTCGACCGCGAGCCACTCGTCCACGTACTCGATCGTCCGCGTCTCGTCGCTCGAGCGCTCCCTGCCGCCGCGACCCTCCACGGGCTCTCCGTTGACGAGCATTTCCGATTCGACGGTCTCCATGTCGAGCGACGTGCTGACGACCACACGCACGCTGCGATTCTGGGCGTACTCGGTCGCGAGACGGTCCCCGAGCGGAAGCACGAACGGGACGGCGAGCAAGAGAACCTTCATGCGGGGCAGCCTCGGAGGGACGGAGTGACGCGAACGGGCGAAACACCCATCCTGCGCTCGAACCGCCGGGAAGGCGCCTGGTTCCTACGACGAACGAGGAATTTACGCCGCGCCCGCTTTTCGAACTGCTACGCCGTCTTTTCGAGCGAGCGCTCGTTGCGCGGGAAGGCGTCGACGGTGATCGCCTCGTGGCGGGCGGCGGCGGCGGTGGCCAGGAGAGCCTCGTCGTCGCGCTCCAGGATGCCGGCGCGGAGCGCGCGTTCGACCAGGGTCGCTGCGGGGTGCTTCTCGAGCCGCTTGTCGCGCACGGCGCGCTTCAGCTTGGCGTCGACGACCTGGGCGGCGACGACCTTCGTCAGCGCGGCTTCCAGGAGCCCGAGCCCGGGCCCGTCGCCCGCCGGCAGGAACATGCCTTTCGTCAGGTCCTCGCGTAGCACGTTGCCGTCCAGAAGCCCGCGCGCGACGCGGCCCCCCAAGCGGTCGGAAGGCGGCGCCGCGCGGAACCCGATCGGGAACGCGACAGCGCGCAGGAACCACGCGGCCGGGCGGAAGGGGAGGTTCTGGCAGAAGACGCGGTAGGCCTCCTCGGCTTGGTGCAAAGCGTGGGCCTGCGTCCACTCGAAGACCGCGCGGTGCTCCGCGCGTTCACCTTCGCAGTGGAAGCGCTTCATGCCCGCCGACGCCAAGTACATCCACGCCAGGCAGTCGGCGAGACGCCCCGTCAGCTTCTCCTTGCGCTTGAGCGAGCCGCCCAGCGTGCCCATCGCAACGTCGGCCGCGAGCGCGTAGGCGGCGCTCATGCGCGTCCAACGCTTGGCCCACGGCGCGGTCGCGCCTTCGATCTGCGTGCCTTGGAAGCGACCCGCGGAGAGCCCCAGCGAGAAGCTGCGCGCCACGTTCTGCATCACGAAGCCGACGTGCCCCCAGAACGCGCGGTCGAACGCGGGGATGTCGTGCGCGAACGCGCTGGCCATCTCGGCCGGCACGAACGGGTGACAGCGGATCGCGCCCTGCCCGAAGATGATCATCGTGCGCGTCAGGATGTTCGCGCCTTCGACGGTGATGCCGATGGGCAGCGCCTTGTACGCGCCCGCGAGCAAGTTGCGCTCGCCCTGGCAGATCGCCGCGCCGCCCATGATGTCCATCGCATCGTTCGTCACGTCGCGCATGCCTTCGGTCAGGTAGCACTTGACGATCGCCGACGCGACCGAGGGTCGTTCACCGGCGTCGACCGCGCCCGCGGTCATGACGCGTGCGGCGTCCATCAGATACGTCATGCCGGCGATGCGCGCGAGCGGCTCTTCGACGCCTTCGAAGCGCCCGATCTCCAGTTTGAACTGCTTGCGCACCGTGGCGTACGCGCCGACGACGCGCGTCGCGAGCATGCCGGCGCCCGTCGCCATCGAGGGCAACGAGATGCCGCGCCCCGCCGCGAGCGACTGCATCAGCATCAACCAGCCGCGGCCAGCCTGCGCGCGCCCGCCGATGATGAAGTCGATCGGCACGAAGACGCTCTTGCCTTGCGTCGGGCCGTTCATGAAGGCCGTGCCCAAGGGGTCGTGGCGCTCACCGATCGTGATGCCCGGCAGGTCGGCGGGGATCAGCGCGCACGTGATGCCGAGCTCCTTCTCCGTACCCAAGAGTCCGTCGGGATCGGACAGCTTGAACGCCAGGCCGATCACCGTCGCGACCGGCGATAGCGTGATGTAGCGCTTGTCCCAATCGAGCCGCAGACCCAGTTGCTCCTTGCCCTCGTACGTACCGCGACAGACGACGCCCGTCGATTGCATCGAGCCCGCGTCGCTACCGGCATGCGGTTCGGTCAGCGCGAAACACGGCACTTCGTCGCCCTTTGCGAGTCGCGGCAAGTAGTGGTTCTTCTGCTCGTCGGTGCCGTAGTGGAGCAGCAACTCGGCCGGCCCGAGCGAGTTCGGCACCATGACCGTGACGGCCGCCGCGACGCTCCGGCTGGAGAGCTTCGTCACCACCGCCGAGTGCGCCAGCGCCGAGAACCCGAGACCGCCGTACTCCTCGGGAATGATCATCCCCATGAAGCCTTGCTCGCGGATGAACTTCCAGGCGCGCTCGGGCAGGTCGCCGTCGCGTTGCACCTTCCAGTCGTCGACCATCCCGGCGAGCTCTTCGCACGGCCCGTCGAGGAAGGCGCGCTCCTTTGGCGTCAGCTCTTGGAACTGGAAGTTGTAGAGCTTCTGGAAGTCGGGCTCGCCCGTGAAGAACTCGGCTTCCCACCAGACCGTGCCGGCCTCGATCGCGATCTTCTCGGTCTCGCTCATGCGCGGCAGGATCGGCTTGACGATCGGCAAGACGAGCCGCGTGACCAGATTCTCGCGCAGCGGCTTCACACCGCCGAGCGTGGCGAGGACGGCGAGGACCCCGAGGCTCCACCAGACCGGCGGGCTCCAGTTCAGCTCGAAGCCAAAGCCGAAGATCACGACGGCCAGCGGCAACACCCACGCGAGCCACGTCTGACCGTGGTACGCGAGCAAGAGGAAGAGAACGAAGGCGACGGCGAGGAACAGCAGCATGGAGGGTCCAGGGGGGACGGAAGGCCTGTCGCTACTATCGACTATGCGGCGCCTCGGCTCGACGGTGGAGCGGCGTTCCGCGCGGAGCCCGTAGGAAGTTGGCTTCGCGTCAGGACGAGGAGCCGGTGCGCTGGGTCAAGGGCTCGGCGCTCTTGGGGTGCAGTCGATACTCGCCGGTGTGCTCAAGCCGAGCGAGCAACACGTCGCCCAACGCCAAGGCCGGCGTCAGCACGCCGCCCGTGCCCGGAGTTCCGAGTTCGAGCGCGTCGGGCGGCTCGGCGAGCGCCAGCGCCGTCTCGCCGAGCGTCAGCACGGTCACCGCGTTGCCGGGATCGCCCTCGGCCGTGAACTCGAGGCGCAGCTCGTCGTTCGTCGACGTCATCGCGCGGTGGCGCGCGCGCGTCGAACCGTTAGCCAGCGTCTCCTCCGACGGACCCTTGCCCGGTTCGGGGCCCAGGTGCCGCGCCATCCAGCGTCCCGGACCGGTCGAGATCAATGCGCCGCCGAGCCCGAGCGCCGCGGTCGCAGCAAACGCGCCGAGGGGACCACCGGTCGTCATCCACTCGCGATAGCGGAACGACTCGCCATAGCTCTCGAGTGGCCGCGCCACACCGTCGGGCCCCGGCGGCGCGTGTACGTGACACAGCGCGTGACTGCGTTGCACGATGCGCCGATTGATCGGTCCCATGAAGAACGGCGCGACCCAGTCGCCGTCGATGCGCGCCGGGCGGTGGGGGTCGCGTTGCTGCTCGCGCTCGGTCTTCGTCGGGTCGGCGCCGGGCACCAAGAGCCACGGATCCGCCAGCTCGCCCCGTTCTTCGTGTTCGGCCAGGTAGAGCGCGCTGGCGAGCGTTCCGCCGTTCAAGCCGCCCTGCAGCGAGTAGATCGTGTCGACGTCGGCCAGCGTCCCGCCGCTGTCGCGCGCGAGGCGCAGCACCGCGAGGTCGGCGGGCACCGAGTCGAAGCCCGAGCACGGCACGATGCGCGTGCCCGCCGCTCGCGCTCGAACGTGGTGACGTGCGATCAGCCGCCGCACCCACGCCGTCTCGCCCGTGATGTCGCAGTAGTGCACGCCGTGATAAACGCACGCATCGACGACGTTGTCGCCGAGCTTGGCGAACGGCCCCGCGGTGTTGGCGACGACGCGCGCTCGACCCACCGCGCGAAAGACCGCGTCGCGGTCCAGCAGGTCCACGACCAGGCGTTCGGCCGTGAGCTCCAACCGCTCGAGCTTGCGGCCATCGCGCGCCAAGAGCCCGAGCTTCAACCCCGGAGCCCGCCGCGCCAAGTACGCCGCCGCGCGGCGCCCGGTGAACCCGGTCGCGCCGACGAGCAAGAGATCGAGTTCACGTGTCATCGGCGGTGTCTCATCGCTGACGGTCTCGATGTGGGTGGCCCGTGGTCGCGAACGAACGCTATCAACGTCACAAGATTCGTGCCCGCTTGCTTCTTGGATGCCGTCGGAGCCCCGCCGTCGGAGTGGCCCTACCGCAACTTGCGGGCCGCCGAGAGTTCCACGCGCCGACACAGCAGCGAGATCGTGCATTGACACGGTCTTCGCGCAACTCTTGCGATCAGCCTATCGATGACCCCTGTTGTATCGAGTAGTGTCCGAAGAGAAGGTGAAGGCCCTCCTTCATCTGCGCGCTACCCCTGGCCACCTCGGCCACCTGCCGCCAATGAACATCCTCACGAAATTTGTCGCGATGCCGTTGTGCCTTTCCGCGGTCGCGGCCGCTGCGGAATAGTCGATGCCGTATGGAGCAGGTTCATTGCAGCGTAGGGTGATGTTTTCTGGCGCCATCACGGCTGCATGTGTGCTGGCAATCATGGCTGGGTGGGCCTTCAACGGCAAATTTGCGTTTGCATCCGGCAACGTTAATCGACCTAAAGTTTCTGATCCGTCGCAGCCAGGAGAGGACGGTACCTCTGAGGCTGGCGTATTCCTCGAACGAGCCGGGAGTCGCAGCGACCTGAAAGGCGTCGGCAATACACCTTCCGTTCGAGTGCCGGTGCAGCCGCGCATCGATCTCTGGACTTATGATGCGGGTTCTTCAGCTCAGCTTGCGGCTCCAGCTAGCTCTGGATGTTATTGGACGCCGCCTTTGGCCTCCGGTAACTGGACGCTTCAATTTCAAGGGCCGAAGGGGGAAGTTGTTTGGTCTAGCATGCAGGCGCTGGAGGCCGGAGAGATTGTAGATGTGTCGCTCGCGTTGTGATCTAGATTCGCACGCCAACCTGGATGCCATCGGAACAGCGTCGGTGGAACGCGACGCACTCGAGCCAGCAACTCGCGCGCCCAGCGAGAACTCGCTGGACGTGGTGCCAGCGGTCAGCTTGGCGCAAACCCACCCGTCGGCATTGCGCTTCACAAGTTCGACTTCCACGCGTGCAACCGTTGCAGCGCGGCCAGCGCGTCCTCGCGATCGCGTTCGGCTCGGGCCTCGTTCCAGCCGAGTCGCGCGGCGAGTTGTTCTCGGATGCGTGGAATGGCGCGCTCGGCGATCTCGCGCGGTCCGTAGCCGATATCGGTGCGGCGCAAGAGGAAGTCCGCCGTCGAGCGACAGTCCTCGAAGTTGGCGGCCCACAGGACTTCGCCTTCGAGCGTCTCCCGGTCGAGCGGCTCTTGACCGCGAGGTTGTTGGCCGCAGTGGCGATCGACCTCGTCGGCGAGGCCCGCGTAGCGGCGCTCCCACGCGATCGAGCGATCGTCGCGCGGGTCGTCGGCGTAGCGCGACCACGGCCGAACGCCGAGCCGCGCCGGCAGCGCGCCGCGCAGGCGCAAGTTGCGCGTGACGTGCCGCGGCGCGTTCCAGATTTGCTCGCGCGCGATGCGATCGACCAAGCCCTCGGCCATCGAGCGATAGCCCGTCAGCTTGCCGCCGGCGATCGTGTAGATGCGTTCCTCGGACTCGACGCGTTCCTCGCGCGAGCGCGCGGAGGGGCCGAGGTCGTCCGCGCGCAACAAGGGGCGTAGTCCTGCCCAGGTCGAGACGACGTCGGGCTCCGCGAGCCGCGCCGCTGGCACCAGCGCGTTGGCCGAGTCGAGGAGGTAGTGCACCTCCGCGCGCGTCGCCGCGACCGCGTCCGTCGCGCTCGCGTCGATGTCCGTCGTGCCGATCACCGTGTAGCGCGGCCACGGGATCAAGAACATCACGCGTCCGTCGACGGCCGAGTCGAAGATGACAGCGCCGTCGGTGGGCAGTCGTTCGCGTGGAACGACGACGTGGCTGCCGCGCGTTGGTTGCACCCACGGGCGTCCGTGGAGGCCCGCCGTGCTCCTTAGCTCGTCCGCGAAAGGACCGCCGGCCAGCACGACGGCGCGGGCTCGCGCCGTGTGCTCCGCGCCCGTTTCGACGTCGCGCAAACGCGCGACGTGTTGCACCGCGCCGCGCTCGAGCCCGACGAGCTCGATGCGCGAGACCGCCGCCGCGCCGCGCTCGACCGCGGTCGCCAAGACCGCGATCGCCAGACGCGCGTCGTCGGTCGCGCCGTCGAGGTAGAGCCCGCCGCCCACGAGCTCGCGCTCGTCGATGCCGGGAATCGCCTCCGCGATCGTCGAGCGCCGCGCGAGCCGCGGCACACCCAGCGGCTTCGGCAACGAGACGAGCGTGTAGAGCGCGAGCCCCGCCAGGAGCTTCGCGCGACCCACGCGGCTCGAGCGGAACAGCGGGAACGCGAAGCGCTCGGGCCAGACGAAACCCGCGCCGTTGTCGAGCAGCCGCGCGCGCTCCAGGCACGACTCGCGCACGAGGTCGAAGTCGTACTGCTCGAGGTAGCGCAAGCCGCCGTGGATCAAGCGCGACGAAGCGCTGGACGTGGCGCCGGCCCAGTCGCCGCGTTCCAGCAGCCCGACGCTCTTGCCGCGCGCGGCGACCTCGAGCGCGACGCCGATGCCCGTGATGCCGCCCCCGACGACCAAAACGTCGAGTTCCGCGGACGTGAGTCGAGCGAGGCGCGAGCCGCGTGTCTCGAGCGGTCGTGTCACAGGCGCGCCGCTACTGACCGTCGAGCTTCGCGAGGTACTTCGCGGGCTCCGCCTGGAACCTGGCGATGCACGGCTTGCAGCAGAAGCGAAGCTCTTGCCCCTCATGCTCGATGGAGACCGGGTCGCCCATCGAACCCAGCGCTTTGTCCGTCACGATGCCGGTCGCCAGCGGATACGCCACCGCCGCCGTCTCGGCGCCGGAGTCGCTGCACGCCGCGAGGGCCGCTACGGCGAACGAACGATGAAGCTTCATGGGCTCCATCCTACTCAGGCAGCCGGCCGTGTTGCATGTGGCAGCCCGAGGCAGCAGGCCAGGCTGTACGGCGGCGGGTGCGACGGAAACGGGCCTCAGCGCCAGGGACGAGGCGTCTCGAGTGGTTTTTGGAAAAGGCGGCGCAGGATTCGACTTGGCGAAGCATCGTAGGGACAGCGCCCCGGCCTTCATTCCACTTCCACGGCTCGCTGCCCGCGGACCTTGCGGCGCGGCGATCCGGTTGTTGCGGCATCCAACCATGAACAAGCCCTGTGTTCTCCCGCGTCGCCCGTTCGGCCGCCTCGTGAAGGTTGCCTCTGCTGTTCTCTCGTTCCCGCTGGCCTGCGTTGCGTTGGCAAGCGTCGCCCCGGCTCAGTCGACCCTGCGAGCCCCGCGCTACGAACGGGTGGGTGACGAGAACTACGAGGCTTTGGCGGACCTCGATCAGAACGGCACGCTCGATGGGGTCGTCAGCAGCGCGAGCGGCTGGCATACCGTTCTCGACGTCGGCACCAGCCCCACGTTCGGTAGCTTCATCCCGGGACTCGTGGGGCAGGAGTTCAACGCGCTGGGTGATGTGACGGGCGACGGCCTGGCGGACTTGGTCGTGCGCTACAACGAATTGCCCGCGCCCGGTACTTCCGGCGTGCGGGTCTACACCGGACGCGGCGACGGAAGCTTCGATCCGCCCCTCGAACTTCCGGGTCCGAACCTGACCTGGAACTTGGTCCTCGCCGACGTGGACGGCGACGGGACGCATGACGTCGTCACGTACGACACGCAGACGGTCCCCGGCGTTGGAACCAACTACCAGGCCAACGCGTGGATCTTGGATGGCGCGGTCCCGTTCGCCGCACCGCCGCAGCTGCTGCCGACCTTCGCCGGCCAGCTCGCCGCCGTCGACCGCGATGGCGACGGCTCCGACGAGGTGGCCTTCACGCGCGCCGCGTTCGAGCCTGGCGGCGCCGACCTGTACCTTGTCGAGTGGGACGCGAGTGCCAACCCGAGCTTGGTGCAGTTGCTCGAGGTGACCACCTACAGCGGCAGTGCATCGTCGCTCACGGCGGGGGACGTCGACGGGGACGGGGACGACGACCTCGTCTTCACCCAGTACTCCCCGGCCAACAGCGACGCCTTCGTGCTCGAGAACGTTGGCGGATCGTTCGTGACCGGGCTCCTGCAGAGCGGCGGAATCGGCGGCGCGCCGTGGATCGGCCGCCCGCACATGGCCGACTGGGACGGGGACGGCGACGACGATCTCATGTACCTCGACTTCAACTTCCAGTCGAAGAGCGCGCTGATCTACCTCGGGCGCTCCGAGGGGCTAACGGTGGACTTCGCGACGTACTGGACTTGGCCCGGCGCCTCTGAGCCCTGGGGCATCGCGGGGGTCCGCGACCTGAACGGCGACGGCCACCTGGATCTGGTCGCCGGCTCCGCCGTGCTGCTCGGCTCCAGCGTGTTCGAGCCGATCGGCAAGCCGATCGTCACCGCAGGTTGCTGCGCGGTCGTCACGGGAGACGCTGAAGACGTGGACGGCGACGGCGACCTCGATCTGTTCGGCGGCTCGCGCTTCGTCATCCTCAACGACGGAACGGGCCAGGGTCCGGCGATGGACGCCTTCGACATCGTCCTGCCGGGAACCGAGCTGGTCGACGACGTCCTCGCGCACGGCGACTTCGACGGCGACGGCTACGAGGATCTGGCGGTCGAGTGGGGTCAGCTCGATATGACCTTCCCCCACTTCCCGGTCTTCGTGTTCCTGGGCACCCGCCTTCTGCGCGGCCAGGCCGATGGCGTGTTCCTCGATGGGGGCGTCGCGATCGCCGGCGTTCGCGTCGGCGCCCTGTACTCGGAACTGCGAGACTCGGCCGACTTCGACGGCGACGGCAACCTGGACGTGCTCGGCTTCAACGGCTGGTACCCGGGTGACGGCGCTGGTCACTTCGGGGCCAAGCACCCCGGCTTCGCCGGCGAGCCGCGCGCGATCGCGGACCTGGACGGCGACGGGGATCCGGACCTGCTGATGCGCCAGACCTCAGGCAACCTCAGCAGTTGGCACCTCCACGCGAACGACGGCAGCGGCAATTTCGCCGAGGTCCAGTCCTTTGCCGTCATGGCGCCGATGGGGGAGGTCCCGTTGCTCATGGACTTCGACCGCGATGGACGGGTCGACCTGTGCTTTGCGACGCTCGGCGGAAGCACGACCGCCGGCTTGACCGTGGCGTTCAACCAGGTTGGCGGCGGCTACGCTGCGCCGGTGCAAGTCTTGCCGGCGGAGGGCTTTGAGCGAGCGCTGGCCGGCGACGTCAACGGCGACGGACTGACGGACCTCGTGGGTTGGAAGAGCGGACCGGGCTCGCTCGGCACGCGCCTCGACCTGTGGCTCGCGACGGCGACGGGCGGCGTCTACGAGCTGGAGTCGTACTTCGGCCCCCGGTCGTATTCGATCGTTGATCTGGATGGCGACGGGGATGGCGACTTGATCTCGAGCCTCCTGATCGAGGCCACGACCTTCGACACGCCCTCCTCGGGCTCGATCCGGCAGTACGGCTTCGGCTACGGCGGCGGACCGGTCGCTCCGCTCCTGGGCGCCAAGGGGCCGTTCCGGCCGGGCACGCCCGCGGCCGAGATGCGCATTTCGCATGGCATCGGAGGCGCTTTCTACAGCGTCTTCTGGGGCACGACGGAGGTCGAGATCTTGAACGTGCCCTTCGTGGGCGCCGGCGTGTTCATCGCCCCGCTCAACCAGCTCTTCGTCGGCGTCCTGGCCGGCGCACCCGGCGCCGAGGGCGAAGGCAGCGTCGCCATCGACGTGACAGCCTTCACCGCGGCGCTGCCAGGCTTCACGGTCCCGCTGCAAGCGGCCCTGATGCACCCCGGGTACCCGTCGGTCTTCGCCCTGACCAACGCGGTCACGATCGGTTTCGGCTTCTAGCCCGGTTCCCTCACCAGGATCCGTCGGATTCGCCGTATCTCATTGCCCTGCCGACACTTCCCTCCTTCATCGTGCTCGACGACCCGCAAAGGTCGCCTCCGCGCGCTTCAGTCGCGAAGCCTCGACAGGGCAACGATCTACGACGAATCCGATCGAATCGTGGTGAGGGAACCGGGCTAGCCTCGAACATCGACGAGCCTCGAACATGACCCACCTTCAAAGACCCTTGCTTCTGTTCCTCGCTTCGGGCGTCTGGCTGACCGTCGTGGCGCAGGCGCACGACTGGTTGTTCGACGCCTCGGGCGCCAAGGGCACTCGCTACTTGGCCCTCCTCCTGGCCTTGTTGTTGGCCGTCCTCGTGAACCTCGCCGTGCACGAGAAGCGAGCGCCCACGGCGTAGCGGCTGGCGCCGACGCGACTTTGAACGTCAGCGCGCGTCCGAGTCCGCGGCGAGCGCGACGTTCGACCAGGCGTCGAGCTTGGCTTCCAGCGTCCGGAAGTCGGGGCTGCGCATCCAGTCGTTGCGCTGCTCTAGGTCGGCGGGCCAGCCGCAGGCGGTCCAGTGTTTCAGGAGTTGCTTCCAGCGCGCGAAGCGGCGGTGTTCACGGTTGCCGTCGGCGGCCATCGCGGCGTCGTAGGCGCGGAAGAAGCGCCGCATGTCGGAGCGGTCGCGCGGCGTGCTCGAGAAGATCCAAGGGTCGCGCAGCGCGCCGCGGGCGACCATCGAGAAAGCGCAGCCGGTCTCGACGCGGAGGCGCTCGAGGTCTCTGTGACACTCGATGCCGCCGTTGCCGCAGACCGGGATCGAGACGGCCGTCCGCGCGCGCACCAGGCGCTGCCAATCGGCGGTGTCGGCGTACTTCTCGGCGCGCGTGCGGCAGTGCACGGAGAGCAGCGCGGCGCCGCCGTTCTCGACCGCGCGCGCCAGCTCTTCGACGCGGCTGTCGTCGTCGCCGCCCGCGCGGATCTTGCCGGTGACGGGCACGGCGCCCGCGACGGCTTCGACGGTGAGGCGCACGAGGCGCTCGATCGAGGCGGGATCGTCGAGCATCCCCGAGCCCGCGCAGCTCCGTAGCGCGCCCTTCGCGGGACAACCGAAGTTGAGGTCGACCAGCGGCGCGCCGGCCTCGACGGCGTTCGCGGCGCTCGCGGCGACGTGCTCGGCCTGGCTGCCCATCAACTGCAAACCGACGGGTCGCGGCGCCGTGCCCGCGCGCTCGTCCAGGTTCAGGTGGCGCGCCAGCACCTTCGCCGAGAGCGCGTGGTTCGTGATGCGCGCGAACTCGCTGAACGTGCCTCCGAGCGCCGCGGCGTCGTTCTCGGCCAAGACGACGCGCCGGAACGCGGGCTCCGTGACGCCCTCCATCGGAGCCAGCAGGTAGGGAGCGGAGAAGGGGAGAACGTTCATGCGACGAAGGGCGGCTGCAAGGCGAATCGCCGTGGCGTCCAGCCCCGGGAGCATAGCGACCAACGAGTCTGCGCTGGCGGACATCGCTACGCGGCCGTTAGGCCCGATTCGACTCCTCGGCGCTGCCTCCCTCGGTACGGAGTCACGGTACGGAGTCAGGCACATTCTCATCGCAGCGATGAGAATGTGCCTGACTCCGTACCGTTGGTTGCCGACTCCGTACCGTTGCCTGACTCCGCGAGGATCGGTGCCTCGGGGATCGCCACCCGTGACGCAGACTCCTAGAGGGGACCGTACCTGCCATGCAACTCGACTCCAGCGAGGACATGGCGGCGCAGACCGCCTCCACCTCAGGCCAGCGTCTGCCCCGCCAAGAGCGGCGGGATCGGGACGTCGAGCGTTTCGCCCAACAGTCGGAAGAGCTCGGCCTCGCGTGGGTTGACCACGCCGTCGGCGGCGATCGCGGCGGCGGCGGCCGCTAGGAATTGCCGGCGACCCTCCGGTGCGAGCCGGCTCAAGGTGTCGAGCGCGGGCCCGAGCGAGCCGCCGTTCGCCGGCGCCATGAGCTGTCCTTCGCCGAGGGCGAGGTGACGCCACGCGACGTCGAAGGCGTGGGTCGCCGCGCTCGTGTCGTCGGCGCCGGCGCGGGCGAGGTGCGACAGCACCAGCGCCGCCGCGGGCGCGGCGCGGCCGAGCGTGCCGCGCGCTTCCCGCTGATGTCCTCGCGCCGCGCCGGGGTCGTGGATCGGATCCAGGTGATGGCGCACCAGACGCTCGAGCGCGAACTCCTCGAACGTGATCTCGCCGTCGGCTTGGATCAGCGCCTCGAGGTTGCGCGTGAAGCGGGCGTACTGTTCGCGAGTGAGCTCGGTCAGCGCTGGGATGCAGAGCTCGACGAGCGGCAGGCGTTCTTCGGGCGGCAGCGAGCGGACGGCGGGCTCGAGCTGCGCGAACTCGCGCAGCACGGCGGAGTCCGCATGACGCTCGAGGTCCCGTGCTTGCTTCGCGCGCACGCGCTCGTCCGGGTCGAGGAGGAGCGCGTAGACGATCGCGCGCGCGCTGAAAGGCTCGGATGCGGCTCGGCGCAACTCGGTGGGCAGCGCGTCGAGGAGCTCGCGGGCGCGCGCGAGATGCGCACCCGTGATCGCGCCGACTTGGTCCAGCGCGCTAGCGGCCGGGGCAGCGGGGTCCCGGGGCGCGTCCGCTGCGCTCTTGGATGACATGGCAGAGAGGCCCGCGACCTCTCCTTGCAGCGCTGAGTACGCCGGCTCGTCGCCCCCGAACGCCTTCTTCAGCCGGCCGGCGAGCGACGGCAAGAGACGCGCGACGCGCTCCTCCAGCGGCGGGTGCGTCGCGCCGAGGCTCCCGAAGCGCTGGGTGAGGCTGTTGCCGAAGAAGAGGTGGCTGGCCTCGGGCGCGGCGGGGTGGTCCATGCGTGAGCCCTCCTCGAGGCCACCGATCTTCATCAGCGCGCCAGCGATCCCCGCGGGGTTGCGCGTGTACTGCACCGCGGAGGCGTCGGCCAGGTACTCGCGTTGGCGCGACGCCGCGGCCTTGATGAGGTTGCCGAAGAAGATGCCCGCGTACCCGGCGATCATGAGCGCCGCGCCGATCGCGAGCATGACGATCACCGCTTGCCCACCGTCACCGCTTCGACCGCCGCGGCGCCGGCCGAGCGCCGCGAAGCGCAGGGAGCGCAGGATCGTCATCCCCAGGAGGCCGATGAGCAGGATTCCGTACAGGACGCCCATCAAGCGGATGTTGAGGCGCATGTCGCCGTTGAGGATGTGGCTGAACTCGTGGGCGATGACGCCTTGCAGCTCGTCGCGGTCCAATTGCTCGAGCGTCCCGCGTGTCACGCCGACGACCGCGTCGCCGAAATGGTAGCCCGCGGCGAAGGCATTGATGCCGGGCTCGGCGTCGAGCACGTACACCTGAGGCACCGGCGCACCGGAGGCGATCGCCATCTCCTCGACGACGTTGAGGAGCCGGCGTTCGGGGCCCTTGGCGTTGCCGGGGTCCACGCGTCGGCCGCCCAACATCTCGGCGACCACGCGCCCGCCGCCGCGTAGGCTAGCGATGCGGTAGAGCGAGCCGAGCGTCACGAGCACGATCACGCCTACCGTGACGACGACGAACGCCATGGGGTGCAGCTCGCCCTGGCTCGCCAGTACGAGGCCGACGATCACGTTCAGGCCCACGATCAGAGCGAGAACCGCGAGCACGAACAGGACCACCATGCGGCCCGTGTTCCGCCTCGCCTGATCCTGGTGCTGGAAGAAGTCCATTCGGTGCGCCTCGTGAAGCTCAGAGCGACCGGTGGCTCAGAAGGAGACCTTCGGCGCTTGGCGCGCGCGATCGTCCGTGAGCGTGAAGAGCTCGGCGGCGTCGAAGTTGAAGGTGCCCGCGATCAGGTTCGAGGGGAAGCTCTCCCGCGCGGTGTTGTAGTTCATGACCGCGTCGTTGAAGGCCTGCCGCGCGAACGCCACCTTGTTCTCGGTGGAGGTCAGCTCCTCGGTGAGCTGCATCATGTTCTGGTTCGCCTTGAGGTCCGGATAGGCCTCCATCACGGCGAAGAGCCGGCCCATGGCGCCGGTCAACGCCCCCTCGGCGCCCATCAGGCCCTGCATCGCGCCCGGGTCGCCGGGGTTCGCGGCTGCGGTCTTGGCCGCACCGACCGCTTGGTTGCGCGCGCCGATGACGGCTTCCAGCGTCTCGCGCTCGTGCTTGATGTACCCCTTCGCGACCTCGACGAGGTTCGGGATCAAGTCGTAGCGCCGTTCAAGCTGCACGTCGATCTGCGCGAACGCGTTCTTGAAGCGATTGCGCAGCGCGACGAGCCGGTTGTAGATCCCGACCAGCCAGCCGAGGAGGAGCAAGGCCAGGAGCAAGATGCCAGCGGGGATGAGCCATTCCATGTCGACGAATTCTCCTGAGTGTTGCGTGTGCTACGGCCGGGCGGGCGCCCTACGCCCGAACCAGCACCGACGGCACGAGGACGGACTGTAGTTCCCGCGAGCTTCGCTTCCGAGCCCCTTCTGGCGACGAGTTGGTGGCGCTGCGATGTCCGGGGAGAGCGATGGGCCTGTCGGCACATGAACGCGGCCGGTACCCACCCAGCGAGACGCGGGGGACGAGATCGAGTTCGATCCGTTCGCGTTCGGGTCATTAGACTCGGGCGCCGTACCTCTCATGGATCAAGACGACGAGCTGACGACGATCGACATCGGGGCCGCCTACCTGCGCCTGCGGGAGGCCATGCGCGTGACGCGGTTGGTGCCGTTCCCGAGCGGTGACGAGCGCGTCGAGCTGCGGCTCAAGCTGGAGCACGAGCAGGAGACCAACGCCTTCAAGGCGCGCGGCGCGTGGAACAACCTCTTGGCGCTGACGGCGGCCGAGCGCGCGGCGGGCGTCGTAGCGTGCTCCAGCGGGAACCACGGCGGCGCGCTGGCCTGGGCGGCCGCGCAGCACGGCGTGCGCGCCACGATCTTCATGACCGAGAACACGTACCCCAACAAGATCGAGCGGTGCCGCGCGTTCGGAGCCGAGGTCGTCCTGGCGCCGACGCGCAGAGCGGCCGAAGCGCTGTGTGCCGAGGCCGTCGCAGCCGGCGCGCGCTTGGTGCATCCCTACAAGGACGCGCGCACGATCGAGGGCGCCGGCACGCTGGGTTGGGAGCTGTTCGAACAGTGGCCGGAGGTCGACGTCGTCCTGATTCCGACCGGCGGCGGCGGCTTGCTGGCGGGCACGTCGCTGGCGTTGGCCCAGCGCTCGGGCGGTCGCGTCTCGACGATCGGCGTCGAGCCGACCGGCGCGCGCAGCCTCGCGTTGTCGCTCGCCGCGGGCGAGCCCATCGTGCTCGACGAGATCACGACCGTCGTGCAGGGCTTGTGCCCGCCCGACACCGGGGAGTTGAACGTGCGCATCGTCCGCGAGCACGCCAGCGTGACCGACGTCGACGACGAAGCGATCCTGGCCGCGCAAGCCGAATTGGTGGCCTCCGGGCACGACGTCGAGCCCGCCGGCGCCGCCGGGCTCGCCGCCTTCCGCGCGGGGCGCACGGCGGAGCTCTTGACCGCTGAACGCACGCCACAGAATCCGTTGCGCATCGCGTGCGTCGTCACCGGCGCGAACCCCGATCCGAACCAGCTCGCCGCGGTGAAAGCGCGCGTGACGACGAGCGCATGACCGCCGAGCACACATCGGATCGGCGCAGCCTGCTCGTGCTGGTCGCGATCCTGGGAGGCGTCGTCGGTTTGGGCTTCCTCTGGCTCGCCTTGGCGCTGTGGCAGAGCTTCGGTGCGCCGCGCGCGGACGTCGCTGCGCGCGACGATCCGACCGGTCTCGTGCTGGTGCTGGTCGACGGCTTGCGCGCCGACGTCTTGACCGACGACGACTGCGCGCTCTCCTTGCTGGGCGAGCTTTCCCGCGCGGGCGCGACCAGCACGACGCGGGTGACGCCGTCCACAGGCACGACCGCGGCGGTCGCGCCGTTCCTCGTCGCGCCGACCTGGTCCGCACGCGAACTCGGGCTGCGTTCGCCGAAGGAGATCGGCTTCCACCGGCTGCCCGGCGAAGTGCCGACGCTGGCGGAAGCGGCTGCGGCTCAAGGGCTCGCGACGCGCGGCTTCGTCTCGGCGGCAGCGCTGAACGCCGCGTGGACGGGGCTCGATCGAGGCTTCCAGGTCTGGGACGCGCCCGGGGCCGAGCGCGATTTTCGCGAGGTGCTGGACGCGGCGCTCGAGTCCGGCCCAGCGCCGCCCGTGGGCCTGCTCTTCCTGCAACTCGCCCTGGGCGACGCGCCCGATCCCACGCGGCTCGTGCGCCTCTCGAGCGCGCGCCTCGAGCGCTTCGCCGGGGAGCGAGCTGCGGTCGAGGCGGCGCTGTCGGCGGACCTCGAGACCGACGCGGCGCGCGTGCGCGCCGTCGAACGCGCGCTCGGGCGCAAGCGCGGCACCCCGGGCTGGGACGCTTGGCGCGAGGCGCGCTACGACGCGTTGCTCGAGGAACTCGACGCCGGGCTGCGTGAACTCTTGGGCCACTTCGGCGGAGACGTCGGCGTCTTGATCGCCGGCACGCGCGGCCGTCTCGTGACCGAGCCGCGCCCCGATCCCGACCTCGAGGGCTTTCACCCGGCGCTCGTGCGCGTGCCGCTGGTGCATCGCGCGGCGCGCGCGGGACCGTTGGCCGTGCCGTTCGAACGCACCGTGATCGACGCCGAGATCGTCGACTCGCCCGCGCGCGGCGTGCGGCGCGCGCTGGACGCGGAAGGGGACGCCGAGGCGGTCGCAGCGCCGGTCGAGCTCGCGTTGCGCGGGACCGACGCGCTCGTCGTCGAAGTGCGCTCGACCGCGAATGCTCGCTTGCGTACGCGCGTCGCCCTTGCCGATGCCGACTGGAATCGAACGCGGCTCACGCTGCCGACCGTGCGCGTTCCGCTGCGCATCGACATCGCGCCTTGGAGTTCCGAGCGAATGGCGTCGTTGGGCGTGGTGACGGCGAGCGACGCGAACGCCGTCGAGGCCCTGTTGGCGGGTGGCGCGGGCAGCGCGCGCGCGCTGGGCGAGACCGCCTGGGCCTGGATCGCGGATCCGCACGCGCCGGCTTGGAGTGGCGACGAGCCCGTCGTCGACGTCACGCGCGAGCGCACGACGTGGACGATCGACGTCGCGGCGACCCACGCGGAACCTGTGCTCCTGCACCTCGTCTCCGAGCCTCTGTCCGTCGGCGCGTCGCCGCTCGAACTCTCTGGCGGAGAGGTGCTCTCGGGGCCCTTGCCCGGCGCGGCGGTCGTCCGCGTCGAAGCGGGTCAACGAGTCCTGCTGGACCTCGCCGCGGGCCAGCGTCCGGCGCTGCGCGTCGGCGACCCGGAGGGCCGCGCGCTCGACCCGGCGCTGGTGCGCTACCTCGGCCGGCACCTGTTCGCCGACGAAGCTTCGTTCCTTGCGCCCGCCTGGTGGCCGTGTCGTCCCGATTGGTTCGCACAGGGCTCCGTTCCGCCCGAGCCGCGGCCGCTCGACACCTTCGAATCGAACCTGCTGCTGCATCGAGTCGACCCGGGGCCTACCATCCGCGGGCCCCTCGGCCTCTCCCGCACCGACGTCGAAGCTCTCCTTCGCCTTTCCGACGACGCATGATTCGCATCGTTCTCTGCCGCCCCGGCGGCCCGCGCAACGTCGGCTCGATCGTGCGCGCGCTGGCGAACTTCGGTCCCGCCGAACTCGTCATCGTCGGACCGATCAAGCCGTCCTTGTTGCTGCACCCCGACTTCACCCAGATGGGGCACGGCGCCGAGGCGAAGCAATCGACGGTGCGAGTCGTGGATTCGATCACCGAGGCGCTCGCCGACATGACGCACGCCGTCGGCTTCACCGCGCGCCGTCGCGACCATCGACCGCTCGTCGATTGGCGCGAGGCGCGCGACGACCTCGTGCGCCGCGATCGCGCGGACGAGCGCTTGGCGCTGGTCTTCGGCAGCGAGGAGGCGGGGCTCTTGGCCAGTGAGGCCGCGCCTTGTCACGTGCTGGCGCGCATCCCGACCAGCGACGAACACGGCTCGCTCAACCTGGCGATGGCGGTGGCCGTCGTCGCGTCGACGCTGTTCCTCGAGCGCGGCGTAGCCAGTGCCGCGACGCCGCTCAGCTCGCCGTTGCCGGGCAAGGATCGTCATTTCCTCGTGGAGCGCTTGGCCGGCGTGCTGTCGAGCAGGGCGACGACGCCCGCGGCGGCGCGCGACATCGAAGCGTCGGTGCGGCGCCTCTTCGCGCGCGCTGAACTCGAAACGCGGGACGCGCGCGCCTGGCACCTCTTGGCGCGCGCGCTGGGCGACGAGACCGAGCCCTCCGACTACGGCGTCGAAGCGCTCGAGAGCCCGAAGGCCGAGCGCGAGGCGCGCAAGGCCGAGGAGGGCCGAGCGTGACGCTCCTCGAAGCCGATCTGACCTGGACGGGTAGCGCGTTCGAGCCCGGCGTCGGCGTCGAGCTGGGTGACGACGGCCGCATTGCGAGCGTGGCGCAGGTCGCGGGTCGCCCAGTGACGCGGCTCGCGCGTCGCGCGCTCCTGCCCGGTTTCGTCAACGCGCACAGCCACGCGTTCCAGCGCGGACTGCGTGGCGCGGGCGAGTCGTTCCCCGCGGGCGTGGGCAGCTTCTGGACCTGGCGCGAGGCGATGTACGCGCTGGTCGCGCGCATGGACGCCGAGCTGCTGCACACGCTATCGCGGCAGGCGTTCGCCGAGATGCTGCGCTCGGGCATCACGGCGGTGGGCGAGTTCCACTACCTGCACCACGACGAGACCGAGGACGGCTGGGCCTTCGACGAGGTCGTGCTCGACGCGGCGCGCGCGGCCGGCATCCGCATCGTGTTGCTGGAGGCGTTCTACGACCAAGGAGGCTTCGACCAGCCGCTCGAGCCGGCGCAGCGGCGCTTCCGCGCGGGCGGCGTGGACGCGTTCTTTCGCAATTGGGACGACCGTGCGGGTCGCTTGACCGAAGCGACTCAATCCATGGGCGTCGTCGTGCATTCGGTGCGCGCGGCGACGCTTGGCGACCTGGCCGCGGTTTCGCGCGGTGCGCGCGACCGTGGCGCGGTGCTGCACATGCACCTCGAGGAGCAGCTCAAGGAGATCGAGGACTGTCGCCGCCAGTACGGGACGACGCCCACGCGGCTCGTCCTCGAGCACGGCGTCGTCGACGAGCACTTCACCGGCGTGCATCTGACGCACACGACGCCGGAGGACATGGCGCGTTTCCTCGCGGCGGGCGCGAACGTGTGCGTCTGCCCGTTGACCGAGGCCAACCTCGGCGACGGTCTCGCCGATCTCACGTGGGTCGCCGAGCGCAGCGGGCGGGTGGCGGTCGGCACCGACTCCAACGCGCGGATCGACATGTTCGAAGAGCTGCGCTGGCTGGAACTCGGGCAGCGCTTGCGCGAACAGCGCCGCGGCGTCTGGACGGACACGCGCGGCGACTGCGCCCCGGCGCTGCTGCATGCGGGCACGTTCGGCGGTGCGCGCGCCTTGGGGCTGAGCGCCGGCTCGATCGATGCCGGCCGCTTGGCGGATTTCTTCACCGTCGATCTCGACGCGCTGGGACTGCGCTACGTGACCCTCGACGGGCTCGCCGCGGCGCTCGTCTTCGGCGTGGGCGCGGAAGTCGTCGATCGGGTCTGGGTCGGCGGCCGCGAGGTTCGGGCGTGAAAGGACCGGCGTACGATTTGGCCGGCACGCGGCTCGAGGCGATCTCGATCGGGGGGCTCGAGACCTGTTTGCACTTTCCCGAGTGGAAGCTGGCGCTCGACATCGGTCGCTCGCCGGAGTGGGTCGTGAAGCGCGACCGCGTCTTCTTCACGCACGCGCACGTCGATCACCTGGCGGGCGTCGCGTACCACGCGGCGACGCGCTCCATGCGCGGCATGCCCGTGCCGCACTATTGGATGCCGGCGGAGAACGTCTCGGCCTTCGGCGCGATGATGCGCGCCTGGGAGCCGCTCGACGGCTCCGAGCTGGCGCACGTGGCGCACGGCCTCGTGCCTGGCGACGAGGTCGAGCTGGAAGCCGGTCGTTTCGTCCGCGCGATTCGCGCCTATCACAACGTCCCCGCGCTCGGTTACGTCCTTGGCGAGCGTCGCCAGAAGTTGTGCTCGGAGTTCCTCGACCTGCCCGCCGACGAGATCGTGAAGCGACGCGTGGCGGGCGAAGTCTTGACCGAGCCGGTCGAACTCATCGCCGCCGCGTACGCCGGCGACACCTTGATCGACGCGCTCGACCGCGAGCCCGACCTGTGTTCCGCGCGGCTCTTGATCCTCGAGTGCACGTTCGTCGACGATCGCATCTCTGTGGCCGAGTGTCGCTCTCGTGGGCACGTGCACCTCGACGAGATCGTCGAGCGTGCCGACCTGTTCCAGAACGAAGCGATCGCGCTGATGCACTTCTCCGCGCGCTACTCGCCCGGGGAGATTCGACGCGCGCTCGACGAGCGCTTGCCGTCCAACCTTCGCCACCGCGTCACGCCGCTGCTCTGAACCCGGCTGAACCGGACAGCTACCGGCGCATGCGCAGTTGTAGCGCGAGGTAGCCCAGGCGGGACTCGTCCTCGAAGACGTGCAGCTCCTGCGTCCACTGTGCGCTAAACGACCAGCCGCCGGGGAAGGGCAGGTCGATCCCGATCGTCGCGGCGACGGAGTCGTCCCAGCCGTCGGTTCGGCGGCTCTCGTTGCGGAGTTGCACCCACGCCAAGGAGGAGTCGTAGGGCGAGCTCCAGTTGACCTCGAACAACTCGTGGTGAACGTCCTCGTCCTCGTCGGTCCCCAGCGCGGCCTCGGTCAGGAAGTTCCAGCCGCGGTGCGCGATCTGCAGGTCGACGCCGACGCGGTGGCGATCGACGAGGTTGCGGCGCGAGTCGAGGGTGCGGCCCTCGAGGAACGAGAGTCCCGCCCGCACCGCTTCGTCCGGCGCCGCACCGAAGCGGCCGGCGACGAGACCGGGATCGCCGTCCTCGCGGAAGTCGTTGCCGGAGCCGCGCGTCCAGCCGGCTTCGTACTCGAAGACTTCGTCGCGCCCGTTGAGCGTGACGCCCCAGTCCTCCTCGATGCCGAAGTTCTGCGACTGGAAGTGGTCACGGAGCGCGCCGTTGTC
The DNA here is from genome assembly GCA_040880665.1 of Planctomycetota bacterium. Classification (GTDB taxonomy): domain Bacteria; phylum Planctomycetota; class UBA1135; order UBA1135; genus JBBDIB01. The sequence continues at coordinate 29,651 of JBBDIB010000007.1, forward strand.
CTCGATCGTGTGCTCCAGTCCGAAGGGCAGATCGAAGTGTCCGACGCGCACGTTGACCAGGGGCGAGCCGAGGCCGGCGAAGTTGAAGTTCGTCTCGCGCCACTCGACCTGCCAGTCGTCGACCTCGTTGAACAGCAGCAAGGGATCGAGGAGGTCGTCCGCCTGCAGGAGATAGGCCTGCAGCGTCAGGACCCCGATCGGGCCTTGGGTTCCGCGGAACCGCTTCTCGAGTTCGACGCCGATCGTCATGACCGTGCCGATGCGCTCGGTCTCACTGTCGAACACGCCACGCGCGCTGTCGTCGAAGTCGACTTCGAAGTCGCGGCTCAGGTAGCGATCGAAGACGCCCGGGCGGCGCGGCAGCTCGCCCAGCAGCGCGAAGTCGTCGGCGAGCCATCCCGAGAAGCCGACGCGCTGCTCCAGTCGATCGAGCGACAGTTGGTCGAAGGCGAGCCCGCGGGGCGTGTACCCGAGCGAGACCTCTGGCAGAGCCAAACTGGCGGCGTGTGTTGACTCGGATGCCGATCCCCAGATCGTCACCGCGAATACGATTCCCAAGAGCATCCCTGACGTACTTCCCGAGAGGGCCTGTCGGTCCCCAGGGAAGAGGTCCTTGATGCCAACCTCGAAAGATCCCTCGCGACTGCGCCGGCGAGCCCGCGCACGCTACTTCTCGCCGTGAATCGTCGCCTCGACCGAATCCGGGCCGATGTAGCCCAGCTCGCGTAGCCGCTCCAGTTGCGCCTTCGAGCTGCCCTCGCCGACCATGGCTTCGAGCAGTTCGCGCCCGGCCAGGAACTCGGGAGTGTCGTGCGTCGGTACCGTGCGGAAAGGCTGCTCGACCAGGAACGCGGGTTCGATCAGGGCGCTCGGAACCCCGCCGTCCATGTCCGCGCCGACGGGCAGGCCGAGCAGCACCAGCACCGTGGGAGCCACGTCGTAGACCGTGGCCACGGGCGAGAGATCGTCGCGCTCGAGCGAGCGTGCCGGCGGCAGGTCGGCGTCGACCAGGTCGGGACCCGCAGCGATCCAGACGCCCGAGGGTGCCGTGATGTGGTTGCCGGAGTTCACGTCCGCCGGAATATTGACGGCATCGAAGACCTTGTCGCGGTTGACCGCGTACATGCCGTGATCCGAAACGATGACGATGCGCGTCTCGTCGCCGGCGGCGGCGACGAGCCGTCCGATCGCCGCATCGGTCCAACGGTACGAGGCCTCGAGCACCTCGCCCAGGTTCGCCAGCTCGGCTTCGTTCGGCCGATCGCGAAACAGGTCCGGCCGGTAGTAGCGCCAAAAGCGATGCCCGACGACGTCGGTGTTGCCGAGGTACACGCACACGAGGTCGTGGGGCTTCTCGCTCGCGAGCGCTTCCTCCGCGATGCGTAGATAGGTCGAGTCCGACCGGAAGCTCCAACGCGTGTTGTCCCACAGCGTTCGCCCGAGCGGCGTCAGCGGGTAAGGGAACGTGCCGAAGGTCTCGATGAGCTCGGCGTCGAGCTCGGCCGCCGCGCGTTCGGCGTGCTCGACGATGCGCGCTTCGGCGCCAGGCGGCCACACCTGTCCAGGCACGCCGGGCAGAAAGCCTCCCTTCCAGATGTTGCGGCCGTACCCGATCGCGAGCTGCGCGCTCGAGTTCGTCTGCGAGACCATCAGTCCGTTGACGGGCTCGACGGGAAACGTCATCCACCAACCGATGACGGCGACACTGCGCCCGCCGTCCGTGGCGATGTTCCAAAGCGCCTTCGTCCTGCGATCGGAGTTGTCGAACAGTTGGATCTCTTCGAGCGGCGTGCCCGCCGGCGCCGGCTTCGAGAAGGCGTGGATGCCGTGAGCCTCGGGCGTCCGACCCGTCGCGACCGAGGTCCAGACGATGGGTGACAGCGTCGGTTGGAACGTGCGCAACTCGCCTGCCGATCCGCGCTCGATCAGGCGCTCGAGGTGCGGCAGTTCACCGGCCCGGAGCAGCGGCAGCATCACGTTCCACTCGAGCCCGTCGACCGCGATCAGGAGCACCGGCGGCGGCGACTCGGGTTGCTTGGAACACGCGGCCGCGAGCAGGGCCGTCGCGAGGAGCAGGAATTTCGTTCGAGGGAAGCGCAAGGGAGCAGGACGCGGGCAGGGGATTGGCGATGCGGGCGCCCGATCCTGCATGATGAAGCGCCTTTCCCGGGACTCGGGTTCCCAGAATTCCATGGTTCGACTGACGAAGATCTACACGCGCACCGGCGACGACGGCACGACGGGCCTCGGCGACGGCTCGCGCCGCCCCAAGCATCACCTGCGCGTCGCGGCGTACGGCACCGTCGACGAGCTCTCGAGCACGCTCGGCCTCGTCGTGGCGCACGGTGCCGAGGCGGCGACGGTCGAGCGCTTGCGGCGCATTCAGAACGAGCTGTTCGACGTGGGCGCCGACCTCTCCGTGCCGGGCGAGATGGGCGACAAGCTGCGCATCCAGCCGGCCTACACCACGCGGCTCGAGGCCTGGATCGACGCCGACAACGCGAACCTGCAGCCGCTGTCGTCCTTCGTGCTGCCGGGCGGCGAGCCGACGGCCGCCTGGTTGCACGTCGCCCGCACGGTGTGTCGGCGCGCGGAACGCTTGGTCAGCGAACTCGCGACCTGCCAGGACGAGGCCTTGAATCCCGAGGTCTTGCGCTATCTCAACCGGCTCTCGGACCTCCTGTTCGTCATGGCGCGCGTCGCGAACGACAATGGCGCGAAGGATGTCCTGTGGAAGCCCGGCGACACGCGGGAGTCGTGAGCGAGCTCGGTTGGACGACGCCGGCCGCTTGGGCGTCGGACGCCTTGGCCGCGCCCGAAGCGCTGCTGGACGATCGCGCGCACTGTGAACTCGGCGCGGCGGCGGCGGCGCAGTCGCTCTTGATGCGTAACCCAAAGCGCTTACCCGTCGATCGGTTGGCCGCGCTCGTGATCGAGGAGCTGCAGCACTTCCGCGAGGTGCACGCGCTCTTGCTTCGGCGGGGCGGGCGGTTGTCGCACCCGCGCAAGAATCCCTACGTCGACGGGCTACGGGCGTGGATTCGCCGTGGCAGCGACATGGTGTTGCTCGACACGCTGCTGGTCGCGGGCGTGATCGAGCGCCGCAGCCTCGAACGCTTCGAACTCTTGGCCGAGCATGCGGTCGACGCCGAGCTTGCCGCGCTGTACCGCGAGCTGGGTCCGTCCGAGCGCGGACACGCCTTGCTCTTCGATCGACTGGCGCTCGAGCTGTTCGGAACTCCCGCTGCCACACGCGCCGAGGAGCTGACTGCGCACGAGGCCGACGTCGCGCGCAGCGCCCCCCCCGGCGCACGCATCCATGCTGGTCCGCCCGGGGTTCAGTCCGAACCGGCTCGCGCCGAAGGGTAGGTATGCAGCGTCGACACCCGAGCTTCGTGGACCGGATCTCGCGCCGCGGTCCGCTGCAGCGGATGCGGCGCTTTTTCCTGCGCGATCTTTGGATGCAAGACGTGGCGCGGCAGTCGTGGGTGCGCGCACGCATCACGCGCACGCTGCGAATCCTGGCGATCACCGCGCGCGGCGTGATGCGCGACGAGGTCAAGAAGCACGCGCAGGCGCTGACCTACATCACCGTCTTCTCGATGATTCCCTTGCTCGCGTTCGCGTTCGCGATCGCGAAGGGCTTCGGCGCGTATCGCCCCGATCAGGCGCAAGCGGTGACGCGCATGCTCGACGACCTGTTCGGAGCGCGTGTCGAGAGCTACGAGCCCACGATCGAGCCGCGCGACGGCGCTACCGAGCCCGCGATCGACGCGGAGCGCGGTCGCGAGGGGGATGCGGCGCCGGGCACCGTTCCGCCGGACCCCGAGGCGCTCGATCGTCCGAGCGCCGGCGACGGCGTCACGGACGGTGCGCCGACGCGCGGCTCGCCTCCGACAGCGATCTCGCTGCGTGAAGGCATCGAACTCGTACGTCAGCAGGCCGAGAAGGCCGACCTCAAGGCGCTCGGCGCGTTGGGCCTCTTCTTCCTGCTCTACGCGATGATCCGGATGCTGGGTGCGCTCGAGGCCTCGCTGAACGACATCTGGGGCATTCAGCGCCAGCGCTCGTTCGTGCGCAAGGTCACCGACTACACCGCGATCATGGTCGTGACGCCCGTCATCGTGATCGGCGGCACGGTTTGGTTGCAGCGCGAGGAGTTCATCGGCGACAGCTTCCTCCTGGCGCTCGTGCCGTTGTTCGCGACATCGCTCGGCATGGCGTTCGCGCTGTACACGTTTCCGAATGGTCACGTGAACCCGGACTCGGCCTTGGTCGGCGGCCTGCTCGCGGGCGTCGGTTGGCAGGCGATCTTGTTCCTGATCGTGCAAGGGCAGATCGGTCTCGCGCGGCTCGAAGGTCTGTATGCGACCTTCGCGGCGATCCCGATGCTGCTGCTCTTCTTCTACTTCTCGTGGTGGATCCTGCTCGTCGGCGGCGAGGTCGCGTACGCGCATCAGAACGAGCCCGTATTCACATCGATCGCGCGCACGGGCGCGATCGATCAAGCCTGGCGCGAATCGCTGGCTCCGCGCCTCGCGGGCCGGATCGCCCACGCATTCCTGGCGGGCGAGCCGCCGCCCACGGCGACGTCGCTGGCATCGGAACTGGGCGTTCCGCCGCGGCACGTCGGAGCCATCCTCGACGAGTTGGTCGTGCGTGGACTCTTGGCGCGAGTCACCGACGAAGATGACGAGGAAGCCTTCCTGCCGGCGCGCGATCCCGTGACGATCACGCTGCTCGATCTCTTGGAAGCGCTGCGCCACGACGGCGAGATCAACGTCATGCCGACGCCGACGCGGCTCGATCTGACGGTCGACAGGCTGCTGGCGCGCCTGCGCGCCGAATCTCGCGCGTCGGCATCCAATGTCGACCTGGTGCAGCTCGCCGCGAGCCTGGAGGAGGAGCGCAACACGAGCGGCGACGCGTAGGCTGGCGGCGCTCGCCGGTTACAGGCGCTCGAGCGCGCGCCGGGCCTCGCGGGCGAGCGGCGCGTGCGCATCGTCGACCCACGCGCCGAGCTCCTCGCCCGCCGCGCGCGTACGCGTGTGTCCGAGCACCCAGGCGGCGACCGTCTGCACCAAGGGAACCGGGTCGTCGAGCAACGCGATGGCTTCCGCGAACGGCGTTGCGCCGCGCGCGAGCGCCAGCCGGAAGAGCGCGGCGCGGCGGCGCGCGAAGTCCGGCGCCGCGAGGTCCGCTAGCGCGCGCGCCGCGTCCACGTCCCCCGGCGCGAGATACACGCGGTCGAGATCGGCGGGGTCCCACGCGACGCCGTTCGCGAGGTCGATCCTGAGCCACCTGTCATCCCGCCACACGCCGCCGGGCGCGAGGTCGGCTTCCGCCGGCGGCGCCAGCGAGCCCGCGGGGCCGCGCCACGCGACGTCGCCGAACGCGGCGCGCGCCGCCGCCGCGTCGAACGGCGCGGACGCGAGGATCTCCTTTACCAGCCCTTCGAAGCGCGCCCGCTCTGCGAGGTGCTCGCCGCCCGTGGCGGGACCGACGAAACCCGTGTGGACACCCGCGACCGAGCCATCGCGACGCACGAAGATCGTCGTTGGATAGGCGTGCAGCCGCTCGAGCGTGCCGAGCGCGCGCGCGGAGGCGTCCTTCGGCGTGCGCCCGAAGACGCGCATTGGGTACGTCGTTCCGTGCCGCGCGCGAAAGTGCTCGAGCTGTCGGCGCGAGCGTTCGAGGTCTCCCGACAACTCGAAGGCGAGACCTAGGACCAGCAGTTCCTGCGAGTCGTACGTGCGAGCGAGGGTATTCAGCAACTCGGCCTCGTCGTGACAGTTCGGGCACCAGGTCCCGAACAGCGTGACGACGGCCGGGCGACCGAGCCAGTCGCGCTCGAAGAGCGGCGGCTCCACGTAGCCCGAGCCCTCGAGGTCGGCGAGCACCGCGTCCTCCAGCCAGCGCGTCGCCGCGAGCGGATCGCTCAACGTCGCCGAGTCGTCGCGCTCCGCCGTCCAGCTCGTTGCGTACCAACTACCGTTCCGAAAGGAGCCGGCGAGCGCGCCGTCCGGTTGCAAGCTGCCCGTAATGAGGAACGCGTGTGCGCCGTCGAACGTCGAGAGACGCAGTTGCCCCCGATCGATCCGGCCCTCGAGCCAACGGTGGTCGCCGGTGGTCGTCAGCAACGTGCCCTCGACGTAGTCCGCGTCGTCCGCCTGTCGCAGTAACAGGACGGCATCGTCGTCGGCGTCGTCGAACCGCAAGCGCCAGCGGCCGGCGACGTTCGCGTACACGCCGGGCGTCAGCACGGGCGGAAAGCGCTCGGATCGTCCCGCGGTCGCTACGAACTGCACGCGTCGCTCTTCGCCATCGCCCTGGTCCTTCGTCCACCAACCGACGAGCGTGCGCCGATCGGGCCGCATGCGCGCGCGAATCGCCGAGTCGTAGTGCGGAAAGTGGAGCTGCAACATCGGCTCGTCCTTCTGCGTGAGATGCCAGTGCGTGGCCGGCACTTCGATGCGTTCGTCGGCGTTCGAGAGGAAGCTGCGATGGGTCCCGTCCGACGCGCGCTCGATCTCGAGTTCGAAGTACAGCATATTGCCGCTACCCAGCAGCAACCGCGCGCTCCACGGTCCCGTGGGCAGCTCGGTCGAGGGCTCGCGGCCGAGCTGGCGCGGAGCAGCGAACACCGTCGCCGGCAGGAGGAACGCGAGCAGGAGGATCTTGATCGATGAGCGCATTGGATGTTTCGGCGGGCAGCACGGCGCGGAGGAGCGCGGCGCGGGCCGACTGCAGAGGATACGATCGCGCCCGGCCCACCGTTGGCTCGCACCTCCCGCCATGACCAAGACTCCCGCAATGCACGTGCTGGTCGAAGGCCACGTCCAAGGCGTCGCGTTCCGTTGGACGACGCGCGATCGGGCCCGCGCGCTCGGGCTCGTCGGGTGGGTGCGCAACGTCGCGAACGGCGCGGTCGAGGTCTTGGCCCAAGGCGAACCCGAGGCGCTCGACGAGCTGTACGAATGGCTGGGTGAAGGCCCGCCGCACGCGCAGGTCGAAGCGCGCCAGCGAACGACGCGCGCGGCCGAGGGGCTGAGCGAGTTCGACGTCGCGCCGACGGCGCGCGCGCCGTTGAGCTAGCCCCGCTCTCAGCGCTGTTGGAGCATTTCGAGCGCCTGGCGCTGGCGGCGATCGGCGTAGTGCTCGTGGACGACGAGGCACGCGTGGATCTGCCCCGGCAGGACGCCCAAGAGGGTCAGGCCGAGGTTCAGCAAGGCCTGGAAGGGCTTGCCGATCAACAGCACGGCGAGGGGCGGGAGCAACAGCGCGACGAGGTAGAGCATGGGAAGTGGAAAGAGTAGGCGGCGCAAGCGTTGTTGGGAGAGGGCTGCTCGCGGTTTCGGCGCTCGCTCAGCGCTCGGCGCTCCAGCCGAAGTGCTCGGCCGCGAGCCAGCGTGATGGCAGCCGCTCGGCCTCGTTCACGACCTGCGCCAAGCGCGCGGCGTCGCCGTTCGCGGCTTCGAGCTCGGCTGCCAAGTCCGCCGCGAAGGCGCCCTTGACCGACGCCAAGCGCTCGATCTGGGTGCCGGCATCGTCGGGCGCCTTGCCCGCTTCCAACTGCTTGCGCAACGGCGTCAGGATGCCGAGCGCGCGCTTCCAGGCCGACGCGCCGCCCTGGAACGGCTTCAGCGCCTGCGCGAGCTGGCGGTCGGCGGGCAGCTCCAAGAGTTCGCCCCACGCCAACAGGGCGTCGATCGCGGGCCCGCGCCCGGCGCCGTCCCATTCCGCGGCCAACGTCTCGATTCCGGCCAGCGCGGCGCGCACGGCTTGCACCCGCGTGCGCGCCTCGAGCACCTCGGGGAAGCGCTTCCAGTCGTACTCCTCGGCTTCCGTCAAGAGCGGCAGGGCGGCTTCGAAGTCCCCCGCGTCGAGCGCCGGTTGCCCGCTCGTCCGCCAGGCCGAGCGCCAGTCCGCGACGTCGTTCAGCCGACGGCGCTCGACCAGGTCGCGGAGCGGCGCCGCGAGGTAGCTCTCCTCTTCGGGGTTGTAGCCGACGCCACCCTTGAAGCCCGGGTCGCCCTCCCATACGACCTTGCTGTCGACGTCGAGCAGGATCAGGCGCGGAAGCTGGAACCGGTCGATGGCGTACTCGCTGAACGTCGTGCCGACGCCGCTCCTCTGGCCCGGCGGAATCACGTCCACGCCGACGACGCCGGGGAAGGCGTGCTCTTCGAGGTATGCCTCGGCCTTCGCCGCGTCCCAGCCGTTCAGCACCGAAACGATGCGCAGTCCGACCGGTGCGTACGTCTCCGCCAGCATCCGCAGCCAGGGATCGAGCGGAATGTAGTCGTTCTGATTCACGCTCCACATGACGAGCAGCGTGGGGGCGGGGCCGGCTTCGTCCCAAGCGGTGGCTTTGCCCTGGACCCACTCGGCGACGGTGGGGAAGGGCGGCACCTGCCCGAGCCAGCTACCATTCTTCGACTGGCCCTCGGGCGCGGCTTGCCGGAGTCGCAGCCCGCGCTCGAGCAGCGAGCCCGGATCGCGCGACGCGCGGGCCAGGTAGCGCACGTTCTTGTACTTCGAGCGACCCACGCCCGTGATCAGACCGAAGCGCCCGCGCACCACATCCGTGGACGGGAACTCGTGCGTCGCGATGAAGGCGTCGTCGAGCCAGATGTCGACGGTGGCACCCGTGACGTCGACGCGCAGCTTGCGCCAAGTCTCCGAACGCGACGCATGCGCTTCGTCCTGCTCGACGATCGGCGAGTGGATCCAAGTCTTGTAGGCCGAATCGCCGCCGTAGAAGCTCGCCATGTCGACGAAGCCGCGGCGGGAATTGCCGCCCTCGGTTGCGTGTGGCGGCGTCACCAACGCGGCGTGGAAGTCGGTGTCGGACTTGCGCCCGAATACGATGCCGGCGAAGGCCACCGCCGACGGTTCCGCGACCAATTCGGCCTCCATCGAGAAGTCGCCCTCGGTCAGCTCGTTCAGCGTCAGGAAGCGGTATTGGAAGTCCTCGGGTCGGTACTCCCCGAACGCGACCTCGATGATCTCACCGCTCGCGGTGAAGATCTCCTTCGCGGAGGGATCCCAGCCGTCGAGGTTCTCCTCGTTGTAGGCCAACTTCCAGATCGCGATCGACGACTGGGCGCGCTCGAGGGCGACCTCGAAGAGCTCGAACAACTCGGGTGAATCGAAGTCGTTGCCGAAGCGCCACGCGAGATCCATCGCTTGGTGGTCGAAGCCCTCGGCGAGGTAGCGTTGGACCAAGCTCTTCGCCGTCGCCAAGAGGTCCGTTCGCACGCCCGCGAGCGTCTTCTGGCGCGGATCGAGCCGCAGCAGCTTGCGGTCGAGCGCCTTCACGCGCTCCTCGTCGGGCGGCTCGAGCGCTTCCGCGGCGCGCGCCGCGGCGAGCAGCAACTTCGCCGCGCGGTCGCGGTCGTCGCGATCGCTGAGGAAGTCCGCGAAGGCCTCCAAGAGGTCGACGTCCGCGGGATCGGCCTCGACGCCCTTCTCGAAGTGTTCCTTCGCGTCCGCCAATGCGCCGCGCTCCAGCGCGTAGCCGGCCCACGCCAGGTACGGACGCTCGACCTCGAGCTTGCCCGTGACCTCGTCGGACAGGCGCGTCAGCCAGCTCTTCCAGACCTCGTCCAGCTCTTCCACCGTGGCCGGCAACACGACGGCCCGCGCATCCCGTTCGGGCTTCCAACCCTTCGTCGGCGGCGCCGGATTGCCCAGCACCGTCTCGACGAAGTTCTCGACGGCGCCCTCGCCGCTGCGACCGCCGCTCTTGTCGATGAACTCGCGGAACGCGGCCCGGTAGACGAAGCGGCCGTCGCCCGGGTCCTGGTAGTTGTAGAGGAAGTAGACGACGCCCCAGGTGGGCGCGTACCAGGGCGGACCCCAGGCGTACTTGTTCTCGAGCACGATCCGAAAGGTCGGCGCCTTCTCCGGCGAGCTCTCGGCCGCGTTCTCAGGATCGATCCCGTCGTCGGGGCCGCTCATCCAACCGCGCTCCATCCGGCGCACCAACGGGAACAAGCGATGGTTCGCCGGCAGGTTCATCAGGACCGTGCCGTTCGGCAGGATGCGGCAGCCCTCGAAGAAGCTCGCGAGCCCCTCGTTCAGCCAACCGACCGCGCTCGTCGCGAGTCCCACGAACTGGTGCGCCGCTTCGTGGAACAGCGTGCCGGTCATGCCCTCGAAGCCACCCGCGCCGAGGTACGTCTCGACCGCGCCGCCGGTGAAGTGTCCCGCCGACCACTCGACGGGCGGGCCCAGCCCCAGCTCCAGGTACTCGTCCCGGTCGCGAAAGATGTTGAGGTCGATGCGCGGCACGCTGCCGCCGTGCTCCTCGGTTCCGAACTGGAAGAACACGCGATAGAACGCGTTCATTTGCTCCATCGCCTCCGCGGCACGGACGAGTACTTCGTAACCGGCGTCCGTGTACGTCGTGTAGTTGTCGCGTTCCAGCTTCGCCCGCACGCTCCAGTCGCCGTGCATCGCGTCGTGCTCGGCGATCCATTCCACACTGACATCGGCCAAGAGATCCTTTGGCTTCGCGTCGGCTGCGAGGCTGGGGTCGGGGGCCGACGCGATTCGTTCGATCGCCCGCTGGCTATCGAGTCTTTCGGGATCGATCGCGAGGATCTGCTTGTGGACGCGGATCGCCGAATGCGGGCGCCCCTCCTTCTCGTACTTCTCCGCCAGCGGCACGAGCTTCTTGACGAACACGCGCGCGAGATCGAGCGCGTCGGCGGCGATCGAGTCGACGGCTTCGAGTTCCGCCACGAGCGCGGCGAGGCGCTCCTTGCCGAGGCCCTGCGCCGTCGCGTTCGCCAGTTGGCGGTGCAGCGCCCAGACGCGTCGATCGACGTCCTCGGCGGCCTCGGCCCAGCGCGCGAACAGCCCCCAGGCCTCGACCGAGCGCGGGTCGCGCTCGAGCGCACGCACGGCTTGGGCGCGCGCCTGGTCGAGATCGCCGACGTCGAGCGCGCGTTCGGCGGAGCGGAGGGCGCGCTGGAAACCGGCGGCCTGCGCGGCCGGCGGGGTCGCGAGAGCGAGCAGGATCAACGCGAGCAAAGCGAAACGAACCATGGGGCGGGTGCGATGCAGGCAAGGGGCGGCGACGAGTCTCCAGAGAGAATACGTCAGGAGTCGGCGGCGGTAACCGGCGCGCCGACCGACTCGACGGCACCGGCGCGCAGCAGCCACAGCTCTTTCGCGACCGTTCCGCCGGTGGCCGTCGCGACCGCGCGCGCGTAGGCCTCGAGCTGCGGCGTGTGCCGGGCAACCGCGAGCGCGATGTCGTCGGGCGTCGACACGCGATCGGTCTTGAAGTCGACGACGGTCCAGGTGCTGCTGGCGGCATCGAACAAGAGCAGATCGATCGAGCCGGCTTCAGCGTCGACGGCGGCGCCGGGCGAGGCGTCCGGGCACGGCGGCGCGAGGTAGGGCAGCTCGTGCGCGACGATGTTGGCCCGTAGGCTGCGGAAGCGCTCGAGGAGCCCGCCGGCGCGCGCCCGCTCGATGACCTCGTGGGCCGCGGCGACCAGGTCCCGGGCTCGATCTAGGTCGTGGGTCAGCTCGTCGAGCTCGCGCTCGCCTCCCGCTTCGAACCAGCGGTGAACGAGCGTGCCGACGTGGCGCGCGAGCTCCGCGTCCGCCGGCGTCAGATCGAGCTGCGGCGCGGTCCCGGCGTGGAGCGCCGACGGGCCGCGCGTGCGCGGTCGCGCGGCCCGCATCGCGGCGGCTTCGCGCGCCGCGTTCCGAGCGAGCACGTCCGCCTGGGTCGTCTTCGGCGCCTCGCGTGGGGGGCGAGCCACCGGTGATCCCTGCGCGTGGTCGGCCGCGAAGCGCCAACGCGCGCCATGAGCGTCGTCGTGCGGGCTCTGCAGCTCTCCGAGCCGGGCCAACTCTTCGTGACCGCGCAACAGATCGTCGAGCCGCGTGGCCGAGCGCCACGCGACGGGCGCGTCCGCCTTGCGCGGGCCCGAGAACACCAGGCGCTCGCGTGCGCGCGTCGCCGCGACGTAGAAGAGGCGCACCGCTTCGGCGGCTTCGACGTGTCGCTGGTGAACCGCGAGGGCCGGGTAGCTCGGCGAGCCGAGGCCGTCGGCGCACCAGACGGTGCGTCCGCCGCGACGCAACACCGGTGCTGTCGAGTGGTGTTGTCGGTTGCGTCCCAATTGGGCGAGGTACACGTGCTCGAACTCGAGGCCCTTGGAACCGTGCATCGTCATCAGCCGCACGGCGTTCGCGGTGGAGCGCGAGGAGACGTTCGCGCGATCTTCGTCGACCAACCCGACGTCGGCGCGCAGCGTGCGCAGCAGCTCGGGCACGTCGAGTCCTTCGTCGACGACACGCGCGGTCAGCGTGTGCCAGAGGCGCCGGAGATTCGCGCTCCGCAAGCCGCCGAGGAAGCGCGCCGCTTCGACGCGCTCCTGACCTAAGCCATCGCGCACGACCTCGAGCGCGACCTCTAGCGGTTCGGTGTGCGAGGCGCGATAGCCCGCGAGCAACGTCCGAGCGGCGTGGACGGCGCGGCCGGTCCAGTCGTCGATCCCGCCGGTTGCTCCGGTGGCGCGCACCTGTCGCGCGGCCTCGTCCACGGCGGACTCGAGCGCCACGAGATCGTCCACCTCGGCCGCGGCGGCCGCGCGCAAGCACGTGGGAAAGCCAGCGTTCCAGAGCGCGACGAGGCCCGCGTCCGGCACGCCCACGAAGGGCGCACGCAACAGCGCGGCCAGCGCCACCTCGTCGTCCGGATCGAACGCGGCGCGAACGCTCGACACGGCATCGACGACCTCGCGCCGCCGGAAGTAGCTCTTGTCCGCGACCAATTCGAAGGGCACGCCCAGCTCGCGCAGCGGCTCCAGCAAAGCCTCGACGTAGGTTTGCGTCTGCACCAGGATCGCGACGCGGCTCCAGTCGTACTCCGCGTCGCCACCGGAGAGCGCCGCGATGTCCGCGGCGATCGCGAGGCCTTCCTTGTTGCGCACGGTGTCCGCGGAGAGGTCTCCGCGAAAGTAGCGCTCGTCCTCGTCGCGGTCCCACGAGACCCAATGTTCGATGTGCGCGGCCGCTCCGTCCGCCACCGCGCCGTTCGCCCGACCGGACCGCGGCAAGAGCGCCGCGAAGGCTGGCTGCAGTCCTGGCAAGCGTTCGAAGGTCGTCGCGAAGTTGCGGTCGACCTCGTCCAGGATCGCCGGCACCGAACGGAAGTTCACGCACAGCTCGAGCCGCTCGCCGCCTGCATCCAGCAAGTGCCGTTCGAAGGCGTCGAACGCCGTCATGTCCGCGCCGCGGAAGGCGTAGATCGACTGCTTCGGGTCGCCGATCAGGAACAGCGACGGGCGGTCTCCGTCGCCCTCGAGCGCGAGGGTGCGCACGATCGAGCACTGGATCTCGTCGGTGTCCTGGAACTCGTCCACCAGCAACTGATCCATGCCCTCTCGCGCGGCGCGCGCGACGTCGGATCGCTCGTGCAAGACTCGCGCGGTCTGGCGCAGGAGTTGGTCGAAGGTGACGAAGCCTTGGTTGGCAGCGTCGGCCTCGAAGCCCGCGAGCGCCGCGTGCAGAACGCGCGTGAGAGGCTGCGCCAGTTCCAGGTCGGTGGCGAGAAAGTGACCGAGCAACGTCACGAGGTCGTCCGCCGGCGCCGCGACGCTGTCCACCAAGGGGCCGAGTTGCTCGCATTCGCCCTTGCCGATGTCGTCCGCCTTCCACTTCTTCAACTTATTGAACTTGGCGTCCGTGAAGCGCGTTGCGAGTTCCGTCTGGAACTCGGACCACGCGCCAAGGCCCTCCGGTGGCTCGCCCGCGACGTCGTGAGCGAGCGCCAAGCATGCGTGCGCGCACTCGGCCGAGCCCTTGCTCCGGCCCTTGCAGCCAGTCAAGGCGTCGAGCGCCGGGTTCAGTTCCGCGAGACACTTCGCGAAGGCGTCGAACAGCGCCGCGCCCTCTGCCCGCTCCTCGAAGACATGCAGCCCGACGACGTCCGACGTGGCGCCACCCCCGATCAGCTCGTTCGCCAGCTGTTCCAGCTTCTGGGGCGACTTCCCGGCGGCCGCCAAGGTCACCAAGTCGCGCCCGAGTTGCGAGTCCGCGTCGAGGGCCAGCAGCGCGTCGAACGCTTCGCGCAGCGCCTGGCGCGCGAGCGTCTTCGTGCCGTCGATCGTGAACCCGGGTGAGAGGCCGGCCTCGAGCGGGTGTGCCGCCAGGAACTTGTGGCACCACGAGTGGATGGTGACGGCGACGAGCGCGTCGATCTCTTGGCGTAGGGCTCGGACGCGTGCGTCGAGCTGCTCTCCCTCGGCGGCGAGCAACGCCGGATCCAGACCGATCACGGCCTGGCCCGCTTCCAGCGCCGCGAGCGCCGCCTCGATGCGTCCCGCCATCTCTGCTGCAGCCGCGTCGGTGAACGTGATCGCGACGACTCCGCCAAGAACCTTCTTCGCCAGCTCGTCGTCGCGCTCGTCCGGGAACCGAGCGCGCGCGCGTTCCCAGCCCGGCCCGGTGAGCCAGACGACGACGCGCGCGACCAGCGTCGCCGTCTTGCCCGTGCCCGCGCCCGCGACCAGCAGCACCGGCCGTTCGAACTCCGTGCACGCGCGTTCGCGGCTGGCTGCATCTGCTTCGCGTTGAACGTCGGTCACGAGCGAGTCTCCTGTTGGCGGTGGGGGTCGAGCGCCAAGCTCCAATCGGAATGAGCAGCGCTCGTCAGCAGCGCTTCGAAGCGCCGCTTGGCTTGCGTGTCGCCGTTCGAACACGCCGTGCGTACCTCGCAGTTCTCGCAGGCGGGGTTCGGCTCCAACCGCTCCGACCTTCCCTTGGGGGCGAGCAGCCGCGCCGTGTGGATGCCGCTCGCCATGCCTCCGAGCGTGCGCTCGACGGTGACTCCGAAGAGCGCGAGTAGCGCTGGGTCACCGTTCGGCGCGAGGGCTTCGCGCTCGGGTGCTTCGTGCGAGAGGTCGGGGTGTAGGAAGAGGTAGCGACCCTTGGCGCCTTGCCCGAGCGCCTCGGCGTAGGCGACAGCCTGCAAGTGCGTGCCCTTCGCCACCGCGCCCTGCAGATGCTCCATGCGCTTGGCGTCCGATTTCGGCAGATCACCGGTGCCGTGAATGCGCTTCCCCGTCTTGAAGTCCGTGCCGACCAACGCGCCATCGCGCTCCTCGACGAGGTCGATGCGCGCGCGCAGCTCGACGGTCCCCCAGTCTCCGGCGGGAACGCTCAGCGCGCACTCCACCTCTGCGACCAACGGCGTTGCGATCGCCGCCTGCGCCACGCGCACGTAGGGCAGTGCGAGCTGCACGAGCGCCGGCGCGAATCCGGCCCAACGTACACCCTCCTTGCGCGCGAGTTCGGCCGCGACCTCGGTGAGGACCTGGTCGGCCAAGCGCGCCCTGCGCTCTGTCGTGCGCGCCAGCGCGAGCGCCTCGTCCAACGCCAGCCCCTCGCCGTCGACGGCGCCGAGGCAGCGCTCGAGCGTTTGGTGGACGGCGCTGCCGATCGTCCGCGCGTCGAAGTCGGGTAACGCACCCAACGCATCGGGGCGCGGCTCGATCTGGAGGACCTTCTCCAAGAGGTACTTCCAGGGACACTTCTGCCAACCCTCGAGCCGCGTGACGAAGATCCGCGCTGGACGCGGCTGAGCGCCCACGAGCCCCTGCCAGGGGCCGAGCCGCGGCGGATCGGGGGGCGCCTCGAACTCAGCTACGACGGCGGCGAGGTGCGCGGCGTCGCCGGGCGGGATCGTGTTCGCCAGCGCCGCCCGCCAGGCGTCGCGATCACCGGAGAGTCCCGCCGCGACGATCGGATCGCGGACGTCGTCGTCCGATAGTTCGAGCTCGTCCGCCCCGCGCTCGCCGATCAGCCGTTCGACGAGCGGCGCCGCGACCAGCGCGCGTCCTTCGCCGTCGTCGGTGGCCCACATCAGCGTCGCATGCCGGGCGGCGCCGAGCATGCTGGCCAGTTGAAAGCGCTCTTCGTCGTAGCTGCGCGCCTTGACGGGGAACTCGGGCACGAGCGGCGTCAGGCGCCCGCGGACCTCGTCCGGCATCAAGGGGTCGATCGGGGCGATGCGCGGAAAGGCGCCGCGCTCGAGCCCGACGACGAACAGCCGCCCGAACGTGCGCGCACGTGCTTCGGTCATCGAGAGGATCTGCACGCCGCCGCCGGCACCGCCCAATTCGCCGGCGCCGAGGTCGTGCAGCGCGCGTTCCAGGAGCCGCAGCAGCTCAGGGAACTCCAGTTCGTCCTCGTCGTCGAACTCGCGGTCGAGCGCATTCAGCACGCGGTCGAGGAGGCGCGTCTCGTCCCATCCGAGGCGCTCGGACGCGAAGCTCGAAAGCGCGTCGCGCGCTGCGCTCCAAAGGGTCATGCGCGCCAAGTCGCGCGCTTCTGCCGTCAGGGCGAGCCAGTGCTCGCGCACGCGGTCCAGTTCCTCCGCGGCGACGCGGCGATGGGCCAAGCGGCCCTGGCCGGGCGCAGCTTGCTTCAGCGCGACCTCGTGCGCGGATCGGCGCGACAAATGGGGTGTCCAGTCGATCGACGCCAGGTCGTCGAGGCGCGCGGCGCCGGCCATCTGGAACGCCAGCAGCGCCGAGGGACGCGCCGGCACGGTCAGCGCGAAGCGCTCGAGCGTCGTGCGGCCGCCCTCTGCCAAAAGGGTCAAGAGGGCTTCGATCCTACGCGCCTCACCCGTCGCGCCGCGCGTGGCTCCGACGCTGGAGAACGGCACGCCTTGCCGGCGCAACGCGAAGCCCAGCGCGGGCGGGGCCGGCTCGCGCACGACGATGGCGATGTCCTCGGGCGGCATGCCGCCGGCGATCGCGTCGTGTGCGCCGCGGGCCACGCGCTCGCACACGTCGACGCGATCGCGACCGGCGAGGTGGTCGAGCGTCGTCGCGTGTTCTTCGTCAGCGACCGCGACGGGCGCACCGAACGAGCTGGCGAGCAGGTCGCGCATGCGTTCGACGAAGTGGTTCTCTCCGTCCGGCAGCTCGAGCCACACGCGAGCGTTCTCGTCGCGTGCCAGCGCGCCGATCAAGCGGCCCGCGCCGTACGTCACGTCGGCGAAGCCATGGATGAAGAGCGCGCGCGCGTCGAGCGTCACCGCTCCGTCGTCGAGCACGTCCGCCGCGCGGCGCAGGACGGCCCCGCGCTCGAGCCGGCCGCGCGCTCCCAAGTCCTCGCGCGCTAGGAGCGCGACGTCGATCAAGGCTTCGACGCGCGGTTCGTCGCCCAGGGCCTCGGACCAGCTCTCGCGCTCGTGCGCGTCGAGCCCAGCATCGAGCAGGTCGCGCACGGTGGCTGCGATGGCGTCGAGGCCGGCCTCGGTGCGAGCGACCGGCGTCAACGCCGCGTGCGCTCGCGCCGCGCGGCGGACCGCGACCTCCAGCGCCAGATCGCCGGGAGAAAGCGCTTCCCCGTGGCGTTTGAGGACCTGGCGCGCGAGTTCCGGCAGCGTCACGAGGCGCCAGCCGAGGCGCGTCCGACCGGCGAGTCTGCGCTGGAGGTGCAGGAGGAGGCTGCGCGAAGGCACGACGATCCAGGCAGCGCGGGCCAGGCGCGCGGGATCCTCGGCCACACGCTCGTCCTCGCGGTCGACGGCCCGAAGGAGGTCGTCCTCCAGCCGGCGGAGGTCGGGGGCGGCGACGAAGCGAGGGGGGGCATTCGACATGGGCCGAGGATACCGGGCGAGATGCCGTCTGGACACGGACACCGTCCCGCGCGGATCGGCGATTCGCTGGTAGGCTCGTGGTGGCACCCCGCGGATCCTCACTCCTCTCCATGAAGCTCTTTCGCCCGTTCGCGCTCCTCGCCGCGCTGTTCGTCGGCCCGCTCGCGCTCGCTCAAGCGCCGGCCGGCTACTACGCGTCCGTCGACACGAGCTCTGCCGTCACGCTGCGAGTCACGCTGCACGCCGTCATCGACGACCACCAGTGGTTCCCGTACACCGCCGGTTCGACGGATACGTGGAACGTCCTGGAAGCCGCGGACGAGGATCCGGGCAACGCGACACGCATCCTCGACGTCTATCGCAACGCGAGCTACGCCAAGCACGGCGGCGGGAACACGGACTACAACCGCGAGCACACCTGGCCGAAGTCGTACGGCTTCCCCGACGAGGGCGGCTCGAACTATCCGCACAACGACTGCCACCAGCTCTACCTCTCGAACATCGACTACAACGGGGCGCGCGGCAATCTGCTTTTCGGGACGTGCAGCGCGAGTTGCTCGGAGGAGCCGACGCTCTTCAACGCCGGCATGGGCGGGGGCAGCGGCGTCTACCCGGGCAACTCGAACTGGGCGAACGGCGGCGGGCTGGGGACGTGGGAGACCTGGAGCTCGCGCAAGGGTGACGTGGCGCGTGCGCTCCTCTACCTCGACGTGCGCTACGAGGGCGGCACGCACGGACTCACGGGTGCGGCCGAACCGAACCTGGTCGTGACCGACGACGAGGGACTGATCGCGTCGTCGAACACCGGTTCGAACCTGAGCACGGCGTACATGGGGCGACTCGCGACGCTGCTCGCGTGGCACGCGGCGGATCCGGTCGACGCGCTCGAAGCTGCGCGCAACGACACGGTCTTCGGGTTCCAAGGCAACCGCAACCCGTTCGTCGATCATCCCGAGTGGGTCGACTGCCTGTGGGCGGGCGTCTGCAACGGCGGCAACCCCGGCGGCGGCGGCACGGCCTGGATCAACGAGCTGCACTACGACAACGCGGGTACGGACGTCGACGAAGCCGTCGAGGTCGCCGGGACCGCGGGCGCGAGCCTCGTGGGTTGGCAGCTCGTCGCCTACAACGGCTCGGTCGGCACGGCGTACCAGACGCTGAACTTGGCGGGCACGTTGCCCGACCTCGGCGGCTGCCGCGGTGCCATGTCGTTTCCCTTCGCGAACCTGCAGAACGGCGCTCCCGATGGAATCGCGCTCGTCGACGAGGCCGGCGTCACGGTCGAGTTCCTGTCGTACGAGGGCAGCTTCACGGCGGTCGACGGGCCGGCCGCGGGCATGACCTCGGTCGACATCGTCGTCGAGGAGAACTCCAGCACCGCGGTCGGAACGTCGCTGCAACTGACGGGGACGGGATCGGAGCGCGCGGACTTCACGTGGAGCGCCAGCGCCGCGGCGACGCCCGGCGCGCTCAACGGCGGGCAGACGTTCGATGGAGGCTGTGCGCCTCCGCCGCCCGCGCCGGACGGCCTCGTCGCGACGGGGCTCGAAGCCAGCGTGCTCTTGAACTGGAACGCCGTCGCCGAGGCCAGCGCCTACCGCGTGCTGCGCTCGACGACGAGCGGCGGGCCCTATGCGACCATCGACCCCGCGGTCGGTTCGAACAGCTTCGTCGACCTCGGACTCACGAACGGCACGACGTATCACTACGTCGTGCGCGCCGTGAGCGCGAACGGGCTCGAGAGCCCCGATTCGGCCGAAGCCGCCGCGACGCCGCAGGATCAGTCGCCGCCCTCCACGCCGACCGGAGTCGCCGCGACGCCGGGCGACGGCATCGTCGCGTTGACATGGAACGCGAACCCCGAGGGCGACGTCGCGAGCTACATCGTCTCGCGCGCGCCGAGCTTCTTCGGGCCCTACACGAACGTCGGCACGCCGGTGATGCCGGCCTTCGACGATACGACCGTCGTCAACGACTCGACGTACTTCTACATCGTGGTCGCGGTCGACACCTCGAGCAACGCGTCGAGCCCCAGCACCCCGATCGCCGCCACGCCGACGGACTTCGTGCCGCCCACCGAAACCGTTCGCAACGGAACGCCGCCGAACCCGCTGGTCTACTCCGGCGGCCTGTCGGGCGGCCCCGTCGTCGGCGCCGTCTGGGATCCCATCGTGGCGCCCTTCGCCGCTGGTGCGTTCGCACACTTCGCCCTGGTGCAGCCCGACGGCATCGCGATCGAGCTGCCCTCCGTCCTCGGCACGCTGCTCGTCAACGTCCCGACGAGCGACCTGATCTTCTTCGCCGTCCCCGGCGCTCCCTTCGCGATCCCGGTGCCGGCCGACCCCGCGCTGATCGGGTTCGCCCTGGTGACCCAGGGCGGCGCGCTGTCCCCGGGCCCCGTGATCGAGCTGACCAACGCGCTGGACGTGACCCTGGGCGGCTGACCGCGGCCGCCCTTTCGAGGAATCCATCGTCCGGCCGATAGAACCCGCCGTATTCCGGTTGGATCCGGAGGGAGCGGTTGTGATCCTGTCGCGCAATGGCGACGGCCTTGCCGCGCCACCACTCCATGAAGCACTACAAGGCCGAGTACATCTGGCTCGACGGCACCAAGCCGACGGCGCTGATGCGTTCCAAGACCAAGATCCTCGAGCACGGAGAGGCGCCGCCCCAGTGGGGCTTCGACGGCTCGTCGACGAACCAAGCACCGGGACGCCAGTCGGACTGCGTCCTCGATCCGGTGCTCGTCGTTCCCGATCCGATTCGGGGCGGCGAGAACAAGCTCGTGCTGTGCGAGGTCTTCGACACCGAAGGCAACGCGCACCCGACCAACACGCGTGCGCTCTGTCGCGAGGTGGCCGACCGGTTCCAAGCGCACGGTTGTCTGTTCGGCCTCGAGCAGGAGTACACGTTCATGAACGAGTCCGGCTCGCCGCTGGGCTTTCCCTCGCGCGGCTACCCGGCGCCCCAGGGTCCGTACTACTGCGGCGTCGGCGGCAGCCAGATCTTCGGTCGCGAGATCGTCGAGACGCACCTCGACGCGTGCCTCGCCGCCGGTTTGCTCGTGTCCGGCATCAACGCCGAGGTCATGCCCGGTCAGTGGGAGTTTCAGGTCGGCCCGCTCGGCACCGTCGAGGCGGCCGACCACCTGGTGCTCGCGCGTTGGCTGCTCTACCGCATCGCCGAGGACTTCCACTGCGACGCGACCTTGGAGCCGAAGCCGGCGAAGGGCGACTGGAACGGCGCCGGCTGTCACTCGAACTTCTCGACCAAGGCCATGCGCGAGAACTACGAGGCCTGCGTCGCGGCCTGCGTGGCGCTGGGCGAGAACGCGCTCGAGCACGTCGAGAACTACGGGCACGGCATCGCCGATCGACTGACGGGTCACCACGAGACGCAGCGCTGGGACACGTTCTCCTACGGCGTTTCCGATCGCGGCGCGTCGGTGCGAATCCCCTGGCAGGTGCACCGCGATCAGAAGGGCTACATCGAAGATCGCCGCCCGAATGCGAACTGTGATCCGTACGTCGTCACGCGCTTGATCACGAACACGGTCTGCTCGGCCGTTCGCTAGCGCTCGCGCTCTCCAAGAGAGCCGATCCCCCGGCGCGCCCTTTCAACGGCGCGTCCGGGGACAATCCGCTTCCGGGCCCGCTCCGCCGGGCTCGACGCCGTACCCTCGCCTCGTCATGTTCGATTCGGATCTAGCCCGCGCTCGAGTGTTGCTACAGCAAGCGCGGCCGGAAGAAGCGCGGCGGCTGTTGTTGCGTGTCGCGACCGAGCGACCGGGCGATGCCGAGGTGCACCTCCTGCTGGCCTACGCGCACTCTGCTGCGAACGAGCACGACGCGGCGGAGGAGCACGCCCGTCGCGCGATCGTCCTGGCGCCGGACGAAGCCGCTTGCCACGCGGCGCTGGCGCGCGTTCTGACGGGCGCCTCCAGGCGGCGCGGCGAGGCCTTGGCGGCGGCGCTGACCGCCGTCGGGCTGGACCCGGCCGACCCCGACAACCACGCGCTGGTCGCCGTGGGGCACGTGGGGCAGAAGCAGTGGAACCTTGCTTTGGAAGCGGCCGACGAGGGGCTCGCGCTCGATCCCGAGCACGGCGAAAGCGTGAATCTGCGCGCGATCGCGCTCCGCGGCCTCGGGCGCGCCGAGCAGGCGAGCCGCGTGCTCGGCCAGCAACTCGGGCGCACGCCGAACGACGCCTGGACGCACAGCAATCAGGGCTGGACGCTGCTGCACCGCGGCGACTACGCGGGCGCCCAGCGACACTTTCGCGAAGCCCTCGCGTTGGATCCGAACTGCGAACCGGCGCGACTCGGGATCCGCGAGGCGCTACAAGCGCGCCACTGGTTGTACCGCCCGATCCTGCGCTTCTTCCTCTGGATCGGCGCGTTCGAGGGACGCAAGCAATTCGCCATCCTGATCGGCGGTTGGCTGCTCTACAGCGTCGGCGTGCAGTTCACGACGAGCGCCGTCTTGCCCGTGCAAATCGCCGCGATCGTGTTCGTCGCAGCGTACCTGCTGTTCGCAGCGGGCACCTGGTTCGCGCGCAGCTTCGCGGCGGCCAGCCTCGCGTTCCATCCATTGGGTCGTCTCGCCTTGACGCGGATGGAGCGGCGGTTCGGGCTCGCGATCAGCGCGAGCGTGTTGGTCGCCGCCGCGCTGCTCGCCCTGGGCTTGCTCGGCGGGCGGCCGCTCTTGGTCGCGCCGGCCGTGCTGCTCGGTTGCGTGGCCGCGGTGGCGCGCGCGGTGCCGGAACTCGGCGCGGGCAATCCGCCCC
>JBBDIB010000008.1:0-47503 GCA_040880665.1 Planctomycetota bacterium
GACAACGATCTACGACGAATCCGATCGAATCGTGGTGAGGGAACCGGGCTAGGCCCGGCTGGCGCTCACTCCTGGCGGAGATCGTCGAGCGGTGGAATCCACCCCGACGTCCCGTCGTTCGCGAGCGCTGCTTGGATATCGTCGCTCGAGTGGCGCGCGCCCTGACCGATGCCCGGACAGGCTTCGGCGGCGCGCGCCCAGTGCGCGGGAGAGGCGACGATGCCCCGCCAGAAGGGGAACGTCCGGCACTGGCGCGGACGCAGCGCATAGACGGTGCAGCCCCGGCCCGCGTCCCAGTAGATGCAGGCGCCGTCCTCGCGCTCGCGCAGGAAGCGCTGCGGGCTGCGCGACATGGGGCGGCTGGACTCCGGACGGGTGCGGAGCGCGTCGAACTGGGCCAGCGTCAACCCCTCGGACGCCGCCAGCGCGCGGGCTTCCGCCTCGCTGACGCGCACGCTGCCGGGCTCGCCGGTGCAGCAGTTGCCGCAGCGCGAGCACTCGAACGCGAGCCCCTCTGCGTACCACGCAGCGCGCTCGGCCGACGGGTGGTCGTGCGTCGAGTCCGCCACGACCCTCAGGCGCGTTCGACGACGCCTGGACGCAGTTCCTTGGGCAGATGGAAGACGACCTCTTCCGGCTCGCCGTCCAACGTGCGCACGTCGTCGACGCCCAGCTCGCGAAGGCGCGCGACGACGGCCTCGACCAGCTCCTCGGGCGCCGAAGCACCAGCCGTCAAACCGATGCGCAGGCCCGGACGGAACCAGTCGGGATCGAGATCGCGCGCGAAGTCGATCAGGTACGACGCCACGCCCGAACGCTCGCCCAGCTCGCGTAGTCGATTCGAGTTCGAGCTGTTCTGCGAACCGACGACGAGCAACAGGTCGATCTCGCCGGCCATCTCCTTGACCGCGTTCTGCCGGTTCTGCGTCGCGTAGCAGATGTCCTCGAGGGCCGGCCCCTCGATCTTCGGGAAGCGCGCCTTGAGCGCTGCGATCACGTCCCGCGTGTCATCGACGCTGAGCGTGGTCTGCGTCACGTAGCTGAGCCGATCGGGGTCCGCCACCTCGAGCGCCGCGACGTCGGCGACGGTGCCGACCACGGGGACGTCGCTCGCCACGCGCCCGCGCGTGCCCTCCACTTCGACATGGCCCGCGTGTCCCACCAGCACGACCTGATGCCCGGTGCGCTCGGCGCGCTGCGCCTGCTTGTGAACCTTGGTGACGAGCGGGCAGGTGGCATCGATCACGCGCAATTGGCGCGCGGCGCCCTGGCGCTCGACCTCTGCGGCCACGCCGTGCGCGCTGAAGATCGTCACCGCGCCCGTCGGGATCTCGTCCAGCGTGTCCACGAAGCGCACGCCGAGCCCGGACAGCCGGTCGAGCACGTGGCGGTTGTGCACGATCTCGTGCAGCACGTAGACGGGTGCGCCGTACAGCTCGAGCGCGCGCTCGACGATCTCGATCGCACGATCCACGCCGGCGCAGAAGCCGCGCGGCGAGGCCAACAGGACCTGCATCGGTTCGTGATTCATGGGGGTCGGTGTGCGGCCCGCAAAGGGGCTGGCCTATCCTACGTCTTCGTCCCCACCCGACCCGAACCGAACCCTCGCGCTCGACTTTCTTCGCATGTCCACGTTGCTCGACGCCCCCACCTCGAATTGGCTCGCCGCCCTCGAGGCCGAGGTTTTGGCGCATCCCGCGCTCGACCACCCGCTCTTGACCCGGCTCGGCGCCGGAGCCGCGCCCGAGGCCTGGGCCGCGTTCGGGCGGCAGCACCACGCGCTCGTCGGCTGCTTCACGACGTACATGGAGCTGCTGCTCGTGAACGCGCCGGACTCGACGCAGAAGCTGTGGCTGGCGAAGGTGCTCGTCGACGAGTACGGCGAGGGTTCGCACGGCAAGGATCACGCCGTCCTGTACCGCGAGTGGCTGGCCCGCGTCGGAGTCGGTGAACTCGAGCACACACCGCTCGCCGCCGAGGTCTGGGACTTCGTCGGCACGCACCTGGCGCTCGTCCGCGACGAAGCCTTCGTCGTGGGGCTCGGAGCGCTGGGGCCAGGACACGAATGGGCGATTCCCAGCCTGTTCGCTCGCATCATTCCCGGGCTCGAGGCGTCGGGCTTCAGCGCTGAGCAACGCCTCTACTTCGATCTGCACACCGAGCAGGACGTCGAGCACGGTGCCTGGATGCGGCAGGCGCTCGAGCAACTCGCGAGCGACGAGCGCATGCGGGACGAGGTGCGGCGCGGCGCGCTGACGTCGCTCGCGGCGCGCGCCCACGTGTGGGACGCCGCCTTGGCGCGCATCGACACGCCCGAGGCGAGCTTCGTCAGCCCGGGGACGCTCCGGGAACTGCGCGCCGCCGTCGGTTGGTTCGTGCGCGGTCGCGCCTGGCCGACGCGTCACGACCGCTGAGCATCACGCTCGTAGGGTCTTAGAGCACGCCCAGCACGAAGCTCGCCGCCGACCGCGCCAGCGCTCGGTTGCCCTCTGGCAGGTAGTGACCGTCGAACGGGATGATCGGCGGCCGCCCCGTCTCGGCCATCAGCGCGCGCACGTCCTGGTCCAGCAGCGCGGCGGGGATGCCCTTGTCGCGGGCCAACCGAAGCGCGCGCTGTTCGAGCGCTTGACCCCAGTGCGCGTCCTGGCCGTCGCTCGCTGCGGACAGCGCGGGCCCGAAGGGCACGACCCCGAAGAGGAGCTGGAAGCCGCCCTCGCGCTCGAGCTCCAAGAAGCGCTCGAGCTGCTCACCCATCGTCGCGAAGCGCGGTTCGAGTCCGTTCGGATCGACCTCGTGCTTCGCGTCCGGGTTGAGCCACAGATCGTAGAGCCACATCACGAGAGCGCTGCGCCTGACGAGCTGTCGCCCGCGCCAGCGCAGCCGGTCGAAGCCTTCGAACCGATCGCCCGTGTCGAAAGCGATGGGCCCCGAGGCGCGCAGGCTCTCGTACGTACTCTCGATGTCGCGGCCGAAGAGGTCGTTGTGGAACCAAAAGAGCACGACCACGTCCGGCGCGAGCACGGGACCGAGTTGCTCGAGGAGCGCAAGCTCCTGCCGCGTGTCGTAGGCGCGATGTCCCGCGTTCAAGACTTCCCAGCGGCGACCGTGTTCGTCGCGCGCGTTGAGTTCGTCCTCCAGGTAGACGGGCATCGTCTCCGCGTCTCCAACGCCTTGCCCGTAGACGAGACTGTCGCCCAGCGCGAGCACGCGCACGACCTCCGGCGACTTCGGAGCTGGGTCGGGGCCGCGCAGCCCGAGTTCGTTGACGCTGACCCAGCGGTCGTACGTGTAGTGCCCTTCGTTCGGCACCATGCGCCAGCCGCGCTCGGGGTCGGCCTCGACGCGCAGGATCGGCAGCCGCTCGGGCCAGGGCGTGCCGAACAGCGTGCGCGCCGCGATCTCGGCGGCGATGACGGCCAGCGAGACCCCCAGCAAGAGCGCCAGGACGAGCTTTCGACGACGGCCGGAGGTCACGGCGGCATTCTAGGAGCGGACCCGAGCGCGTGCTACTCGCGGCCCGCCATCTCGACCAACAAGCAGGGTCCGTTCGCGATCACCGAGAGCCCCGCGGCTTCGGCGCGCTCGATCGCAGCGGCGCTCTCGGCACCCGGCTGCATCCAGAGCGCCTCGACGCCGAGCGCGATCGCTTCGTCGACGATCCCTTCGGTCACCGCCGGCGGCGTGATGATCGAGATCGCGCGCGGAACCTCGGGCAGCTCGCTCAGCGACCGATAGGCGGTGTGGCCCTCGATCTCGGTCGCGCTGCGATGGACGGGGTAGACGGGCGCCTTTCCCGCTCGCAAGTAGCGGCGAAAGACCTTGTTGCCGTACTTCGAGCGCGCGGTCGACGCGCCGACGACGGCCCACGGTCCACGTTCGAGGAAGGAGTCGATCTGGTCTTGCATGGCTCACGACACGGTATCCTGCCCGCCGTGAAGCGTCTCGAGAAAGCCGAGCGGATCGGCCGCATCCTCGACGAGCTGTACCCGTCGATCGAGGTGCCGCTCGACCACACCGATCCGTTCACACTCCTGGTCGCCGTCGTGCTCTCGGCGCAGACGACCGACAAGAAGGTGAATCAGGTCACGCCGGCGCTGTTCGCCCGCGCCGGCACTCCCGAGGCGCTGGCGGCGCTCGAGGTCGACGAGATCCGCGCGTTGATCCGCGAAGTCGGACTCGCGCCGTCGAAGGCCCGGGCGTTGTCCGCCACGGCACGACTGCTGCTCGAACGCCACGCGGGCCGAGTGCCGGCCACCTTCGGGGAACTCGAGGCGTTGCCCGGAGTCGGCCACAAGACCGCCAGCGTCGTCATGGCGCAGGCCTTCGGCGAGCCGGCGTTCCCCGTCGACACGCACATCCACCGACTCGCGGCGCGCTGGGGACTCTCCAAGGCGCGCAACGTCGAGGAGACCGAACGCGATCTCAAACGACTCTTCCCGCGCGAGACCTGGAACGATCGCCACCTGCAAATCATCTTCTTCGGACGCGAGTACTGCCCCGCGCTCCGCCACGACCTGGCGCTGTGCCCCATCTGCGCGTTCGCCGCGTCGAAGCGGCGCATCGCCGAAGAGCGCGCGCGCGCCATGCCCAAGCCCCGACGGAACGAATGAGCACCATGGACGTCAAGACCTTCGAACGACGCGCAGACCGAACTCTCGAACGAGTCGCGACCTGGCTCGAATCGTTCGATCCGGATGAGCTCGACTTCGCCACCAGCGACGGCGTCGTGACGCTCGAGTTCTCGGACGGTACGCGCTACGTGATCAACCGCCAGCGCGGCTCGACACAGATGTGGTACGCGGCCGGCGTGCGCGCCTGGCACTACGACTGGGACGACGAAGCCGAAGCCTGGCAGGACGATCGGGACGGACACGAATTGCTGGAGAACGTCGCGAAGACCGTCGGCGCCAAGCTCGGACGCGACGCGGGCAAGCCCTGACGCGAGACTTCAGTCGGAGCGACGCTCGACGTCGACGCCCTCGCCGGTCACGCGCACGGAGATCGTCGTTGGCTCGTCACCCTGGGCTTGCGCCGCCGTCAGACGCACCGCAGCGTCGAGGTCGCGTCCATCGATGGAGCGCGAGCCGTGCACCAACCAGCGCTCGAGCTTCGCGCTCTTCCCGAGCACGCCCTCGCACGTCGCCTGGAAGTGGATGCGGTCGCCTTCGAGGGTTAGTCGCACCGGCTCGTCGGCGACCCGCCAGGTTTCGAGGTCGGCAAACTCGGGCACCGCGCGAAAGGCTGTCGTCGGCAGGAAGGAGCGCGTCCCGAGCTGCAACGTGAACCGAGCTTCCAGCGGTCCGCTGACGGGGCCGGCGACGAAGGCCTCGCTCAGGAGCGTCGACCGTGCGCCGTCGACCTGCCCCACGCGCGACTCGACGAAGGGTAGCAGCTTCGGGACCAGCCAGGCGGCCAAGCGACTCTCGTCCGCGAACGCAACGCGCAAACGTTCGCCGGGCTGGCTGCGCAGCACGCCCTGCGACCAAACGCCCGCACACGCCGCTTCGACGCCGTGCCCCGCGAGCTCCAGCGATCCCATCGTCGTGCCGTCAGCCTCGTCGAAGCGCGCCCGCAGGCGGCCGAGGGTCGGCCCGACGTGCGTCGCGAGCCCCGGCAGTCCGGTCGCTCGCTCGAACAACGGATCCAGTTGCTCGCTCGCCGCACCGTCGAGTGTGAGCGTCACCGCGCGCCAGTCGGGCAGCGCCTCGCCCGCGCGCCACGACCCGAGCTCGGCGCCAAGATCGAGCGCTCCGCCCGCGAAGGTGCCGGCGACGCCCAGCGAGCGCCCCGAGGGCCGCGCGCGCAGCGTCGCGTCGACTCGATCCGCTTCGAACACGCTCGGCGGATCGGTGCTGCGATCCTCGAACGTCAGCCGCGTGGCCGCCAGGTCCAAGGCTTCGACGCGCTCGTACAGGACGCGCAACAGGCTCGCCGGTGTCACGGGCTCGCCTTGCTGCGCGACGATCGACCCATGGCGCCCGAATCGAATCGAGTCGAGGTGCCGTCGCTGGCCCGGATCGCGCAACGTCAGCGCGCGCTCCAGATTGGTGTCGCCAGCGGAATAGCGCACGAGGTGGACGACATCGAACATGAGCTGCAGTTCGACGCCTTCGTCGACCCAGCCACGAAGCGAGTTCGCTCGCGCGGCGCCCGTCGCGACGACGGCACCTTCGGGATCGCGCAACTCGAAGCGCCGAACCTCTTGCGGCCCGAACGCGTCCAGCACGTGCGAGTCCCAGAGCTCGAGCCGGCCGGCGAAGGTGTCGTTGAACTTCTCCACCAGCGAGGTCGCCAAGGAGCGACCGAACGAGTGCGGCATGCCCCAGACGAGGACCAACAGCGCTCCGCCGACGAACGCGCCGCCGCCGAGCACGAGCCTGGCCGTGCAACCCATGATCCGTTGGACTCCCATACGAGAAGAGACTCTACGCAGGGTTCGCCGAGGTATGTCGCGGCGCGCTCAATTCCAGGAGGCGTCGGGGGGCTGCTGCGAGAGGTCCCCGCTGTCCACCGAGCGCACGACCAGCCGCCACGCCGACTCACCGGGCTCGGCGAAGGTGCGCTCGACCGACGGCGGCGCCGGCACCCACGAGCCGGCGATCAGCTCGAGGTCGAGCTGGCCCGCCCCCCAGCCCGAGTACCCCACGAACACGCGCAGGCGGTCGTAGGCGGAGAGCCCGTGCTTGCCGACGAACCCGGCCAAGGAATCGAGCTCGCCGCCCAACCAGAGCCCCTCGGAGATCAGGAGCCCGCCCGTGATCTCGTCCGGCGCGCGGTGCACGAAGTGCAGCGAACTGGCGTCCACCGGACCCCCGCAGAACACGGGGAAGTCGGCGCCCGCCAAGCCCTCGTGATCGGGGAACAGATCGCCCAGCGTCACTTCGGTCCTCTGATTGGTGACAAGTCCGAAGGCGCCCTCGGGCCTGTGCTGGCAGATCAGCACGACCCGATGCATGAAGTTCGGATCGAGCAGGTCCGGCCAAGCCGCGAGCAGCATGCCGGACTCGACGTAGGGCACCTCGGGAGGATCTGTCACTGGAGCGTCGCCGGCGTGGAAGCCGACGCCATCGGTTGGACGCCCAAGCCTACACGTTCGAGCACCAGCACGCACTCGAGGTGCGGCGTGTGCGGGAACAGGTCGAAGGGTTCCGCCGTCAGCGGCCGGTAGCCCGCGCCCACGAGCAACGCGGCGTCGCGCGCCGCGGTCTTCGGGTTGCACGACACGTAGACGATGCGCTCGGGCGCCAGCTCGGCGAGCGCGCGCACGACGCGCTCGTGCATACCGGCTCGCGGCGGATCGACGAGCGCGATGCGCGGCGCCTCGCCGCCCTCGGCGAGCGCGGCCGGGAGCGTCTCGGCGAGGTCGCCGGCGACGAACGTCGCGTTGCTCACGTCGTTGGCGCGCGCGTTCGCCTCTGCGTCGGCGATCGCTTCGGGCACCAGCTCGAAGCCGCGCACGCGCGCGCCGCGCCGCGCCGCCGCGAGACTCAGCGAGCCCGCACCGCAGTAGAGATCGAAGACGAGGTCGCCCGACTCGATCCCCGCCGCGTCGAGCGCCGCCGTGAACAGCCGCTCGGCCTGCTCGGTATTGGTCTGGAAGAACGAGTTGGCGGAGATCGTGAACTCGAGGCCACACAGGCGCTCTAGGATCGTGCCCGGCCCGCGGTGCACGAACTCCTCCTCGCCGTACGCGACCAGCGACAACCGATCGGTGACGTTCTGCACGATCGTCGTCACCTCGGGATGTCGCTCGGCAAGCGCGGCGACCAAGGGTTCGATGCGCTCGGGCGCGCGTTCGGTCGTGACGAGGTTCAGCATCCGATCGCCGGTGCGAAAGCCCGCGCGTAGGACGACGTGGCGCAGGAGGCCCTCGTGCGTGCGCACGTTCCAGGCCTCGAGCCCGCGCTCCTTGGCCTCGCGGCGAACCGTCCTGACGATCTCGGCCGCACCGTGGAACGCGATGTGGCACTCGTCGATGTCGAGCACCTTGTCGAACCGGCCGGGCGCGTGCAGCCCGAGCGCGGGACCCGCGTCGTCGATGCCGGCGGGCTCGTGCGGCTCGATCCAGCGACGCGCGCCGAACGTGAAGTCCATCTTGTTGCGATAGTTCCACGGCTCCTTGGCGCCGACGATCGGCAGGCACTCCCACGCGCCTCCGAGCGTCTCGCGGAAGCCGCGTTCGAGCGCGACGAGTTGATCGGCGTAGCGCGTGCGCTGATAGCGGCAGCCACCGCACGAGGCGTGGTGTCGGCAACGCGGTTCGACGCGCGCCGGGCCGGCCTCGAGCACCTCGTCAATGCGCGCGTCGATCGCGTTGCGGCGACGCTTCGCGACGTCGACGCGCACGCGATCGCCGACGACGCCGCCACGCACGCGCACCGAGTACGGACCCGACGTGCCGACGGTCCAGCCGCGGTCGTCGAGGCGCTCGAGCGTGACTTCGAGCAGATCGCCGCGGCGCGGCTTGCGCTCGTTCACGGCTTGCTCCGCCGAGCGACGTCCGTGGGCTGCACGCCGCTGCGCCCGTCGGGCGTGTAGCCGCCGTCGTTGCTCGGCAAGGGAACGCCCGCCGAGTGCAGCGCGGTGTACGCACCGAGGCAGACGACGTTGGCGAGATTGAGCGAACGCACGCCGGGGCGAATCGGGACGTAGACGGCGCGCTCCTGGTGCTCGGCGAGGAAGTCGTCGGGCAGCCCCGTCGACTCGCGCCCGAAGACCAGGACGTCTTCTGGCTCGAACGCGACCTCGAAGAGCGACGTGCCGCCGCGCGCGGAGAACGGCCGCACGCGCGCGTCGAACGGGCGCTCGCCCTCGGCGTCGAGGTGTCGGCGGAGCGCCGCGACGTCCGCGTGCACGGTCAGGTCGACCAGCGGCCAGTAGTCGAGCCCCGCGCGCTTCAAATAGCGATCCTCGAGGACGAAACCCAGCGGCTCGACGAGGTGCAGCGGCAAGCCGAGGGCGGCGGCGAGGCGCGCCGCGCAGCCCGTGTTGTGCGGAATCTCGGGATGGAGCAGGACGAGGTGCATCGAGGCGCGATCCTCGCCCACCGGAAGGCGCGGGGATACGGGAACCCGGGGTCTGTTTCGCGCGCCCCGTGTAAGCCTTGGGGCCGGCAGCTCGACGCGGTTCGCCTTTTGTTAGGGTTCCGACGGCATGTCCACCCCGTCCCCTTCCCGCGACGCGCGGCTTCCCGCCGGCACGCGACGTCTCCTGCACCTCGACGTCGACGCGTTCCTCGCCTCGGTCGAGCAAGCGCTCCATCCCGAGCTGCGCGGACGTCCCGTCGTCGTCGGCGGAGCGCCCACCTCGCGCAACCTCGTGATGTCGTGCTCGTACGAGGCGCGCTACCGCGGCGTGCGCCCCGGCATGCATCTCTTTGAAGCCGCGCGCCGACTGCCCGACGCGGTCTTTCGCGACGGCGACGCCCAAGCCGCGAACCGACTGCGCGGCGAGTTCGTGCGCGTGCTCTTGACCGTCTCGCCGATCGTCGAGGTCTCGTCGATCGACGACTTCTACGTCGATCTCACCGGCACGCTGCGCCTGCACGGCGCCGCATTCGACGCGGCCGAGCGCCTGCGTGGCTCGCTCTGGGACGCGACGGGTCTGCCCGTCACGATCGGCATCGGCGAGAACCGGCTGCTGGCGCGCCTCGCCGGCAAGTTGGGCAAACCCGGCGGCATCGCCGAGCTGCTGCCCGGCCACGCCGCAGCCTTCCTGCACCATCTGCCGGTCGAAGCCCTGCCCGGCGTCGGTCACGCGATCGGCGCGCACCTCGCGCGCTTCCAGATTCGCACCGTCGGCGAGCTGGCGCTCGTCCCGCGCGAGCTGCTCTTCGCCAGCTTCGGACGCGATGGCCTGGTGCTGTTCGAGCGCGCGCACGGACGCGACGACTCACAGGTCGTGCCGACGCACGCGCTCGACGACCAGGATCGACTGATCGAGAAGCCGCCGCGCTCGCTCTCGCGCGAGACGACCTTCGAGCCCGAGGAAGGGCGCCCCGAGATCGTCGAGGCGATGCTCTCCTACCTCGTCGAACGCGCCGCCGCGCGGCTGCGCGCGCTCGGCTGCGTGGCGCGCGTGGTCGAGGTCAAGCTGCGCTACGTCGACACGCGTCCGCGAATCGAGCCGGGCCCGCGCGTCAACCGCACCCTGGCGCGCCGCCGCACGCTCGACGAGCCCAGCGACGCCACGCTCGAGCTGTTCGCCGTCGCCCGCGTGCTGTTGCGCGAACTCCCCCGCCGCCGCGCGCTCGTCAAACACATCGGGCTGGTGCTGCGCGACCTGCGTTCGGCGGTCGGTTGGCAGGGGCGGCTGTTCGGTGAACCGAGCGGGGAACTGAGCGGGGAACTGAGCGCCGAGCGCACACTCGACCTCGATCGTCACCGCAAGCTAGATCACGCGCTCGACGACTTGCGCGCGCGCCTGGGCTTCGGTCGCGTGCTACGGGGTTCCAGCGCCCCGCTCGCGGCCAGCCACCCTCTCGGCCCCGACGGCTTCCGGCTGCGCACGCCGTCGCTCAACCAATAGCGCGACGGTCACAGCACGGCGCGCAAGACCGGTAGCGCCTTCGCCGCCAACAGCTCGTTCCCGAGCGCGTTCGCGTGCTTGTCGGCGACCGAGTTCGTGATGCCGCGCGTCCACTCCTCGTCCGTGAAGCGGAAGTCCGTGCAAGGCACGCCGTGCGCGTTGCACCAGTCGACGAGATCGGGCACCGCGGGCTGGCTGTGATCGAGCACGACCAACTTCGCTCCCAGCGCGTCGACGCCCGCCAGCAAACGTTCGAGCGCCGCTTCGCAGCGCGCCCAATCGTCGGCGTAGCCCGGGAGCACCGTCGCGTCCGCCACGGGTTCGATGCGCGCGTCCTTCCGTTTCTGCTCGACGACGCTCGCCGCGTTGCGCAAGCCGCGCGTCCACTCGCGCGCTCGGCCGCGCCACGCATCGAGCCCAGAAGGCGGCGGCGCGGCGAGCAGCGCTGCGACCTCTCGATAGATCTCCCACGAATCCTCGAGGTCGTTGGTGACGAACGTCAGGACCACGAGATCCGGCTCGAGTGCGTCGCCCTTCGCCGCGAGGTAGCCCGCCGCCTGCGCCGTGTCGTAGCGCAAATGACCGGCGTTCAAGCACTCGACGCCGCCGGGCCGCTCGACATCGAGCGTCCGCTCCACCCGCTCGATCCACGCAGCGCGCGCGTCGACGCCCCAGGCCAACGTGACCGAGTCGCCCAGGAACAAGATCGTCGTCTCGGCGGGCTCGGGCGTCACTTCCGCGAACGGAATCCGCAAACCCCGCTCGTCGGTGCGCCAGCGGAACGTCTCGAACTCGATGCGGCGCCCAGGCGCATGCTCGAAGAGGTGCCCCTCTGCGTGCCCGGCTTCGGGCGGCACGACGATCGCCTCGTTGAAGTAGCGCGTGACGTCCGTGAAGTAGCTGACGCCCCAGAGGTCCACCGCCCGAATCGTCGCTTCGAGCGCCACGATGGCACCGAACGACGCCACCACCAGCACGGCTAAGCGCGCGGCCCAGCTCTTCTGAGAGGATCTGTCCTTCCGAGTGGAACTCATCGCGGGAAGGATAGGCGAAAGGCGCGCTCGGTTCGAAAGTACGATGCCCGCATGCTCTCACTCACCTTTCACGGCGCGGCCGGCATGGTCACGGGTTCTTGCACCGAGGTCGACACGGTCGGCGCGCGCGTGCTCGTCGACTGCGGTCTCTTCCAGGGCCCGAAGGCGCTGCGTCAACGCAACTGGAAGCGCCCCGACATCGAGCCGCGCTCCGTCGACGCCGTCGTGCTGACGCACGCGCACCTCGATCACACGGGCTGGCTGCCGCGCCTGGTGCGCAACGGCTACGACGGGCCCGTCTTCGCCACGCGCGCTTCGATCGAGCTGACGGAGTTGATCCTGCGCGACAGCGCGAAGATCCAGGAGGAGGACGCCGACTACGCCAACCGCAAGGGCTTTTCGAAGCACCACCCGGCGCTGCCGCTCTACACGCGCGAGGACGCCGAGCTGGCGATCAAGCGCCTGGTCAACGTCGAGTACGACGAGTGGTTCGAGCTCCACGACGGGCTGCGCGTGCGGCTGCACCAAGCGGGTCACATCCTGGGGTCGGGGCACCTCGAGCTCGAGGCCACCCTCGCCGACGAGCAGCGGCGCGTCTTCTTCTCGGGCGACGTCGGGCGTTACGACGCGCCACTCGTGCCCGACCCCGAAAGCCTCCGGGCGTGCGACGCGCTCGTCGTCGAAAGCACCTACGGCGATCGTGAACATTCGCACAGCCCCGAAGAAGTCGTCTTCGAGCACATCTTGCGGCGCGCCGTCACCGAGGGCGGCGTCGTCCTCTTCCCCGCCTTCGCGGTCGGGCGCTCGCAGCAACTGCTCTACCTCTTGAACCGCACGATGCTCGAGCACCGCGACCTCGAGATGCCGATCCACCTCGACAGCCCGATGGCGGTCGAGGCGACGCGCATCTACGAGCGCCACCCCGAGGAGAGTGGCCTCGAGGAACTCGCGCTGCGCCGCGGCACGGGTCCCGTCTACGGCGACAACGTGTACCTGCATCGCACCTCGGACGAGTCGAAGGCCTTGAACTCGCTCGAGGGCCCGCGCGTGATCGTCGCCTCCAGCGGCATGCTGACCGGCGGCCGGATCCTGCACCACCTGAAGCAGCGCCTGGGCGACTCGCGCACGACGCTCGTCCTGGGCGGCTTCCAAGCCGAGGAAACCCGCGGCCGCCGCCTCGAAGAGGGCGCCAAGTTCCTGCGCATCCACGGCCAGGACATCCCCGTCAAAGCCCACATCGAGCGCCTCACCGGCCTCTCCGCCCACGCCGACCGCACCGAACTCCTACGCTGGATCGGCGACGTCGTCCCCACCCGCCGCACCTTCGTCAACCACGGCGAACCCGAGCCCGCCCGCGCCTTCGCGCAAGAACTCGGAACTCGCGGCCACACCGCCGTGGTGCCCGAACTGGGCCGCCGGTACGAGCTTTGACCGCTTAGGGACGGGGCGCGAGACCCCTCGGCTCGGCTCTTGCTTCCTCGCGGCACGCGAATTGGCGCGGAAGGATCGCTGGCGCTCTCGTTCGGCCTTTGTTAGGGTGCCGAGCCGGGATCGAACAGGTCATTCCGCATGTATGTCCCTCTTCGTTGCCACGGTTGGCACTCCCTCCTCACCGGCGTTGACGAGCCCGTGGCGCTCTTGCGGCGGGCGCGGGAGGTGGGGTGCGAGGCGTTGGCGTTGACCGATGTCGACACGCTCAGCGGGTTGACGGAGTTCTTGTCGGCGGCGGAAGCGGTCGGCGTGCGGCCGATCGTCGGGGCGGAGCTGTCGGATCCTGCCGGGCGGCCGGGGCGCATCGTGGCGTTGGTCGAGAGCGCGGCGGGCTATCGGAACCTGTGTCGTTGGATCTCGGCGCGCCGGTTGGGCGACGATCCGGGCTCGCCGGGCGCGCGGCTCCAGGGGCCCCAGCACGACGGCCCCCAGCACTACGACCCGATCGAAGCCTCTGTGCGCTTCCACGAGGGACTCTTCCTCGTGGTCGATCACCCGCGCCTCGTGTTCGCGCTGGCGCGGCGGCTGCCCGCAGGACGGCTGTTCGTCGCGTTGTCGCCGGCGGGGCTCTCGAAGCGAGCATCGAAAACGGTGCGTCCGGGGGAGGAAGAGCCGGTGCCCCCGCCGCTCGAGGATCCGAAGTGCCCGCCGCCCGCGCGCGCCGCCAGCGTGCGCGCGCTGGTGGAGTCGGCGCGCGTGTTCGGACTCGCGACGCTGGCCGTGCCCGACGTCCACTACGCCGTTGCCGCAGGCGCGCGACACCATCGGGTGCGCGTCGCGATCAAGCACAACGCGCTCTCGAAGCAGGTCGAGCCGGCGTGGGTCGCCGAGGATCCCGCCTGGCTGATGAGCCCCGCCGAGTTGGAGCGAGCCTTCGCCGACACGGAGGATCAGCCCGGCGACTTCGGCGCGCCGACGCCGGGGCGCGTCGGCGCTTGCGAACGCACGCAGCTCCTCGCCGAGCGCTGCCGCTTCGTTCCCGAGACCGGCGGCGTGTTGTTCCCCGCCATCGAGCTCGAGGCGCACGAAACGGCGTACTCGCGGCTGTGCCAACTGGCGCTGACCGGCGCGCAGAAGCGCTACCCGACGCTGCGGCCCGAGGTGCTGCAACGGCTCGACCGCGAGCTGTCCGCGATCGAGGACTTGGGCTTCGCGCCCTACTTCCTGCTCGTCCATCGCATCGCGGAGTTCGCGCGCGCGAAGCGCATTCCGTGCGTCGGACGCGGCTCGGCCGCGGACAGTCTGGTGGCGTACTCGCTCGGGCTGACGGACGCCGATCCCTTGCGCTATCGCCTGCCGTTCGAGCGCTTCCTCAATCCGACGCGCGCCGATCGGCCCGACATCGACTTGGACTTTTGTTGGCGACGGCGCGACGAGGTGCTGGCGCACGTCTGGGAAGCCTTCGGCGCCGAGCGCACGGCGATGATCGCGACGTTGAACCGCTTCGGTTTGCGCGCGGCGTTCCGCGAAGCGGCGCTGGCGGCGGGAGTGCCGCCGGTCGAGGTCAACCGCTGGTCGCGCCGCTTGCCGCGCATGATGTCGAACGCGGGCTCGGAGGCGACCGGCATCGAGGAGCTGCACGAGCGGGACGACGAGGCGGAGGAAGCCGAGGCACCCTCGCAGCCGCGGCGCGCTTTGCCCGCGGAACTGCGCACGAACCCGATCGCGATCAGCCTCGCCTCGACGCCCGAGTGCCGTGACTTCCCCTTCGGCGACGCGCGCATGCGGCACGTCCTCGATGCGGCGGCGGCCTTGATCGACGCGCCGCGACACCTCGGGCTGCACCCGGGCGGCGTGGTCGTCGCGCCCGGCGCGATCACCGACGTCGTGTCGTGCCAACGCGCGACGAAGGGTGTCGTCATCAGTCAGCTCGACAAGGACGGCGTCGAGGCCTTGGGCCTGGTCAAGATGGACCTGCTCGGGAACCGCGCGCTCACGATCCTCGCCGAGTGCCGGGAGCGCTTGGCCCAGCGCGGCATCGACGTCGATCTCGACGCCGTGCCCGAGGACGATCCCGAGACGGCGCGCACCCTGGCCGAGGGACGCACCTTGGGGTGCTTCCAGGTCGAGTCGCCGGGCATGCGGAACCTCTTGCAGCAGACCGCGGCGCGGACGATGGACGACGTGATCCAAGCCGTCGCGCTGATCCGCCCCGGCCCCGCCGGCGCCGGGATCAAGGACGCCTACATCCGGCGCTTTCGCGGCGAGGAGGTACCCGAGCCGCCGCATCCCCTCTTGGCGGAGACGCTGGCCGAGACGCAGGGCGTGCTGCTCTATCAGGAGGACGTGATGCAAGTCGCCGCCGTGCTGGCAGGCATGAGCCTCGGCGAGGCCGACGCGTTGCGGCGCGCGCTCGCCAAACGCCGCGGCGACGACCTCGTGCGCCTCGAGCGGCGCTTCCGTGAAGGCGCGCGCGCGCGCGGCGTTGCCGACGACGGCATCCAACGCGTCTGGGAGAACATCGCGCGCTTCGCCTCCTTCGGCTTCTGCAAGGCGCACGCGGTCACCTACGGGCGCATCGCCTATCGCGCGGTCTACCTGAAGACGCACTGGCCGGCCGAGTACCTGGTCTCGTTCCTGAACAGCCAGACGGGCTACTACGACACACGCGCGTACGTCGAGGAAGCACGGCGTTCCGGCCTCGCGATCCTGCCGCCCGACGTCAACAAGAGCGACGTCGAGTTCGAGCTGGAGGAGTTCGACGGACGCACGGGCTTGCGCGTGGGGCTCGATCGCGTGCGCGGGCTCTCGCACGCGACGCTCGAGCGGCTCTTGGACGAGCGGCGCCGGAACGGCGCCTTCCTGTCGCTGCCGAGCTTCCTGGCGCGCAGCTCGGCGGCGATCGACGAGGTCTCGAACCTGATCCAGAGCGGCGCGTTCGACGCGTTCGACCGCACGCGGCCCGAGATGCTCTGGCGGTTGCACCTCTTGCGCGGTCCCGTGCGGCGTGCGCCGCGGCTGGCGGCGGGCGAGGCGCCGCTGGACCTGGGCGCGCTGGCGGCGTGCCAGGGCGACGCCGATTCACGCCTGCGCGAGCGCACGGCGCGCGGCTGGAGCGGGCCGTCGCTGGGCTTCGGCGCCAGCGAGATGGCGCCGGGCGAGACGCGCGACCTGTTCCCGCCGCCCGAGACCCCGGCGCTCGCCTTGCCGCCGCGACCCGAGTTCGAGGCGGACGAGCGCGCGCGGCTCGAGCTGCACCTCTTGGGCTTGACCATCGACGCGCACCCGGCGAGCCTCTTTCCGTGCGAAGGCGTCGCGCGCGCCGCGACGACGAAGCGGCGCCTGCCGCCGCGCATTCCCTGCAACCGGATCGCGAGCCACGCCGGTCGGCACGTCAGCATCGTCGGCTGGCTGACGGCGTCGCGCCGCGTCATGACCGAGAACGGTCGTTGGATGCGTTTCCTCAGCCTCGAGGACGCGAGCGGCTTGGTCGAGGTCAACCTGTTCCCCGACGTCTACGAACGCGACGGTCACCGCCTGACCGATCGCGGCCCGTTCCTCGTCAGCGGCCGCGCCGAGGATCAGCTCGGCGCGGTCACGCTGCGCGCCGAGCGGGTCTGGTGACGCGCGCCGTCGGAAGGGGTCCTAACGCGAGTCCTTGGACCCGTCGTCGCGGTTCGACGCGGAACGGCCGGCTTCGCGTTCGCGTTCGCGTTCCTTGCGCTGCGGCTCGTCCCGGGAGGCCGGGCGCAGCTCGAAGGTGCGCTCTTCGGCCTCGGAGTCCGACGCCGACTCGCGCTCCGCTTCCCGGGCCGGCTCGTCCGCGACGCGCGGCTGCGGGCGCAGGACGTGTTCCTCCTCGGGCCTGGACGCCGGCTCGTTCAGTTCGGCCTGCAGACCCGCGCGCTCGGGGTGGTACCGCAACGACACGTTCTCGCGACCCATGGCGCGCAGTCGATCGGGGCTCTTCCTCAGCCCGAGGTTGTGCGCCTTCGAAACGACGCTCTTGAGTGAGCGCCCGAGCTGCTGGGCCAAGTCCACGTTCGGAGTCGTGGGATAGAGCTCCTCGAGTTGCTCGATCTCCGCGCGCGTCCAACGCGGCATGCGCGTGGCCGAATCGCCCTTGAGCCGGCGCAAGAAGGCCTTGTCCTTGGCGAGCGCGAAGCGCTGGGCCAAGTCCTCGATCACCGCGGCCGACCGCCCGAAGATCCGCACCAGGTCCTCGGCCGTCCGCGTGCCATAGATGCGCTTGAACTCCGCAATCTCGTCGCGCGTCCATTCACGCCGCTCGGTCGCCACGCCCAGACTCTCGATCCGGGCGCGCACGTCGGACGGCGAGCGCCGAAAGATCCGCGCGATCACCTCTACCGAAGAGGCGCCCAGGTAGCGCTTGAGGTTCTCGATGTCGTCGGCCGTCCAAGGACGATCCTCGACTTCCTCGGGAAACAGGCGTTCGGCCATTTTGCGAACGCTGGCCACCGGCCGGTTGAGTTCGCGGGCGATCGATGCGTCATCGCGCAAGCCGTAGATCTCTTGCAACCGAGCCCGCTCGGCCTCCGACCAACGTCCTCGACGCGGCAGGTGATCTTCCATACCTCCGTTCGTCATTCGCACGATCACTCCCTTGGGTTCGAGGCCACACTGTCTTTGAAGAGGCGCCATCCTGGGGAGACGAGCCTCGAAGAACGATTCCCCTGGAGTGTGATACGCCGCCCCCGGCCGGAGCGACGCGCGCGATAGGTGCTGGATCGAAGTGGAGGGAACCCGCTACGCCCCGGATTGTAGTAAGCGACCGAAGGGGGAGAAAGATGCAATCTCCTGCGGAAGAATTCGCGGTGGGCGACGCCACCAACGGGTCATCAACTCCCCTTCAACCTTCGAGCAGTTGCGCACGCAGCGCCGGCGCGCGCTCCAGCACCGCGGCGCGCGTGCTGAGGACGAGCAGCTCGTCGACGATCGCGCGCGCACGGGCGCGTGTCACGCGGCGAACGGCGTACTTGATCTCGCCCAGGAACTGGGGCGAGACACTGACGCCCTCGAAGCCGAGCCCGAACAACAGCACCGCGACCAAGGGATCGCTCGCCACGTCGCCGCACACGGTCGTCGGCGTATTCGTGGCCCCGGCGACCTCACCGATGCGCGCGAGGGTGCGCAGCACCGAGGGCTGGAGCGGCTCGTAGAGCGACGCGACCCACGGATTGTCGCGGTCGACGGCCAAGAGGTATTGCACCAGATCGTTCGTCCCGACACTGAGGAAGTCCACCTCGGCCGCGACCTCCTCGAGGATCGGCACGATCGCGGGCACCTCGACCATCACGCCGACGGGCAGATTCTCGGCGACCTCGTAGCCTTGGCCCTCGAGCTCGCAGCGCAGGTCGTTGAACATCGTGCGCAGCAGCAGCACCTCGTCCAGGGAGGAGACCATCGGGACGAGGATCCGAAGATCGCCCAGCGGGCTCGCGCGCAAGAGCGCCCGCAGTTGGACGCGCATCAGGTCGCTCCACTGCAGGGTGATCCGGAGCCCGCGCCAGCCCAGCGCGGGATTCTTCTCCTTCGGCGCCTTGAAGTAGGGCAGCGGCTTGTCCCCGCCGATGTCGAGCAGGCGAATCGTCATCGGGCGCCCGCCGGTGCACTCGATGGCGCGTCGGTAGAGGCGATACTGCTCTTCCTCCGACGGGAACTGACTGCGCTCCATGTATAGGAACTCGGTGCGCAGAAGTCCGACACCATCGGTGTGCGCGATGTCGAAGGTGTCGAAGTCGTGCACGCTCTCGACGTTCACCTGAACGTCGAAGCGGTGGCCGTCGGGCGTCACGACCGGCTCGGCGCTCTCGGCAGCCAGCGTCGCCCGCCGCGCCTCGCGGTCCGTACGGCGCCCGAGCAGCACGACCACCTCTTCCTCGGTGGGTCGCAACTGAACGGTGCCGCGGTCGCCGTCGACGCCGACCAGCATGCCCTGCTCGAGGCGCGCCAGGAGGTTCGGCAGGTTCACGACGCACGGCACGCCCATCGAGCGCGCCAAGACGGCGCCGTGCGAAAAGCGACCGCCCGCCTCTGTCACCACGGCCAGCAGGCGTTCGCGGCCGAGAAAGCCCATGACGGCCGGCGTCAGCTCCTTGGCCGCCAGGACGACTTTGGAGTCGCCCTGCTGGATCTCCGCGCGATCGCGCGCCATCAAGACGTCGAGGACGAGGCGCCAGGGATCGCGCACGTCGGCGATCCAACTGCGCACGCTCTCGCCCTCCATGTCGCGCAGCGTCTCCTGGAAGCGCTCGATCAAGCGATCTACCGCAGCTTCGGCGTTGATGCGCTCGCCCGAGATCGACGCCTCGACCTCACGCAGCGCGCCCGGATCCTGCAGGATCATCTTATGCACGGCGAAGATCTCGGCGTCCTTCGGATTGGCGCTGGCGGCGATTGCGATACGCCGCTCCTCGAGCTTCTCGGAGGCCACGTTCATGGCGGCCGCGAGTCGGCCGAACTCCAAAGGAACCTCGTCCTGCGGCACGGTCCAGAGCGGCACGTCGGACGCGCCGGCGTGTACCACGTGCACCTCGCCCACCTCGAGGCCGGGCGAAACGGACGTGCCTTGGATCGATCGAGACTTCATCGCCTGGGCACGATATCGGGGCCCGGGTCCTTCGAACAGGGAAAGGAGTGCGCGCGCGGGGCGGGCGACTCGTCGATTCGAAGCGATCGACTCAAGAACGCGCGAGCGAGCGCCCGAGGAGCCCCCCCGGACCCACCCTGGAGCCCCGCCTGTCTTGGGGATTCTCCACGCTACCCGGGATCCCCCAACGATGAGCAACACTACGACTTCCGCCGAGCTGAACGAGTCGACCGAGCAACGCCCGGATGGCGGTGGCCGGTTCACCTGGTTCCTGTGGGGCGGCGCGGCCGTCACCCTGGGTCTGGCGTGCTCGCTACCCTTCGCCGACCGCTTCTCCTGGAAGTATCACTCCTTCGGCGTCGCGCTGGCCGAGGTCGGCCTCGGTACGGGGGTCTTGTTCCTGGCCGGCTTCGTCTACCTCGCGCTGGCCCTCGTCGGCCGCGCGGTGCGAGCCAGCGCTGGCGTGACGGAGTACACGACCGAACGCATCACGTTTCTGACCGAAGAGCTGACGACGCAGATGGCGCTCGTCCGCTCGGGCCAGAATCGCGGACAAACGAACCAAGAGGAGCTGCGCCAAGTGCTGGCGCGCGTCGGAGCCGAAGTCGCGGCCCTCGCCACCAAGCAAGGCGAATCTTCCTCGGACGGCCTGTTTCGCTTGGCTGCCAGCCTCGACCATCTGACGGCGCGCGTCGAAGAGGGCTTCGACACGCTGACGCAGCGCGTCGAGGAACGCTTGGGCGAATTCGCCACCGAACTGGATCAGCGCCTCGCGACCGCGCCGCAGGTCGAGGCGGCGCACGACGCAGCGCGCTCGGAGCCCCGCGCCGAAGCACCGCGCAACGCGCCGCCGATGGAGCACAGCGCGTCGCCGATGGAACACAACGCGTCGCCGGTGGAGCACAGCGCGTCGCCGGTGGAGCCCGACGAGGCGAGCGTCTTCGAGCCCGATGCGGTCGATGAGGTCGAGGCAGCCTTGCCGAGCCGCGACAACCCGTTCGACTCCATCGACCTCGAGCACCAGCCGGCGATGGAGTTCCTGGATTCGATGGAGGAAGAGGTCGAGCGCGGCGTGCACCGCGGCAGCACGGCTCCGAGCGAGCCCGACTTCGGTCCCTCGGGCGCCTTCTCCATCGACCTCGATTTCGACGACGACGAGCGCCGCTCGCACTAGTCGGGCAAAAACTCGAGCCCAGCGTCGGGCGGACTACTCGTCCGAGTCCTTCTTGAAGAAGTTCGCGAACGGGTTGTAGGCGTCCGGCTTCTCGCTGACCTTCTTGATCGCGTCGCGATCGTAGCCCTCGTCGCTGTCGCGTCGATCGCCGCGCCGGCCGCCGCCGCCGCCACCGCCGCCACCGCGCCCGCCCGAGCTCTTGGGGCCACCGGCGCCGCGGCCGCCACGGCCGCGCTTCTGGCCGTCGGAAGCGCCTCCCAGCCCGTCGCGACGGGCCGTCGCCACGCGCTGCATCGGCTGGAACTGGGGCCACGATTCCTGACCGGCACCGGCGGACTCGCGTCGCCGACGCGGGCCTCCCTTCTGCTCGCCGCGCTGGGCGCCGCCCGGGCCGGCCCGCCGTCCGCCACCGCGGGCGGGACGCTCGGGCGCCGGTACGTCCTTCAGCGAAAGTTCGATGCGCGGACCGGACGGGTTGGTCACCCGTGCGCGCAGCACCTGACCGACCGAGAGGTGAGCTCGCACGTCGCTGACGTAGCGGCCCGACGCCTCGCTGATGTGCACCATCCCGTCCTTGCCGAGCCCCAGATCGACGAACGCGCCGAAGCTCGTCACGTTCGTGACGACGCCTTCGACGACCTGGTTCACCTCGATCGTCGTCAGGTCCGTATCCGCCGGCAGGTAGCGCGGCGGGAAGTTCCTGAGGCGCGGATCGCGACCGGGGAAGTTCAACTCGCGCACGAGATCGCGCCAGGTGCCTTCCTCCACGTCGAAGTCCGACTTCTTGAGCCCGCGGAACGCGTCCTTGCGACCCAGGTTCTCGTCCAGATCGATGCCGTACTTGGCGGTCACCTCGCGCGCGAACCCGTACTGCTCGGGATGCAGCGAGGTGCGATCGAGCGCTTCGTTCGCCGGCTGCCGCACGCGGAGGAAGCCTACGGCGTTGGTCCAGCGCTCGTCGGGCAGCAGTTCGCGCAACTCTTCCCGTCCGCTGACGGGCGTCGTGGCGCGCTGCTCGACCAGCTTCTTGGCGAGCTCGAAGTCGAGCCCCGGAACGTGCCGCAAGAGAGACACCGAG
Source organism: Planctomycetota bacterium (assembly GCA_040880665.1). Classification (GTDB taxonomy): domain Bacteria; phylum Planctomycetota; class UBA1135; order UBA1135; genus JBBDIB01. Next base: position 21,855 of record JBBDIB010000008.1, read on the forward strand.
GCTTCGTTCACGTCGAGGCCGACCATGGCGACGGAGCTCTCGACGGTCTCGGCCAAGACGCGACGCAGGTTAGCCTTGCCGATCGCGCCCAACTCCTTGCCGCCCACCAGGTGGCGCGTCTCGCACTTCACGAACTCGGCCATCGGATCCTGGAAGCGGCGCGCGAGACTGGTCGCGATGCGCGCCGGAACCGACATGTCGCGGAGCTCGCGACGCGCGAGCTCGGAGTTCGCGTAGGCGGTCAAACCGGCGTCGCTGACCGGCACGACCGGCGCGGGTGCTCCGAGCGCATGGAGCGCCTCGCGCACCTTCGCGAGCGCCGCCCGCGAGGACTTGCCCGCGCTGATCGCGATCACATCGACGTCGTTCGCAGCGAAGATCGTCTGCAGCGTCTGCGCCAGCTCGGCGAGCTCGAGCGAAGAAGCCGCCACCTTGACCGCGGTCGACTCGGCGTCGCCGAGCGGACGGCCGTCGGCGTCGACGGTCACGATGGTCCAATCCTCCTTCGCATCCACGTGGATGCCCGCGGTGGTGCGGCGCCCGCCCACCGGCGAGAGCAAGACCTGACGCAGCACCTGCGCGATGCGGCGGACGCCCTCCTCTTCGGCGCGCTCGCGCAGCTCGTCACGGATGTCGTCGGCGATCATCGGCAGGATGCGATGCACGACGGCCTGCTCGCAGACGGAGCGAACGAAGGTCTCGGCGAAGGGCTCGGGTCGGCGACAGACCTTCGCCTGCACCTTGCCAAGAGCGACTTCGGGATCGAACTCGATCGACGTCGTGACCAGTCGCTGCTGCTGGGCTTGACGCAACTCGAGCAGCTTGTGGCCCTGCAACTGACGCAGGAGCTTGGGTTGCTTGAGCAGCGCCTTGAAACGGCCCAGGCGCTTCTCGTCGGCGAGCGGCGAGACGGCCAGCTTGCCGTGCTTGCGCACGAGTCGACGCACCATCGCCCGCACGGACGGGTTGCGCGCGACGCGGTCGGCGAGGATGCGCGCCGCGCCCTCGATCGCTTCGATCTCGGTGTGCACGCCGCGGTCGGGCTGCACGAACGGCTCGACGGCACGGGCCAGTTCGGGCGAGAGCTGGATCTTCGTGAAGCGGAAGCCTTCGGACTTGGCGGGCTTCGGGGCCGGCGCGTCGGCCGTTGCGGAGGCGGGCGCGTCGCTCGTGGGGCCAGCGGCTTGCGCGGCGTCGGCGGCGGCGGGTTCGGCGGCGGCGGATTCCGCTGCGGCGGGTTCCGTTGCTGTCGGCTCCGTTGCCACGACGTCGGCGGGCGACGGCTCCGCGGACGCCGACTCACCCGACGCCGACTCACCCGACGCCGGCTCGGTCGCTGCGGGCTCCGCCGGCGTCGCCTCTGCCGTGGGCGGCGTTTCCGTTGCCGGTGCTTCGGAGCCGGCCGTGTCCGCGGGCGCCTCGCCCGCTTCCGAGGTCGGCGCGGGCTTCGGCGCGAGGCGCGTCAACACGTCCGTCAGATCGTCGAGTCCGCGGTCGAGTGCGAGCTGCACCTCGGGCTCCGGCGAACGGTGGTGGACGAAGTAGTCCTCGAGCTCGTGCGCGTCGGCGATCGCGCGCAACTCTTGCAGCCGTTTGGAGTCGATGGCCTGGCCGACGTCGGCGGTCGCGTCGACCTGGACCGCAGCGACGTCCACGGCAGCGCCTTCCGCGCTCGCGTCGACAGCCGCCCCGCTGGCCTCTTCCTCGACCTTCGCGTCGACCTGCACCGCGTCGCCTTTCACCGCGTCGCCTTTCACCGCGTCGCCTTTCACCGCGTCGCCTTTCTTGCCGGCGGCCTCCTTCGCGAGTTGCGCCAACAGCGTGCCGCGACGCTTCTCGAGTTCCTCGAGATCACGGCGGCGACGTTCGAGGCGGCGCAGTGGCCCCTCGGTCAGGCCGCCGGTCTCGGCGCGACGGTAGTGGGCCAGGTACGGAACACGGAGACCTTGGCCGAGGAGTTCGAGGGTGCGCGAGACTTGGTCTTCGCGGATCGAGAACTCTTTGGCGAGCACGGACAGGATGGGCGTCGTCACGGTCAGCTTCCTCTCTGGAGGAATAAGGACGGCCGCTTCGTCAATCCACGGCCGTGCGGGAAAGTTGGCCGGACATGGTAGCGTCGATTCCGCGCCGTGTGGGGTCGACGGCGCTCTCCCGGTCAAGGAATCGCGACGACTTGGACCAGCGCCTTGCCGAAGCGGAAGCCGGACGCGTCATCGAGACCGGTGACGAAGTTCCCATCGACGACCACCTGCGCGCCGGTGTACTTCGCGCCAGCGGCCACGAGGGCCGACTTGACGGAGGGATCGCCGGTGACCTTGCGCTTCTTCACGACGCCCGCGGCAGCCAGCACGCTCGTCGCCTCGCCCCAGGCCGCTACGAGCTTCTTTTGCTGCACCGCGGCGCGCACCAACTCGACCACCTTGGGATCGTCGGCCAACTGCTTCGATCCGGGCCCGCCGCACACCAACAGCCCCACGTAGTCGTCCATCCTGGCCGCTTCCAGCGGTTGATCCACCTGGAACTCGTCCTGCAGAGCGCCCTGGATCAAACCCTCGTCGGAAGGCGCGACGGAGATCGTGTGGACGCTGACGTTGAACAGCGCCGAGCGGGCGTAGCGCAGCGTTTGCTCGTCGTAGCCGGCGGCCAGCACGACGAGGACCGTCGCGAGGTGCTTGTGGACGACGAGACCGTTCTCGTCCAGTTCGGCGTTCGGATCGGGTTGTGAGCCCATGGGGCGGTGAGGCGGGGGGAGGTGTTGGCCGCGGGGGTGGCCGCCGCGGCGTGGAGGCGCTCAGGCAGGCAGCTCGAAGATCGCCATCCGATCTTCCTCGGCCAAGAAGCCCGCGCCATCGGAAACTTGCCAGGCGATGCGCTCGTCCAGGCCGGGGACGGTCAGTTCGCCCAGTTCGCGGCCGGAGAGCACGTCGCGGACTGTCAGTGCCGCGCCGTCCGCCACGTAGAGCTTGCCGGAGTCGACCAGAATGCTGACGTCGGGCAGGCCGTCCGAGGAATCGTTCGGCACACGCTCGCTCCACAGCGGCGCCGCCTCGCGACCGCGCCGTGCAAAGACCGACAGGGTCAAGACCTCGGCGTGCCCGCGGTTGCGCGACGAGCCGGTCCCCGTCAGCAGCGTGATCGTGCCGTTCGAGACGCACATCTCATGGATCACGGTGTAGTCGGCTTCCAGGAACACGCCCGCGAAGTCCCCGCTCTCCACCTCCAGCATCAGGACGCCCTGCTTGTCGAGCGCCGTGTTCGTCGCGGCGACCAGCGCCACGTCGTCGTCGCGGCCCACGAGGTGGTAGCGCTCGCCATCGCGCGAGAACGACCAGGCTTCGAACATCGGCGTCGTGAGAATGCCGGCGACGCGGCCGGGGGTGACCGTCAGGCACATGTCGCCGCGGACGACCGCTTGGTCGAAGGACTCGATCTCGGACAGGCCGATCAGCTCGCCGGTCTCGACCTTCATGCGCGCGATGCGATGGCCCTGGGAGCTGGGGCCGAGGATCACGATGTCGTTCTCCTCGCCCAAGCCGGCGCCGTAGCCGCGGCCGTACCCGACCTCGCAGGGCGACAACCACAGCTTCTGTCCGGTGCCGCGGTCGAACGCGCCGAGCTTGCCCGGGATCACGTCGTCCATCCACTTCCCGCCCGCGGGGGGGTCGTAGCCGTGCACGAAGACGGGTCCTTCCCGGGTGAAGGAGATCCCGTCGATCTCCCCCTGGAAGTCGCTGCTCCAGCGTCGTTTGGCGGTCGTAGTCATGGCGCGGAAATGGTAGCGGCCCGTTCCTCGCGATCCTCGGGACGAGGGCGAGAAAAGGGCCGCGACGATCGATTCGTGTCGACGAGCGAAGGAGCTCGGGTTCTGGGCCCGGAAGCTTCAGTCTTGGGCCAGGACCTTCTCGGCGACGTTCTTCGGGACCGGGCGGTACTCCTCGAGTTCCATCGAGTACGAGCCGCGGCCCTGGGTCGCGCCACGCAGCGCCGACGAGTAGGCGAACATCTCGGCGATCGGACAGACCCCGCGCACGATGCGTTGGTCGCCCTGGGCGACGACTTCGCCGACCTCGCCACGACGCGAGTTGAGGTCGCCGACGACGGCGCCGAGGAACTCCTCGGGCACGCGCACCTCGACCCGCATGATCGGCTCGAGCAACGTCGTGTTGCCCTCGACGACCTCGCGGAAGCTGGCCGTGCCGGCCGCCTTGAACGCCATTTCGCTGGAGTCGACGTCGTGCGACTTGCCGTCGAACAGCGTCGCCTTCACGTTGACGAACGGGAAGCCGTGTCGACCGCCGCCCTTGACGCCCTCGAAGATGCCGGCCGAGACCGCCGGGATGTACTCCTTCGGCACGGCGCCACCCTTGATGCCGTCGACGAATTGGAAGACCGCGTCGCCCTCGAGCTGCGCGCTCTCGTAGCGGACCGAGATGACGGCGTACTGACCGCTGCCACCCGACTGGCGGATGTAGCGCGTCTCGACGGACTTCTCTTTGCGCAACTGCTGCTTGTAGGCGACCTTCGGGCGTCCGGTGACGACCTCGATCTTGCCCTCGTTCTGGATGCGGCCGACGATGACCTCGAGGTGCAGCTCGCCCATGCCCGAGATCACCAAATCGCCCGTCTCTTCGTTCGTGACGGCGCGGAAGGTCGGATCCTCGCGCATCAAGCGCCCGATCACGTCGCCGAGCTTGTCGCGATCGCCACCCGTCTTGGGCTCGATCGACATTTCGATGACGGACTCGGGGAAGACGATCTTGGAGAGCGCGATCGGCGCGTCGTCGACGCACAGGGTGTCGCCCGTCGCCGTGCCCTTGAGGCCCAGGATCGCGCAGATGTCGCCGGGGCCGACGTCGTCGACCGCCTCGCGCTTGTTGGCGTGGATCTTCACCAAGCGACCGATGCGCTCGTAGCGCCGCGTCCGCGGGTTCAAGAGTCGGCTGCCCTTCTCGAGGATGCCCGAGTAGACGCGCACGAACGTCATGTCGCCGGTGGATTCCGCGACCGTCTTGAACGCCATCAGGCACATCGGTGCGTCGGGGCTGGTCTCGCGCGTCAGTACGACCGTCTCGTCCGACGGATCGATGCCCTGTACCGGCGGGATGTCGAGCGGGCTCGGCAGGTAGTCGAGCACGGCGTCGAGGACGAGCGCGATGCCCTTGTCCTTGAGGGCCGAACCGCAGAGGACCGGCGTGATCTCCATCGAGAGCGTCGCTCGACGTAGCGCGCGCTTGAGCATCTCGACCGGGATCTCCTCGTCCTCGACGAACAGGTCGAGCATCTCCTCGTCGAACTCGGCAGCGGTCTCGAGCAGCTCGTGGCGGTGCATCTGGACGTCCTCGAGATGATCCTCGGGGATCTCCTTCAAGACGTAGTTGTTCAGCCCGCCCTCGTCGTTGAACTCGTAGTACTTCAGCTCGACGAGGTCGACGATCCCCTGGAACGCCTTCTCGGCGCCGACGGGGTACTGCAACGACACCGGGCGCGCGCTGAGGCGATCGACGATCGTCTGGATCGACTTCCAATAGTCGGCGCCGACGCGGTCCATCTTGTTGATGAGACACATGCGCGGGACCTTGTACTTGTTCGCCTGGCGCCAGACCGTTTCGGACTGCGCCTCGACGCCCTGCACCGCATCGAACACGGCGACCGCGCCGTCGAGCACGCGCAACGAGCGCTCCACCTCGGCGGTGAAGTCCACGTGGCCGGGCGTGTCGATGATGTTGATCGTGTGATCCTTCCAGACGACGGAGGTCGCCGCCGACTGGATGGTGATGCCACGCTTCTGCTCTTCCTCGAGGAAGTCCATCGTGGCGGCGCCATCGTGAACCTCGCCCGTCCGGTGAATGATCCCGGTGAGGTAGAGGATCCGCTCGGTGACGGTCGTCTTGCCGGCATCGATGTGAGCCATGATGCCGATGTTGCGGTGGCTCTTGAGAGCTTTCTTGATCGCAGCGATCGGCTTGTCCTTGACGGCCGTAGACATGACGAGAGGGAGAGAGAGGCTGGAGAGGGAGCGGGGACTGACCCGCAAGGGGAGGAAAAAGCGGCGAGGGCTCGCCGAGCGATCATCGAAGATGCACTAGGGTGCCACGCGAAGCCCCGTCGACGTTGCCGGGCGGACCCAACATCGACCGACGGAGCGAAATAGAGTAGGGCGGCCGCGCCAACTGTCAATCGGGCGCGTTCCGCTTCTCTACCGCGGGCCGGGACTTCGGCGGCGGAATCCGCCGCCGAAGAGGCGTACCTTCGGGTGGACCCCCGCGGTAGCCTGGCCGCGAAGCGACTTTCTCTAGCCCACCCCACCGCCCATGTCCATCCCCCACGCCCTCTCCCTGCTCGCTCTCCTGCCGCTCGCCGCCTGCCAAGGCATCTCCAGCGCGCCCGAACAATCCCCGCGCGTGGAGACCGAGCTCGACCTCAGCATGGACGGCTCCCTCGAGAACGCGCTGGTCCTCGAGTCGCGCGGGGATCTGGCGTTCCTCTTGGAGGACGCGATCCTGCCCCACGCCGACCTCGGCCTGCGCCTGTACGTGGTGCCCGCGGCGAACTACGGCAGCGAGCACGAGCGCCCGCGCTATGCCCTGCGCATTTCGATCGAGGAGTTCGACGCCTTCGTCTATCAGGATCTGGTCAAGGGCAAGGGCGAGCAGCCCGACCGCTTGGTCGACCGGATCGACACCCTGACCTGTCGCGTGCAAGCCCGGATCGAGCGCCGCCGCCCCAGCGGCCCGCCCCTCGAGGTCGGCCGCGCGTTCGGCAACGCCGTTCTGCGCCCCAAGGCGAATGCCACGCCCGCCGTCGGCGCGCGACCCCTGACCCTGCGCTACGCGACCGAGGACGGCGCCGAGCTGAAGGTGCAGCGGGCCGATGTGACCGCGGTCGTGCAGAACGCGCTGATCCAAGCCTTGCGCGGGCTCGAGGAGCCCGTGGACCGCGAGTTCACGCTCATGACGCAGCCGCAACTGGTCGCGCCCAGCTCGAACCCGCCCCAGAGCACGGCCTCGTCCTCCTAGGCCGGTTCGGAGGGAACAGCCTCGGACTCCGGGACGAAGTCGCGGATCTCCGGCTCGCCGGCCGCGTTCCAGACGGTCCAGGGCACGACCCTCCGGCCGGCGACGTAGGCGCCCTCGGCGAGCGGTCGTCCGTCCGCGCGGTAGAAGCGCCAGAGCCCTTGGCGTCGGCCCTGGTCGTAGCGGCCGGCGTGGGACAGCTCGCCGTTCGGGTGGAACCACCGCCACGGGCCCTCCTTCCGGCCGGCCACGGCGAGCCCCTCCCCCTCGAGCTGCCCGTTCGCGTGGAACCAGCGGAACGTGCCGGGCTGGAGGCGATCGGCGTAGTCGAGCTCGGCGCGCACGGTACCGTCGGGCCAGTAGCGCCGCAGCACGCCGACGAGCTCGCCGTTCTTCCAGTGCGCCACGCGCTCGAGCGTCCCGTCGGGGTACCAGTGCCGCTCGATCCCGTGCTGCACTCGCACACCGTCGGCCAGCCGCCGGGTTTCGGCGCGCCGCTTCAACTGGCCGTTGGGATGGCTGGTGCGAACGAGCGACGGGTCCGGATCGACGGCGGGTAGCAGCGGATAGTTCTCGCTCGTGGCGCAGGCGGCGAGGAGCAGCGGCAGGATCCAGGACGAGAGCGTGGAGCGCAGCAGCTTCATGCGTCGAAGAGCGCCGCGCGCAGGAACAGGAGGAACGCGGCCTGGGACCAGGCGCGGTACTGCGGACGGAAACCGAAGAGGTGCACGCGGCCGTCCGCGACCCGGGCGCGCACCCAGGCGGACGTGCCGGCGATCGCCTCGGGGTCGGCGATCCAGCCCGAGGCCAAGAGCTGCGTATCGGAGTACTCCAGGAGGGAGTCGATCGGCGGCGCGTGCTCGCCGTCCTCGTCGCGGGTGCGGAAGGCGAGCGAGTTGGCGAAGAAGAGGTGCTGGGCATCGCCCACGCCCGCGGTCAAGGCGTGCTGGACGGGATGGGCGCGCAGCACGCTGCCGGGACAGGCGAAGTCGTCGGCGCCCGCGGTGAGCTCGTCGACGAGCAGGCCGAAGAGCTCGATGGCCCAGGTCGACGCGCGTTCGAGCGCGATCAGCGTGCCGCCGCCGCGCACGAAGTCGGCGACGGCGGCCCGACCGTCGGCGCCCAACCCGCCCGCGAAGTGCGCAGGCACGCTGCCCTCGCGGCGCCCGTCGTCGAGGGCGCTCGCGGACAGGCTCGGGATCACGAGCACGTCGAGAAACGCGCCCAGATCGCCGGCGCGCAGCATCTCGAAACGGCACGGGATCGTGGGAAGCCCGAAGTGCTCCAGCATCCAGCGCAACCAGCCTTCGTTCTTGACGCCCGTCCACGGCGCGACGACGCCGATGCGCGGCAGGCCCGCGCGGCGAATTCCGAGCGCGTTCTCCTCGTCGAAGCGCAGGCTGCCGCCCCGCGCCGCGGGAGACAGTGTGACCGAGCCCCCCGCCCCGAGGTGCTCGATGGCTTCACGCCAGGCGTGCGAGTCGCGCGAGTCGCGCTCGTTCGCGTCCAGGACCGGGCGCGCGAAGCCCTGCGCCGCCAGCGCGGGCTCGTCGACCGAGGCCAGTTCACCGACTTCGAGCGCTTGGTAGGCGACGCGCGACACGCCGAACAACAAAGGCAGCGTCCACCCGGCGACGTCGTAGGGATCGTCGCCCTCGGGGTAGACCTGCGCTTCCATCAGGCCCTTCAGGTACTCGCCGTAGGGCTGCTCGCGCGGCAGCACGAGCGATGCGGCCGGCCACTGGCGTCCGTCGGCGACGAAGGGTTCCGCGGCGCGGAAGATCCGAATCCCCGAGAGCAAGAGCACGTCGACGAGCCGCTCGACCGCGCCATGGTCACGATTCGACGCGGGCACGATCCAGCCGCGCGGTGCTCCGTCGCGCGCGCGCTCGAGGTCTTCCTCGGCGGCGGACAGCGCGTTCTCGAGCCATGTCCGCGGCTCGCGCGCCAGCGAACCCAAGAGCGAGCGCGCGAACGCATTCTCGTAGTCGACGATGTCGCGCAAGCGCCACCAGCCGCCCGGCCACGGCGCCGGAAAGCGGTTCGACGGTGCGTAGGCGCCGAGTCCGTTCGGGGCCGACAGGCTGCCGACCGGCAGGAACACCGGTGTCGCGAAGCGCACCGAGGCGGCTTCGGTCAAGAGCCCGAGAATGCGGTGGCGCACGGGCACGTTGCGGTTTCCGCCGTTCCACCACATGTCGTAGGTCACGCCCGTGGCGATCCCGGTCAGGCCCTCGCGCGTCATGTCGAACAAGGCGCGCGTCCCGAGCTCGTCGATGCCGGTCACCATGCGCGGCGACACGTTCGGCGTCAGCGGATCGCGAAACGGCGGCACGAAGAAGCGCTCGGCGTTGCGGCCCTGCTCGTGAACGTCCCAGTACACGTGTGGGAACCAGCGGTGATACAGCTCGCGCGTCACGATGCGCGTCTCGGCCTGCGTCAGCGCGAACCAGTCGCGGTTGTTGTCGTGTCCGCTGTAGCGCTGGTAGAGCTGCGTCAAGCCCGCGGCCTCGTACGGCGAAGCTACGGTGCGCCGATACCAGTCGACCACGTGATCGAGCCCATCGGGGTTGAGGCACGGCGCGATGACGACGACCAGCTCGCGACGCGCGGCGGCGAACACGGGCTCGTCCGACGTCGCCAAGGCATGGAGCAACTCCATCCCGAATTGAGGCGGCGACGTCTCGGTCGAGTGCATGCCCAGCGAGCAGAAGAGGATCGGCTTGGCGCGTTGGAGCAGCGCTTCGCGCTCGTCGACGCCGATCCCGGCGGGGTCGGCGATGCGACGCGCATCGGCGCGGATCTCGTCCAGCCGCGCGAGGTTGGCGGGATCGGAGACGACCGTCAGCAGGAACTCGCGCCCCTCGGTCGTCGTGCCTACGGATTCGACCAGAACGCGGTCGCTGGCAGCCGCGACGCGCCGGTGATAGCTCGCGACCTCGCTCCAGTCGGCCAGCGTGAAGTCGCTCGCGACGGGGCGGCCGAGATGCTCGGACGGCGTCGGAACCGCCTGCGCGAACAGCCCGGGCGTCAGCGCCGACGACAGCGCGAGGATTGGTGCGAGAGTGACGACGCGCATCCGGGCTCGGTGATCGACCATAGACCCCGAATCCTACGACCCTCGCCGTAGGATGTGCGCCTCATGACCGTCTCCGAATCGCTTCTCGTGTTCCTCGGCTTGGTCGCCACCTCCTGCGGCACGCCCGAACGCCCCAACGTGCTCCTGATCACGGTCGATACGACGCGTGCTGACGCGCTCGACCCCTCCGGCCCGCACGCCCACTTGAGCCCCAACATCGGCGCGGTCGCGGCCGACGCGGTGTACTACGCGAACGCGCACACGGTCGCGCCCATCACCCTGCCGTCGCACGCTTCGATGCTGACCGGGTTGGTGCCGCCGCGACATTCGGTGCGGTTGAACGGCGCGGCGAGCCTGCCTGACGAAGCCGTCACGCTGGCCGAACTGGCCCGCGGGGCGGGCTATCAGACCTCGGCGTTCGTGGCGGCCGTCGTGCTGAACTCCGAGTACGGGTTGGCGCAAGGGTTCGAGCACTACGGCGAGCTGGGCGCCATCGGCCCGGAGGAGTCGCTCTACTACGCCGAGCGACCCGCGAACGAAGTCGTGGACGAAACGAAGCACTGGCTCGCCGCGCGCGACCGGGAACGACCGTTCATGACGTGGGTGCACGTGTTCGATGCTCACATGCCCTATCAGCCGCCGCTCGAGCATTTCACGGCCGCCGGCGGCGATCCTTACCTGGGAGAGGTCGCCTTTCTCGACACGGAACTCGGACGACTGTTCGACGCGTTGCAACGCGAGGGCGTGTGGGACGACACGGTCGTGTTGCTCATCGCGGATCACGGCGAGGGCCGCGGCGACCACGGTGAAGCGACGCACGGGCCGCTCGGCTTCGAGAGCACGCTGCACGTTCCGATGCTGCTGCGTGACCCGCGTACGGACCGCCGCGGGCGCAGTCGTGCGCCCGTCAGCGTCGTCGACGTGTTTCCGACGCTCGCGCGCGTGATGGGCACGACGGTTCCCGGCAGCATCGACGGCCTGGACCTCGGCGCGGGTGATCCGCCCAGCGACCGCGGGATCTACTTCGAGTCCTACTTCGGAACGCATTCCTACGGTTGGGCGCCGCTCGCCGGCTGGATCCAAGACGGCTGGAAGCTGGTGCAAACCAGCGAGTGCGAGCTGTACCACCTGGCGCAGGATCCCATCGAACAGAACAACCTGATCGAAGCGCCGGGCATGGAGCCCAAGCTGCGCGAGCTGCGGCGCGCGCTGGCAGCCGTCTTCGAACTCGACAGCCTCGATGCCACGGCCGCCGAGACCCAGGCCGAGGTGCTCGGTCAACTGGCGGGCCTCGGCTACGTGGGCATGGAGCGCGCCGCGAGCGAGTTCCCGAGCCCGTTCCTTCCGAGCACGCAGCCCGCGCCGCACAGCCAGATCGAGAACCTAGCGGCCTTCCAGCGGGCGCAGGTCTTGTCCGAGACGAAGCGTCACGCCGAAGCCGTGGCGATCCTCGAGCCCCTGGTCGAACGCGCGCCGTTCAACGGCGCGGCTTGGCGCATTCTCAGCGGCGAATTGATCCACCTCGAGCGCTACGACGATGCGCTCAGCGCCGCGCGCAAGAACATGGAGCTGCACGGCGATTGGTGGGGCGCCAATCTCAACATCGGCATCGCGCTCGAAGGCTTGGGGCAGGCCGACGGCGCGATCCCCTACTACGAGCGCGCCGTGGCCAAGAACGGGGAACTCGACTGGGTTCTCTCGCGGCTCGGCGGCCTCCACCTCGAGCGCGGTGATCGCCAGAAGGCCGCTGAGTACCTCGGCATTCTGCGCAAGAACCTCGAGAGTCGCGGTGAGTGGCCCCCGAAGGGCGACACGCTCGAGCGCAGCGTCGCGCGGCCCCGCGGCGAGCAGCACTGACGCAGGCTCATTCGTTGCCGTCCGGGTGACAGTCGTAGCACGCGCTGGAGAGCCAGACGTACCCGGAAACGTCGTCGTGTTCGTCGTCCATCTCGCTCTGACGGTGCGAGTGGCAGTCGGTGCACGAGAAGATCGCGAAGCTTCCCGGGACGACGTGGCACTCAGCGCAGTCGAAGCCGCCGTGACGCCCGCCGGTGATCGGGAAGGCGTGGTCGAACGTGGCGCCGCTCCACATGACGGTCGAGTGGCATTGGTCGCAAGCGGTCGGGAAGCTCGCCGGCGTATGCACAGGATTGGTGGCGGCCTGGTAGTCCGTCAGATGGCAGTCGATGCAGTTGCTTCCGACCGGCGAGAACACGCCGCCCACGTGACATTCGGCGCAGTCGGCCATGGCGTGCGCGCCGGTCAGCGGGAAGGTTCGGTGCACGAAGCCGGCGGACGTCCAGGTGGTCGTACGGTGGCAGTCCTCGCACGCGTTGCTGAAGCTCCGGTGGTCCGGGACGGCCCGCGCGAGATCGGCGGCGTGACACGTCGCGCACGAGACGTCGACCGGCGCGAAGTTTCCCGCGTCCGCGCCCGGATGGCAGCGCCAGCACGCGACGGCGGCGTGCGCGCCCTCGAGCGGAAAGCGCGTGCGCGAGTGGATCGCGATCATTTCGTTCGGTCGCCAATCGCGCTGGTCGTGGCACACGTCGCACGTCGTTCCGAGCTTGCCGCGGTGTACGTCGTCGTGACAACCGGCGCACCCGCGGCGCGCGAAGAGCTCGACGGGCCCTCGATCGTTGTGGCACCGCAGGCATTGGGCGGCGGCGTGTGCGCCCTCGAGCGCCACGCCCGTACGCGCTTCGTGGTCGAAACTGAAGTCGTCCGCCAAGGTGTGCCAGTCGTCGCCGACGTGACACAACGCGCAGTCGCCCGGGAACGTGTCGTGCGGAACGACCGGCCCGCGCGCGCTCCACCAATCGTGGACCTCGCCGACCGCCCCATCACCGCCGGTGATGCACGCCAGGACGAAACTGATGCCCATCAGGCACGTCAACCACGGGATTAGAGGATTCTTCGGCTCTCGCTTTGCGTCGTTCATCGCCATCTCCTCTCCAGGTTGAAGCCTACGGCGGAAGCATCTTGCTCGTCGCCGAAGCGGTGTTCGATGTGCGCGCCGACGATCCAGGCCGCGCCGAAGTAGCGTTCGACCGTCGCGCGGGCGACGTGCTCGAGCATCGCCTCGATGCCACGCGACGTGAAGCGCAGCGTGTTCCAATCCACTCGCCACTGTCCCCATTCGTGGTTGCGTGCCCAGCGCAAGCGCGCGCCGGTCACGTCGCGGAAGCGGGCCTCGTTCGCGAACAACGACAGGCCGAGTCGGCCGCCCTCGACGAAGGCATCGCGAACGGTACCACCGATCTCCCCCGTCAGGCCGTCCGCTTCCTCGTCCTCCCATTGCGAGAGGCGCAGGTCCAGCGTCGTGTCGTCGGTCAGGTCGTGCCACGCCCGCGCTCCCGCGCGCCGCACCTCGCGGCCCGAGAGGTCGACGAGGACCGACTCGGGGAACTCGTCGCGCAGCAACTCAGGAAAGCGAAACTCGTCGTAGTTCAGCGTGATGCCGCTGCGCTCGCCGAGCTCTTGTCGCACCGTCGCGGTCAGTTGCGTCAGCTCGGCTCCGGACGACTTGGTGGTGTCGCTGGATGTGTACCAATCGACCCACGCCGTCACGTCGACGTGCGTCGCGTCGACGGGCCGTGCGTGGAACGAGCCCACGACGAGATCGCGATCCGGCTCGCCGCGATGCCATGTCTTCTGCACGCCGACGCGTGACCACCAACGTCCGAGCCGCTCGGTGCCGAAGCCGTACCACGCCGCGAGCTGGACGTCGTCGCCGCTGCTGCCGCGCGCGTTCGGCAGGGGCAGCGCTCCCGCGGACACGCCCCAGCGATCTCCGTTGCCGCGACGTCGCGACCACTCGACGCCGTCGATGCGCCCGAACTCCGGCATGCCCTCGGTCAAGAAGCGCCCGACGGACCAACGCACGGGCCGCTCGCGGTCACCGCCCCACGCGTAACTGAACTCGTCGACGCGCGCTCCGGCCGTGTCGATGTCCGCGCGCTCGTCGTGCTCCGCGTGCCGCACGAAGGCGTCGACGTCGACGCGCAGCGTGCCCGCTCGTCCAAAGACGTTCGTACCCGACCAGCGCGCGCCGGTGCGCAGGAAGCTCGTCGTGCTGCTGGTCTCGGCGTCGCCGCGCAACATGTCGGCGCGCACGAACGCGCGTGCGCGAATGTCGACGTCGCGCGCTCCCGCGGGCCGCACGTAGGCTTCCGACAAGAGCGGCATCGCGGCATCCCAGTCGACGGGCGGATGCGTCCAGGGCGGGTGCGCGGGACGGGCGGCGTCGTCCTCGGACTCGGCCTCCTCAAGCGCCAACTCGACCGGATCCCCCACCGCGACGTCGGCTTCCCGCGAGAGCTCGACGCGCGCGTCGTTCGCCGTGACGGAACGGACGACCGCATCGACGCTCAATCCCGTCAAGGGCAGGACCAGGACCCGATCACCGATGGCGAGACCGTCGTTCAAGCCCAGATCGATCGAGACCAGTTGCCCTACGACGGCGATCACCCGGCCCTCGACCGGCGCCGCGTCCGATTGAGCGCTCGCGCGCGCGCCGCAGAGGGCGACGCACGCGAGGCAGACGGTCAGCCAGACCTTCAACGCCCGCCACCGGGTGAATGACAGTCGCCGCACTCCGAACCCAGCGGCCGGTAGCGCACGACGGGGCCCGACGCGCCCAGGTCGAAGGTCTGGTGACAGGCGTTGCAGGCCAGGTCCGCGTGCGGGCCGTCGAGCGCGAAGCTCGTCTGACGCGCGTGGTCGAAGACCGTGCGCCCCGTCCGATCGTGACAACGTGCGCAGTCGTTGACGCCGTTCTCGACGAACTGCCCGGCGTGCGCGTCGGCGTGACACCCGACGCACGATCTCGCCGTCGCGTGACCCAGCCGCCGCGACGACGTGGGATCGGGGTGATGGCAGGCCTCGCAGCTCACGTTCGCGTGGGCTCCGTCCAGCGACACGCCGGTCCATTGCGCGTGGTCGAAGGCGCTGGTCGGCGGGCGAAAGCCGTGCGCGTCGTGACAGCGCGAGCAGTCGACGCGCTCACCGCCGGCGCGCTCGAAGAGCCCGGCGTGAGCGGGCAGGTGGCAGTCGCTACAGCGCTCGACCTGCGTGCCGAAGACGCGCGACACGCGGCCGAAGCTGCGACCCATCGCGTCGGGCTGGTGGGCGCGCGGGTGACAGGCCTCGCACGCGGCGCTGGCATGTCGACCCATCAGCGCGAAGCCCGTCCAGTGTCCGTGTTCGAAGTCGCCGATGTCGTCGATGTCGTCGAAGCGCGTCGGAACGTGACACTCTCCGCAGTCGCTGCCGATGCTCGCCAAGCGACCCTCGTGCGGCGTCGCGTGACACGCCGAGCAATCGGTCGGAACACCGCTCAGCCGGCGCACACCGTCCGCCGTCGTGTGGCAAGCTGCGCACGCCACGTCCGCGTGCGAGGCGTCGAGCGCGAAGCCCGTCCAGCGCCCGTGATCGAACTCGCCGACGTCGTCGAAGCGCGTCGGAACGTGACACTCGGCGCAGTCGCCGCCGATGCGCGCCAGCCGACCCGCGTGCGGTGTCGCGTGACACGCAGCGCAGTCGGTCGGGAGGTCGAGCCGGCGCGCACCGGCCGCAGTCGTGTGACAACTAGCGCACGCCACGGTCGCATGCGACGCGTCGAGCGCGAAGCCCGTCCAGGCGTGCCAACGCTCATCGGGCACCGCGAACGAGCCGAATCCGTCTCGCTGGGTCGAGTGACACGCACCGCAGTCGGCCTCCGGCCCGAGCGCGGCCGCGCTGGCCTCGAGGAACGCCGCGCCGTGCTCGGACGCGTGACAGTCCGCGCAGGCGCGTCGCTCGAGGTCCGCGTCGTGCCACACCGCCTCCACCTCGTACCCGCTGCCCCGCACGTGACAGGTCGTGCAGCCAAGCGCAGCGTGGGCGCCGGCGTTCAAGCGCTCGTCCGCGTGCGCGTACTCGGTCACGGAGCTGAAAGCGTGGTCGGCGGAGTGGCAATCACCGCATTCGCGCCGCATACGCCCTTGGTGCACGTCCTCGTGGCACGCGGCGCAGTTCCCAGTCAGACCGAGGAATCGCAGCCCGTCGGCAGGTAGCGTCCGAGCGTGCGCCGCCGGGTGACAAGCCTCGCAGGCCAGTCCGCCGTGCCGGCCCTCGAGGGGAAAGCCGAGCCCGCGATGCTCGAAGTCCTCGACTCGCTCGACGCCCAGGCGCCGAAACGCGATGGCGCTCGAAGCACGGGCGTCGAGCCCGTGATGCTCCACGTGACAGCGTCCACAAGCGCCGACGTCGCCCTCGACGAGCGCGCCGTGTACACCGGTCTCGGCGCGGATCGAGGCGGCGACCGCGGGATGGCAGGACGTACACGCGGACGCGAAGGACGCCGCCCCGGCCACATGGCAGACGGAACAAGCGGCGCCGTGCTCGAGCTCGGGCACGGCGGCGTGCGCGGAGCTCAACGGCCCCGGTGACGTACGCTCGCTCAACGCTGCGACGAGCGCGATGATCATGCAGGCCGAGCAGAACGCGACCCAGAATGCGGGGGAGCGCCAGGTCACGCCGCGACTCCGCCGTAGCGCCACGCGACCCAGACGTGGATCGCGACCAACAGCACGAGGCCCAGAGCGATCCAGCGATGCAGATAGCGCCAAGAGGCCACGACGGCGCGCAGCTCCTCGAAGCGTGCGACGAAGAACGAATCGCGCAGCGCGCGGCGCGCGAGGTCGGTGGCTTCGGCCAATTGAGCCGGCGAGAGCCCCAGGGCCGCTCCCTCTTGCCGCAGGTTCCGGAGCGCGCGAGCCAACGCGCGCCGACCGCCGAACACCGAACGCACGCGCGCCCCGAGCGAACCCGCGCCGCGCGGCCCATCCAGCGCCGCGTCGAAGCCGCGTCCGAGTTCCCCGGCCAGCTCCGGACTGACGCGCTCGAGGTCGGTGAGGATCGCGTCCAGGCGCGTGCGCGACTCCTCGGCGCCCAGCTCGCGTCCCGTGGCCGAGCGCGGTAGGAACGCGTACAGGTAGCGGCCCAAGGCGCCGGTGGTGACCAGCACGACCAAGGCCGCGAGCGCGAACCCGCCGACGGTCGCGCGCGGCGCGATCTCGGCGTGCAGGACGGCCAGCATCAGCGCGACGAGCCCGGTCGCGATGTGCAGCGTCAACCACAGCCGCAGCGACCCCGGCAGCGGCCAGCGCCGCCGCGCGAGATAGGCCAGGTTGAGCCCGATGCAGGTCGCGGAGCCGACGCCGAAGGCCAGGCCGACCGGGCTCGACGAACGCAGCCGCTCGAACCAGGGCGAGGCGACGCGCGCCGCGGGCTCCAACAGGTAGTAGTCGCGGTGAAACGCGGCCCATCCGAGCGCGAGGAGCGATGCCGCGAGCGCGAGGATCAGCGCCCGCAAGAGGTCGCCGCGCCCCTGCTCCTCGGGCGAGCGCAGCGTCGGTCGCGCCGCAGGATCGAACGAGACGCCGGCCGCCTCCAAGAGCTCGAAGGGCGGAATGCCGCCCGCGAAGACGAAGACATCGTCGTTCGGCAAGCTGATGCGTTCGCGTGCGGCGCCCGCGCCCGCGTCGACGACGACGTGCTGGGCGCCGATCTCGACCACGTCGCTCGGCAGGAGGCCCCGCACCGCGCCCGTTTCCAGCGCGCGAGCGATCCGCGTCTCGTTGCGCGGCTTGAGGCGCACGAAGTCCGCGCGCCGATAGGAGAGCGTGACGTCGTTGCCCGCTTGCCGTGCGAGTCCCAACGCGGCTTCGATGGCGCTGTCGCCGCCGCCGACGACGAGGATGCGGCGGCCGGTGTACGCGGCCGCGTCGATCAACGAGTACGCAACCTTGGTGCGCTCTTCGCCGGGCACGCCCAGCTTGCGCGGACTGCCGCGGCGCCCGACGGCCAGGCAGACCGAAGTGCCCTCGAGCACGCCGGCGCTCGTGTGGACGCGCCAACGATCGCCCGCGCGCTCAAGCGACTGGAACGACGTGCCCGCGCGCACGTCGAGGTCGTGCTCTTCGACCAGGTCCTCCCAGACGGCCATCAGCTCTTCCTTCGAGTACGACGTGCGCTCCAACCGGCCGTGCAGTGGCAGGTCGACGGGTTGCGTCAGGACGAGCTTGCGACGCGGGTACTTGGCAACCGTGCCGCCGATGCTCTCCTGCTCGACGAGCACGGCGCGGAGTCCGAGTCGCTTGGCCTCGAGCGCCGCGGAGATCCCGGCCGGACCGGCGCCGACGATGACCAGGTCGTGCGCCGCGTCGCTGTGTCGCGACCGGGCACGCTGGACGATCGCGCGCCCCCGCTCGATCGCGGACTTGACCAAGGCCTGCCCTGTGACCTCGCCCGCCAGGAAGACGCCGTCGCTCCCCGGAACCTCGCGGTCCTCGGTCAGGACGGGCAGGTCGCGGCGCGTCTCGAGCTCGCTCCACCAGACGGTGATGGCGCCGGTCGGGCAGGCGCGCGCGCAAGCCCCGTGACCGACGCAGCGCGCGCCATGGAGCACGAGCGCCTGGCCGCGGATCAGCCCGAGGACGCCCTCCTCGGGACACACTTCGATGCACGCCGCGCAGCCGAGGCACGAGGAGAGATCGACGTGCGGATAGAGCAACTGCGGCTTGTCGGAGCCGCGCCGACGGGCCTCGCCGCGCTCGGCGACAACGCGGGCCTCACGGCGTCGCGCGACGGCGCGAGCCCACAAGAGGACGACGCCCGTGGAGAGAGCGAGGGGCAGGAGGAGCAGGACGAGCCAGGACACGGGCGACGTCCGATCCACTTTCGTGCCAGCCCGCACAACCCGTGCCACGCGCCGTACGGGCGTCCTCGGCCCGCGCGGCGTCCACATTCCGGACGACTCCGTCCGGGATCTGGAACGGCTCGTCCGTCCCCCGGGCGCCTCACGGCGGCCCCGGGATTCAGCGCAGCGAGCGGCAGAACCGCTCGAACGCGAGCAAGTGCCCCTCGACGACGTGCGTCGGCCCGACGAGCTTGGCGAACACCGTCTCGCCGTCGCGCGGGGCGATCGCCCCGAGCAACGTCATGCGCGGCGTCTCGGCGCCCTCTGCGGGCGCCGGTCCGTCGATGCGCACGAGGGGCGCGAGCGTCGCCAACATGGGGATCCGCGGCAGCTCCCCGATCGCCTCGGCGTCGAGCGGCGGCACGTCCATCTGCCGGCTCCAGCGCTCGAGGTTCGCGGCGACGCCGCCGGCTTCGCCGGGGAAGGCCGACACGTAGCACTCGGTCTCGGGACCGACGCGGAACGACACGAGCCGCATCGCGCGCTCGGGCAGTTGCGTCCAACCTTCGGATTGCTGGAAGCCGAGTTCGCGTTCGCTCGCCAAGAGCTGCTCGCGCGATTCGGCAGGCCACAGCTCGCGCGCGAGGAAGCCGCGCGTCGCGCGCCACGCCGCTGCCGCGTGCTCCTCGTCGTAGCGCGCGCTGGACGGGTTCGCGAAGGCGTGCTCCGCGTCGTAGCGATGCAGCTCGAGCGACTTGCCCGCCTTCTCCATCGCCTTCGCGAACGCGTCCACCGCGCTGACCGGAATGCTGGAATCGTCGTTGCCGAAGACGCCCAACACGGGCGCCTCGATCGAAGTCAGTACTGCGGGATCGTCGATGAGTTGCCCGTAGTAGACGACCGCGGCGTCCAGCTCCGGCTCGGCGATCGCCAACTTCAACGACCAGCCGCCGCCGAAGCACCACCCGATGCTGGCCGTGCGCTCGACGCCCTGTTTCTCGACCAGGTACGCACGCGCCGCGCGCAGCGTGGCGAGCGCGGCTTCGGCGTCCACGGCTTGCATCGCGGCCAGCGCCTCGTCACGCGTCGTCGCGATCGTTCCGCCGTAGAGGTCGATGGCCAACGCCGCGTAGCCGTCCGCCGCCAGGCGATCGGTCCAGTGCTTGATGTGCTCGTTCAGTCCCCACCATTCATGGATCACGACGATGCCGCCGAGCGTCTCGATCTCGCGCGGCAACGAGAGGTAGCCGCGGGCGCCGGCGACTTCGATCTGGGTCCCCAAGAGCGGTGGTGCCTCGTTTTCGGTCAGCTCGTGCAGCGCCGCGAACGCGGCTTCATCCAGCACGCCGGTCCAGGGCTTGGAATCTTGGCGTCCGAAAGCGGTCGGAAGGGCGAGGGCGAGGAGCAGCACGCAGTTCTTCATGGCGAGACCAGTGTGCCGAATTTCCCCGCGCGCGTCGCGAGCGGCGAATTCGGTGCCATCACGCTCCGTGCCGCTCGGCTTTCCGTTTAGATTCGGCGCTCGCAAGGTCGCTCGCGCAACTCGACGCAAGCTTCCCCGGCCTCGGTGACCTACGTTCCCCCCATGTCCGACACGATTCAAACCGGCGCGATCGCCCGCGACGCCGACGGCACGAGCCCCGTGTGGGTCCGCCTCATCCCCCGCGTCATCGGCGCTTGGATCCTGGCGGGAGCGCTCTTCAAGCTCCTGGCGGGCACGCCGGCCCACCTGCCCGAGGTCGTCCGCGACCTGTCGCCGCTCGGCCTGCAGGTGACCTATCAACTGGTCATCGCGATCGAGTTCGTGCTGGTCGTGCTGGCGTTCTTTCGCCCGCGCTGGGCCTGGTTCTGGCTCGCTGGGTGCTTGGCCGTGTTCGTCGCGATCCTCGCCTCGCAGATCGCGGCCGGCAAGACGAACTGCGGCTGTTTCGGTGCCAACTTCAGCCCGAATCCATGGGTGATGCTGGCGATCGACGGCGCGTTGCTCGGGTTGCTGCTGGCGTCGCGGCCCTGGTCGCAGTTACCGCGGGGCGGCGCACATCTCGTCGTGTTGCTGGTGCTCGGCAGCGTGCTCGCCGCGTTGCCATTCGTCTACAGCCGCGAGGCGACGATTCCCTCGCGAACGACTGGCACCGCGGGCGGCAGCGACCAAGTACCGGTCCAGAAGCGCAACGCCTACGTCGTCCTCGACGTGGAGTCGATGGTCGGGCAATCGGTCGACGCGACGCCCTTTGCCAGCGCCATCGACGTCTTCACGGAGCTCCCGCTCGACGGCGTCTGGGTCGTCTACCGCCACACGTGTCAGCACTGCGAGGAACACCTCAGGCTGATGGCGGAACGCGAACTGGGCAACCGCATGATCGGACTCGTGCGGCTGGTCGAGAAGATCGACGACGACCAGAACCGGATCGTCTACACGCTGCCGACCGGCCCGCACGTGCTGCACGCGGAGATGCCGGACACGGTCGAGTACGTGATCCAGACGCCGGCCGAACTGTTGGTGGAAGGCGGGATGATCGTGGACGCCAAGGAAGGCGTCGATCCCTCCGGAGGCTTCTAGGCCTAGCCCGGTTCCCTCACCACGATCCGTCTGCTTCGCCGCGGCGACGAGCGCTCAGGCGGCCTGTCGCTCGGCGCGTCGTTTCCGTGCGGCGGGCGCGCCGTTGCGCTGACGCTCGACGATCTGCTGCTGCACGACCTGATCGACGAGCTTGGCGAGGTCCTGCAGCATGTCGTCCTTGCGCAGGTGGAGCTGTTCCACGTCCTTGCCCTTCAGGTGCTCGCGCAGGTAGCACTCGATGCGCGCCACGGGGCCGACGACCTTGTGCAGGCCGCCGATCACCAGCGCCAGCACGGGCGGCACCAGCAGCACCAACGCGATCAGCGCGGTGCGCGTCAGGATCCAGGGCAACTCGTGCAGGATCGAAGCCGAGCGTTCGGGTGCCAACTGCGCGACGTAGTGAACCGCGAACGCCACGCCGATGCCTTGGGCGACCATCAGGACGAGGGCGAACGCGAGCGCTGCGCCGAGTGCCTTGAACTGTGTCGCGGGCAAGACGAAGTGCCGCTTGGAAAGGTCTCTTTGCATCATGGTTGGGGATCACCAGGTCGCAACCGCATTGAGTTGCAACATGCAGGGGGTGAAGGGCGGCAGGCTGGCGAGGGTGGAGAAGGCCTCGTCGAAGCCGAAGTCGCGTACGGGGGGACTGTACGCGTCGCTCTGGTTGTGGATTCGGGCGTAGGTCGGCTCCCAAAGAGCCGTGAACGAACCGTGGACGCGGCACCGCGTACCACTCCAGTTCTCGTGGAAGCGCACCAGGTTCTCGAAGCCGCCGGCGAGCCGCAGGCCCCAGAGGGACTCGCGGTTGCCCGACATGACGGCCAGGTTGTAGGTCGTTTCGCTGGCCGCGGGCTTGCCGTTGCCGAGCGTCTTCGAGCCGTCCCACGCGTTCGAAAGCAGGTTCACGCGATCCGCGATGACGGAGGCGGGCTTCTTCTCGACGGTGTTGTAGTCGCCGTGGACGTAGACCGAGTTCTCGGACACGGTCGTCAGCGGGGCTCCGAGCTGCGCGCCGTTGGTGAGCACGAAGCCCTTCACGTCCGAGTCTGCCTCGGAACCGTTGTAGCCCAGGTACAGGAGCCCGTTCGCCGGGAACACGCCCGAGTCGCCGAGCGCCTCCATGTCGATCACGACCGTCTCGATGACGTCTTCCTGGTGCTTGTCGGCCAACGAGGAAGTCGTCACGGCGCCGATCAGCGCCTCGGTGACGAGCGTGTCGCCCGCCCAGGCTTCCCACGTCCCGTCCTCGGCGACTTGGATGCTGAGGTCCGATCCCCGATGGAAGAGCCCGGGGGAGTGCGTGCCGGATCCGTCGGTGACTTCGACGTACTTGCCCGCGGCTGCGTCCCAGCCGTAGCCGCCGCTGGCGCTCTCGACGAACATCTGCTTGATGTCGGTGTTGGGCGCGCTGATCGTCTCGACGTCGTGCTCGCCGCTGCGTAGCGTCGAGCCGGACGGCCCCGTGTAGAAGTCGGGTTCCTGGAAGAGTTCCAGCACGGCTTCCGCGAAGGGCGCCATCTCGCCCGAGTCGTTGAAGTCGCCGTCGGCGTTCGAGTCGTAGCCGGCGAAACGGCTGTCGAGCCCGCTCTCCGACGGAATGCCGAGATCGGCGAGATCCTGCTCGCGCGGCAGGCGCACGAATTCGACGGGTTCGGAGGGATCCTCGGGGCTCTCGACCCAACGGCGGAAGTAGACGCTTTGCGAGCCGTCCACGTCCTCGTGGGTATGCGCGCGATCCTGGATGTAGGAGCCGGTGGCGCGGACGTAGTTCGAGTCGAACCACAGGCGACTGCCCGCGCCGACGTACATGTCGCCGTTCGCGTGGACGCGGCCGCTCAGGGTCATGTCCGGTCCCGGCCAGATCTCGAGGTCCATGTCGTAGAAGACCGCGAACTGGTAGACGGGCATCAGTCGCGCGAGCAGCAAGCGATTGGCTTCCGCGTGTGCGCCGTCGAGGTGGACCTCCGTGTGCACGGAGAGCAAGAACGTGATGGCGCGCAGACCGTCCTGCCCCGCGACCTCCGTCGGTGGCTCCAGGATCCGGACCGAGTACGGGACCTGGTGCTTGCCGAGGCTCGTCTCACCTTCGTCCTCGATCAAACCCGTCAGCCCGTCCGCTCCGAGTTCGAGGTAGAAGGTCGCCGCCGACGCGGCGTCGCCGCCCAGCGAGAAGCGATCCAACAGGTCTTGCTCGACCTTCTCCAGAGCACCTTCCGCCAAGAAGCGAGCCCTGAGGCGCTGCCGATCGGTCTCGGCCCTTTGGTTCGCGACCGAAGCCGTCATCGTCAGTGTCACGGACAGCGTCGCCGTGGCTGCGACCACCACGATGGCCGAGAGCAACATCATTCCGCGGCGCCCGTGGCGCGAGCGGTAGAAAGTACGTCCCTTCATCAATCAACCTCCTGCATCATTCGGACGGTGCGCTCGACTTGGCGTCGAATCGTCACGCCATCCGAGTCGACGGCGAAAACGGCGCGGATGCGGAGGCAGCTCAAAGGCACCTCGCTTCCGGACGTCCACCAGTCGTCGATGGTCAAGCTCTCCACGTCGCGCGCGATCAGCCTGTCGAACGCTCCATCGATGCGCCGCTCGATCTGGTTGCGGCCCTTGGGCCCCGGAACGAGGACGTAGCTGATCTCACTCGGGTGCCAGTTCAACTCGCCCGTGAGCTCGATGTCCGGGATGCCGTCCTCGTCGTCGTCCGCGACCAACAGGAAGATCACCTCGCGGTTCGTCGCACCGGCTCCGTTCGGGCGCGGTGCGGCGTGTGCATGGGCATCGAACCCAGCGCCGGGGTTGGCGGGATCCGAGAACAGGTACGGGAACACACCGTCGTCGGTGCGTCCGGTTTGGCGGATGTCGCGCGCGATCAGGTTGACGCCGTCGAACGCCTTGGCCGTCAGTTCGGTCTCCATCGAGGACGTCTCGCTCTCCTCGCTCAAGAGCCCGAAGGTCTCCCCCACTCCGACCATCAGCATCGCGAAGAGTCCCAGCGCGAGCACGATCTCGACGATCGTCATGCCGCTGCGTCGCGCGGCGGAGCCCGACCCAAACCGTCGTTCGAACGAAGGCTGCATCAGAGAGCGCTCTCGAAGCTGAAGGACCGCGCGCGTCGGTTGAACGCCGTCCAGGTCGCGGTGAGTTCGATCTCGAGGGTCTGATCGCCGATCGCGAACCCGCGAAAGTCGGGGATCAGAACGAGGTTCCGGAGCGCCGTATCGTCGACGGGGATCGCCGCGCCGTCGGGGAACTGGGCCAGCACCTGGGCGCGCGTCAGTGCACGCATCTCCTCCATGACGTTGCCGAGCGCGACGGTCGCCTCACGCGTTTCGACCGCTGTGCGGCGCAAGCCACGGGCGGCGGTATGCACCATCAGCGAGCCGACCAACCCGATGGTCAGGAAGGTCGCAGCGACCAACAGCTCGACGAGCGAGTAGCCTCCGCGCCGAACCGGGCGCTTTCTCCAAGGAGTCATACTCGAGCCGATCGACGCCGCAGGTTCGCCGTCTTGAATCGTGCGCCCAAATCGAGGGCGGCGCCGCGCGACTGCGCGCCAGCGACGCGGCCGGGAATGGATTTCCGCCTGCGGCGGACCGTCAGTCGCGGAGCCAGCGCGCCGCAGCGCGCGCGAAGTACGTCAGGATCCAGTCGGCTCCGGCGCGGCGGATCGCGAGCAGGCTCTCGAGCACGGTCGCGCGCTCGTCCAGCCAACCGCGTTCGGCGGCCGCCTTCAACATCGCGTACTCGCCCGAGACCTGATACGCCGCGACCGGCAGGGTCGTCGCCTCTCGCACGGCGCGAATCACGTCGAGGTAGGCGCCCGCCGGCTTCACCATGACGATGTCGGCACCCTCGGCCTCATCGAGTCGCAGCTCGCGCAAGGCTTCGCGCACGTTCCTCGGATCCATCTGATAGGTCGCCTTCGTGCCCGCCTTCGGCGCCGAGTCGAGCGCTTCGCGGAAGGGACCGTAGAAGGCGGACGCGTACTTGGCGGTGTAGGCCAACACGGCGACGTCTTCGAAGCCCGCGCCGTCGAGCGCATCGCGAATCGCGCCGACGCGCCCGTCCATCATGTCGGAGGGAGCGATCACGTCCGCGCCAGCGCGTGCTTGTACGAGCGCTTGCTGGACCAACACGGCGACCGTCTCGTCGTTCAGGATCCGCCCGTCGGCGGCGACGATCCCGTCGTGCCCGTGCGACGAATAGGGATCGAGCGCCACGTCGCTGACGACGATCAACTCGGGAAAGCGCTCCTTGCACGCCGCGATCGCTCGCGGCGCCAGGCCGTCGGGGTTCGTCGCTTCGTCGCCGCGC
>JBBDIB010000008.1:47513-51143 GCA_040880665.1 Planctomycetota bacterium
CTGGCGCGTGTGGCAGGAGACCGCACCGGCGCCGGTCGTCGCTTCGGCGCCGCGCGGCGACTTCTTCGCCTGGGGCACGGCGGGAAAGAGAACGATGCCCGTGAGGCCGTCCTCGAGCGCACCCTCGACCTCGCGCAAGAGGCCATCGAGCGAGTGCCGCCGGCAGCCCGGCATCGAGTCGATCGCGACGTCGCTCGCGCCCTCGTGAACGAAGAGGGGTAGGAGCAAACGCTCGGGAGCGAGCGTTGCTTCCGCGGCGACGGCGCGCAACGCCGTCGAACGACGATTCCGGCGGGGGCGCGAGCGCACGGGGTCAGTCCTCCGCTTCGTCGTGTGTTTCCGGCGCATCGCCGTCGGTCGAACCGTTGCCGGGCGCATCCTCTTCGGCTGCGTGCTCGGTCTCCTCGGTGACCTTCACCGCGACCCCGGCACGTCCGTTCCGCTTGGCCTTCGCGCCCGGGTCTTGCGCCTGGTCCGCCTCCTGCATCAGCTTGCCGAAGAACTCGGGCATCTCGACGCCGCCGATGTCGCGCATGATCTGCAGCATCGGTGGCAGCGACCCGGAGAGCCCCCGCAGGAAGTTGCCCGTCGCGTTCGAGCCGTCGGAGTTCTGCCCGCCGTCCCACACGATGACCTTGTCGAACTTGATGTTCGAGATCGCCGTCGCCGCGGTCTCCGAGAGGTGCTCGAGGTGCTCGAGCATCAGCATCTGGAACGCGGCCTCGGAGCCGCCGCAACTCTCGACGATGCGCTTCAGACCGTCGGCCTTCTTGGCCATGATCTCGTACTGACCGCGCGCTTCGGCTTCGAGCACCGCGTAGTTCGCGGCGGCTTGCCCCTCGGCCGCGATGACCGCCTTGCGCGCGTCGGCCTCGGCGTCGACGATCGTCTTGGCCTTCTCGGCCTTCGACACGGCTTCGAGCCGCGCGCGCGTTTCCGCCTCGATCTTCTCGGCTTCGGCCAACGCCGCTTGGGTCTGCGCGCGGTACTGCGCTTGCAACACCGCCGCTTCGGCCTCACGCTTGCGCGTCTCCGCGCGCTGGTAGGCCTCCGCCTCTTGGATCGAAAGCTCCGCGTTCGTGCGTGCGACGACGACCTTGGCGGCGTTCTCGCCCTCGACCGCCTTCGCGTTCGCGTCGGCCACGCTGATACGCATGATCTGCTCGGACTCGCGGACGCGAGCTTCCTGCTGGAACGTCGCGGTCTGCTCGCCGATCACGCGCTCCTTCTCCAGTTCGGCGATCCGCACGGCGCGTTCACGCTGCGCGTCGCGCGTGCCAATATCGCGCGTCTTCTCGGCGTTCGCGACGGCGACCGCCCGTTCGCGATCCGCTTCCGCGACCCCGATCGCACCCTTTCGATCCTGATCCGCGACGTCGATCTGGGCCTGGTTGATCGCGGTCGACGCGGCCTTCTTGCCGATCGCCTCGATGTAGCCCGACTCGTCCGTGATGTCCTTGATGTTCACGTTGATCAGCACGAGGCCGATCTTCTTCAGCTCGGGCTCGAGCGACTGCTGCACGCTGGTCAGGAACACGTCGCGGTCCCGGTTGATCTCTTCGATGCGCATGGACGCGATCACCTGCCGCAACTGACCGAAGATGATGTCCTCGGCCTGCTTGATGATCTCGGCGGTCGAAAGCCCGAGCAGGCGCACCGCGGCGTTGTTCATCGTCTCTTCGTCGGTGCCGATCGCGACGGTGAACACCGACGGCACGGAGACGCGGATGTTCTCCATCGAGAGCGCGCCCTCGAGCGGGATCTCGATCTGCATCGGATCGAGGCCAAGGTACTCGTAGTCCTGCAGGAGCGGCAGCACGAACGCGCCACCACCGTGCAGGGTGCGCGACGAGCGACCGGCGGTCGTCTTGCCGTAGATGACGAGGATGCGGTTCGAGGGGCAGCGCTTGTAGCGACGCGAGAGCGCGACGACAAGCGACAGCACGACCAGCGCGAGCATCAGGAAGATCGCCACGGTCGCGATCCCGCCTACCGCTTCCAGATCCGCTTGGGCCAGGTTCAGTACTTGCATCGGTCTAGTTCGTGTGTGGGTTGTCTCAATCGAGCGGTTCGACTTCGCAGGTGTCCCCGCTGGTCATGGCGACGATGCGGCAGTCGGAGCCCGTCGGAAGCTCGGCGCCGCGGCTGATCGCTTGGAACTCGACCGAGCGCCCTTGCAGCGACAGCGTCACCTTGCCCTTGCCCTCGCGGTTCGCCGGAACGCGCAGGTAGACCCGCGCGGTGCGGCCGACGGCGTTCGCCGGAATCACGTTGCCCGATGCGGTCAAGCGTTGGAACGAACGCATGATCCAGGCGATCATGACCATCACCGAAGCGCCCGAGGCCAGCGCCGCGGCCCCGGTCGGAACATCGCCCCAGCCCTTCGTCGAGCCCAGCCAGCCGACGAGCCCGAAGAAGGTCAGGAAGCCGGCGATGGCGCGCACCGACAGGAAGTTGAGCGAGCTGTCGGCGCCCTCCATGTCGCCGAGGTCCTCCACGCCGAAGTCGTTGTCGGCGTCGCCGAACCCGAGCAGCGTCAGCCCCATCTGGCCGAGCAGCACGGCCCCTCCGGCGAAGGCGCAAGCCAGGTAGACCTTCGTCACCGTCCAGTCGACGAGATTCTCGCCGGCGAAGCGGAACAGCCAGTCCTTGATCGAATCCATGGCGGGGGGGCAGGGGCGTGGGGAAGTCGCGCGGCAGACTACGCAGTCCGCTTACGAACCGGTCGGCCGAGAATTCGGCGCGAGGGGAATCCGTCGAACCGAGGCCACAGATCCCCGAGTCGATCCGTGTCCCCCGGCTTGGCGTCCTATACTGTCGCCCCGCCTTCCGGCGATCACGCGAGAAACATGGCCCTCCTCGAAGTCGGCGATACGCTCACCAACCTCTTTGCGGAGTGGAACTACCTGGGTCCCTTCCTGGTGCTGTTCCTGTGCGGGATCGGGTTGCCGCTACCCGAAGAGGTGACGCTGATCGGCTCGGGGATCCTGGTCTACGAGGGGCACGCCGAGTTCCTGCCGATCACGGTGGTCTGCAGCGTGGCCATCCTGCTGGGCGATTCGGTGCCGTTCTGGCTCGGTCGGCACTACGGGATGGATCTTTTGAAGCGCAATCGGTGGCTGCGGCGCGTGATCTCGCCCCGCCAGATCCGGCGGGTCCAGCGCTCCTTCGACGAGCGCGGGAGCTGGGCGACCTTCGCCTTCCGCTTCTTCGCCGGCGTCCGGATCCCGGGCTACTTCGTCTCGGGCGCGCTCGGGATGCGCTATCCGCGCTTCGTCCTCCTGGACTCCCTGGGGATCCTGATCTCGGTGCCGGTCTCGATCTTCCTGGGCCAGTGGTTCGGGGGGCGGGTCGACGAGCTCAAGCACCGGCTGGCCGATCTCCACCTGCTGCTGGCCTTCCTGGCGCTGTCGCTGTTGATCATTCTGGTGGTCCGCAGCCTGCGGCGCCCCCGCGGCGCGCAGCCGGACGACGGCGACCTCGAAGCGAGCCTGCCCGAGACGGTCGAGCGCCCCCGGGTGCGCGCCCCCATCGATCCTGGCGATCGAGCCTCTGGTTGACCTGCGCGGGGGGCAGGCTAGGAGTCTGCGTCACGGGTGGCGGTTCGCCAGGTGCCGAGCATCGGATCGA
>JBBDIB010000009.1:0-8419 GCA_040880665.1 Planctomycetota bacterium
CGCCGATAAACCGAAGCGTGAGGTGGTAATTCTCGGTGTCGATCCAGCGCGCACGCACGTCGTGCACAACGCCGTGCCGCGCGCCACCGCGCGCGCGCGCCTCGGCGTTGCGGACGCCGCGCCGAACGTCTTGTTCCTCGGTCGTTTGACGCGGCAGAAAGGCCCGGCGTTCTTCCTCGAGGCCGCGGCGCGCATCGGCGCCTTGCGCCCGGACGCGCGCTTCGTCGTCGCGGGTGACGGCGACCTGCGACCGTGGCTCGAGCGCGAGGCCCAGCGGCTCGGCATCGGCGGTCGCGTCAGCTTCCCCGGCTTCCTCGAAGGCGCCGAGGTCGAGCGCGCGTACGCCGCGGCGGACGTCTACGTGCTGCCGTCGCTCTCCGAGCCGTTCGGGTTGACGGCGCTCGAGGCCCTCTCCTACGACACGCCCGTGATCGTCTCGCGCACGAGCGGCGTCGCCGAGGCGCTGCCGAGCTCGATCCAGATCGACCACGGCGACGTCGAGGACCTGGCGCGTCAGGTCGTGCGCCTGCTCGACCGACCGGACCTGGCGCGTGAGCTGGTCGCCAATTGCCGCCGCGAGATCGAGCACCTGCGATGGGAGGGCGTCGCCGAGCGCCTGGTCGCGATCTATTCGTCGGTGCGTGAGGTGAGCTTCGCGTGACCGACGTCGTCTTCTACTTCCAGGTGCATCAGCCGTTCCGCCTGCAGCGCGGCGCGACCAGCGTCGAGACGCTCTTCGACGACGCGCTGAACAAGTTCGTCCTGGAGCGCGTCGCCGAGCGCTGCTACCTGCCGACGAACCAGGTGCTCTTGGACGCGATCGAAGCGACCGGCGGGCGGTTCCGGTGCTCGTTCTCGGTCTCCGGCGTGGCGCTCGAGCAGATGGAGCTCTGGGCGCCCGAGGTGCTCGACAGCTTCCGCGCGTTGCTCGCGACCGGCTCGGTCGAGATGCTGTGCGAGACGAGTCAGCACAGCCTCGCCGCCCTGGTGGACGAAGTGGAGTTCGCGGCGCAGGTCGAGAAGCAACGCGCCACGCTGAAGCGCCTCTTCGACGTCACGCCGACGTCCTTCCGCAACACCGAGCTGATCGTCGACGAGCCCATCGCTCGCCAGGTGGAGGCGCTGGGCTTTCAGAAGCTGATGGGCGAGGGCGCCGACCAACTCTTGGACTGGCGCGTGCCCTACGTCCCCTACCGTGTGCGCGGCACGAGTCGCCTGAGCTTGCTCCTGCGCGCCTACTCGTACTCCGACGACATCGCGTTCCGCTTCTCGAACCGCGCCTGGCCCGCCTATCCCTTGATGGCGGACACGTTCGCCGAGTGGCTGGACCGCGTGCCTCACGAAGCGCCGTTCATCGGGCTCTTCATGGACTACGAGACGTTCGGCGAGCATCAACCCAAGGACACGGGCATCCTCGACTTCCTCGGCGCGCTACCCGAGTTCGTCCTGGCGAAGCCACGCTTTCGGTTTCGCACGCCGGCCGAGATCGACACCGAGCCCGTCGGTGAGCTGGCCTATCCGCGCACATTTTCCTGGGCCGACGCCGAGCGCGACGTGTCGGCTTGGCTCGGGAATCCGATGCAGCGTGCGGCCTTCGACGCGATCTGGTCGATCGCAGGGAAGGCCCGCGCTGCGGCCGACGCAGGCGCGCCCGAACTGCTCGAGGCCTGGCGCAAGCTGACGACCTCGGACCACACGTATTACATCTCCACCAAGTTCGCCGCCGCTTCCGATGGCGACGTTCACGAGTACTTCAGCCCGTACGACTCCCCGCACGCGGCCTACCTGGTTGCGATGAACGCGATCGGGATCCTCGAACGCCGCCTGCGGGAGCTCGCTCCCTCCACCTCATCGCACTCCGCACCGTGACGTCTTCCCATCATCTGTTCGAAGTCAGCTTCGAGGTTTGCAACAAGATCGGCGGCATCTACACGGTGCTGTCGACCAAAGCCAAGACGCTCGTGGAACGCTTCGGCGACACGTACGTGTGCATCGGGCCGTGGCTCCTGCGCGACGACGAACGCCCCGTGCCGTTCGAGCGCGAAGCGGGCTTCGAGCACTTCGAAGCGACGTGCCTGAACGCCGGCCTGCCCGTGCAGGTCGGGCGCTGGACGATCCCGGGTCGACCGCTCGCGATCCGCGTCGAGTTCTCGGGGCTGTACGAGATCAAGGACGACGTCTTGGCTGAATTGTGGGAGCGCTTCGGCGTCGACTCGCTCTTGGGCGAATGGGACTACATCGAACCCGTCCTGTTCGGCCACGCTGCGGGACAGGTGATCGAGCTGTGGTGGGAGGAGTTCTGCGCCGACAAGCGTCGCCGCGCGGTCGCGCAGTTCCACGAGTGGATGACGGGCGCCGGGCTCTTGTACCTGGAGCCGCGCTGCTCGGGGATCGGCACGGTCTTCACGACGCACGCGACGATGCTCGGACGTGCGCTCAGCTCGCAAGGACGCTCGCCCGAGGGCGGCCTCGGCGAGGACACGGCCGAAGCTCTGGCCGTCGAGCACGGCGTCGTCGCGAAGCACTCCATCGAAGGCATCGCCGCTCGCAAGGCGGACGTGTTCACGACCGTCTCGACGTTGACGGCGGACGAGGCCGAGCTGTTGCACGAACGACGCCCCGACCCGGTGCTGCCTAACGGGATCGATCTCGACGTGATCGATCAGATGGCGGGCGACAATCCGCGCGACGTCGTGCGCGCGCGCCTCTCGGACCTGGCCGGTGCGTTGCTCGGCGAGGACGTCACGGACGCGGTCTTCCTCGGCGTCTCGGGACGCTACGAGTTTCACAACAAGGGGCTCGACCTCCTGCTCGACTCGCTCAGCGATCTCGAGCGCGCCGAGGGGCGGCGCGTCGTCCTGTTCGTGCTCGTGCCCGCGGGGCACTCGGGCGTGCGCCCCGAGTTGCGCGAGCGCTTGGCCGATGGAACGCGCTCGGGCGGCCCTATCGGACTCTCGACGCACAATTTGTTCGATCCGGCCAACGATCCCGTGCAACAACGCTGCCGCGCGTTGGAGCTCGAGACGGCCAAGCGCGTGCGCGTCGTGCAGGTGCCGATCTACCTCTCGGAGCACGACGACCTCCTGCAACTGCCCTACGAGGCCGTGCTGCGAGCGCTCGATCTGACGGCGTTCCCCTCGTACTACGAGCCGTGGGGCTACACGCCTCAGGAGAGCCTGGCCGTCGGCGTCCCGACGATCACGACGGATCAAGCGGGTTTCGGGCGCTGGGCGCTGACGGAGGGCTTGGGTCCCGCCGAAGGCACCACGATCATCGAGCGCACGACCCAGACCTACGACGAAGCACGTGCCGCACTCACGCGCGTGCTCGAGAAGCACCTGCGCGATCCGATGGTCGACCCCTTCGACGCGTGTCGCCGAACGGCGTCGAAGACGGCGTGGAGCGACCTCGTCACGAACTACGAGACGGCGTTCGCAAAAGCATTCGACGCCGTGCAAGCGCGACTGAAGCGCGGCGTGCCGCTGGTGCGCCGCCCGAAGCAGACGCTGGTCGTCAAGGGCGACAGCCCGGCGCCGCGGCTGCGTCGCTTCGACGTATGCGCGACGCTGCCGGAGCGCTTGTCGAAGTTGGCCGCGATCGCCGAGAACTACGCGTGGTCGTGGGATCCCGAGGGGAAAACGCTGTTCGAGGAACTCTCGCCCGAGTCCTGGCGCGTCGCGCGACACAACCCGCGCACGTTCCTGCGGCTCGTCTTCCGTGACGACCTGGAGGCGCGCGCCGCCGACGACGCGTTCGTCGCGAAGGTCGAGCGCGTCGCCGCGCGCCTCGAGGCCTACCTGGCGATCCGACCCACCGCGCCGGACACGCCGATCTCCGTCGAGCACCCGGTGGCCTACTTCTCGGCCGAGTACGGCCTGCACGAATCGCTACGCATCTACTCGGGCGGTCTCGGCGTGCTCTCGGGCGACCACTTGAAGGCCGCTAGCGACCTGGCGCTGCCGCTGATCGGCGTGGGCTTGATCTACCGCTTCGGGTACATGGGGCAGCGCTTCACCGTCGACGGCGAGCAGATCGACGTCGAGAACGATCCGCGCGACTTGCCGCTCGAACTGCTCCAAGGCGACGACGGTTCGCCGCTCGAGATCACGCTGCCGTTGCCCGGGCGCCGCCTGGTTCTGCGCGCCTGGCGCGTCGCGGTGGGTCGCGTGCCGCTCTACCTCCTGGACGCGAACGTACCCGCGAACACCGACGCGGATCGCGACATCACGCGCAACCTCTACGGCGGCGACGAGTCGATGCGCATCAAGCAAGAGCTGGTGCTCGGTCGCGGCGGCGCGCGCTTGCTCGCCGAGCTCGGCATCGAGCCCGCCGTCTGGCACATGAACGAGGGCCACGCCGCGTTCCTCGCGCTCGAACGCGTCGCGCGGCTCGTCAAGGAAGAGGGCCTGGTGTTCGACGAAGCGCGCGAGGTCGTGCGCGCCAACACCGTCTTCACGACGCACACGCCGGTGCCGGCGGGACACGACGCCTTCGGCGAGGACTTGATGCGCAAGTACTTCTCCGACGTCGAGGAGCGCCTCGGCGTCACGTGGGAGCGCTTCCTCAAGCTCGGTCGCACGAAGGACGAGGCGGGCAGCCCCTTCAACATGACGACCCTGGCGCTGGGCTTCGCGTCGTTCGTCAACGGCGTGTCGCAACTGCACGGTGCGGTCTCGCGCGGACTGTTGCACGACGCGTGGCCGGGGCTCTTGGTGGAAGAGGTCCCGGTGACGTCGGTCACGAACGGCGTCCACCTGCCGACTTGGGTGCGCCCGTCCGTCGCTGCGCTCGTAGGCGCCGCCGATCGCCCCGTCGCGGGCGACGACTTCGCCCAACGCGCCGCCTCCATCGATCTCGGCGAGCTCTGGACCGTCCGCCAGGCGGCGAAGCGCGAGCTGCTCGAGGTCCTGCACGAGCACCTCGAGCGCTCGTTCGTCGAGCGCCACGACAGCCCCACGCTCCTGGCGCGCACGCTCGACGGGCTCGACGAAGATGCCCTTTGGATCGGCTTCGCGCGCCGCTTCGCGCCGTACAAGCGCGCGCATCTCATCTTCACGCACCCCGAGCGGCTGCGCGCCCTCTTCGATGGTCACGAGCGCCCCGTGCGACTCTTGGTCGCCGGCAAGGCGCACCCGCGCGACGTCCATGGACAAAGCATCCTGCGCGACGTGGCGCACATCGCCCGCTCGGACGAGTTCGCCGGGCGCGTGATCCTGGCCGAGGACTACGACGTCGGACTGGCGCGCCGCATGGTGCAAGGTGTCGACGTCTGGCTGAACACGCCGACACGGCCGCTCGAAGCCAGCGGCACGTCCGGGATGAAGGCCGCGGCGAACGGCGCGCTCAACCTCTCGATCGCCGACGGCTGGTGGCCCGAGGGCGCCGACGAACGGAACGGGTGGACGATCGGCGACGAGCGCGTCTACGAGGACCAAACGCTGCAGGATCAGCTCGACGCCGAAACGCTCTACCGCTTGCTGGAGGACGAAGTCGTGCCGCTCTGGAACAGGCGCAACGCCGAGGGGCGGCCCGAGGATTGGCTCGAGCGCGCGCGTCACGCACTCGTGACGCTGCCGAAGGTCTTTTCGACCGGACGCATGGTGTCCGAGTACGCCGAACGTGCCTACTTCCCCCTGGCCAAAGAAGGCGT
Source organism: Planctomycetota bacterium (assembly GCA_040880665.1). Classification (GTDB taxonomy): domain Bacteria; phylum Planctomycetota; class UBA1135; order UBA1135; genus JBBDIB01. The sequence continues at coordinate 5,651 of JBBDIB010000009.1, forward strand.
CGCGCTCTCGGCCAACAAGCGCGCCGGCGCGCGCGAGCGTGCGGCGCAGAAGCAACGCGTCGCGGAGCAGTTCCCCCTGGTGCGAGTCGCCGACGTGCGCGTCGCCGACCTCGCCGATGCCAAGGTCGGCGACTCGATCGAAGTGCGCGTCGAGCTGGAACTCGGCGAACTCGACCACGGCAACGGCGCACCCGACGAGATCGCTGTCGAACTGGTCCTGGGCCACGCGCGCGGCGCCGACGACCTGCACGCCGTCGCCGTCGTGCCGCTGGAATTCACGGGCCGCGCCGCCGGCAACCGTGCCGTCTTCGAGGGCGCCTACGAGATCGAGCGCTCGGGCAGCTACGGCTACGGCCTCCGCCTGCGCGCCGCCCCCACCCTGGGCGACCCGTCCGACCTCGCGCGCACCCTGGTCCGCTGGGTCGAGTGAGTCGGCTACAAGAGAGGAGCCGCCCACGTCGCGACGCCTCTCGGGCGACGTGACGCGGGCGGCTCCTATCGACCGACGTCGGTTCGAGGTCAGTCGTCGATCTCCTTGCAGTCGGGGTTCGTCAGGAGCGGCGCGGCGCCGGCGCTGAGCAGGGCGCCCTGGCCGATCAGGTCGATCCCGATCAGCGCGGGGTCGTTCGGGATGAAGAACGGGATCTCGAGGATGCCCGAGCCGCCGACGACGCCGGTTTGGGTCAGGACGACGCGCGTCGGATCGAGGAAGATCACGCCGTTCCCGCCTTGGAAGGGCGCGAACGACGAGCCCAGCGACAAGAGCCCGACGGCGAACGTGCCGGGGGCGGCGACGAAGCTCTGGTTCGAGAAGTCGCCGATGTCCGCGCCGCCGCCGATCTCGTACGTCTCGAGCGCGGGTGCGATCGAGGTCACGTTGACGCTGGGCGCCGCGAACGAACCGTTCCAGTCGCCGGTGATCGCGACCTGCTGGCCGACGAACGAGTTGAGGTTGAAGGCCAAGCTCGTCAACTGGGTCGACGTGCAGTCGACGAAGAACAGGTTGTTCGTGCCGGAGACGTCTTCGACCTTGCCGCGGAACGTGACCGACTGTGCGTCGTGGACCACGGCGAGGAGCGCAGAGGAGAGGAGCGTGAAGAGGATGCGTTTCATGGAAGGCTTGGGGTTGCAGGAGGATGAGGAACCGGAGGAGGAAGCCCGACCGGTCATGCGGTCGGTCGAGCCTTCTGCTGCTTGGGCAACCGCGATGCCAACGCTGAGAACGGGCAGGGAAAGCCCTTCCGACGCCGATCTCCGCAGCACGTCCCAGCTTTTGGACGCTGCGGTCCAAACTCTGGCCATGCGAGCGACGATCGAGCGGTGTGTGCAGGTCGCACGAGACGCGCCGACGGCGAGTCGAGTAATTTGGGCGTATGGCAGACGACCCGCTCCCCTCGCTGCGCGCTGCGCTCGAGGTCAGTCCCGACAACGTTCCCCTGCGCGTCCACGTCGCGCGCCTCCTGCTCAAGCGCGGTGACGCGGCCGACGCGGAGCTCGAGTTCCGGCGAGCGCTGCGGCGTGAGCCACAGAGCTTCGAGATCAAGTTTGGGCTCGTCGCCGCGTATCGCGCGCAAGCCAAGTACTCGGAGGCGCACGTGGTGCTCGACAGTCTCGTGCAGGCCGACATCGAGGTCGGGCCCGCGTACCTGGAGCGCGCGCGAACGTCGCTGGCCGAGGGCGACCTGGCCGCGGCGGTGCGCGACTACCGCTCGGCCGAGCGCGAGGGCGAGGAGGACACCGAACTGGCCGAGCAACTCGGCATCGAAGAGGTCGACGAGAGCGACGCTTGGTCGGAGATCGAGGACCACCGCCTGCGCGCGGGCCACGGGGAAGGCCCCGAGGGGCCGGTGCTGCGACCCGTGCGCGTCGAAACGACCTTCGCCGACGTCGGCGGCATGGCGGAGCTGAAGCGCGACATCCAGAAGAAGATCCTGTTCCCGCTGCAGCATCCGGAGTTGTACGGCGCGTATGGCAAGAAGGCCGGCGGCGGCATCCTGCTCTATGGTCCGCCCGGTTGCGGCAAGACGCACATCGCGCGCGCGACGGCCGGCGAGTTGTCGGCGCACTTCCTATCGGTCGGGATCCACGACGTGGTCGAGATGTGGATCGGTCAGAGCGAGCGCAATCTGCACGACGTGTTCGAGCTGGCGCGCGCCAACACGCCGTGCGTGTTGTTCTTCGACGAGGTCGACGCGCTCGGTGCAAAGCGAGCGGACTTTCGCGGGACGGCGGGTCGTCAGACCGTCAACCAGTTCCTCGCCGAGTTGGACGGGATCGAGAACAAGGCCAACGAAGGCGTGTTGATCCTGGCGGCCACGAACGCGCCCTGGCACCTCGACCCGGCGTTCCGCCGACCCGGGCGGTTCGATCGCGTCGTGTTCGTGCCGCCGCCCGACCTCGCGGGGCGCGTCGACATCCTGCGACTTCTGCTGGCTGGCAAGCCGCAGGAAGAGCTGGACCTCGGCGCCGTGGCGAAGCGCCTCGAGGGCTTCTCGGGCGCCGACCTACGCGAGGTCGTCGACACCGCGATCGAGGCCAAGCTGGAGGAAGCGATGACGACCGGCCTGCCGGAGCCGCTGACGACGAAGGGCTTGCTGCAGGCCGCGAAGTCGAGGAAGCCGACGACGCGCGAGTGGTTCCGCGCGGCGCGCAACTACGTGCTCTACGCGAACGAAGGCGGCGAGTACGACGATCTCTTGCCGTACGTCGATCGTTAGGAGCCTGCGTCACGGGTGGCGGTTCGCCAGGCACCGATCCTCGAACCGATCT
>JBBDIB010000010.1:0-8333 GCA_040880665.1 Planctomycetota bacterium
CCGCGGCCCCGCGCCCGTGGCGCCGAGGCCGCCGAGGTATGCCAGCGCCTCGGGGTGCGTGAGGCGCGCGGCGTGCGCCAAGAGTTCGGTGCGCGAGGCGAAGGCGCCGACGGCGAGCCCGCGCTCGCGCTCCTCGAGGCAGCCCATCAGGCTGACCGGCGACGCACCAGCTTCGTCGAGCACGTGCGGCAGCGCGCGGTCGAGCGCGCCGCCCGCGCGGGGCCCGCCGATGAGGGCGTCGTCGAGCGTCGCGCGCAAGAGGTCGAAGCCGCGTTGATGCACGAACTTGGATTCGGAACGACCCAACTCACGCGCCGTCTCGAACCAGGCGAAGAGGACCGCGAGCCGCACGCCGACGCCGCCGCGCCAGAGGGCCGCAAGCCGTGCGCCGACGGGGTGGTTCACGCGGACGTAACGAACGCAGGCTGCGGTGGCTGCGTCGCGGCTGCCGGTGAAGGGATCGAGGAGCGGGTGCAAGGTTGGAGGACGCGCTAGAGTGACGCGCGTGATTCCCTTCAAGCTACTCTCCAAGCTCCCGCTCGCGATCGCATTGGTGGCGCTGTCCGCCGCGACCGCCTGCATCGAAACGACGCAGCGCCGCACGCTGCGGAGCGGCATGCTCGAGATGGACGGCGACTTTCGCGAGCTGCGGACGCACCTGGGCGTGCCCACGAAGGCCGAGCGCGCCAAGCTGCTGGTGGCGCGCATGCGCGCCTGGGCCGACGAGCCCGTCTTTCGCGACCGCACCGAGTCGGCGGTCTTTCAGGGGAACGCCGACAACTTTCGTCAGCATCGCGAGCTGTACGTCCAGCGCGTGGACGAGCTCGCGCAGGCGATCGAGACCAACGACCCCCGCGCGATGATGGCCTACGCCAGGGTCAACATGAGCTGCGAGGTCTGCCACGCGGAGTTCCGGCCGGGGCTGTAGGTCGCGCGGCGACGGGCCGCGAGCGCTACACTCGCCCGGTTCCCCGTTCGCCCCGTCGCACGCCTTCGTCATGCAAAGCTCCCGCCCCTTCGTCCTTCGGTCAGCTCTCGCGTGCGCGCTCTTCGCCGTGCAGGTCTCGGCTTGAAGCGGCGCGTGTTCCTGATCGTCGCCGATTCGCTCGGCGTCGGTGCGTTGCCCGACGCCGAACGCTTCGGCGATGTCGGCACGCACACGCTCGACCACGTCGTCGAGAGCGTCGAGTCGCTCGACGTTCCGCGACTCTCCGCGTTGGGGCTCGGCAACGTGCCCGGCGTCCGGCGGCTCGGTCGCGTCGCGACGCCCGCCGCGGCCTTTGGGCGCATGGCGGAGGTGTCGGCCGGCAAGGACACCTCGACCGGTCATTGGGAGATGATGGGAGTCGTCGTGCCGACGGCGTTCCCGACGTTCCCCGAGGGCTTTCCGCGCGCGCTCGTCGAGGCGTTCGTCGAGCGCGCGGGGCTCGACGGCGTGCTGGGCAACGAGGTCGCGTCGGGTACGGAGATCATCGAGCGCCTCGGTCCCGAGCACCTGCGCACGGGCCGCCCGATCCTCTACACGTCGGCCGACAGCGTCTTTCAACTCGCCGCGCACGAGGAGCACTTCGGCCTCGAGCGACTGCTCGACTGCTGTCGCGTCGCGCGCGAGCTGCTCGACGAGCATCACGTCGCGCGCGTCATCGCGCGACCCTTCGTCGGCGCACCCGGCGGCTTCGAGCGCACGTACAACCGGCGCGACTTCAGCCTCGAACCGACGGAGACGAGTTCGCTCGTGCGCCTCGACCGCGCGGGTGTGCCCGTCATCGGCGTCGGGAAGATCCAAGACATCTTCGCGGGCGTGGGCGTGCCGCGCTCGGTGCATACCGAGGGCAATCGCGACGGCATGGCCAAGACGACGGAATTGGCTAGAACCCTCGAGAACGGGCTCGTTTTCGTGAATCTGGTCGACTTCGACATGTTGTTCGGGCATCGACGCGATCCCGTTGGCTACGCGCGCGCGCTGGAGGAGTTCGACCGCGACTTGGTCGCGTTCGAGCGGCACCTCCGGCCGGACGACGTGGTGTTCGTGACGGCGGATCACGGCAACGACCCGACCTTCACGGCGACGACCGATCACACGCGCGAGTACGTGCCGGTCCTAGCCTTCGGTGAGCGCGTGCGCGCCGCCCAGTTGGGGACGCGCGCTTCGTTCGCCGACCTGGGCGCGACGGTGGAAGAGCTGTTCGGACTCGTTCCCGGTGGCCCCGGCGCGTCGTTCGCGCGCGAGCTCGAGTCATGAGCGCGCTGGACACGCTCGACATCCTGGCGACGAAACGCGACGGCAAGGCGCTGCCGCCGGACGCGATCGAGGCGTTCGTCGAGCGCTACGTCGCCGGCGAACTCGAGGACTATCACGCGGCGGTCTTCTTGACCTCGGTCTTCATCCATGGGCTCGACGCGAGCGAGCTCGAAGCCTTGACGCGCGCGATGCTCGCGTCCGGCGATCGCTTCCGGTTCCCGGGGCTGCCGACGGCGGACAAGCACTCGACGGGCGGCGTCGGCGACAAGGTGTCCTTGCCCCTGGCGCCGGCCGTCGCGGCCTGCGGCGTGCACGTACCGATGATCTCGGGGCGCGGCCTCGGGCACACGGGCGGCACGCTCGACAAGCTCGAGTCGATCCCGGGTCTCTCCACAGCGCTCGACGAAGCGCGCTTTCGCGAGGCCGTGACGGAGCTCGGCCTCGCGTTCGGCGGCCAGACCGAGCGCCTCGTGCCCGCGGACAAACGGCTCTACGCGCTGCGCGATGCCACCGGATTGGTCGCGTCGATTCCGCTGATCGCCAGCTCGATCCTGTCGAAGAAGCTCGCCGAAGGACTCGACGCGCTGGTGCTCGACATCAAGACGGGCTCGGGCGCGTTCCTCGTCGACCCCGAGCGCGGGCGCGAGCTGGGCGAGACGATGGTCGCGCTGGCCGAGCGTTTGGGGCTTCGCGCGAGCTACTTCCAGACGGCGATGGATCGGCCCGTGGGGCTCGCCTACGGCAACGCGCTCGAGGTCGCCGAATCGATCGACTGCTTGCGCGGATCGGGGCCGCGCGACCTGCGCGAGCTGGTGCAGACCTTGGGAGGCGCGATGCTGGTCGGTGCGGGCGCCATGACCGACGAGTTCGCCGCGCGCACGCGCATCGGCGCCTGCCTCGACGACGGCAGTGCGCTGGAACGGTGGCTCGCCATCGTCGAGTACCAGGGCGGTGATCCGGCCACGGCGTCCAATCCTGAGCGCTTGGAGCGCGCACCCGCGGTGCACGTCGTCGAAGCCGAGCGCGACGGCTACGTGGCCTGGCGCGACGTGCAGGCGCTCGGGCGCACGATCGTCGAACTGGGCGGCGGGCGACGCAAGGTGGGCGAGGCGATCGATCCGCGCGTCGGCGTCGTCGCGCGCGTCACCGCGAACGAGCGCGTCACCAAAGGGCAGCCGCTGTTCGAGGTGCACCACGCGAGCCGCGGTCTTGAGCCCGCGCTGGCGCGGCTCGAACAGGCGTACGCACTCGCGGAGCGGCCGCGCGAACTCGCGCCGCTGATCGTCGATCCGCGCGCGCGCGGCTGATCAGCCGGGCACGTCGATCGCGCCGCGCAAGTACGTGTGCGCTTCGCCGGCGAGGTGTACGCGCTCGCCCGCCAGCGTGCAGGAGAGGTCGCCGCCGCGCCGCGAGATCTGCCGCGCCAGCAACTGCTCGCGTCCGAGGCGCTTGGCCCAGTAGGGCACCAAGCAGCAATGCGCGGAGCCCGTCACCGGATCCTCGTCCACACCGCTGCCGGGCGCGAAGAAGCGCGAGACGAAGTCGAAAGCGCCGTCGCCGGGCGCGGTCGCGATGATCGCGCGCTGCTCGATGTCACAGAACGCGCGAAAGTCCGGGGTGAGGTCCGCGACGTCCTGCGCGCTGTCGAAGACCGCCAAGAGGTCGCGCGCGGCGAAGAGTTCGGTGGGAGCGGCACCGAGGGCGCGCGTGATCGCGGCATCGGCGTCGACGCCGCGGAGCGTCGCGACCGGCAGGTCCAAGGACAGCTCGATCCCGCGCTTCTCGACGGCCAACGGGCCGCTGGCGGTTTGGAAGCGCACGCGGCCGGCCGGGAAGTCGAGGTGCTCGAACAGGACGTGCGCGGCGGCGAGCGTCGCGTGGCCGCACAGGTCGACCTCGGTCGTGGGCGTGAACCAACGCAGGTCGAAGTCGACGTCAACGGCCTCGGAGGGCCGAAAGAACGCCGTTTCCGACAGGTTGTTCTCGGCCGCGATCGACTGCATGAGCTCGTCCGCGAGCCAGGCACCGTCGAGCGGCACGATCGCCGCGGGGTTGCCGCGGAAGACGTGACTGGCGAAGGCGTCCACCTGGAAGAGGTCGAGGTTCATGGGTTCGGGATCCTAACCGTTGCCGTTTGGCGCTTGCTCCGCCGACCCGCGATCCGAAGACTCGGCGGCGATGATCGCAGCGCGCGTGCTCCTGGGACTGGCGTTCTTCTGCGTTACGGCGTGGGCGATCTCGAGCGATCGCAAGCGCTTCCCCGTGCGCGTCGCCGCGTTCGGGCTGATCATGCAGTTCGCGTTGGGCGGATTGATCCTCGGGACGTCGTTCGGGCGCGCCATCTTCGAAGCGGCTGCGGCGTTCTTCGCCAAGTTGATCTCGATGGCCGAGCCCGGCGCGCGGCTCGTCTTCGGACCGCTCGCCGATTACGGCGCGATGGCGGAAGTCTTTGGCCCCGAAGGCGGCTTCGTCTTCGCGTTCGCTGGCACGGGCCTCGCCGCGATCATGTTCTTCTCGGCGCTGATGGCGATCCTGTACCACCTCGGCGTGATGCAGGTCTTGATCTGGCTCCTGGCGCGCGTCATGAGCTGGGCGCTGGGCGTTTCGGGCGCCGAATCGATGTGCATGGCCGCGAACGTGTTCGTCGGGCAGACCGAGGCGCCGCTGGTCGTGCGGCCGTACCTCGCGCGAATGACGCTCAGCGAACTGAACGCGTTGATGACCGGCGGCTTCGCGACGATCGCGGGGTCGGTGCTCGCCGTCTACATGGGCATCCTCGGGCCCGAACTTGCGCCGCACCTCCTGACGGCTTCGGTGATGAGCGCACCGGCCGCCTTCCTGATCGCGAAGATCATGCTGCCCGAAGCTCAGCAGTCCGAGACCGCGGGCAAGGTCGAACTCAGGATCGAGCGCAGTGCGTCGAACGTCGTCGAGGCCGCTGCCAACGGAACGGCGGACGGCTTGAAGATGTGGCTGAACGTGATCGCGATGCTGATCGCCTTCATGGCGCTCGTCGCGCTCGTCGACTGGCCGCTGACGGCGCTCGGCGAGCGCATCGAGCTGTGGACGGGCGGCCGGTTCAACGACTCGGTCGACTTCGCGCGACCCCTGACCTTGGCGCGCGTCTTCGGCTGGGTCTTTGCGCCCGTCGCGTGGTTGATGGGCGTCGAGGGTTGGAACGACAGCCAGCTCATGGGCACCCTCTTGGGGATGAAAGTCACGGTCAACGAGTTCGTCGCCTTCGCCGAGCTGGATCAGATGGTCAAGGGCACCAGCGAGCTGGGCACGTTCGCACACGACCGCACGCGCGCGATGGCGGCCTACGCACTGTGTGGCTTCGCCAACTTCGCCTCGATCGGGATTCAAATCGGCGGCATCAGCTCGCTGGTTCCCGAGCGCAAGCGAGACCTCTCGCGACTCGCGTTCCGCGCGATGCTCGGCGGCGCGTTCGCGTCGTGGATGACGGCGACCGTCGCGGGAGCGTTCCTGTGAGCGACGATCCTTGGAAGGCCGAGTCGCTGCGCGTGGACGAGTTGGCACGCGCCCTCTCCGAGCGCGGGGTCGGCGAGTGCGAGCTGGCGCTGGTGCTCGGCTCGGGGCTCGGCCCCTTGGCGGAGGCCATCGATGACGCGCGCGTCGTGCCCTACGGCGAGCTGCCGCACCTGCCGGCGTCGCGCGTTCCCGGGCACGAAGGGCGCTTGGTCATCGGCACGCTCGAGGGTCGCCGCGTCGTCTGTCAGCAGGGTCGCGTGCACCTCTACGAAGGCTGGAGCGCCGCCGAGGTCACGCGCTGCGTGCGCGCGTTCGCGGCGGTCGGAGTGCCGCGGCTATTCTTGACGAATGCGGCCGGCGGGCTGCGCGCGACGTGGCCGCCCGGCACGCTGATGCTGATCTCCGATCACGTCAACCTGCAGAGCACCGCGCCGCTGCCGCCCGGTCAGGGCGCCATCAGCGACGTCTACTGCGGCGAGCTCCAAGACCTGCTGCGCGTGTCCGCGATCGCCGAGGGGATCGAACTCGAGGAAGGCATCTACGTGGCGCTGCTCGGACCGAACTACGAATCGCCCGCGGAGGTGGCCGTCATGGCGCGTTTGGGCGCGGGCGCCGTCGGCATGAGCACGGCGCAGGAAGCGATCGCGGGCGCCCATGCGGGCATGCGCGTCGTCGCGATCTCCTGTCTGACGAATCAAGCTGCGGGCATCGCACCGACGCCACCCAATCACGCCGAGGTCGTGCGCGAGGGAGCGCTGGCCGCCGAGCGCTTTACACGCCTCCTGCGGCGCGCGATCGCTTCTGTGGGCTGACTTCAGCGGCACGTGGCGTGCAGCGCGGAACGGGCGTCACGGTCCTTGGGCGCAAGCCGGGCGCGAAGGCGGGGATCCTGCCTGTCGAGGTCTTGGATCCGGGCTTACCCTGGGGACCGGCACCCGAATCGCCCGCCTGGGCTCCGCAGGAACCATGTACACCTCGATGCTCTCCCTCGCGCTGGTCGCGGGGCTCGTCCCCGCCGCATCGGCGCAGATCTTTCGTTCGCTCGACGGCAGCGGGAACCATCCCGTGCACACCGACTGGGGCGCCAGCGGAATCGCGCTGCTGCGCCGCGCGGCGGTCGCCTATCCCGACGGCATCCATGCGCCCGCGGGCACCGATCGGCCCAGCGCGCGCTTTCTCTCCACCGCGCTCTGCCGGGAGAGCTTGATCCCCGCGCTCAACGAAGCCAACGCCAGCGACATGTTCTGGCAGTGGGGTCAGTTCCTGGATCACGATCTCGACCTGACGCCGGCTGACGCGAATGGTGCGAGCTTGGACATTCCAGTGCCCGTTGGTGACCCCTGGTTCGACCCGTTCGCCACGGGCAACCAACGCCTGCCGTTCACGCGCTCGGTCGCGGTCGTCGACGTGAACGGCGTTCATCAGCAGGTCAACTTCGTGACGGCCTTCCTCGACGGTTCGAACGTCTACGGGTCGGACACCGCGCGCGCGCTCGCGCTCCGGACGCTCGACGGGACGGGACGCTTGTTGGTCGATGCGGCGGATCTCTTGCCCCGTAACACGCAGGGGATCGCGAACGAGCCCTCGCCCTTCGATCCGACGATGTTCTTGGCGGGCGACGTGCGCTCGACCGAGCAATCGGGCCTCGCCGCGATGCACACGTTGTGGGTGCGCGAGCACAACGCGATCGCCGCGTACTGGCGCGCGCGGTTTCCCGGGGCGTCCGGCGACCTCGTCTACGAGTTGTCGCGCGCGCTGGTCGTCGCCGAGCTGCAACACATCACGTACTCCGAGTTCCTGCCCCTGTTACTGGGGCCCACGGCGCTGGCGCCCTACACGGGCTGGCAGGCGGACGTCGACCCCGGGATCGCGAACGAGTTCTCGTCGGTGGCCTATCGGTTCGGCCACAGCATGCTGAGCGATCACTTGCTGCGGCTCGACTCGTTCTCGTTGCCGCTGCCCGCCGGAAACTTGCCGCTACGCGACGCGTTCTTCAATCCGACGATGCTTACGCACGCCAGCTTCGGGGGGATCGGGCCGCTCTTGCGCGGTTTGTCGAAGCAGCGCGCGCGCTCGGTCGACAGCCAGATCGTCAGCGACGTGCGGAACTTCCTCTTCGGTCCGCCCGGCGCCGGCGGCATCGACCTCGCCTCGTTGAACATCCAGCGGGCGCGCGACCACGGGATTCCGAGCTACGCCGAGTTGCGCGGCCACTACGGGCTCTCGGTGCCGGTGAGCTTCGCCGACATCCCGGCCGACACCGCGACGCGTCAACGACTCGCGCAGGCGTATTGGCTGATCGATCGAGTCGATCCATGGATCGGCGCGATCAACGAGTCCCACGTCCCCGGCGCGCTGGTCGGTGAGCTGGCGCACGCGATCCTGGTGGACCAATTCACGCGGCTGCGCGACGGCGACCGCTACTGGTACGCGACCTACGTCCCCGAGCCGTACCGCGCCTACGTCGAGAGCCAACGCCTGTGCGACGTCCTGCGACGCAACACCGAGCTGGACGTCGAACTCGCCGACGACGTGTTCCGAACCTTCTAGCCCGGTTCCCTCACCACGATCCGTCGGATTCGCCGTATCTCGTTGCCCT
>JBBDIB010000011.1:0-8040 GCA_040880665.1 Planctomycetota bacterium
AGTGTCGGCAGGGCAACGAGATACGGCGAATCCGACGGATCGTGGTGAGGGAACTGGGCTAGAACGGCGACTTGCCGGCCGAGCGTTTGGCTGCCGGATCTTCCGTCGGCGAAGCGTTCGAGGGGGAGTCGGTCGAACGGGCGCCCGCGTCGGTGGACCGAGCTTCGGTCGGCGGAGCGTCGCTCGGCGGGGAACCCGCGGTGCCCGACGGGGTCTCGGGACCGGGCGGCAGCACGTCGCACACGCGGTCGCGCATCATGCGCCCGACCTTGAACCTGACCACGCGCTTGGCGGGAACCTCGACCTTCTCCAGCGTGCGCGGGTTCTGGGCGCGCCGCGCGCGCCGGTCCTTGACCTCGAAGACACCGAACTCGCGGAACTCGATGCGCTTTCCCAGCGAGAGCTCCTCGACGATCTCGTCGAGGAAGCGCTGCAGGACGTCCTTGACGACGACCTTGGTGTGTCCGGACTCCTCGGCGATCCGATTGATGAGGTCTTTCTTGGTGATCGTGGGAACTCGGTGCTCGGTCATGAGGAGAAGCCTCACCGGGGGCGCCGGCGGCGGCGAGGCGCCATCATGAAGTGCGCCATCCCCTTGTCAAGAAAGAACTTGCGTCGATCCGGGTGCCTCGCCGAGGCGCTCCAAGTGGAACGTCACCGGCCCGTCGTTGACCAGCTCGACCTGCATCGAAGCGCCGAAGCGACCCGTGGCGACCGAGTGACCTTGCGCTCGGAGCCGCGCGACGACGCGCTCGACCAGCGGCGCCGCACGTTCCGGTGCGAGCGCGCGATCGAAGGAGGGTCGCCGACCCTTCGAACCGTCCCAGGCCAACGTGAATTGGCTGACGACGAGGACCTCGCCGCCGACCGCGGCGAGGTCCAGGTTCATGCGGCCAGCGGCGTCGTTGAAGCAGCGCAACCGGCCGACGGCGTCGGCCATGCGATCGGCGGCGCCGGCGTCGTCGCCACAGAGACAGCCGAGCAGCACCAGGAGCCCACGTCCGATCTCGCCGACCGGTTGGTCGTCGACGAGCACGCGGGCGCGCGCGACGCGCTGCACCACCGCCCTCATCGCGTGAGGTTCGACTCGCTCTCGCGCTCCGCGCGACGGCGCTCCGCCAAGGCGACCTCGTAGCGGGCGCGCAACTCGAGGAGCAGCGGTTGGAAGCCGCGCTCTTCGTCGGTATCCGCCGTGCGCCGTTGGCGCTCCGCGAGTTCCAACAACTCGCGCCACGTCTCTTCCGCCGCGTCCGGATCGCTGATGTCGAGCAGCATCGCACGGTGGACGTAGGGCAGGAGGTTCTCGCGATCCAAGCGACCCGCGCGCTCGGCCGAGCGCAACGCGAGTCGGTCGAGTTCCGCTCCCTCGAATGCGGCCGCTCGCACGAGCTCGGCTCGCGCCCGCTCGCGGTCCGGCAGCGCCGCGACGTCGAGCGTGGCCAAGAGCTCGAGCGCTTCATCGGGCTGCTCCTCGGTCACGAGTAAGGCCGCCAGATCGATCTCCGCGGCGGCGATGCGCTCGGGCGTGACGCTGGGTCGCTGGGAGGCGCGCGCGATCCAGGTGCGGAGCGCATCGATGGCCTGTTTCGTCTGGCCGCCGCCCGCCTCGAGCCGGGCGTGGAGACGCAAGGTTTCGAGATGTCCGCCATCGATCGCGAAGGCCTCGCGCACGCGTTCGCGGGCCGTCTTGAAGTCGCGATCATGATAGGCCCACCAGGCGCGGCCGTAGGCGACCCACACGTTGCGGGGGTCGATCGCCGCCGCTCGATCCAGGCTCGGAGTGGCCGTCTCGCGGTCGGGCGCGAGCCGCGCATGCAGCAGCCAAGCGATGAGCCTCTCGTGCTCTTCGGCGTGTCTCTCGGCGAACTCGAGCGCGCGCTCGGCGAGTTCCCGGCGCGCGCGCTCGAGGGACGAACCAGCACGCTGGAGGCGCTCGAGCTCGAGTTCCTGGAGCAGGATCGCCGCGTTCATGTAGCGCGGCTGCAGCTCCAGCAGCTCGAAGAGCAACGACTCCGCGCCATCCAAGTCACCCACTGCCAGGCGCCGACATGCATCGCTCATGAGTTCGAGGCCCGTGGCGCCGATGCGATCGTACGGCCCGGGCGACGGTGCATACGCGCGCCGACCACCGCAGGCCAGAACGACGAGCGCGACCAGCGCCGGCAGGCGAGAGCGAATCAACGACCCCGTTCGCCCGTCCACGTGCGCTCGGGCGCGCGCTCTTCGGCGTCGCCGTCCGTTGCGGTCCAGTACACCTCGCCCACCGCGACGACGCGCACCGGGCCGTCGAGATCCGGTCGACGCAGGACCGTCGCGCCCTCGGTGGTGACGATCTCCCACGCGTCGAGCTGCAGTCGCAAGTACTCGCCGCCACTGACGCGATAGCGCTCGACGAAGCCGCGCGGCGTCGTCTCGGCGGAGTAGTGGATCCCCTCGCCCTGGCTCGCGGCGATGTGCTCGACCAGATCGTCCGGGCCCTCGATCGAGACGCGCGTCGCCACGAGCACAGCGGGTTCCGTGAAGCGAGCGGTCCACGGCGCTGGCGCCGGAGGCGGCAACGCGATATCGCGCTCCTCTCGGGCACCCGGTTGTTGGCAACCGACGAGAGCGAGGAGCGCGAGCGCGAGAGCGACGTGTTTCTGCATGGATTGGTGGGTGTGACTCGTTGATTGGAATGGATCGGCGGATCACCGCAGGCCGGTGGCGCGTCGCGCGCGGTCGACCGTGGCCTGGGCGCGCGCGCGCGCCGTCTCCGCACCGCGCAGCAGCGCGCGATCGAGTTCGGCGGGATCGTCCAGCAATTGCCGGCGCCGTTCGCGCGCCGGCGCGAACTCCGCGTCCATGGCCTCGATCAAGCGCGCTTTCAGGTGTCCGTAACCGGGCGCGTCGGCGCCGCCCGCGCGCAGTCGTTCGCGCCAGGTGTCGAGCTCTTCGCGTTCGAGGAACAGCCCGAGGAAGCTCATCAAGAGCACGCTGTCGGGATCCTTGGATTCGGACGGCTCGCGGCTGTCGGTGACGATCCGGTTGACGGCCTTCTTGAGCGCTTTGCCCTCGGCGAAGATCCAGATGTCGTTGCCGTACGACTTGCTCATCTTCTCGCCGTCGACACCCGGCACCTTGGCGAACAGTTCCTCGCCGGGCATCCGTGCCTCGGGACGCTGGAAGACCTCGCCGAAGAGGTGGTTGAAGGAAGCCGCCATGTCCTGGGTCATCTCCAGGTGCTGCGCCTGATCGCGCCCCACCGGCACCAGCGTCGCATCGTAGGCCAGGATGTCGGCCGCCATCAGGACGGGATAGAAGAACAGCCCGACGTTGGGCTTCTGGCCCTTCGCGACCTTGTCCTTGTAGGAGTGGGCGCGCTCCAACAGGCCCATTCCGGTCACGCACGAGAGGAGCCAGGCGATCTCCGTCACCTCGGGTACGTCGGTCTGCCGGAACAAGGCGGCTCGTTCCGGATCGAGGCCCAGCGCCAGGTAGGTGGCCGCGATCTCGCGCACGCTCGCGCGCAGCGCCTCGGGATCGCGACACGTCGTCAAGGCGTGGAAGTCGGCGATGAAATAGAGCTTCGTCCCGACTTCGTCCTGCAGCGCGACGTGCGGCCGGATCGCTCCGAAGTAGTTCCCTAGGTGCGGGAGGCCGGTCGCTTGAATGCCGGAGAGGATGGTCTGCATGACTCGGGCATTGGAACGCTGCCGAGGGTCGGGCGGAAGCGCGGATCGCGACTTCGACGGCGGCGGCGCTTGTTTCACCTCCTTCGCCTCTCTACACCTACGCGATGACCGCCGCCCCCCAGCTCTGGCTCGTCCTGGCGCTCGCCACCCTCACGGGTTGCGCCTCGACGGCCGGAGACGTGCATCTTCCGCTCGTGTGGTCGCGGACCCACACGGCGGACGGCAAGCGCGACGTGGAGGCCATGGCCGGGCTCTATCGCCACACCAGCATCCCCGACCCCGTCGACGAAGGCGACTGGGACGTCGAATGCTTGACGGTCGGACCGCTCTACTCGCTGGATCGCGAGCCGGACGGCGACTGGACCGCGCGCTACCTCGTGCCCTTCGGGCTCGCTCACGCCCGCGGCCCGGAGCGACGGTTCTGGCTCGTCCCCGTGGCGTCGTTCGAGAAGCGGCTCATCGGCCAGGGCGACGACACGAATTGGTCGTTCCTCTCGCTGGTGGGTTTGATCGGCCGCGGCGGCGACACGCGGCCGACGCGCTTCGGGTGGTTCCCGTTCTTCGTGCGCTTCGACGACTTTCTCGTCTGGGACGAACTGACCGCGGTCATGTTCCCGCTCTACGTGCGCTCCAAGATCAAGGAGCGCGTCTCCCACCACCTGGTCTTCCCGGTCTTCTCGATCTCCAGCGGACCCGGCGAGCAAGGCTTTCGAATCTGGCCGCTCTACGGACGCCAGGCCAAGGAGGACCGCTACGACCGGACCTTCCTCCTGTGGCCGTTGCTCCACTGGCAACGCAACAACCTGGGCGGCGGCGGCGAAGCCCCCCAGACGCTGTTCATGTTCTGGCCGTTCTTCGGCCGCACGCAGCAGGGCACGTTCGAAGCGACGACGTTGCTCTGGCCGTTCTTCGGCTGGGCCAAGGATCCGCGCAGCGAGTTCTGGGCGTTCGATGCACCGTGGCCCTTCATCCGCTTCCAACGCGGACCCGAGGACCTCGAGCGCAGTCGAGTCTGGCCGTTCTGGGGCTACCTCTGCATCCCGGGATTGCGGTACACGACCTTCCTGTGGCCGCTCGGCCATTACAAGGTCGAGGACAACGTCGAGTTCCACAAGCGGACGCTGCAGTTCCTCCCCTTCTGGCAATCGTTCGATCGGGTCGAGAAGGAGACCGAGCTGGAGGGGCGCTGGCGCAAGCTCTGGCCGCTGTTCCAGTTCGAGGCCAAGGGTCCCTGGCAGCGCGGCGCCTTTCCGACGCTGGATCCGTTTCCGCCGAACCAGCTCTACGATCGGCACTACGGTTGGCTGACGAAGCTCTGGGAATGGGAGAACGGCGTGGCCGGCACGCGCCGCGAGCGCACCTGGGGCGGGCTCTATCGGCGCGAACGAACGCCGCGTGAGGATCGGCGCTCGGTCGCGGGGCTCTGGTCGAGGAGGTCGGTGCGGAACCTCGACGGCACCAAGCGCCGCGAGACGTCGCTCCTCTTCGGGCTGATCCGCTGGCGTTCGGGCGACTCGGACGACCGCAACGGCCTGTTGATGTCCGCTTTCCCGGGTCCGGGTTGGCCGGAGCTCGTCGGCGTTCCGGCGACGCTCGCGCCCCCGGTGTCCACGCTTCAGGCACCCGTCGAACGGGTCGAAGAGTAGAGGCTTCCCAGCCCCCCATGGCCTTCCTGCTGCAACCCCTCCTTGCCGTCTACCGCTTCACCAGAGAGAGCGCGGAGGGTGCCGGCTACCAAGTCGCCCTGTTCCTGCAGACGCTCACACGCCTGCCGCACCTCTGGCGCCGACGCTCGCACATCAATGCGCAGTTCTACGTCAGCGGCATCAAGGTCGTGCACGTGGTGTTCCTGGTCGGCTTCTCGATCGGCATGGTCGTCTCGCTGCAGACGGGGCTCGAGCTGGCGCGCATCGGCCAACAGAATCAGATCGGCACGCTGGTCGCGCTGTCGATGACGCGCGAGATGGGCCCGTTCATCACGGCGACAATCCTGGCGGCTTCGGTCGGCAGCGCGCTGGCGGCCGAGCTGGGCACGATGTCCGTCAGCGAGGAGCTGGCGGCGCTCGAGGTGCTGTCGATCGACCGCATCAGCTACTTGGTCATGCCGCGCGTCGTGGCCCTCGCCGTCCTCTGCCCGCTGCTGACGATCGTCTGCGATACCGTCGGCATCGTCGGCGGTGGCTTCGTCGCGCGCTCGCAACTGGGTGTGGGCTTGAATCTCTACTACGACACGGCCATCGAATCACTGCAGACGCCGGGTGAGTGGTTCGGCTTGCCGAAGGACGTCTACTCGGGCCTCTTCAAGTCGTTCGTCTTCGGGATCGTGATCGCCATCGTCTCGTGCGCGGCCGGCATCCGGGCGCGCGGTGGTGCGCTCGGGGTCGGCAACGCGACCCGCACCGCGGTAACCACGTCGATCATCCTCGTGATCATCCTGAACTACTTCATGACCTGGTTCTTCTATCAGTCGTGAACGAGCACGCGAACAACGAGGTCGTCATCGAGTACGACGACGTGACCAAACGCTTCGGCTCCAAGGTCGTGCTGCAAGGCATGAACCTGAAGGTCCGCAAAGGCGAAACGCTGGCGATCATGGGACCGTCGGGCGTGGGCAAGTCGGTCACCATTCGGCATGCCGTCGGACTCATGCAACCCACCAGTGGTCGCGTGCTCGTCGAAGGGCACGACATGAAGACGATCGCGAGCGAGGACCTCCGGGAACTGCGGCGCCGCATGGGTTACCTGTTCCAGGACGGGGCGCTGATCAACTGGCTGTCGACCGGCGAGAACGTCGCGCTGCCGCTGCGCGAGAACACGGACATGCCCGACGACGAGATCCGCCAGCGCGTCGAGGACAAGCTGGGGCTCGTGCAGCTCCAGGGCACCTACGACCTGATGCCGCCGGAGCTCTCGGGCGGCATGCGCAAGCGCGTCGGGCTCGCGCGGGCGCTCGTCACCGACCCCGAGATCGTGTTCTACGACGAGCCGAACACCGGCCTCGACCCGGAGATCTCGATGTCGATCAACCACCTGATCCGCGAGCTCGCCGATCGACTCCCGATCACCTCGATCGTCGTGACGCACCTGGTGAGCTGCGTCTTGACCGTCGCCGACCGCGTGGTGCTCTTCGACCAGGGTCGCGTCTTCGCGGAAGGACCGCCCGAAGAGTTCCTGCGTCAGGACAACGAGCGCCTGCAACGATTCCTCGCCAAACCGTACGACTGACATGAACTCCGGACGCCAACTGCTTCTCGGGCTGTTCTTCCTGGTAACGATCGGGACGCTCGCCTTCTTCACGCTGTTCATGACCGACTTCGACCCGTTCGGAGATCCGGTCGAACTGCGCGTCGCGTTCCCCGAGGCGAACGAGCTGCGCCAGGGTGATCCCGTCATGGTGCAGGGCTTGCGAATCGGCCGCGTGAAGTCGCTCGAGTTCGTCGAGAACGGGCAGAGCGACGAACGCATCCACGCGGTGCTGAACCTGGACGAGCCGGTCGAACTGCGCGACGACGCCTCGATCATGATCACCGAATCGACGATGCTCGGCGGGCGCCAGATCGACATCTTCCCGGGTACGCCCGATGCTCCCCCGCTGCAGTACGGCGAGGAGGATTGGATTCGCGGCGTCGTCAAACTGAACCCCTTCGACCAGCTCGGCGCGTTGGGCGAGATGCTCGACGAGAACTCGGTCGCTTTCAAAGCGATCGTGGACGATCTCGAAGCCATCATGGAGAGCACTCGCGCTGGGCGCGGCACGATCGGGCGCCTTCTGATGGACGAGCAGATGGGCGCCGATTTCTCCACCACGGTGGCGAACCTGCGCGGCCTCTCGGACAGCATCAGTCGGGGCAGCGGTACGCTGGGAGCGCTGATCAACGACGAGGCGCTGGCCACGAGCGTGCGGACCTCGGCGGCGAACATCGAGCGCGTCTCGGGCGATCTGGCGGGCGGCAGGGGCTTGCTCGGGCGCTTGATCAGCGACGAAGGTGTCGCCGAACGCGTGACCGAGGGGCTCGAGAGCTTCGCCTCGGTCGGGCATCGGCTGGAACGCGGCGAGGGCGCGCTCGGCATGCTGCTCTCGGACCCGGACATGGCGCGCAAGGTCGCTCTCATGGTGGACGATCTCGGCGCGGCCGGCGCGGACGTGCGCCGCATCACGACCGTCATGGCGAACGGCGAAGGCACGCTCGGGCGCCTCTTGATGGACGATGGGATGTACGCACAGCTCGCCGCCGCGATCGGACTGATCACGCGCTCGCTCGAGGACTACCGTGAAGCCGCGCCGATCGCGACCTTCACGAGCGTGCTGTTCAGCGGCTTCTAGCCCGGTTCCCTCACCACGATTCGATCGGATTCGTCGTAGATCGTT
>JBBDIB010000012.1:0-39712 GCA_040880665.1 Planctomycetota bacterium
GGACAACGATCTACGACGAATCCGATCGAATCGTGGTGAGGGAACCGGGCTAGCTCCCACTTGTCACCGAGCACGAAGAGGCCGGGCGGCCCAGTGGATCATTCGGCCGCGAAGACGGCGGTTTTCCGTGCGAGCGACGCAGTAGTATTGCCCTTCAGCGGCTGAGGACACGCCGGCCCAGAACGGTTCATAGCCCAATCGAACGCAACCACCGGTGCCGCCCATGATCGGCGCTGCCTGAACTCCGCTGTCAAACGCGTCGGGCCATTCACCCTCCGATGATTCAAAACTAAATTGAATACTCCCCGTGGATGGATCCACAAATGCGACTGCGCAGGAGTTTGCGCCCACGCACAACTTTGGGGACTCGCCTGGGCGGACAAGCTCAAAATCTAACAGCTCGAGCCGTCGCCCCATCAAGTGATCCTCGACAATCGCCGAGCCAACCCTTGCTGTCCAAAGCACACCCACTGAGCACTCACCAAAGAGGCGCATGTGCCCAAGGCGACGCCGAACCAGAAGGCGGCCGGTTCGTCGGCGCGGTGGTGGGTGGACTTCGAGACCTGGTCGCCGAGGCGCACGCTGCCGGTGCGGAGGGCTTTTCGCACGAAATGGAGCGGGATGGGGCTCACGACGACGAGGAGCAAGCCGAACAGTTGGTTGGCGGTCATCTCGATGGGGGCTGCGGATTGGGCCTGGGGCGCTCCTGCTGGTGAGCGCATCTTTAAGGCCGCAGGGAGTGCGAACTGCCGGCTCGTACGGGCGACCGCGCGTTACGCGACCTCGGAATTGGAAGCACCGATGATCATCGAGCGGCATCACGGGCTGAACGTCGATTGAAATCCCCTCGCGGGGCCGCTGCGGGGTCGGCCGCCGGAGCAGGCGCAGGAGCGGCCGGGCAGCGACTCCGAGCTGCAGCCCAAGGCCGAGCACGGGGAAGAGAGCTACGAGGGCGGCGGCCAACTCAGTGGGCGGAAGGCGCTGATCACGCGGTCGAGATCGTACCGGCCTACGCTTACTTCGCCAGCGCCGACTCGCGCGGCTGCACCGGCGAGGTGCACGCCCTGAGTGGCTTCAAGTTCACCAGCCGGTACGGACGTGCTGCCTTCACTCCGCCGTCGCGTCGACCGTGAACGTCCCGCGTTCTTCCGAGTAGTAGGTCAGCTCGTCGGCTTCGATGCGGGAGTTGGTCCAGGTGGCGTCGAGGGACGTCTCGAGGTCGGCTTCGAGGTGGAAGGACTCGAAGGTGTGGCGGGCGGTGTTCCAGACGAGGGTCGCGGTGCCGGCGAGCAGCAACGTGGCTTCGGCGTCCTCGAACTCGCGTTGGGTCTCGCCCTCGTCGCCGAGGCGGTCGGTGAAGTGGTCGATGAGGTCCGCTTCGGCTTCGAGGTCGAAGTCGAGAGTGATCGTGGCCAGGTCGCCCTCGAGGCTGGTGAGCGTGGCGGTGGCGTCGCCCTCGAGCGCGTCGAAGAGCTGCTCGGGCGCGAAGCCCGGCAGGACGAGGCGCAGGTGGTCGTCGTCCTCGTCGTCGTCCGAGTCGCCGCCCCAGGTGAAGCTGCCGCCGGGCGCCAGGACGCTGGCGAGCGCTTCGGGCTCGAGGGACCACGTGTCGTCGACGCCGACCTCACCCTCCGGCAAGAGCGCGCGGAGATCGAGGTCCTCCGCCAGGTCGTCCAGCCAGTCCTTTTGCGCGCTCTCGTCCGCGTCGGCGAAGGAGCGCGCGTACTCCTCGGTGTCGGCGTCGAAGCGGAAGTGGACGGTGTGGCCTTCGAGCGGCGCCGTGCGCTCGCCGTCGCCCGTGACGCGGATCGAGTCGGGGACGTCTTGGTGGGTGCGCTCGACGATGATGCGGTCGTAGGTGCGCTCGAGTTGTTGGGGGCGTCCGTCGCCGCTCGCCGCATAGGTGTCCGTGACGCCGAGCTCGAACTCGCGCGTCGAGCGCATGCCCAGCTCGAACGGCAAGGGCTGGTCGCCGATCATGAAGTCGGAGGCGTCGGTCACCGTGCTCGCGCGGGTCGCGAAGTGCTTGGTGAGCACGAGCCCGGCGTCGGGCGCGAAGGTCAATTCGGCCGCGGGCAGGAGCAGGAGGGCCAGGAGGAAGAGGGGCGCGAGCTTCATGGTCGAAGGCGCGTGACCAGCGCGGGCGCTTGATCCGCGGCGCCGGCGTCGCGCCAGGTCTCGTGTACGAAGAGCCAGGCGACGCCGTTGGGCGCAAGCGGTTCGGGGCGAAAGAGCGCGCTGGCGATGCGGCGGGTAGGGGGGCCGTCGCCCGAGTGGAGTTCCTCGTACTGGGCGAGCACGTGGTCGGCGGCGACGACGCGGGCTTCGGCGTGGCGTACCTCGAGTCGAAATTCGGGCGGGCGGGAGTCGTGCGCTGCTTCGAGGAAGCGCAGGAGCCGTGTGCGGCCGAGGCGTTCGCCGGCGGGCGTCACGAGGAAGAAGCTCGGGTCGAGCACGTCGGCGACGCGGGCGAGCCCATGGGCGGACGGCGCCAGGCGTCCGGTGAACCAGTCCTCGAAGAACGCGTGGAGCTGGCGGATCTCGGCCAGCGCGCGGGCTAGAGGGGAAGGCGTGCTCATCAGGCGCTCAGTCTAGGCGCTCGGCGTTGCATCCGGCCGCCGTGCGAGCGATCCTCGGAGGCCATGCGCTTCCTCCTCTTGCTCGGATTGGCTCTGGTGGCGTGCCGCTCGGCCGCTGTGACCGGTGACGGCTTGCTCGGCGACGGCGCCAGCGCGTTGATCCCGCTGCCCGCGGGCGAGCCGTTTCCCGATCTCGCGCACGAGTGGGAGGCGCGCGACGACGTGCTCGAGTCGCTGGCGCTGTCCTTGAAGTGGACGCGCCGGAAGCACGCGGAGCAGTTCTTCCCCGTCGCGGGCATCACGCACGCGCGGGCGTTGCGCTCGCTCGAGCGCATGCAGGAGCTCTTGACCGAAGCCGGCGACGCCGAGGCGTTCCAACGCGCGGTCGAGGCCGAGTTCGTCGCGCTGCGCGCCGCCGGGCTCGACGGGCGCGGCGGCGGCGTGCTGTTCACGGCGTACTGCACGCCGGTGTTGCCGGGCAGCCTGACGCCCAGCACGCTCTATCGGCATCCCTTGTATCGCTTGCCGCCGGATCTGGTGAAGCGCAAGGACGGCTCGGTCGAGGGCTGGTCGACGGCGATGGGCATGCTGCCGTGGTATCCGTCGCGCGGCGCGATCGAACGGGGCGACATCTTGGAGGGGCGCGAGCTCGAGTTGGTCTGGCTCGCCGATCCGATCGACGCCTTCTTGGCGCACGTCAACGGCTCGGCCTTCTTGCGGCTCGACGACGGGACGATGTTCAAGGCGGGCTACGCGGGCAAGAACGGTCGCGAGTACGTGTCGCTCGGGAAAGAGCTGATCGAGGCGAACGTGTTCGAGCCCGGCGCCGCGAACCTGGCCGCGATTCGCGCGTGGGCGTCCACGGTGGACGCGTCGACGCGCGACGAGTTCCTGCATCGCAACACGTCGTACGTCTTCTTCACCCAGATCGAGTCGAATCCGCACGGCAGCCTCGACTTCCCCGTGCGCGCCGAGCGCTCGCTCGCGACCGACAAGTCGATCTTTCCGCGCGGCGCGCTGGTGTTCGTCGAGACCGAGTTGGCGCCCGATGCCGAGGCGCCGCTCGAGCCCTACTCGCGCTTGATGTTCGATCAAGACACCGGCGGCGCGATTCGGAACGCGGGGCGCGCCGACATCTACTTGGGCATCGGCGACGAAGCCGAAGCGCGCGCCGGTCGCACGAAGTCGATCGGGCAGATGACGTACCTCTTCCTGGCCGAAGGTTGATCGCGGCACGCTTCGCGGCGCTCGCCCTCTTGCTCGTCGCCTGCGCCACGAGCGGGCCTCCGCGCCTCTCGGTCGAGGAGGCGGACCGCGTGCTGGACGAGCTGTTCCGGGTGGCGCGGCCGCGTTTCGCCGACACGCGCGACGGCGCGTGGGCGTGGTCGGGAGCAGCCGACTACCTGGGCGAACCGGCGCGCTTTCGCTTCGAGTGGCAAGGCTCGCGCTTCGTGCGCCAGGTCAACGGTCGGCTGGGGCGCACGGTCGGGTTCGACGGCGAAGAGGGTTGGTCGCGCTCGAGCCGCGGTTTGGTGCGCCGGTTGCGGCTGGAGGACCTGGATCGCGAGCTGTTGATCACGGCCGCGCTGATCGGCGGTTGGATCGATCCCGTGCCGCCGCTGACGGTGCGAGCCCGCGCGGCGGACGAAGCGTACGCGACGCTCGAGCTGTCGCTCGTCGACTCACCGATGGTCATGGAACTGGTCGTCGATCGCGCTTCGGGCGAGCCGCAGCGCTTGTCGCGACGTTCGGAGTCGGGCACGAACGCGTGGAACTTCGAGGGCTGGCAGGCGCGCGCGGGAGCCTTGGTGCCGACGCGGATCCGTCACGTCGCGGCGGATGGCGGCATCGAGAACTGGATCGAGTTCACCGAGGTCGCGGCGATGAGCTTCGACGACGGGCGCTTCGGGCGCCCGGCCTCCGAGCCCGACGACGTGGTGTTTCACGACGACGCGCCGGCCCTGGTCGAGACCCGCCGCGCGCGCACGGGTCACGTCTTGGTGCGGCCCTTGATCGAGGACCGCGAGGTCGGCTGGTTCGTGTTCGACACGGGCGCGGGCGGACTGGTGCTCGACAGCGAGATCGCCGACGCGCTGGCGCTCGAGCGTTTCGGCCAGGTGGTCGCCGTGGGCGTCGCGGCGCGCACCACGGCCACGTTCCGTCAGGGTACGAGCTTTCGGTTGGGCGGCCTCGAGCTGGTCGATCCGATCTACGTCGACCTCTCGCTGCGCTTCCTCGAGAACTCGCTCGGCGTGCGCGTCGCGGGCATCGTTGGGTACGAGGTTCTTGCGCACACGGTCGTCACGTTGGCGCCCGAGCGCACGGCGGGCGAGGACCCGCGGCTCGAGATTCACGCGCCGGGCTCGCTCGCGGCCTTGCCGTGGCAACCCTTGGTCCTGGACGAGCGCTTGCCGTGCGTTATGGCGCGCTTCGACGACGAGCGCACCGACGGCGCGCACGAGGGTCTCTTCAAGCTGGACACCGGCGCCAGCGGAACGGTCACGTTCCATGCGCCCGCGGTCGAGCGGTTGCGGTTGCTCGCGGGTCGCGAGGTCGTGCGCAGCCGCGCGGCGGGCATCGGCGGACACGGCAGCGTGTGGCGCGGGCCGCTCGACTGGTTCGAGCTGGCGACCGCTCGCTTCGAGGGCCTGGTGGTCGAGTTCGCGACGGACGATGTGGGCTCGTTCGCGGACGTCTACACGCTGGGCAACATCGGTCAGTCGCTCTTGGCGCAGTTCGACCTCGTGTTCGACTATCCGGGCGAGCGGATCGCGTTGCTTCCTGCGGGCAGCGACGTTCTCGAGAGCGAAGCGGAGTAGACTGTCGCGTCGATGGACCTTCGGGCGATCTTCTTCGACTTCGGCAACACCCTCGCGCGCGAGGTGCCCACGCGCTTCGAGATCTACGCCGAAGCAGCGCGGCGCCGTGGGTGCGACGTGGACGAGCGCGCGATGGCGCAGCTCATGGGCGCGGCGCACGAGGCGCTGCCGCTCCGCGTCGATGGCGGCTTTCGCTACTCGGACGCGTGGTTCGGAGCCTTCATCGAGCGCATCTTCGGGGGGGCGCTCGGGCTGCCCGCGGCGGACGTCGCCGAGGTCCGCCGCGAGCTGTTTCGGCGCTTCGAGGACGCGTCGACGTTCGAGGTGTTCGCGGGCGCGCGCGAGCTATTGCGGGATCTCCGTGACGCCGGACTGACGCTCGGCCTCGTCTCGAATTGGAGCGCGCGCTTGCCGCGCCTCTTGGCGGCGCTCGAACTCGAGCGCAGTTTCGACTTCGTGTTGTGCTCGGCGATCGAGGAGGTCGAGAAGCCCGATCCTGCGATCTTCGAGCGCGCGCTCGAGCGCGCTGGTCACGCGGCCGAGACCTGCTTGCACGTCGGCGATCAACCCGAGAACGACGGCGCGGCGGCGAAGGTTGGCATTGATGTTCTGTTCGTCGATCACGAGAACGTCTTGGAGCACGCCGGGCACGCGCGCGTGCTCTCGCTGCCAGCAGTCGGTACACACGTCCTAGGAGCTCGATTTGACCGCTGAACCCTCCACGACCGACCTCGAGGCCACGGTCCAGCGACTGCGCGACGACGTGCGCGCGCTGCGTCGCATGATCGGGACCACGTTCCTGGGGCACACGGGCGTCTTGGAAGAGCTTCTGTTGTGTCTGCTCGCCGGCGGTCACGCGCTCCTAGAGGGAACGCCCGGGCTCGGCAAGACGACGCTCGTCAACGCCCTGGCGCGCGCCTTGTCGCTCTCCAACTCGCGCGTGCAGTTCACGCCCGACTTGATGCCGGCCGACATCCTCGGCACGCGCATCCTCGAGCGCGATGCCACGGGCGAGCATCGCTTTCGCTTCGAGCCGGGGCCGATCTTCTCGAACGTGCTTTTGGCGGACGAGATCAACCGCGCCACGCCGCGGACGCAGTCGGCGCTGTTGGAGGCGATGGCCGAGCGGCAGGTCAGTTCGTTCGGCGAGACGCGCGCGCTGCCGAATCCGTTCATGGTCGTAGCCACGCAGAACCCGATCGAGCTCGAAGGCACGTATCCGTTGCCCGAGGCACAGCTCGATCGCTTCCTCGTGAAGCTCGAGATCCCGAGCCCCGACACGGAGGAACTGGTCGCGATCCTGACGGCGACGACCGGCGTCGACGTGCCGGTGATCGAGCCCGTGCTCGACGCCCCGCGGATCCTCGAACTGTGCGCCTTGGTGCGCGAGGTGCCCGCGTCGAGCGACGTGATTCGGCGCGTGGCGCGCATCGTGCAGGGCACCGATCCACGGCGCCCCGAATCCAACGACGAGGTCCGCGCGTTGCTGCGCTTCGGCGCCAGTCCGCGCGGCGGGCAAGCCATCGTGCTGCTCGCGAAAGCGCGCGCGTTGGTCGAGGGCCGCGTCTTCGTCAGCCTCGAGGATGTCGACGCCGTCGCGGCTCCGGCGCTGCGGCACCGCTTGGTGTTCGACTTCGAAGGCGAAGCGAGCGATGTGACCGCTGACCAGATCATCGACCGCGTGCTCGGCGAAACGCAATGAACATGGACACGACGATCTCGTTGGAACAAACGAATCCCCGGCTGGGCGACGTCGCCACGAACCTGGCGGATCACCTCGAGCGCATCGAGCGCGCACGCAAGGACGGCGCGGGACTGGTCGCGTTCCCGGAGCTGTCGCTGACGGGCTACTTCCTGAAGGATCAGGTCGTGGACCTCGGGATGGAGCTGGACGCGGCGCCGCTCGCTCAGCTCGCCGAAGCCTCGAAGGGCATTTCGATCGCGGTCGGTTTCGTCGAGCGGTCCGACGACGGCCAGCTCTACAACGCGTACGGGCTGTTCGAGGAGGGCGAACTACGCGCCTGCCATCGCAAGGTGCACCTGGTCAGTTACGGCCTGTTCGACGAAGGGCGCGACTTCGCCGCGGGTGATCGCTTCGTGGCCTGGGAGAGTCGCGTGGGTCGCATCGTACCCTTGATCTGCGAGGACTTCTGGCACGTGCCGTCGACGTACCTCTACTTCCTCGCCGACGTCGATCTGCTGCTGGTCGCCAGCGCGTCGCCCGCCCGCGGCGTGGCCGCGACGTACGAGGGTTTGGGCTCGGTGCACACGTGGAA
Organism: Planctomycetota bacterium; assembly: GCA_040880665.1. Lineage (GTDB taxonomy): Bacteria > Planctomycetota > UBA1135 > UBA1135 > JBBDIB01. Next base: position 7,675 of record JBBDIB010000012.1, read on the forward strand.
CGCGCTCCTCCGCGCGGCGGCGCTCTGGTCGCGCACGTGGGTCGCGTACGCGGGACGCGTGGGCTGGGAGGACGGCATCGGCTTCGCCGGCGCCAGCGCCGTCTTCGACCCCGAGGGCGATTTGGTGGAACAGCTCGGCGGCCTGGCGCCGGGGCGCCTGCGGGTGGCGATCGACCGCGCGAGCCTCCATCGCGCGCGCATCTCGACGCCGTTGCGCCGCGACGAGAAACCCTGGATCCTCGCGCGCGCCATGGAAGCGCACGACGCCAAGCAGCGAGCGGAACTCTGATGCGGGAACGGCTCGACATCCAACCCGAACTCGTCTGCGAGCTGCTCGTCAGCTTCCTGCGCGAGGAACTCGCCTCGGCGGGTTTCGTCAAAGCCGTCGTGGGGCTCTCCGGCGGCATCGATTCCGCGGTTTCGGCGGCGCTCGCGGCGCGCGCGTTCGGCGGCGAGCGCGTGTTGGCGGTCATGCTGCCCTACGCAACGTCGAACCCGGACAGCGAGGCGCATGCGCGTGAAGTCATCGACGCGTTCGGTCTCGCGTCGAAGCGTGTGGACATCACGCGCATGGCGGACGGTTACCTCGAGCCCGAAGCGGTCGAGAACGCGACCCGGCGCGGAAACGTCCTGGCGCGCTGCCGGATGACGGTGCTCTACGACCAGTCGGTGGAGTGGGGCGGCCTCGTCATCGGCACCAGCAACAAGACCGAGATGCTGCTGGGCTACTCGACGCAGTTCGGTGACGCCGCGCACGCGGTCAATCCGCTCGGCGATCTCTACAAGCACCAGATCGTGCAGGTCGCGCGCCACCTCGAGGTGCCCGCCAGCGTGATCGACAAGCCGCCCTCCGCCGATCTGTTCGAAGGTCAGACCGACGAGGACGATCTGGGATTCAGCTACGAACTCGCGGACCAGGTGCTCTATCGGCTCGTGGATCAACGCGCGTCGAAGGCCGAGCTGGTGGCGGAAGGATTCGACGACGCGCTGGTCACGAACATCGTCTCGCGGGTCGTTCGCAACCAGTTCAAGCGCATGCTGCCCGTCCTCGCCAAGCTGTCGAATCGCTCGATCAACCACGACTTCCGCTACTTGCGCGACTGGCTGCAGTAGCGCTCGGGGCCGGGTCGACGCGTCAGTCGCCGAGCAGTCGTCGGCACAGCTCGTCGAGGTCGACCGAACGCACCTCGGCCTTCGCGATCGGCTGCAGGCCGCGGAACTTGGCCGCTTCCTCGGGGCTGCTCATCTCCACGTCGCGCTGTGCCGTGATGGGTTGCAGTTGGCGCAGGGAAGCCGGCAGGTCCGCGGGCAAGGCTTCGCAGCGCTCAAGCGCCTGCTTCGCCCGCACGCAGACCTGCAGCGTGTCGCGCAGGTTCTTTTGGATGCGGTGCAAGCGGTCGGTGTCCGCCTCGGGCCCGCTGAGCGAACGACGCACCTTGGCGCAGGCCACTTCCAGGACGGCGATCAGCGTATTCAGCTTGCGTCTCAGCCGCCGGCGGTACTCGGGCGACTCGAGGTTGGAATCGTTGAAGGACGAATCGTCGGGCTGGAGGCTCATGATGTCGGGCGGGTCCAAAGGAGGTGGGCTCGGCGCGAACCGAACTGAACCCAAGACTACCCGCTCCTGGGAGGCCGGTGCGGCGACCGCGGGTTCCGTCGCGAACGGGACACGGCGACGCGCCGGTACGCGGAAGTTCCTTCCACTTCGACGCTGCTCGCGGATCACCTCCTGGAAGCGGGACGAGCGAGCATCCGAATCGCTCGCGGCCCCGGAAACGGAGGCCCGACTCGAACGCGATGCGAACTTCGTGCGAGTCGACGACTCGCGTCGCGACGACAAGAGCGCGGACTTCCGATGCGACGGTTCTCCACGCACACTAGACCCATGACGAGCGACCCGCGACCGGCCCGGCGAGACGGGCCGCGCTGCCATCTGCGCCAGCCGCAGTACCGGGACGAGTCGGAGTTGCGGGCGCTGCGCCGCGCCAGTTGGGCGGAGCTCGAACCGTGGGAGCCGACGCGCGAGCCGGACGAGGACCCCTGCTCGGCCAAGTGGTTCCGCAACTACCTGGGTCGCAGTCGCTCACCCTCGAACGCGACCTACCTCTTGGTCCGGAACGCCGATAACGTGCTCTTGGGACATCTCGGCTTGGGCGTCATCACGCGCGGCGCGCTGCAGAGCGCCTACGCCGGGTACTGGGTCGGAACACCGTTCCGCCGGCAAGGCTGGATGACCCAAGGCCTCGGGCTCCTGCTCGAGGTCGCGTTCGTGGACCTGGGCCTGCACCGCCTCGAGGCGAACATCCGTCCGGAGAACGAGCCTTCCCTGAAGCTCGCCGCGCGGGTCGGCTTTCAGCGCGAGGGCTACTCGCCCAAGTACCTGCACATCGACGGCGCCTGGTGCGACCACGAGCGCTGGGCCGTTCTTTCCGAGGACTGGCTGGCCACCCGTGACGCAGGCTCCTAGCGCGGGTAGTCCTCGGGCAGCGTCGAGTTGGCGATGTCCAGCAACTGGTCGGCGCCCTGACGGCCCATCAAGAACGTGTGCCGTGCATCGACGTTCATGTCCAGCACCGTGACGAGCCCGAAGTCGCGCACGTGCAGCGTGTCGCTCCGACGGGTGTCGGGGAAGAGCGGGTCCACCGGGACCGGCGCGCTGAGCGACACGTTGATCGGGGTGCCATCCGGACGCACGGGGACTTCCTCCTGCAGGAAGAAGAACGTGTCGATCCCGTCGGAGTAGACGATCTTGATCCAGTTCTTTTGGCCCGGCTCCGCGACGCGGCTGACTTCGACCGGCCGGAAGTACTTCGGCACGATGCGCGGCGTGTGTACCTCGAAGCCCATTTGCTTGTCGAGGCTATCGCGCGGGTCGAGCGGCGTCTCGACCAGCGTGGGAGCGTGGAACACGACGCTCGACAGGTCCGGGGCGAGGTCGACGGACTCGTAGGTCATCCGGTACCGCAGGACCCCGTTCGCGTCGCTGCGCTCGGCGCGCAGGACCAAACCGTTGTCCTCGTCCATCACGATCACGTAGTGGTTCGCGGCGGGCGTCGAGCGGTGGCTGATGCGCACCTCGATCCCGGGCCGACCTGCGATCGTGTAGTGCATGCCGGTCTCGCTGACCTGCCAGTTGCGGAGGAAGAGCGCCTGGTCGATGGGCCGGAACATCATGTACCGGAAGTAGAACGCTTGCCGGTGCTCCTTCAGCAAGCCGTACAGGGGCTCGCTCGGCGTCACGGGGGTCAACGCTTCCAGGTGGCGCAGCGCGAATCCTCCGGCGCCATCGGTGACCAGTTCGTCGCGCACGGCCGAGTAGTCGACACCATCGTCACCCGCCCAGGCTTCGACGAGCCGCACACCGCGGTGGGCGACGTTCTCGAGCGGATCCAGGAAGAGCCGCGACTCACCAAGAGTCGTGCTGTCGGACTCGGCGTCCGACTGCGAGGCCGAGGGGCCATCGAGCTGCACGAAATGCTGCGAGCCGGCCGCGGGCCCGTCGCTCGAATCGCTGCAACCCGGCAGGGTCGCCAGCGGCAGGGTCAACGCGAGAACGAGCCCCACGAACCGCCCCGGGGAGAGCCGTGCGAACCGGATCGATCGTTCGATGGACTTTCGTTGCGTCTTCATCCCTGACTCCTCGTTGGCCCTACGTCTCTTCGCAGGCTGTTCTGAATGCGATTGGACGGGTCGCCGAGCGTGCTGTCACGCTTTCCATCGGAATCCATCCCCTGGGTGGCGGGTGCTTCGTCCGCTCGCAAAGGGCGCACCGGGGCGATCGGTCGTTCCGCGGGATCGTGGAAAGGGCCGGCGAAAGCGGCGACCAGCGATTGCATCGCGGGCCCGACGGCGGCCAAGTCGTCGAGGCGCCGCACCTGGATGCCGCGCGCCACGAGGGCACGCTCGCCCTTCGCGCTGCTCGCCGCAGCGTCCCATTCGTCCGCCGCCAAGCGGGCTTCGAAACCGGTGACGCCCGCGGTGGTCGGCGAGTAGCGCGCGTCGTCCTCGGACGCGTCCTGGAAGAGGATCAACGCCGCGGCGGCCAGCCCGACGAGCGCCAAACCGGCGGCGGCGAGCGGCGCGAACGCGCGGGCTCTCCACGGTTCGTGCTGCCCGTGCGCAGCGAGGGCTGCGGTCGCCTCCAACCGTCGCGCCAAGCTGCGCGGTGCCGCTTGGCGTTCGAGTTCGCGCACGGTGCGTCGAGCGCTGGCCTTGGAGCCCTGTTCGAGCTCCTCGGCCACGAGCCGCGCGAGCACGTCGGGAGCCCTGTACGGCGACAAGCTGCGCAAGGCCTGGCGCACGGCGGTATCGGGGGCGTCCGGCGTATCCTGGGCATCCTCCTCGTGGCCGGCGAAGACCTCTGCGGTCGCAGCGCTCACCAGGCGGTCGTTCACCATGACGTCCAAGGCGGCCGGCGCCGCGCTGCGCGGGAGAGCGCCCAGTACCCGGCTCAAGCGGTCCTGTGCGGGGGCCTGTTCGAGGTCCGTCGCGACCCGCGCGCGCAAGGCCGTGGGCGCGACCAGGCGCTCCAAGCTCGTGATCAGCCCGACCGCCAGCTCTTGCCGCCGCTCGCGAAATTGCTCGCGGGATTGCTGCAGCCACGCGGCGCACGCGGCGCACGCACCGGCAGCGACGCCACCCGCGGCCTCGAGTCCTGACTCGAGGGCCTGCTGGCGAAACGCTTGGCAATCGTGGGGTGACATGGGTGAAAACGGCCTAGCCGAGATAGTGCTTGTCGAGAACGGGCGTCAATTCTCGGTCGAGCGCGTCGTGCGCGCGCGAGAGGCGCGATTTGACGGTTCCCAGCGAGATTTCGAGGGTTTCGGCGAGCTGCTCGTACGAGAGATTTTCGACGTAGCGCAGCACCGTGACGGCGCGCAGCTTGGGCGACAGACGCGAGATCGCGCGCTGGACCTCGAGCTCGAGCTCCCGGCGCGTGGCGCTGGCCATGGGCATCTCCACCCGCTCGTCCTCGATCTCGAAGCGCGAGTCGCTGCCGCCCGAGTCCTGGATCGAGTCCAGCGAGACGAAGCGCCGATTGCGTGACCGGCGCCGCAAGTCAATGCTGGCGTTGACCGCGATGCGGTAGACCCAGCTCGAGAAGCGCGACTGGTGGCGGAATTCGCCGATGCGCCGGTAGAGCACCCCGAAGGTCTCCTGGGAGGCGTCGAGCGCGTCGGTCGAGTTCCCCGTGATCCGGTAGCAGACGTTGAAAACGCGGTCCTTGTAACGCTCGTAGAGCTCCCGAAACACGCCCTCGAGGGCGGTGGGTCGGGTCGCTTGGCAAGCAAGGACCAGTTTGGCGTCGGGATCAGCACTCATGGCAGCGTCGGGAGCAGAGGCTTGTGACGACGGGGAACCGGGCATGGTTCCGCCGCCGGGCCCAAAGTTGGGCATTTTCCAGTTGGAAGGACGCCCAGCGTGCTGTTCCAACACTGCAAATCAGCTCTTTCCGCCCCTTGACGCCGGCAGGCAAGCGCCATTCCAGCCTCAGCCCGATGCTCGTACGCCAGGGCTGGGCCGAGACGGGCCCAACCCTGGCGTACGAGCATCCTGGCGTGGCAGCGGCGCCGGCGGGATCAACCGCCGCCGGCGATGAAGGCCGGATCGGGCAGTTCGATCAGTTGCCCCGCGTTGTTCGCGCAGGCGGAAGGCAGGCAGCGGGTATCGAAGGGCTCGCAGTTGGCCGAGGTGGTCTCCCAGACGACCGAACTGCCGATCAGGCCGACGGTCTCGCCCGAGGTGTAGCAGATCTTGCCCGGGGTCCAGTCGACGAGCTCCGTGTCCGCCGACAGCGGCTCGTAGATCAAGCCCGAGCCCGGGCTGATGTTCCCGGGCGCCTGGCGGACGAGCACCGGTACGTCGCCGTTCATCAGGTAGGTCGCCGCGACGGCGACGGGGGGGGCGCTGCTGCCCGAGCCCGGCGCCTGCTCGATCATGCTGTAGAGCGAGAGGGAGCTGAAGTTGGCCAACAAGGCGACCGGCAGCGCCGTCCGGAGCACGTGCACGCCGTCGCCGGCCTCTTTGCCCGCCATGACGTCGTAGGTCGAGAGGCTCAGGTAGGTGCTGGGCGCCAAGGGCACCGGTGTTCCGCCGACGACCAGCCCGAGGTTGAAGCGGGGCTGCGGGGTGCCGGCCGCGACGTACATGATCGAACAGAAGTAGACCATGCCCGCGTCCGCGTACGAGGCCAACGCCAAGGCCTGTTCGCCGGGCACCGGGGTGTCGGTGTCGAGCGACGGGTTGGAGCCGCGCGCCACCTCTTCGGTGTCGGAGTAGAGGTCGAAGTCGGTGTCCCCCGCGAAGGGACTGGAGCCGACGCCCGCCTCGGCCAGATCCGGCAGGCCGTCGCCGTCGAGGTCGACGCCCGAGCTCGAAGTCGCGGAGAGTTCGGGCGTCGCCCAACCCATCCAGCCGGCGGCCCCGGCGACGGCGCAGGCACCCGCCAAGGTCAGGCCGCGGGATGAGCGGATGAACTTCCGAGCGCGCGACCGATTCGTGAACACCATGAGCGACCTCCCCAAGGAACTTGACCTCTGCGAGTCTAGGTCCAATCCCTTCAGGCCGTCAAGGTCACAAAAAATCCTCCTTTTGCCGTGTAAGGGCCGGGTTCCGCGGGTTGGCGCCCGGAGCCGACGCAGCGCCACTCTCGCGGCCAGGATTGACAACGACGCCACGACCGACAGACTGTCCGCCCGACGCGCCCGTAGCTCAGCCGGATAGAGCGCTTGCCTCCGGAGCAAGAGGTCAGAGGTTCGAATCCTCTCGGGCGCACCCGCCGACCGTCGCCGGGCTAGCCCGGCGTGAACTGAAACGTCTTCTGACGGCTCGTGTTTCGCTCGCACTCGATCGAGTCGAGGATCTCGCGGGTGATGTCCCCGGTCGGGTAGTCGCCGGTGAAGCAGGCGTTGCAGAAGCTCTTGACCTCCGGGTTGCCCGCGCGAGCCGCGGCGTTCATCGCCTCGCGCTCGAGGTAGAGGACGTGGTCCACTCCCAGGACGTCCGCGATCTCGTCGTTGGAAAGCCCCGCGGCCAAGAACTCCGTCTTGGTCGCCATGTCGATGCCGTACGGACAGGGCGAGACGAGCGGCGGCGACGAGACCGCGAAGTACACCTTGCGCGCCCCGGCGTCACGCGCCATGCCCACGATGCGCCGCGCGGTGTTCCCGCGCACGATCGAGTCGTCGACGAGCAGCACGTCCTTGCCCTCGAACTCGAGCTCGATCGCATTGAGCTTGCGCTTCACCGAATGCTGCCGCGACGTCTGGCTGGGCATGATGAACGTGCGCCCGATGTAGCGATTCTTGACGAGCCCCTCGCGATACGGGACGCGGAGCGCGCCCGCCATGGCCATCGCGGCATCGCGCGACGAGTCGGGGATCGGGATCACGACGTCGGGCGTGGGCGCGCCGGAAGCCTTCCATTGGGCCGCTAGCGCCTCGCCGAAGCGAATCCGCGTCTGGTAGACCGAGATGCCGTCCAGCATCGAATCGGGCCGCGAGAAGTAGACCCATTCGAAGATGCACGGGTGGTGCGGACGCTGGGTCACGACGCGCTCGTGCGTCTCGCGGCGCGTGTCGACGAAGAGCGCGCCGCCGGCGGGCAGATCGCGCTTCTCGGTGTAGCCGGTCACGTCCAGAACGACCGACTCCGAGGCGACCGCGTGCCACGAGCCTTCCTCGGTGGTCTTCGTCCCGATCGCGATCGGCTTGATCCCGTACGGGTCGCGGAAGGCCACCATGCCCACGTCGGGCAGCACCGCCACGACCGAGTACGCGCCACGCACCTCGCGGTGCACGGCGGCGACGGCGGCGAAGATGTGCTCGGCGTTGACCAGCTCGCCATCCTTCAGCTCGCGCACGAGCGCGCGCGCGAAGACGAACAGCACCAGTTCGAGGTCGCAGGACGAGTTGAGGCGCATGCCCGTGTTGGGCCCGAGCTTCTGCGCTAGCTCGGCGAAGTTCGTCACGTTGCCGTTGTGCGCCATCGCGATCCCGACCGGAAAGCTCAGGTGGAAGGGCTGAGCGTCCTCCTGCGAGCCACCGCCGATCGTGGGATAGCGCACGTGGCCCAGCCCGAGGTTGCCGCGCAGGGTCGCCATGTCCTTCTCGCTGAACACGTCCCGAACGAGCCCGCCGCCCTTGCGAACGTGGAAGGTGTCCGTGAACGTCGTGATACCGGCTGCGTCCTGGCCGCGATGCTGGATCGCGAGCAGGCCTTCGTACAGCTCGGGGGCGACGTCGACACCGTCAGGCCCGAAAACACCGATGAAACCACACATGGTTGTCGCCGCGAGGAGGGGGGCGAAAGAGGAGGTGGCGCGCGTTGACGCGCGCCGGAGCGAAGGCGGCGGAGGATACCCCGGCACGCAGGGCGGGCGCCGCCAGAACTGAGGGATCCCCGGCCGCGCCGAAGACGTCCCATGCAGCAGGGGTAGACTGCACCTCTAGGCCATGCCCGTCCCGATCCATCACCTACAACGCGCCGATCGTTTGCTCGGGCGTTGGGCGCTCCTGGCGCTCTGGCCGGCTGCTGTGTTGCGGAGGGCGCCGGCGGCCGAGCGGCGCGTGCTGGTGATCAAGTTCTGGGGACTCGGCAGCCTGCAGTTGATGACGCCCGCCCTCGAAGCGCTCGGGCGCGCCCACCCCGGCGCGCGGCTCGAGCTCTTGACGCTGCCCACGAATCGCGCGTTCGTCGAGCGCTTGGGGCTCTTCGAGGCGATCCACACCGTGGATGTCACCGACGCGGGTTGGGCGCGCACGATCTGGCGCCTCGCCAGGACGGCCCGCGCGATCCGAGCGCGTCGCTTCGCGGCGGTCTACGACTTCGAGTTCTTCACGAACGCCTCGGCGGCCTTCGCCGTGTTGTCGGGCGCGCCCGAGAGCCACGGCTTCGCCGCCCCGGGCTCGCGCCGGACCGAACGCTTGCACACCCATCGCGTGCCGTTCAATCGCTACCGGCACGTCGCGCGCAACTTCCGCTCCCTGGCGGGTGGCGCCGACGACGCGCCGGTACGCGCCGGGGATCTCTCGCCGTTCGAGGTGCGCGACGCCGACCGCGCCGAGTTGGCCAGCTTGGCCTTCGAGCACGGATTCGCGGGCGAGGGGCCGCTGGTCGTGCTCAACCCCAACGCGGGCGGGCTGTCGCTCGAGCGGCGCTGGCCGGCCGAGCGCTTCGGCCTGTTGGCCGCGCGTTGCATCGGCGAGCTGGGTGCACGCGTCGCCCTCATCGGCGCGCCCGACGAGCGCGCGCGCAACGCCGAGGTCGTGCGCCACGCGGGACCGCAGCCAGCGGGGCGCATCTTCGATCTGGCCGGCCGCGCCTCCTTGCCGGCGAGCTTTGCGCTGCTCGCGTCGGCGGACGTGTTCGTCACGAACGACAGCGGCCCGATGCACGTGGCCGCGGCGCTCGGCACGCCGACCCTCGGGCTCTTCGGGCCGGAGACGCCGGTGATGTACGCGCCGCTCGGCATGCGCGCGCGCTGGTTCTACGAGCCGCCGCCGTGCAGTCCTTGCATCAACGTGCACGACAACAAGCTGTCGGTCTGCGTCAAGGGCTTCGCCGAATGCCTGACGAACATTTCGGTCGCGCGCGTGTTCGCCGCGGTGCGTGAAGAGCTCGCGACGCCACGCTCCGAACCGCTCGAACCAGAGCGCGCGCGATGAGGGTCTTGCTGCTCAATCCACCGGGTGCGCGCGTCTACATCCGCGATTACTTCTGTTCAAAGACGACCAAGTCGAACTACCTCTTCCACCCGATCGACCTCGTGATGCTGTCGGGCACGCTGGCCGAGGAGCACGAGGTGCGCGTGCTGGACGCCATCGCCGAGCGCCTCACGCCCGACGCTGCCCGCCGGCGGATCGCCGCGTTCGATCCCGAGGTCGTCGTGTCGCTCGTCGGCTCCGTTTCGTGGGACGAGGATCGCGTCTTCCTGGCCTCGCTCGGGCGTCGCGTCGTGGCGCTCGGCGACGTCTTGCAAGAGAACAGCGTCGAGCGCCTCACCAGCGAGCCGTGGCTCGAGGCCGCGTTGCACGTCTTCGCGAACGACGACATCGTGCGCTACCTCGCGGGCCGGCTGGACGACCTCGAGGACATGACCGTGCGCCGCGCCGACGGCCCGCCCGAGCGGCGCCAACGCACGACGCCGACCAAACGCCGCGGGAGCTTCCGCGTGCCGCGGCCGCGACACGAGCTCTTTCCAAAGCGGGGCTATCGCTTCTCGTTCGCGCGCCAGCCGCGCTTCGCGACGATCCTGACGGACTTCGGCTGCCCCTTTCCGTGCACGTTCTGCGTGATCGGCACGCTCGGCTTCCGCACGCGCGAGGTGGAGGACGTTCTGGAAGAGATCGACGCCTTGCGCGCGGTGGGCACGCGCGAGCTGTTCGTGATGGACCAGACCTTCGGCGTGAAGCGCGCGCGGGCGCTCGAACTGTGCCACGCGCTCGAGGCCCGTGGCGACCTCTCGTGGACGACGTTCACGCGCCCGGACGCCGCCGACGACGAGCTGTTCGCCGCCATGCGCCGGGCGGGCTGTCACACGGTGATCCTGGGCGTCGAGAGCGGCGACGACGGCGTGCTCGAGGCGTACCGGAAGGGCTATGACGTCGAGGCCGTGCGAGCCGGCGTTGCGCGGGCGAAGTTCGCCGGTCTGCGCACCGTCGGCACGTTCGTGCTGGGGCTCCCCGAGGAGACCGAGGCGAGTTTGCAGGCCACCCTCGATTTGGCGCTCGACCTCGACCTCGACTTCCTGAGCCTCAACGTCGCGGTGCCCCGCTTCGGTACGCCGTTTCGCGAACAGGCCCTCGCGCTCGGCCTGTGCGGCCCCGACGACCTCGTCATGGACCAAGCCGGCGCCGAGACGTTCCTGCCCACGACGACGCTCGATCGGCGCCGCGTCCTGGCGCTCAAGCAGCGCATGGTGCGGCGCTTCTACCTCAGGCCGAGCTATCTCTGGAAGCGGCTGCGCGGGGTCGCGTCGCCCTTCGAGTTCCTGGCGCAGGCGCGCGAGGGGCTGGCGCTCCTGCGCCGCAACGCCTGGTAGCTACGCGCCCGCGAGCCGCGAGCGACGGCGCTCGATGAAGTCGGCAATCTCGCGCGCGCACGTCGCCGGGTCCGTCGCGTCGAACTCCGCCAGGTACACGCGGTCCTTCTCCGAGTGCGCGTAGAGCGGGTCGTAGTAGCGTTCGAGCAACAGCTCGACCAGCTCGGTGATGCGGCCGGCTTCGAGCAGCCCGACCAGGACGCCCGCGTACTTCGTGCTGCCGAGGCGCGCTTCGATGAACGGCAACTGGCGCGCGAGCTGCGCGCGGCTCGCGTCGTGCGCGAGGTAGTCGTCGGCCAGGACGGCGACGCGGCGCTCGAGGCTCGTCGCCAGGCGCACGTTCTCGCCCTGGTCCAGCGCGCGCCAGACGCGCTCGGGCTGAACGGCGTCGCCGACCTTGCGGCTCTCGCCCTCGAAGACGACGACGCCGCCGGGGAACCCGGCCCGGATGCGCTCGGCCAAGCGCGAGTCGAAGCGCCGCTGCGTGACCGGCTGCAAGCCGACCATGCCGAGGATGGAGCTGCGATGCCCCGCCGCGAGTTCCAGGTCGAGCGTCCAACCCGGTCGTTGCCGCTCGAGTTCGCGCAGGACGAGCGTCTTGCCGACGCCGGTCCAACCGCGCAGCACGACGGCCGGCGGTGACGCCCAGCCCGCCAAGAGCTCCAGCACGAACTTGCGGTAGCCCTTGTAGCCGCCCACCAGCAACGTCGCGCGCTCCAACCCGAGCAAGGTCAGGTACGCGGTGACGCTCTTCGAGCGCAACTGGCCGCGCCAGCAGTAGAGCACGACCGCGCCGTCGACCGCACCGCGTTGGACGGCGGCGAGCCGCGACTCGAGTTCGCGCATGCCGCCCGCCGTCAGAGCTTCGACGAGCGCCACGGGATCCCCCGGCGGCACCTCCCAGCCCGCCAGTGCTCCCACCTCGCGCGCCAGGTCGCCGATGCGCCGGCGCGTCGCGGCCAAAGCTTCGCCGAAGGCGACCTCCGGCGAGCGCTGGGCGTAGAGCGTGCCGATCAACGCGCGCTCGTCGTCGTCGAAGAGCGGCACGTTGACGGCGCCGGGGACGTGATCCTGCGCAAACTCGGACGGGCTGCGCAGATCGACGAACGTCGCCGCAGGAGCGCCGAGCGCCGCCTCGATGGACGTTCCGGGGAGGGATTGCTTGACCGTGGGCACCATCGCCAAAGCAGCGTACCCCTTCCGGACGGGGCAGCGGGCGTTCGCCCGGACTCGCGCCGCTCAGTCGCTCGCTGCGCCCGCTTCGACCTTCTCAGCGGGCGTCGCCGGGCGCTTCGCGATGGCATCGATGCGCCGGCGGAACTCGGGGTCGTAGAGCGACGAGCCCGCGCGGGCATCGAGCACGGGATGGGTCTCGAGGCTCTCGCGCGTCAGGTTCGCGTCCAGGACGGCGCGCTGGCCGTCCTCGGCGGTGCGCACCGAGAACACGCTCCAGGGCAGCACGCGCAAGCCGTCGTTGTCGACGGTGACGTAGCGGATGGTCGCGTTCACCGTGTCGTAGTAGAGATCCTCGACCGTCGCGACCTGCCGACCCTCGATCAGGATCGGCGCGTCGTCGATGTGCGACACCATCATGTGCTCGCCCGTCGCGTCCAGCTCGGTCGTATCGACGCCGGCTTCGGTGTGGAAGGTGTCGTTCAACCATGACCAAGAGAGCGACTTGGGCGCGACCAGCTTGCCGTCCGCACGCACGATGGCGCCGACCGCGCCGGTTCGAACGTCGACGATGATGTCGCCGACGGTGTGTTGCTCGCTGGGAGTGATGATCTCGTTGCCCAGAAGGTGCGAGACGGTCACGACGGCAACGTCCGCTTCGCCGCGTCGGCGGTCGTACAGCGGTCGTTCGACACCGTAGTAGGAGTAGATCGCGTCGCGGTAAGCCGGGTTCTGCAGGTTGTCGGGACCCTCCCCGTAGAGCGGCGATTCCTTCAGGCGCTCTTTGGTGATCGAGGTCACGACACCGAACTCGCCGTTGTTGTCGCGCAAGACTTGGCCTGCGTGGAACGGGATCAACTTGCGCTTCTTGCCGAATCCGAGCACGCCACCGACCGAGGTCAACAAATGCGTCACAGCGCCGGCTTCGAGATCGATCTGGGCGCCGTCGACCCGGCCCAAGCGCTCGACCTCGGTCGCGCCGTTGTCGCGTTCCACGCCGTACAGCGGCAGTTGAACGAGTCGACTCAGGAGGAAGCTGCGCGGCGGCTCGGCCTCGGGCTCGGGCTCTCGCCGGAAGCTGGCTTCCATCACGCGCCCCTCCTGTTGTTCGAGCGCCGACTCGTCCGCGTACCAGCGCAGGTTGGCCGGTGACATGGTCGCGCCCGACTCGAGCAGGATCCATTGGATCGAGCCGTCCTCGACCGACAAGAGAGCGTCGGTCACGCGGTCGGTGCGCCCGCCCTCCGTGCGCACCGCCGAGCCGAGGAGTTCGTCCGAAGCCACGTAGCGTGGGGTGTACGCGAAGCCTTGGGAATCGGCGCGGCGACCGCGGCGCGCGTTTTCCTGCAAGACGATCTCTTGGGGAACCTGCGCGACGACGGGCAGGACGAGCGCGCCGAGCAGCGCGAAGTGCGAGATGCGAGTGAACATCGAAATGGGACGACCTGGCGGCAAGGAAGCGCGCCCGCCCCGACCGGCGCGCGAGCGCACGAGCGGAACGGGCGCGGGGCAGAAGTCTCGGGGCGGCATGCATGGCACGTGCCAAGCGAACCAGGGTGTCAGCCAGGTGCGGATCGATCCGCGCCGCTGCGCGCGGCGCCCCACTTCCTGCAAGGGGCTTGCGCGGTCCTACAAGGGCCAGCCGCGTCGTTCAGCCCGGGCCGTGCGGGCGCGGGGAGCGCCGGACGGGGGGCGGCTTCGCGGGCGCGGGTTTCGCGGGCGCGGGTCTCGCGGGCACATCCGGTGGGCCGCCCGCGCGGCGCCGCTTGCTGCCGCCGCCGCGACCACCCTCGCGATCACCGCGCCACGATCGCCGCGGTAGGTCGAGCCAACGCACCCGCTCCAAAAAGCGCTCGGTGTCGAGCGCTTGTACCTGACGCCATTCCTCGGGCGTGACGTCGCCTAGGCCGGTCTCTTCGACCTCGCGCTCGATGACGCGCCGATGCAGTTCGCGGACCGCGACGTGACGTGCGGCGCCCTCGAGCGCACGGACGCTCTCGAGTTCGTCGGGCGGCAGTTGCAGCCGGCGCGCGAGCACGCGGAGAAAGCGCTCGTGATGCTTGGCGCGCCGCTCGCTCACGAACTCGTGCAAGAGCCGCGGACGCTCCCCGGGCGGCGCGGCTTCGAGCGTGCGGCGCAGCTCGTCCGGCAGTCGACGTCGCAGGCCTTCGCCGCGTTCACGGTCGCACCGGCGACGAAAGTCGCGCATCGCTGCGCGCACGTGTTCGGGCTCGGCGCCCTCCAGGGTCCTGCCCGAACGACGCTCGAACTCGCGCCGGAACTCGGCCCGATGGCGCATGCGATCCTCGCGCTGGCGCAGGTCGCGCGCGCGCTCGCGCAGCTCGGCGCGGCGCTCGGGCGACAGTTCGCGCAGCTCTTCGAAGCGCTGGCGAAGTTCGGCGCGCTGCTCCGACGTCATCGCCTGCCAGCGTGCGCGACGCTCGGCCAAGGCCTCGTCGTCGGCTGCCAACGCCGGAGCGCCCAGCGCGACCGCGAGCACCGCCGCCAGCATCGGCAACACGACCCACGTGTAGGCACGCTTCATCGGTCGTCCTCCGCTGCGTAGAAGGTCAAGAGCGCTTCGTCCGTGACGTCCAGGGACGCCAGCAACACGTCGAGGTCGTCGCCGGTGACCTCGTCCCAGCGCTCGAGCACGTCGAGCGCGAGCAACAGCTCGTCCGGCACGGACTCGGCGGACTCGTCGGCCAACGTGGCGACCTCCTCGACGGGCCGCTCGGCGCCGGTGAAGATCGTCCGCCAGGCGAGCAGCGCGAACAGGAGCAGCGCCGCGGCCGCCAGGATCGAGCGGTGCATCGGCAAGAGCCTGCCCGCTCGATCGGGCGCGGGTTCGGCGAAGCGCGACCGCGGCGCGGCCAACGCGGCGAGCACTCGACGCTCGAGCCCGTCGGGCGGGGCGGGTGCGTCGACTCGATCCAACAGGCGCTCGAGCCGTTCGGCGTCACGCGCCGCGACCAGCCCCGCGAGGACGCGCGCACCGAGCGCCGCCGGCGGCGCGGGCACGACCGCCGTGTGCAGCAAGCGATCGAGCGGCGAGCGCCGCGCGGCGTCCAGTCGCGCGAGCACGCGCTGCGCCAGTCCGACCGAGAGCGCGGCCCCTCGATCGTCGACCAGCGCGAGCAGCTCGTCGAGCGCCTGCTCCTCGGCCAGGAGCGCCCGGCAGGCATCGCAGCCGAGCAGGTGCTGGTCCCAGCCGAGCTCCGCCGGAACTCGGGCGTGGAGCCACGAAGTGAGCTGATCCCACAGGCGCTCTCGAAAGACGACGCAGGCTTCGGACACGGGACGATCGGGGGGCAGCTTCACGCGACCTCCTCGGACAGGAAAGGGGCGAGTTCCACCCGCAGCGTCTCGCGCGCGCGGTGCAAGAGCGACTTGATCGCCTTCTCGGACGAGCCCAGGACGATGCCGATCTCGGCGTAGGGCAGCTCTTCGTAGCGCGCCAGCAAGAGCGCCATGCGTTGTTTCTCCGGCAACGCCGCGATCGCGGCCTGCACGGCCGCGACCACGTCGCCGCGTTCCAGCCCGTCGCTGGGTTGCAGCGCGTGCTCGTCCGCGAGTTCGCGCGCAGGGTCGTCGCCCGGGCCCGTCAACGAACGCTCCTTGCGCACGCCGGCACGCTCGCGCTCGTTCGCCGCCAGGTTGAACGCGATGCGATACAACCAGGTCGAGAGCCGCGCCGTCGGCCGATAGCTCGCCCGCGCGCGAATCACCCGCAGGAAGACCTCCTGCACCAAGTCCTCGCGATTGGCATGGGTCCCGAGAAAGCGCGTCAGGAGCGACCAGACCTGCCCCGAATAGCGCTCGACGATGCGATCGAACGCCGCCTCCTCACCCGCTTGGTAGGCGAGCATCCAGCGAACGCCGGGGTCGAGCGGGTCGGGTGTGGCCATGGCAGCTTCTAGGAACCGGGCGGGTCGCGTCGGGTTCCGGCGGAAGCGCTTTCCGCGTCAGTCGGTGCCCGACAGGCGGCGCGCACGCTCGGGGGGCCAGACGACGGCGATCGGGCGGCCCCGGATCTCGCGCAGGGGCACGGCGCCGAAGGTGCGGGAGTCGGTCGAGTAGGTCGAATTGTCGCCCAGCAAGAACAGCTCGTCCGGGCCGAGCACGTAGGGCGAGCGCGTCGCGTGGTCGCCCGTCCCGGTCCAAAAGAGGTCGCGGTAGACGCGCACACGGCGGTAGTCGACTGTCGCACCGTCGGCCCCGAAGCTGACGCGTGTGCCGATCGAGCGCGGGGTCTCGGTCGAGCGCGGTCCCTCGGCCGGCGCGTTGTTCTCGTACGAGCAGCCGAACTCGAGGCCGTCGATGCGGACGTGGAGGTGATTGTCCACGTTCGCGAAGCGCACCGCGTGCCATTGGTCGAGCGCGAAGTCGATCGGTTCGTCGAGCAGGATCGCCCACGGCGAGCCGGTGGCCGCGCGGCGCGCGCGGGCGATCGCGGCGTTCTTGCGCAAGAGACGGAGCCGCGGTTCGACGCCGCCCAAGTCCAGCTCGGCGCGGAAGTCGTCGCCCTCCTCGACGAGCTCGAGCACGATGCGACCCTGCGCTTCGGCGACGCGGGCTTCGAGTGCCAGCACGCCGTCGTTGACCTGCAAGAGCCCCGGCACGAAGGCTCCGTCGGAGCGCAGGTACCCATCGGTCAGGTCGGGGCCGAAGCGCATCAGCGTATCGGGCAACGCGGCTTCGCCGGGAGCGCTCGTCACGCGCCAGAAGCCGGCCTCTTCCGTCCAGCGCGGCTCGGAGACGTGGAAGTACTCGCGCAGCGGCAAGAGCGCGTCGTCGAACAGGAGCACCGGCGCGGGCCGCGCTGCGTCGGGCGCCAGGCGTCGCCCGTCGACCAACAGATCGCCGCCGACGATAGCGACCTCTTCACGCGGCAGCCCGGCGACGCGCTTCACCAGGGGCTCGGTGCGCCGCTCGCCCTCGAGCACGATCAGATCGAAACGCTGGAGCCGGGGCGAGCGTTCGTAGTCCACGAGCACCCACTCCGACAGCTCGCGTCGATCCTCGGCGCGCGCTTCCTCGCCGCCGAAGAGCGTCGGCCGCATCGAGCCCGAATTGACGCGATAGACGTCGGCCAGGAAGACCTTGACGAGCGCCAACAGCGCGACGACGCCTGCCAGCACGACCAGCACGCAGCGCGTGCGCCGCTGACGGTCGAGGGTCATAGCGCGATCGACGCGATGCCGACGAAGATGGCGGCACCCGAGATGTCGCTGAGGACGATCAAGAACGGCCCCGCCGCAATCGCGGGATCGATGCGGAAGCGTTGACAGGCGAACGGTACCGCACAGCCGAGGAACGCGGCCCAGGTCATGGCGAACAGGATCGCCAGTCCGAGGGCGACCCCGAACCCGACCGCGAGGCCGGCCTCGGAAGCCTCCATGAACATCGCGACCGACGCCGAGGCCGCGCCGCACAGCACGCCGATGATGGCGCCGACCAGGACCTCGCTGGCGAGGAGCGCGCCGCCGCGTCCGGGCACGAGCTCGCCGGTCGCGAACGCGCGCACCAGGATCGTCGACGATTGGATGCCGACGTTGCCCGCCAGTCCGATGATGATCGGCAGGTAGCGCAGGATCGAGACGGGGGACGTGACGCCCTCGGTCGGGTGCGGTTCGTCGCCCAACGCGATCTGCAGGATCTTGGCCGACACGAGCCCGCCCAGCACCGTCAGCGCCATCAGCGGCAGGCGATGTCGCACGCGCGTCCAGACGGGCAAGCGCGTCTGATCCGCGGGCGACGTGCCGACGAGGCGCAGGAGGTCCTCCTCGAGCTCGCCCTCGAGCACTTCTTGCGCGTCGTCGACGTCGATGACGCCGACGAGCCGCCCCGTCGAATCCACCACGCCGACGGCGGCCAACGAGTACTTGAGCACCTGGTTCGCGACGTCCTCTTGGTCGTCCGCGACGTCGACCGTGATGAGGTCGTCGTCCATCACGTCGCCGATCGGCGTGTGCATCGGCGTCATCAACAGCTCGCGGTCGGTGACGTAGCCGACCGGCTTGCCGTCTTCGTCGACCACGAAGACGCCGGTACCTTCGTCGCCGGCCGGTCCCTCGTCGGACTTGATGACCTTGATCGCGTCGGAGACGTGCGAGTCGAAGGGCACGGTGACGTACTCGGTCGTCATCAGCCCGCCCGCCGAGTCGGCGTCGTAGCTCGCGAGCTTGCGCAAGCCGGTCGCCCGCTCGAGATCGACGGCGCGCAGGACGGACTCGTAGGTCGCGTCGTCGGTCAGCGCCAGGAGGTCGACCGCCTCGTCGGCGGGCAGGTGCTCGATCACCTCGACGATCTGCGGCACGGTCATGCGCGCGAGGAAGGCCGCCGCCACGTGGTCCTCGGCGTAGATCAGCAGCTCGGCCTTCGCCTCGGGGTCGAGCGCCTCGAAGATCCGGCCGCTCTGCCACTCGTCCAGATCCTCGATCCACTCCGCGAGGTCCGCGGGGTGCACGTCCGCCAGGAACTCCGCCAAGAGCTCGCCGTTCCCGCCCAAGGCCCGCTCGAGGTCACCGAACGCGGGCCGGTCCCCGCTGCGCGGCTCCGGGCTCTCGGCGTCCGGCGTGCCGGTCGTGGGGTCTTCGGGTTCGGTGGTCATGGGAAGAGCCCGAGCTTACGCGTCCGGGCCCGCCCCTCAGCGATCGAAGCCGTGATAGACGAGCGTCGGGAGGCCGATCAGCAACTCGGCGGGTTCGGAGTCGGCGTCCAGCCGCGCCTCGACCAAGAGTCGCACGCGGTGGCCGGCGAAGGCAGCGAGATCGATTCGAACGGGCGACCAGCGGTCCCGGGCGGGCACCGCACGCGTCCAGCTCTTCGAGGAGCCGTCGGGACGCGCGATCGTCGCGCGGACTTCGGCGGTCTGTCCGGCGTTCCGTCCGAGCGTACGCAGCGCCAGCCCGAGCGTGAGTCGCGCTTCGGCGCCGAGCGGCAAATCGTCGAAGACGAGCACGGGCTCGAATGCACCGCCGTGCACCGGCGCTGCCCAGGCGGCGAGCGGCGCACCGCCCACCTCGGCCGCGTGGCGAACGTGCGCCACCGTGCTGTCGGGGCGTTCGTGGGTCAGGTTCACGGCTCCGAGACCCGCCAGGCGTTCCGTTTCGACGACCGGCGCCAAGCGGCGCGCGGTCGGGAGGTGGGTTGCGATCGCGACGCCCGAGGTCGTCGAACGAGCCGCGTGTACGGCGCGCCAACCCGCCGCGTCACGCACGGCCACCAACGCCCAGGAGCCGCGCTCGGGCGGGGCGTCGCCGCCCAGGGCTTCGACGACTGCGGCGAAGGCCCGCGGCGCCGTCGTCCAGCGACCGAGGTGCGCCAGCGCCAGGAAGCCGCCTACGGGAACCTGCTCGGCGAAGCGCAGCACGTCGTCTGGATCGGCGCTTGGCGCCAAGCTGCGGCCCGCCGCCGGACGACCATCGGCGCCGAAGGCGCGCACGAGGAGTCCCTCGGCGCCTTCCGTCGGCGCCAGCAGTCGGTCGCCGGCCAGGATCGCCGCCTCGACCTGATCGCGGGGCGAGAGCTCGCTCGAGCGCGGCAGCAGCGGCCCGCGCGAGATGACTTCGATGAAGCATCCCGTCGGCCCGCGCTCGGCGGCGCGCTCCGTCACCGCGTGCCACGCCCGCGCCGCGAGCACGAGCACCAGCGCGACGACGGCGGTTGCGAGGGTCGAACGCACGGGCTAGTCCCCCAGGACCGAAGGCACCGGTCCGTGCGAGCCGGCCGAGGCCAGCACGAATTTCGACGAGCGGCCGATCATGAGCGGCAGGCGGTTCGCGAAGCGGCGCGCACAGTCGTAGTCGTCGGGTGTGCACTTCACCTCGAGGATCAAGATGTGCGCGATCGGCGTGGGAAAGCGTTGCGTCAAGGTGGGCGCCAGCCGCAGGTCCCATGCGCGGATGTCGCGGTCGAGTGTCACGCGCAGCTTGCGGTCGGCGCTGATCGCGTACTCGCGTCGATAGCTGAGCCACTGCGCGGGAACCAGCCCGTCGAGCCCCGCCGCGCTTCCTTTTGGCAAGCCTGCACGCACGCGTTCGGTGAAGCGCTCGCGACGCTCGCCCGTCACGTCCAACGCGCCCGCGACGGGCACGACCGCTTTCCAACCCAACGCGTTCTCGCGCACCTTCTGCTCGAGCTGCGCGCCGACGCCGGTGGCCGCCGAGCCGTACCAGCGCACGCGCCACTTCTCGCGGTGGCTGATGCCCGCGAGGTTCTCGGCGAGCGCTGCGCCGCGCGGCGTGTCGAAGTACACGCTCTGCACGATGCGTTCGGGATACAAGCGGCGGAGGCAGGCTCGATCGGTCCAGAGCGCCGAGCGCACGCGCGCGTAGGCGCCCGCGTCGCAGGCGAGCTTCAGCTCGTGCCGGAGGCCGGGGCGTGTCACCAGCCCGTGCCTTCGTAGAGCGCATCCACGTCGACCGCGCGTTCGGGCACGACGACGCCGTCGATCACCACGCGACAGCCGGTTTGGGCGAGCGCCGGGATGTCGGTGCCCGTGATCGTGACGCGCTCGGCGTACAGCTCCGACGGGCCGAACGCGGCCTTCTTGACGAACGCCGCCAAGCCGAACAGGCTCGCGTCACGGATCTCGAAATCGGTCACGACGGTCTTCGAGCGGTCCTTCGACGCGATTCCGATCGCCACGCGTGTCGCGCGACCGCCGACGACCCGCACCGTCGAGTCCTCGCCGACGGAGACGGCCTTGTCGGCCAGGTCGCGGAAGATGCAGCCTCGGACCTCGACGTTGCTGCCGCTGAAGTCGGCGCCGTCGGCGAGCCCGTCGAGGAACTCGCACGCCACGATCCGTCCCGTCACGAAGTCGCCGTCGAGACTGTCCGACCGGCAGCCCGCGAAGACGCAGCGCACCAGCTCGATGTCGCCGCCGAAGAGATTCAGGCCGTCCTCCGCGAAGGTCTCCTCGAAGCGCGAGTCGAGCAGCGTCACGTCGGAGTGATAGAAGGTCACGCCGCCGGTCGAGATCCAACCGCCGCGCTGCAAGGCGTCGGTCTGCCGCACGATCGTGTGCGTCCATTCCGAGCGGTCGGCCGCGTCCAGCACCAAGATGCCCCGGAAGCGGTCAGCGCCGGCGGCGGGCTCGAGCACGACGGGCGCCGCTTCGGTGCCGCGAAAGCGCAGCGCGCCACCCGCCAGCAGCAGCGCGTCGGTTTCGAAGCGCAGCGTCGTCCCCGCGACCAGTTCCAACTTTGCACCCGCGGGCAGGACGAGATCGCCGGCGACGTCCCACGTGCCCTGCAGCGCACGGAACTCGTGCGCGTCGACGGCGTAGCGCAGGAAGGGATGGCGCTCCAGCGCTTCCGCCACGGTCGGCGGCGTCGGTCGGTCGCCCTCCGCGTCCCACCGCGGATCGCTCGGGCGCATGCGCAAGGCTTCGGTGCGCGTCTTGCGCTTCGCCGCGGGACGCCAGACCAGGGACAATGCGAGGTCGGGATCTCCGCTCGCCAGGGCGCCCGGTTCGAAGGCGCTCAACAAAGCTTCCACGTTCGAGAGGTTCGCCAGGCGCCGATCGAGCTCGAACGCGAAGCGCACGCGTCGACCGTCCACGGGCAGCAGTACGCCCCGGCCCTCGCGCACGAGGTGGGCCGGCGCCAACGCGGCGGCGGAAAGCTCCGTGCCGTTGGAGAAGCGCACCGCTTCCACGACGATCGGCGTGCGTGTGCTCGCCCAGGCGTCGACCCACGCGCGACCGGTCACGGCTTCTTGGGCTCCGCCCGCGGGCTCGAGCGTGTACCGCGCGTCGGTCTGCAACGGGTCGATCGGGTCCAACACCGACTGCAGCCAACCCGCCTGGCGAAAGATGCGCTCCTGCATCGCGCCCAAGCGCAAGGGAGCGGCCAACGGCGCCTGTTGGTCGAGCGCTTGCTCGAAGCGCAGCAGTTCCTCGCGCGTGTCCGCGAACAAGGCCGCGATCCAGTCGGGGTTCGCGATCGCGCCGAGGTGTCGATGGACGGCGGCGACGTAGCGCTCGCTGGCTCCGAACAAGGCGGCGACGTCCGTGGCGCGCAGCGGCACCGGATCGCGGCCGCCGGGCTCGTGCGCCATGTTGTCGAACGAGATCGGCTCGAGGCGCGCGCGCACCGGATCGAAGTAGAAGCGCATGTTGTGCCACGCGAGCGGGTGCTCGAGCTGGAACAGCGACGCGACGGCGTGGTGCTTGGCCAAGGCTTCGATGTCGACGAGCGACTCGACCGCGTGCGCCTCGGCGAGCGCGAGCGCCTCGAGGCGACGCAAGCGGCTCGAGGTGTTCTGTTCGACGAGCACGGCGGCGCTCAACGCGCGCAGCTTGTCGAGCGCGGCGTCCAATCCGCGCGCGAGCCCGTCGACCGAACGCAGCCGTTTCTCGCCGTACGCGCGCGGGAACGCTTCCTCGGCGCTCAGGACTCCGGACGTCGGCGTCCGCGCGAGCGACGCCGGCACGTCCATCGCGACGCCCATCGGCGGCAGGTGATGGGCCTGCAACTGCGCGTTCCACATGGCCGACTCGTCCCACAGGACGATCGGACCCTCGCGTCGCCCTTGGGACTCCAGAAGCTCTTTCGAGAAGTGCTCCTCGAGGTAGTAGACGCCCCACGGATTGCCGTTCAGCGACACGTCGCAGAAGGTGCCGCGCGGCGCCAGGATGCCGACGCGTTGCATCGCGCGGTGAACGAGCCACTCCCAGAGAAAGCCGCGCGTCTTCGGATCCTGGATCGAGAACACGCGCATGCCCAAGAGGCGCTCCTTGTCCAACTCGACGCGCAGCGACCAGCGTTCGCCGGCCACGTGATCGACCCAATCGCCCTTGATGCGCACGTCGGCGGGCAGTTCGGCGCCGCCCGCGAAGGCGATCGTCGCGGGGA
The DNA here is from genome assembly GCA_040880665.1 of Planctomycetota bacterium. Classification (GTDB taxonomy): domain Bacteria; phylum Planctomycetota; class UBA1135; order UBA1135; genus JBBDIB01. Next base: position 30,754 of record JBBDIB010000012.1, read on the forward strand.
CGAGATCGTCGTCCTGCTGCACGATCAAGCCGCGCTCGAGCGCGCGCTCGCGGCTGGCCGTCAAGCGGCGCGCGGCGCCGTCATCGAGCCGAATGGCCAGCTCGGGGAGCGCCGTCACGACCGCGTCGGTCGCCGCGCCCGCGATCAAGCGCGGCTCGATCGAACCGGGCCCGCGATTCCAGCCGTCCTCCGGCGCGGGCGTGCTGCGCGGCCACGCCAGCCCGATCGCGACACCCACCGCCAAGAGCGCGAGCGCAAATCCCGTGTGTTCCTTGGGGCTGTCGCTGGCTACCTGCATCGCTTGCTCGCGCTACTCGACCGAGCCCGATTCGACGAGCGAGATCGTGCTGGACGGCAACGCCTCGCGCAGGCGCGTCAGCAGGGTTCCGACCTGTGAGGTCGCGACCAGATCGATCGCGAGCGTCGCGACCAGATCCTGGCCGACGGCGTCAACGCGACGCAAGTCGACCTCGCGCGCGACCTTCATCGCTTCCGACAGGATCGCCGACAACGCCGATTGCGCCGCCGAGGGATCGCCGGCGGCGGTTCCGAGCGGTGTCTCGACGTGCACGAGCATGCGTTGCGTCGTCCGCTCGCCGCCGAAGTGCCGCGAAACACCCAGGTACAGGAGGATGCCGAGGAACAGCACCGTCGTCACCAAACGCTGATCGGCGCCCAACCCGATGCCGAGCGCGATCGCGAGGAACAGGTAGGCGAGCTCTTCGGGCTCCTTGATCGGCGTCCGGAAGCGAATGATCGAGAGCGCGCCGACCAGGCCGAGCGACAGCGCCAGCGACGTCTTCACGATCGTGATGACGAGCATCGTCGTCGCCGCGATGAAGACCAGGACCGGCGCGATGCGGCGCTTGTTCGAGAGTACGGGCGAGTAGCGACGAAAGTGCCAGGCGAGCAATTGCCCCAGCACCAGCACCAGCGCGAGATCCAAGAGGACGGGCACGAGACGCAGGTCTTCGAGTGCGCTCTCACGAAAGAGGTCTTGGATGTTCAACGAAAGGGGGGTGCGGGCCGCGGCGGGGAGGACTCGGGGGGGGTAGGGGGCTCTATCGACCGGCGCGCGGGCGCACCGAAACGGTTTCCAGGAGACGGTTTCGAGGGACACCGCGAAGAGGTGTACCGCTTCTGGGCGCGCATGGCCCAGGATGGCGCGACCATGACCTTCGTAGTCTGCCTCATCGCGGCCTGGGCCGCCGCCTCCGTCACGCTCGCAACGCCCTCCGAGCCGCAAGCCGACGCCGCGGCCGACACCCCGCAGCGAGTCGTCGTCGCCCAGGACGGCTCGGGCGACGTCAACGGCGACGACCAACGGGCGCTCCAGGCCGCCGTCGATCGGCTCGGGCCCGGGGGCGGCACGGTCGTCGTCCGACCGGGTCGCTATTGGTCGCGCGCGTCGTTGCGAGTGGGCTCGGGCGTGCGCCTGGAGGGCGAGCCGGGCGCCCTCCTGCAGCTCCCCAGCCCAAAGCGCGTGACCGTCGCCGCCGCCGCCGGCGCGCGCCGACTCGTGCTCTCCGACACGGAGGGCATCGCGCCCGACACGGCGCTGCAGCTCGTACCGCCGGAGGACCAAACGACGTTCGACGGCACGTCGGAAATGATTTCGTTCGTGCTGATCGCGGCGGTCGACGAGGAGGGCGTGGATCTTAGCGAGCCCCTGCCCTACGCGATTCCCCCTCGCAGCCGCTTCGGCTATCCGTTCAAGATGATCTGGGCCAGCCGCGCCGACGACGTCTCGATCACGGGGCTGGCCTTCGATGGCGGCATGCGCGAGGACCTGCCGATGCCCGGGCATCATCAACGTTCGGCCATCTGGATCGACGCACACTTCTCGAAGCGCGAAGGGCCGATCCACGAGCCCGTGGCGCGCGCCTCGGTGCGCGCCTGTCACTTCACGAACTTCTACGGTCGCGGCGTGGCGTTCTACAACGCGGTCGACGCCGAGGTCGTCGCCTGCCGCTTCCGCAACATCAACGACGAAGCCATTGACTTCGACCACTGGTGCTTTCGCTGTCGGGCGACGGGGAACGAGATCTCCAATGCGCTCTGGGGCATCGCGATCAACGACGCCTCCGACTGCGTGGTCGAGCACAACTTCCTGCGCGACTGCGACGTCGGCATCACGATCTGGTGGCTGCCCGCCGTGCCACCCGAGGGACTGAACGAGAACAACGTCGTGCGCGGCAACTTCGTCTATGGTTCGCGCGAAGCGTTGACGGTGCTGCGCAACGCACGGCGCAACCACTTGCTGGAAAACGTCCTCCAGGGCGCCTTCCACGTGGTCGAGGACGACAACCTGATCGAGCGCAATACGCTCGTCGAAGCGGACCGCTAGCCCGACGAAAGCCTCCCCGATGCGAATGACCCGAACCGAAGCGCTGTCCGGCGCGTTGCTCCTGGCCCTGGCCGCCGTTGGCCCACCCGCGCACGGCGCGCAAGCGGAGGGCGAAGCCCGGGCGCGCGAGCTCGCCGCGCTCGAGGCGCGCTTCGACGCCGCCGATCCCGAAGCGAGGTTCGAGCTGGCCCAGACGCTCGACGCCAGCGGCTTCGACGAACGCGCGCTCGCCTTGTATCGCGCGTACACGAGCCAGCATCCCGACGACCCGCGCGCTTGGTTCCTCCTGGCGCGCCTCGCGCCCGCGGACGAAGCTGCCGAAGCGATCGACCGCGCCGTGAAGCTCGCGCCCGAGGACACCGACCTCTTGGGTTGGCGCCTCGTCTTCCGCCTGGATCACGGCCGCGAGGTGTCGGACGCGGAGCTCGCGCGCTTCGAGGCGCTCGGTCCCTCGGACCTGACCGGCTTGACGGTGCGCGCGCGACACTTGCTCGCCGCGGGCGAAGCCGGCGAGGGTTTGGAGCTCGCCACGGCGTTGATGCGTCAGTTCCACCGCCTGGGCTACGTCGCGCAGCTCTACCAGCGTTTGCTTCTCGCGCATCTCCCGCTGGCGGGAGCGGAGCTGTTCGACCTCGCGTCGATCGAGCCGCCGCGTGCAGCGAACGGGCTCGGTTGGCACGCGTGGTCCCTCGAGCTCGAAGCGCGCGCGACGACGGCCGCCGGGCTCAGTGCGTGGGCGGAAACGGCGCTCGTGCTGCGCCGCCACGAGCGCGTGATCGGCGTGCTGGCAGCGCACTTCGAGACGGCGCCCATGGACCTCGACTTGGGACGCTTGCTGGCGCGCGCTCTGATCGAACACGGCCAGTTGGAGGCTGCCGAGGCGCGGCTCCAAGCGCTGGCCGAGCTGTACCCCGACGACGCCGACCTGAAGATCGACGCGGCCACGGCCTTCGCACGTCGCGGACAGGACACGCTGGCCGTCCAGATGATTCACGCCGCTCGCGCACAGGCGCCCAAGCACCGCCGCGTGCTCCAGTCGTTGACGCAGATCGCACGCCGCGAGCAGCGCTTCGACGACGCTCTCGGGTTCGTCGAAACGATGCTGGCGGCCGACCCCAAGGACACGCTGGCCCTGACGGAGCTGGCGGGGATCCACACGGCGCGGGGCGAGTTCGCGCTGGCCGCGGCCGCGAACGAGCGCTTCTTGCGCCAACGACCGTGGCTGCTCCACCACTGGGTTCGCTGTGCGCAGGACTACGCGCGCGGCGGCGAGATCGCGCGTGGCCGCGAGATCCTCGCGCTCGCGCGCCAGCTCGGCGTGGCGGCCGACCTGGCGGATCGCATCGACGCCTACATCGACTCCGAGGAAACGAAGCAGCAGTGAAACTCAACGAAGCGGCGGGTTGGCTGGGAATGGCGACGATCCTGGTCGTCTACGCATTGACCGCCACGGGCCAGATCCCGGCCGAACATTCGGGCACGCACGTAGCCAACTTCACCGGCGGGCTGCTCCTGGCCTGGAACTCGTTCTACAACCGAGCCTGGCCCGTCGGGACGCTGAACGTCACGTGGTCGCTGGTCGCGGCCTACGGGCTCTTGCGCGTCGCCGCCGGCTGATGCCAGTCGAGTAGCGCGGCGTGCCAACGCTCGAGCGTTCGCGTCGCATCGGGCACGGCCACCACGGCTCCGAAGGCGTGCATCGAGCGCTCGCCCGCGATCCACCCGCTGTCGCCGACGCGCGCGGTCCAGGCTTCCGCGAACGTGGCGTCGACACCGACCTCGCCGCCGACGACGGTGATGCAGGCGCCGAGCGGATGCTCCTCGGCCACGAGCGCCACGGGGACGCCCGGCGCGGGTGCGCGGTCGACGAGGCTCGTGCCCCGCGCGGGCGCGCGCACGTCGACGAGCAATAGCTCGCCCGCGCCTGCGACCTCGAGCGCGCGGGGATGGATGACGTTCGCGCCACGGCGCGCAAGTTCGTGCGCGAGCACGCGCGAGAGGGACGCAAGCTCGACGCCGCCCGCGAGCCACTCGGGTGCGACGGTCAGCCACCCGCGCACGGTCTTGAACAGCTCGACGCCGACGTCGCCCAGGGCGCGCCCGAGCCAAACGGCGGTCAGGTCGGAGCCATCGGGGCCGAGCGTCACGACGCGACCCTCGCGATCGAGCGCCAGGAAGCCCGTCACGACGGGAATCCCCGGCTGGGCGCTGAGTCGGTCGCGCACGCGGTTCGAGCTGGCCTCGTCGGGCAGGCCGTCGGCTCCGACGACGAGGCCGAGATCGAAGGCGTCGGCGGCGAACGACGCGTGCCCCGCGGCGCGCAGCGCCGCGGCCACGAGCCTCGCGCTCAAACGCTCTCCATAGGAGAGGACGAGATCGCGACCCGCGCGATCGCCAGCCTTCTCGGCCGCGAAGACGGCGAGCACCGTGCCGAGCTCGCGCAGGAGCGCTTCGACGACCAAGGGCGAGAGCCCGAGCTCGCGCACCAAGGACCGGTGCCGCACGCGGACGGCATCCCAATTTCGGCGTCCTTCGCGACTGGCTTGCCAAGCGGCCTCGAGCGCGCGCGTGACGCCTTCGTGGGCGCTCACGACCACCACCGGGCGCGCGGCGCGCGTCGGCACCAGCTCGACCATGCGCCGCATGGCCGCGGCGTCCGCGAGGGCGGCGCCACCGAACTTGAGCACGCGATCCGAGGTGGTTCCCATGGTTTTGTGGCGCAGCGCGTGACCTACGAGACAGCACCGGGACGCCCGGCTCCGTCGAGCCGCTAGAATGTTAGCCCCCGAGGCCGGACCTGACGAATCATGAGCGAGACGACGCCCGACGAACTGATCTACGACTGGAACCGAGTCGATCCGAGCCCGCGGCTGACGAGCACGGTCCAGTTCAACGACGAGACCCTGCGCGATGGGTTGCAGTGCCCGTCGGTCGAGGATCCGAGCCTCGAGCACAAGCTCGAGCTCGTCCACCTGATGGAGGGCCTCGGGATCCACACGGCCGACGTCGGACTTCCGGGCGCCAGCGCCAAGGCGCGCGAGCACATCGCCGCCTTGTGCCGCGAGATGGCGCCCCTGGCGATCACGCCCAACGTCGCCTGCCGGACGGTGCTCTCGGACATCGAGCCGGTCGTCGATCTCGTGCAAGAGCTCGGGACGCCGGTCGAGGTCTGCGCGTTCATCGGCTCTTCGCCCATTCGCCAGTATGCCGAGGGTTGGGACATCGACCGCATCGTCACGCTGGCGCGCGAGGCGGTGCAGTTCTGCACCGACAACGAGCTGCCCTGCATGTTCGTGACCGAGGACACGACGCGCGCGCGCCCCGCGGATCTGCGCGCGCTCTACACCGCCGCCATCGAGGCGGGTGCCCAACGCATCTGCATCTGTGACACCTGTGGTCACGCGACGCCGGACGGCACGCGCGCCCTGGTGACCTTCGTCAAGAACCTGGTCGACGAGCTCGGCGCCGAAGTGGGCATCGACTGGCACGGGCACCGCGACCGGGGTCTCGGGCTGATCAACGCCCTGTGGGCCATGGAAGCGGGCGCCGATCGGCTGCACGCCACGGCGCTCGGCATCGGGGAACGCGCGGGCAACACCGAGATGGACCTGTTGCTGGTCAACATGCGCCTCGCGGGTTTGATCGACAACGACCTCTCCAAGCTGGCCGAGTACTGCCGCGTCGCCTCCGAGGCCACGGGCCGTCCGGTGCCCGTCAACTATCCCGTCTTCGGCACCGACGCGTTCGAGACGGGTACCGGCGTGCACGCGGCCGCGGTGATCAAGGCGTTCAACAAGGGCGACAACTGGCTCGCCGACCGAGTCTACTCCGGCGTCCCGGCCGGGATGTTCGGGCTCGAGCAGGTCATCCGCGTCGGTCCTATGAGCGGTCGCTCCAACGTCGCGTGGGTCCTGAAGAAGAACGCCATCGAGGCCACCGACGAGCGCGTGCAACGCGTGCTCGAGCTGGCCAAGGCGACGCCGCACATGCTGTCGAACGACGAGGTCGTGGCGGCGGCGCGGGGTTAGGGTTCGACGGCGAGCACTCGGCGCCAAAGTTCCAGTTTCGCTTCGAAGTCGAGCGCCGCGTGCGCCGGGCTGGTCGACGGCAGGCGTCGCGTGGGCAGCGCTGCGAGCGGCGCCGGCAGCGTGGGCACGACGTGGCGCCGATAGATCTCCGCCGCTTTGGCGCCGTTGAAGAAGACGGCTTCGATCCGCGTGTGCCGCTCCAGGAACGAGCGGAAATCGTTGGGCACGATCGAGTCCGCCACGATGTCCGAGTCGAGGCTCCCCGCGCGCGTGCAGAGCTGCAAGACGTCCCAGAGCGCGACGCCGCGCAGGCGAAGAGCGCGGCAGCGCTCGCGATACGCGAGCCCGGCTGGCAGCCCCAAGAGTGCTTCGACGATGGGCCAGAACGCGTTCCTGGGATGCGCGTAGTACTCGCTTTGCGCCAGCGAGATGCGGCCGGGCATCGACCCCAGCACGAGCCGCGTGGCGCTTTCGTCGGCGATCGGATCAAAACTGTGGACGCGCGGCATGGGCGGGACGCGAAGCGCCTCGAACCAGAGGGTCTCGTCGCGCTGGCGACGCACGTCCCGTTGGCTCGAGGCGCCCTTGGCGCGCGCTACCAGCTCATTCCTTGACGACGAGCTTGCCTTTCATGCCCTTCTCGCGGTGATCACCGACGGGGCAATAGAACGTGTATTCGTCGGCCTCGTCCGGGGCCGTAAAGGTCAACGCACCCGTCTCGTCGGGCTCGAGCGGCTCCTCGAGCGCGACCTCGCCGGAAGGCAGCTCGAAGTCGATGCTGTGCTTGGTCTCGCCCTGGTTGACCAATTCGATCCGCACGGCCTCACCCGGCCGGACGTTGATCGTCGCGGGCTCGAACTCGTGATCCTTGGCGACCACGCGGATGCGGCGCGCGTTCGGAGCGCTGGCTTCGCGGACGGCGACGGCCGACGCTCGCGAGGCACCGTAGACGACGAGGCCCTTGCCCTTGGCGATGCCACCCAGACTTTCAGGGATGCCGGTCCCGAACAAGAGACGCCCGCGATCCACGCACAACGAAGAGCCGATCGAGCCGTGCTCGCCGCTGGTCCAGACCGTTTCGCCGTCGTCCGCGCGGTAGCCGCGGATGCGTCCGTCGAGCGACGGCACGAGGTAGACATCGTTTGCCAGGTAGCCCGCCGTGCGGAGCGCCGCAGGCTGAGCCTTTTGCTTCACCCAGCGCCAGTGGCCCGTCGTTGCATCGACCGCCGCGATGTCCATCGGGTGATCCTTCGGCTTCTCGTGCGTGAAGGAGTTGTTGCTCCAGAAGAAGATCGCGTCGCGACCGATGGAGGCTTCGGCGAGGATGCCGCCGCCCACATTCCCGTAGCCCAAGGTCGACGTCCAGACTTCGCGACCGGTGTCCTTGTCCCAGACGTAGAGCGTGCCGTTCTTGTTGCCGGCGGCGATCAGCTTGCGCGACTGACCGCCGAGGTTCGCCTTGAAGAGCTGGGGCGCGGCGCCGAACGCGTAGTCGGGCCCGAGCTGCTCCGCCATCGTCCAGACGTCGTTCTGCACGACCTGCTTGAAGCTCCGGATGGTGCCCGTCTCGAGGTCCGCCATGACGAGCGCGTCGGAGAGCTCGGACGCCTGGCCCGTGTAGTTGTTGCTGGTCGTGAAGAAGAGGCTGCGATCCTCGGGGTCGATCGCGAAGCCCGACCACACGGCCACGCCGTTGTGCGGTGGATGGACCAGGGGCTGGTTCCAGATGATGTCGCCGTTCTCCGCGTCGACCGCCACGACGTGCCCTCGGAAGTTCGGCTCGAAGTCCTTCTTCTTCGCCGCCAGCATCTCTTCGACGCTTTGAACGGGGACGAACACGCGCCCCTCGAACCAGGTCAAGCGACCGGAGCACCCCGCGTGCTCGTCCTCGGTGAAGCGCGTCTCCCAGAGAACGTCGCCGTTCTCCTTGTCGATCGCGTAGAGCATGCCTTCGACGGTCGCTTCGAACAGCGTGTTCGAGTTCTGCGCGCCCGTGCCGGCGAAGCCATGGAAGTCCCAGTCCTTGTTCGGCTTCGCGATCTCCTTCTCCCAGAGGACCTCGCCGCTCTCGAGATCGGCCGCGTAGACGACGCCGGACCAATCGGCGAAGTACACCCGGCGTTGGTCGACGAGCGGCGTGTGCGTGACGTTGCCGGAGGTCTCGATCGTCCAGGCCTCGGAGAGCTCACCGATGGTCTCGGAGTTCAGCTCGGATTCGACGTTTGCGTGGTGGTTGAGCAAGTGCTCGCGCAGGTAGCGCCCGCTCGGACGTTGGATTTGGCTCGAGCGCCCCTGCTGGCGAGGTTGCTGGCGAGTCTCGGGACGGGCTGCGCCTGGACGCTGCTGCCCCCCCGAACCTTGCGACATCAGCGCATTCGGTAGGACGATTAGGGCGAGCAGACAACTGAGGGCGCCGGCACAGGTGGTCTTGGATGCGAGCTTCATGGACTTGAGTTCGGGGTTTGCGTTGCTCGGTCGGGACTTCGAAGTGGGGATGGGTGGGAGAAGCGCAAGAGCGGTGCCCACCGACCGAATGGCGACACCCGCGCGCGACCGACGGAAGCGACCGCCCGATGTTCGGGCG
>JBBDIB010000012.1:39722-48166 GCA_040880665.1 Planctomycetota bacterium
GGGGGGTCGCTCCGGTTTCGTAGCTCAGCCCCGCTGGGGTCGCGCGACGTCAGTTGTCGTTGCGACCGCTGTAGCGACGCTGGCTGACGGTGTTGAAGCGCTGGCGCTCTTCCTTGCGGTCGACCTTGACGCGCTGTCCGCCCGCCCGAACCTGTTGCGCCCGCAGGGCGGGCTGACCATCGAGCTGAATCTCGTCGGCCAGGAAGGTGATCGTGGAGCCCTGGCTCAGGTTCAGCTTCTCGAGCTCCTTGCGCGTTCCCAGGTTCACCTTGACGGTCGGGCCGCTCTCGAGGCGCACGTCGGCGAGGATGTGCCGCTTGTCGAGCTGACGGAAGTTCGCCTCGTTCAGCGACTGGATCGTTCCGCGGAATCGCATGAGGCCCATGCCCTGCTCGCGCTCGACGTTCAGTTGCCGACCGTCCATGCGAATCTGGCGCGCCATCAAGACGGGCTTGTCATCGATCTTGCCCATCGTTCCCGTGGCCGTGATCTGCTTGCCGGACCTGATGTTGCGCATCTCGTCCTTGGGACCCAGATCCACCTTGGCAACCTGCCCCTGCGGGGTGCGCAGTTGCGCGATGAGGTGCTCCTGGTCGTTGTCGATCAGACGTACGGTCTTGGTCTCGATGACGTCGCCCTCGACCTGGTAGGTCGCGGACTGGTTGCCACTGCTTTGACGTGTTTGCGTGAAGCCCTGTGACCGCTGTTGCTGGCTATCGCGCCACGAGATGCCCTGCCCTTGGCCCTGCATCCGCTGTTGGCCCTGCATCCGCTGTTGGTCGCGCATGCGCTGCTGATCGCGCATCCGCTGCTGGTGCTGCTGGTCCTGCGAACCTTGCCACCCGCGGTCTTGGCCCCACGGATCATCTTGGCGGCCTTGGCTCCACGTGTCTTGCTGGCTGCGCTGGCGCTGCTGCTCCCAACGGTCCTGCTGGTGCTGTTGACCCCACTGGTCCTGCTGGTGCTGCTGATGCTGCTGGCTCCAGGGGTCCTGCTGGCCCCACTGGCCCTGCTGCTGGCCCTGGAAGCTCTGGCGTTGGCCGCTGATGCCTGAACGCTGCCCTTGCCCTTGCTGGCCCTGCATGCGCTGTCGACTCAAGTCGCGCGCCCGCTCGAGGTCATAGGCGTAAACGGTTTCGAAGTAGTCGACCTGGTCGTCGTTGTCCGTGTCGTACGCGACCGTGATCCAACCATCGAGCTTGAGCTGGTAGCTCACGTCGCCCTGTTGGCTGCCCTGTTGGAAGCCCTGCTGGCTGCCCTGTTGGAAGCGCTGGTTGCGCTGCTGGTTGTGTTGGTTGCTTTGCTGGTTGCGTTGGCTGCTTTGCTGGTAGCGTTGCTGTTCGCGTTGCTGTCGCTGCTGGTCCTGGTTGTAGCTCTGCGCCGCGGCCGCGCCTACGAGGAGGCCTCCGCTGAGAGCACAGACGAGAAGTCGTTTCATCGATCGGTACATCATGATTTCGGTTGTTTGTTGACGCACTTCTTTGTGTGCGCGGGGTGTTCTGTGTGGCTGTGTATCCGGTTGCTTCGTTTGCGCTAGAAGAGTCCTTCCTCCTCGTACCAGGCGTCGCTGTAGTACGAGTAGTTGTCGTCGAAGTCGTAGATGTCGCCGTACGACGCCCGATCGAAACTGGAGGAGCGTTGGTAGCTGTTGCTTTCGCCGAATCGTCCTCCGTCGCGGTTGTCGTAACGCGAGTCGAAGCGACGCTCGGACTGACGATCGGAGCGGCTGTCGAAACCGTTGTCGTAGTCGTAGCCGTCGCGGCTCCAGCCGTAGTCGTCGCGCTGCACCGGATCGCGGCTGTAGTCGGTGTCGTAGCGGTACCGGTCGTCGTCGTAGCCGAAGTCGTAGTCGACGTCGTCGTCGAACCAGTCGGTGGGGTCGTACCACTCGCCGTTGTCGTTGTAGTCCTGCGCGGTAACGGTGCTGGCCATGGCGCTGAGCGCCAAGGCCGTCAACGCGAATCCGAGCGGCCGGGCGAGCTGCTCCAGAAGGTCTTTCAATCTTTGCATGTCGTCTTTCTCCACCACGTCTGGCGCGGTCGATGGATACACGGTTCCGCCCCGGCCCCAGTGGCCAGGCGGACGGTGCTACCCGCGTCGAAGCACTGCCTTGGGGCGGAGGTGCTCGCTCAGGATCTCTCCCTGTGCCGGCTGTTCCGCCCTACGACGCGAGGCTCCTCCGGCGGGCAACACGCGACTCTTGCCAATCGCGTGCCAACCGCGCCGGTCGGGCGGCGAGCGACCCGACGCCTGACAGGCCCGCCGCGACGCTCGCGGGCTTTGTAGAGTTGCCTACCGATCGTGCACCGACGCGCGCGCCATCGTGCGGCGCGCGCTCGCCGAACCTGGTCCCTCCGAGCCCGTCATGCGCCCGTTCCTCCTTCCGTTCCTGCCCGGCCTGCTCGCACTCGCACCGTCCGCGCAACGCGCGGTGCCCGTCTTCGAGGACGGTCGAGCACAGGTCGTCGAAGCTTTCCGCGATCCCGCCGCATGGATCCAGCACGACCTGTGGGTCGAGACCGAGTTCGACAGCGATGGCGACGGTCGCCGCGATCGCATGCACGTCGATGTCACGCGTCCCGGGCAAACGAGAAGCCAAGGGCTGCGCGTGCCCGTCATCTACCAAACGAGTCCGTACTACTCGGGCACCTCGACGACCGACCGCGCGTTCTTCTGGAACCCCGCGCACGCGCTCGGCGCCACGCCGCCGAAACGCGTCGACCCGCCGCCGGTCGAGACACGCTTCGCGCGGCCGTTGATGTCCACCGAGTTGGTCGAAACGTGGGTCCCGCGCGGATTCGCGGTCGTGCATTCCGCGTCGCCGGGGACCGGGTTGTCCGACGGCTGCCCGACCGTCGGCGGCGCGAACGAGTCGCTCGCCCCGAAGGCCGTGATCGATTGGCTGTGCGGTCGGGCGAAGGGCTTCACCGAGCGCGAGGGCGACGACGAAGTGCGCGCCGACTGGTGCACCGGCAAGGTCGGCATGACCGGCGTCTCCTACAACGGGACGCTGCCGCTCGCGGCCGCGACGACGGGCGTCGAAGGCCTAGAAGCGATCGTGCCGGTCGCGGCGAACACGTCGTACTACCACTACTACCGCTCGAACGGGCTCGTGCGGCATCCGGGCGGCTGGATGGGCGAGGACATCGACGTCCTGTTCAACTTCATCCACAGCGGCGATCTCGAGCACCGCGAACACTGCGAGTGCGAGGTACGCGACAAGATCCTGGCCGCGGGGCTCGATCGCGTCAGCGGCGACTGGAACGACTTCTGGGCGAGCCGCGATTACCAGACGCAGCTCGACGGGGTGCGCGCCGCAACTTTGGTCGTGCACGGCTTCAACGACTGGAACGTAATGCCGTCCCACGGCGTGCGCGTGTACGAGGCGCTCCAAGCGCGCGGCGTACCCGCGATGGCGTACTTCCACCAGGGCGGGCATACGCAGCCCGAGATCCTGGAGCTGATGAACCGCTGGTTCACGCGCTACCTCTTCGGGGTCGAGAACGGCGTCGAGGACGATCCGCGCGCGTGGATCATCCGCGAGGGCGCGCGCGGCGCCGCGGCGACGGCCTACGCGGACTATCCGCATCCGGACGCGCGCTTCGTCACCTTGAGGCCCGCCGCCGACGGAACGCTCGGGCTCGCTCCGGGTGCCGGCCGCGCGAGCTTCATCGACGACTCCGCCATGACCGGCGCCGAACTCGCGCGCGCGGCGACCTCGCCGCACCGGCTCCTGTTCAAGACGGCGCCGCTAGCCGAACCGCTGCACATCTCGGGCACTCCGCGCCTCACCGTGCGCTTGGCTTCCAGCGCGCCGGCCGCGAACCTGACGGTCTGGCTCGTCTCGCTGCCCTGGACGGACTCGCGTCGAACGACCGATGATCTCGTGACGCGCGGCTGGGCCGATCCGCAGAACCGCGACTCCCTGTCCGAGAGTTCGCCGCTCGTTCCCGGCGAATTCGTCGACGTGACCTTCGACCTCGAGCCCGACGATCAGATCCTGGCCGTAGGCGCCGAGCTCGGCCTGATGATTTTCGCCAGCGACCGCGACTTCACGCTCTGGCCGCCCGCGGGCACGGAGCTGACCGTGGACCTGGCGGGCACGTCACTGCACCTGCCCGTGGTCGGCGGCGCGGCACCGTTCGCCCCCACGCCTGCGGACGCACGCTGACGCACGCTGACGCGCGCTGACGCGCGCTGACGCGCGCTGACGCGCGCCTCAGGGCACGTCGACGCGCACGACGTCGGTCATACGGCCGACGATGTCACCGGGGGTGAAGTCGAAGCCGACGCCGACGGCGTAGAACGTCAGAGCAGCCGGAAACTGATAGGCGATCGTGCTGGAGACACCCGCACCCGCGGCGTCGAGCGTCGTCGAGGTCATTCCGAAATGCGGGCCGAGCGAATCGAAGAGCAACGGCCCGAGCCCGAGGCCGAGATTGCGCTGGGACGCGAAGGGCAACAGCAAGTCTCCCGGCGCGAGCGACATCGCCGTGAACGCGAAGGTGTCGACGCCGGGATCGAAACCGGAGTACTGGAACGCGCCGGTGCCGGTGAGTCCGTTGAAGCCGACGGGCGTCAGCGTCTGGGGACGAAAACCGCCCGCGAGCAGCGAGCGATCGGTCATCGTCAGGTTCTCGACGTTCCACGCCATCAAGACGTTGTCGTAGAGCGGGTTGTAGACGCCGTCGACGATGATGATCAGATCGAGCAGCGGGTGATCCCCGAGATCGAGAGCGGGACCCCACGTCGCGCCCGCATCCGACGTGCGCAGCACGATCGGCCCGTTGGGATAGCCCGGGCCCGCGCCCAGGATCACGCCTTCGCGCCCGGCGAACGAGAGTTCGGCGCCGAAGGCTTGGCCGGGTCCGTTCGTCACCTGGGTCTCGGTCCACACCCCTGTGCCCGCAGCGCGGCGCTGGACGAAGAGCTGGTCGCTGATGGCGCGGTTGTCGTTCCAGGCCAGGATGACGTTGCCTTCGGAGATCGCCATGGAGACGCGATCGATGTCCGCTTGATCGGGCACGTACCGACCGACGATCTCGTCAGGGCCGAAGCTGGAGCCACCGTCCTCGGACACGCGCGCGTGTACCGAGCCCCTTCCGTCCATCGGGTCGGCGACCGCCTGCCAGAAGATCGCCACCACGCCGCCTTCGACCGCGACGCCGACGCGGTCGTAGAAGTTGCCTTCCCAGAACCAGTTGTTGGGGGCGAGCACGTTGTCCGTGGCGAGCCAGGACGATCCACCGTCGAGGCTGCGCTGGTACAGCGCACGATAGAGCTCCACCGCGGGATTGGCATACCCGGCGTTGTCGTACCACACGAAGTGCACCTGGTCGCTGGCGGCATCCGCGCCCGGCACGACCTCGAGGTCGTGCTTCGAAACGCGGCTGGTCATGCCGGCGTTCTGGCTGATCGCGATCGGCGCGCCGAAGCTCGCGCCGCCGTCGGTGCTCTTCACCAAGTACACGTCGGAAAGGAACCCTCCGACCGGCTGCCAGTCGAACGACAGGTACAGGCGATCGGGGCCGGTGCCGCCGGCGACGACCTCGAAGTCGAACTTGTCGTTGAGCGTCCCGAGGCCGGGCGCAGGATTCGGCACGCGCGTCTCACCGAGCCAGGTCAGGCCGCGATCGAGCGAGACGTTCAGGTAGAGATCCTGGCTGCCGTTGCCGGCGCGCTCGTCGACCCAGCTCGCGTAGATGGTGTTGCCGACGATCCGACAGGACGATTGCGCCGTGAGCTTGCGCGCGCTCCCGGGATCGTTGGAGATCTCGACCGGGCCGCTCCAATCGACGCCGCGGCCGTCCGTGATCGACGCGAAGATCTTGTGGCTCCCACCCACGTCGCGGTCGTCGAAGACCAGTGCCGAGAGATCCGCTTCGCTGGCCAGCGAGAAGAAGAAGGCGTTGCCGGTCGAGGCGGTGTCGATCTCGACACTGGGCCGGGGCACGGGTGACTGCGCCGCGGCAAGGGACGCGAGCGTGGCGAGCGCCAGCAGACGGGTGATGGGAAGTGATTTCATGCAAGGTCCTCGCGGCCTGACGGCCTCGCTCCCCAGTCTAGCCGCCTGCGCCCGAAGCGGCGGATCGGGCCGTTGGAAAGCCTCGGACCCTCAGTCGGCGCGCACGAGCGCGCGGCGTAGGTATTACATCGCCTTGGCGGCCGCCCAGGGTGCCCGGTGGCTGTCGCGCGACAGCTCCACGGCCGCGACGCCGTCGTAGTCGACCTCGAACAAGGCGCGCATGACCTCGCCGAGGTCGAGGTCCCCCGTCCCGAACATCCGGTGCTCGTGCACGCCTCCGGCGATGTCGTCGAGGTGCACCATCGCCAAGCGCTCGCCGTAGCTGCGAATCACCTCGCCGACGGGCACGTCGCCCGTCACCAAGAGGTGCCCGACGTCGAGGCACAGACCGAGCCGCTCACCGCTGGAGCCGAGCCGACGCACGAGCTCGTCGTACCCCGAGGGACGCTCGATGAACATGCCGGGTTCGGGCTCGAAGGCGACGACGACGCCCTGCGCCGCCCCGCGCGCGAGCACGCGCTCGGCACCCTCGACGAGTCGCTCCCACAGCTCGTCCGGTGCCGCCTCGTCGCCCGTCGATCCGCCCGGAGCAGCGCCCGCCCAGAACGAGACGACGCCGGCGCCCAGGTCGGCGGCCAGGTCGATCGAGCGCTCGAGGAAGTCCGCGCGCCGCGCGCGGTCCTCGGCCAGCTCCTCCATCAGCGTCGGAAAGTGCTTCCGCCGCGCATCGAGCACGAAGCGCGCGCCGGTCTCGACCGTCAACACGACGCCCAACTCCTCCGCCCGCAGTCGCATCGCGTCCACCGTGCGCGCATCCGGAGCCAGCGGGTCGAGCGGACCGACGTCGGGCGTGATGGCGAGCGCCTCGTACCCCAGCTCGGCCGCGACCTCGAGCGCGTCGACGGGTCGGTGGTGAGCGAAGCCGTTGGTGTTGTAGCCGAGCAAGAACATCGCCAGAGCGCACCATCCAAGGGCGTCCGCGGTCAAGCTCGCTCTCGCGTCGAGAGCACTAAGCGCGAACGAGCCGGCCCGCCAGGGCCGCGGTCCACGGGCGGAACGCATCGCGCGTGTCCACGATCAAGCGCGCGTGCTCGGCCACCAGCGCCAAGTCCCAGGCCGTGTGGTCGACCAGCAACAACACGGCGTCGCTGGCCGCGACGTTCGCGGCGTCGCAGGCGACCGCGTCGAGCGCGAGGTCCCGGCCTTCGGTACCCAGGGTCGAGGGCACGAAGGGATCGGCGTAGCGCACGCGCGCGCCGCGCGCCATGAGTTCGCGCAACACCGGGAACGCGGACGATTCGCGCGTGTCGGCGATGTCGCGCTTGTAGGCCAGGCCGAGCACCAAGACCTCGGCTCCCGCCAGCGAACCGAGCGCTCGCTCGACGCGCTCCACCACCCACAGCGGCGTGCGCGCGTGCACGCGTTGCGCCGCGTCGAGCAGCGGCGTCGCGACCCCGAGCTCCGCGGCGCGCGCGCGGAAGTACGTCGGGTCGACCGGGATGCAGTGCCCGCCCGGACCCGGCCCCGGGTGAAACGCCTCGAAGCCGAACGGCTTGGTCGCCGCCGCGCGCACGACGGCATGGGGATCGACGCCCAGCTCGGCGAGCACCGTCTTGACCTCGTCGACGAGCGCGATGTTGACCGAGCGATACATGTTCTCGAGCAGCTTCGCGGCCTCGGCGATCTCCGCGGACTCGACCAGTACGACCTCGTCGAACACGCCGCGGTAGAAGCCGGCCGCGACCTCGCCCGAGGCCGCGTCGAGCCCGCCGACGACCTTCGGGATCGCGGCCAGCGGCGGCACCGCACGGCCCGGGTCCATGCGCTCGGGCGACGATGCGACGAACAGGTCGCGACCCAACACCGGCGCGTGGCCCGCCGCGCGGGCGGCGCCGAGGTATTCGGGCAAGAGCACCTCGCGCGCCGTCCCGGGATGGCTCGTCGACTCGAGCACGATCAGCGTGCCGGGCCGAAAGACGCGCCCCGCAGCCCGAGCCGCCGCGCGCACGGCCGAGAGGTCGGGCCGCCCGTCCAAGAGCGGCGTCGGCACGCACACCAGCCAGACGTCGGCCGGCGCCAACGTGGCTTCGTCCCGCGTCAGTCGAACGATGTCCGCGGCCGCCCCCGCGCGCTCGTCATCGGGATCGAAACCGCCGACCTCGAAGCCCGCATCACGGAAGGCCAACGCCAGCGGCCGCCCGACGTAGCCGAGCCCCAAGACCATCACGCGCGCCTCGCGGCGAGCGAGCCGGTCGATCAAGCGGGTGTTTCGATGAAGGAGTCCCACGGGACGAGAATAGACGACCGAAGGGTCGAGAAGCTTCCCCCCCGACCGACGCGAGGGACCGCAAGGCTGGAACCAGCCGGCTAGCCCGGTTCCCTCACCACGATTCGATCGGATTCGTCGTAGATCGTTGTC
>JBBDIB010000013.1:0-46173 GCA_040880665.1 Planctomycetota bacterium
GAACTCGCCGCTTGATCGGATCAGATTTCCATCCACAACTCTTGACCATATCTCGATCCAGTGGACACCGGGGTTGTGTTGAGAGTGGAGCCTGACAGCACCGTGCCGTCAAGCGGGGGAGGGTGATCTGACCGGCTCCACGAATGTGGTCCAGTCGCTAAGCGGCGCCTCGTGCCTATGTGAGGCCACAACGGCGGTCGGACGATGCCGGATGGCAACCGTTCCGTCCTCGGCTGTGTCGACTTCAACGTCCCTGTACGGCGCGGGAGGGGATCTGCGCAGGCTTGAGGCCAGTGGGGACGGTGAGGACGCAACCTGCAGGCACCCATGGCGCGATCACGTGAGGTGTGCGTCACCGGGGTGGGACAAGGGCCGCGGTTCGTGATGGCTGCAACACCTCTGCCGGAGCCCCGCGCCCGTCGACCAGCCCTTGGCGCTCAGCGCGCGCGACAGGTCGGCTGCCGCAGTCCATCGCGATCCCAGGCAAGACAAGGCAGATGGCATCTGCTCGTGGCTCCTGCAGCTCCACCCTGTTGACCGGGGCGTGACTGGGCCTACGCGATTCCCGCCACTCGCTTGATTGCTTCCTTCATCTCGGGGCTGAGGTGAACCCACGCTTGCTCGAGTCGCCTCCAGTCGCGCGCATCGGCGACGCTTGAGTTCTGGTCTGCGGCGACGCCAAGTGGGACGCCAAGACACGAAGAGGACTGCGATAGGGAGGCTTCACAAATCGTGGACGAATCGGGACTTACGGCGGTCCGAGACCCTTCCTGGCCGCGGGTTCGATTCCCGTCGCCTCCACCATTCCTCTCTTAAGCCCGGAAGGGTAAGCCGGGAAGGTGCCTCCACGGGCACGGGTCGTGGTGAGGGAACGTGCCAATCACGCGTGACGAGGATTTCCGCGTCGAACTCTCCGGGCAGTTCACGATCAAGGGCGACGATACGCGGAGCGAGGCGCGGGGACTTCGGCACTTTTGACGGTTACGCCGCGGGCAACGTGGCCTTTTGTCGCGCGCCTTAGCGACCCGGCTCGTGCGGGGGGGCGAGGACGCCGGAGGTCGGCTCGACGCCTTTCTGGAACGGGCTCGGCGGGGTTGCGGTCTTGCGCACGGCGACCTGGTAGTTGCGGAAGATCAGCTCCGCCTGGCCGCAGAGGGACATCACGAAGGTGTCGATCGCCACGTCCGGGCGCTCGTGCTTCGGCGAGCGCTTCCATAGGCGTCGCCGCCAGCCGTAGTCGTCCCAGATGACGGTGCCGCCGACCGCCACGAGCGGCCAGACCAAGACGGAGTCCGTCAACACGCTTAAAGCGCTGTGACTGCCATCGATGTACGCAAGGTCGATCGTGCCGGGCTCAATGCGAGGCTCGCGCAGCGTGACCGACGAGTCGCCGCGTACGAGCTCGATTCGACCTCGATAGGGCGCCAGGTTTTGCTCGGCCTTCTCGAGCGTTCCGTCCTCCCAACCCCAGGCGTCGAAGCCGATGGCGCCGCAGTCGGGGTGGGTCAGCACGTGCTCGAACATCCAGCGCATGCTGCGGCCCTCGAAGACCCCGATCTCGAGGTAGCGCAAGGGCTGGCCAGCGAGGTGGCTCAGGTAGCGCGGAACGTTTGCCTGCAGATGGCGGGCCCAATTCGCGGTGAACTCGACCGGGTCATCGGGCGACGTAGCAGCGCGGGGCGACTGAGCCATGGAGAGGGACGATAGGGGCTCCGCGCGCCGGCGTGCAAGACTCGCTGGCGGGTTCCCGCCCACCTTGCCGAAGATTGGAGAGCTTGTGAGCTGACACGGAAGAGCGGAACCGTCGCCCGAGCGGCTCAGTGCACGAGGTCCGGGCTGTAGGTCTTGCCGGCGAGGGTCAGGCTGACGCGGCCGGTGAGGGCGTCGTTGGTGAGCGCGGGGTTCGTGGCGCTGAAGCTCGTCGGGGTGTCGGGGCTCGCGGCCATGGGGAGGACGAGGGGGCCCGTGGCCGTCATCAGCTTGAGTTCGGGCGGCGCGTCGAGCTCGAGGGGCGTGACGCCGTCGGCGCCGAGGGCGTGGAGGGTGATGCTGCCCGCGGCTTCGTCGTGGAGGAGTTCGAGGTGGGCCAGGCCGGCGCCGACCTCGATCAATTCGCCGCCGTGGGGGCCGAGTTCGGCGTGGTCGTGATCCGCCTCGTCGAGGTGCTCACCGTTCGGACCGTGCGCGTGGCCGTGATCGTCCTGGCAAGCGCCGGTGATGGGGAGGAGGAGGGCGAGGAGCGGAAGGAGTCGTTGCATGGGATGGTTCGGTTCGAGGTTCTAGGCTTCGGAGGCGAGCAGCGGTGCCCGGAAGGCATCGAGGGATTCGCCGTGCTCGGGCAGGGCGGCGAGGCGGTCGGCTTCCTTGCCGGCGAGGCGCCAGAAGAGGCCGGGCAGGACGAGGAAGTCGAGCAGGGTGTTGGTGATCAGGCCGCCGATGATCACGGTCGCGACGGGGAAGAGGAGCTCGCGGCCGGGCTGGTCGGCGGCGAGGGCCAGCGGGACGAGGCCGATGCCGCTGGTGAGGGCCGTCATCAGGACGGGCACGACGCGTTCTTGACCGGCGCGGACGATCAGCTCGAGCGAGAAGGGCAGGTGCTCTTCGCGCATCAGGTAGAGGTAGTGATCGACCAGCAGGATCGCGTTGCGCGCGGCGATGCCCAGGAGGGCGATGAAGCCGACGAGGGTCGCGACCGAGAGCTCCTGGCCGCTGAAGACCACGTAGAGCGCGGCGCCGATGAACGCGAAGGGACGCGTCAGGAGGACGAGCAGCGCGAGGCGCAGCGAGCGGAAGTGCAGGAAGAGGATCAGCACCATCGCCGCGACGGAGAGCGCGCCCAGGGAGAGGATCAAGCGCGTGGCTTCGGCTTGGGCCTCGAACTGGCCGCTGGTGCGAATGGCGTAGCCGGGCCGCTCGGCGAGGCGCGCGCGAATCGGCGCGAGCGCCTGTTCGACGTCGGCGACGACCTCGCCCAGGGAGCGCCCGCCGACGTTGTGTTGCACGACGACGCGGCGCTGCACGTTCTCGCGGTTGATGTTGTTGGGCGTCTTCGAGATGCGGACGTTGGCGACGTCGGCGATGCGCGAGAGAGCGTCGTCGGAACGGCGCAGGTAGAGACTTTCGAGCTGCGTCAGGTTGGCGCGATCGGCGGCCTCGAGGCGCAGGGTGATGGGGTAGGTGATCTGGCCCGCCTGCAGGCGCGAGATCTCTTTGGAGCCCATGGCCAGCTCGACGGTCTCGGCCAGGTCGGCGAGGGCGATCCCGCGCGCGGCGAGGTCCTGGCGGCGCGGCAGGACCTCGACTTGATCGATCAGGATCTGCGGCTCGGTGTAGAGGTCGCGCACGCCGTCGATCCCGCTGATCGCGGCTTCGACCTCGGCGGCCGTGGCGCGCAGGACGGCGAGGTCGGGTCCCGAGACCTTGATCGCGACCTGGGCCGTGACGCCCGAGAGCAACGCGCTCAAGAGGTGCGCGAGCGGCTGCTCGGTCGAGGTTGCGACACCGGGGAACTCGGCGGCGAGCCGGTCGCGGATCTCCTCGATGATCTCCTCGCGCGAGCGCTCCGACTCGGGATCGAAGTTGACGATCGCCTCGGAGACGCTGACCGGCATCGCGTGCTCGTCGCCGGGCGCGCGGCCCGTGCGGCGCGCGACGGTCTGGACGCCCTCGACCCCGATCATGATCGCCTCCATCCGGCGTCCGTAGCGCTCGGACGTCGCCAGGCTGGCGTCGGGGGGCAGGACGATGTTGATCTGCGCCGTCCCTTCGTTGAAGGGCGGCAGGAAGGTCGAGCCGGTGCGACTGAGCAGGAACGCGGTCAGGAGGAAGAGCACGCAGGCGACGGCCACGATGCGTTCGGTGTGCCGCGCGCTGAAGCGCACGGCCGTGGCGGCGCTGCGGCGCAGCACGCGAACCAGCGGTCCGCCGTAGTCCGATTTCGCGGTCTCGCTCGAGTTCTGCGCCAAGAGGTAGTAGCACAGGACGGGCGTCACGGTCAGCGCGACGAACAGGCTCGCGAAGACACTGATGATGTAGGCGAGACCGATCGGCGTGAACAACCGGCCCTCGATGCCGCTCAGGAAGAAGAGCGGGATGTAGACGACGGTCACCAGCAACGTCCCGTACATCACGGGCTTTCGAATCTCGCTCGACGCCTTGAAGAGCACCCACAACGGTGGCTCGCGCAGCTCGCGCTGCGAGTTCTCGTGCAAACGCCGGAACACGTTCTCCACGTCGACGATCGCGTCGTCGACCAAGGTGCCGATCGCGACCGCGAGACCGCCCAACGTCATCGTGTTGATCGTCAGCCCGAAGGCCGAGAAGACGAGCGACGCGATCGCGATCGAGAGCGGAATCGCCGAGAGCGTGATCAGCGTCGTGCGGAAGTTGAGCAAGAAGAGGAACAGCACGACGATGACCAAGAGTGCGCCGTCGCGCACGGCTTCGAGCACGTTGCCGATCGCGCGCTCGATGAAGGCGGCCTGCTGGAAGAGTTCCTCGCGCACCACGACGCTGGCGGGCAGCTCGCGCTGGATCGCCTGCAACTCGGCGTTGACGCGCGCCGTCAGACGAACCGTGTCGACGCCCGGTTGCTTCATGACGACCAACAGGACGCCCGGCTTGCCGTCGATGCCCGCGGAGCCCACGGGCACGGCCGTGGGGCCGAAGACGACCTCGGCCAGATCGCGTACCAGGATGGGTCGCAAGGGGTCGGCGCGCACGACCGCGTCGCCCAACTGTTCGGGGCTGTCGAGCAGGCCCGTCACCGTCACCAACGGGCCCCGCGCACCCACGTCGATCAGGCCGCCCTCCACGCTGACGTTGGAGCCCTCGACCGCCTTCGCGATCTCCTCCAACGTGACACCGAACGCACGCAACTTCTCCGCGTCGACGACGACCTGCAGCTCGGTGGGCTGGCCGCCGATCGCGATGACCTGCGCGATCCCGCTGATGGACAGGAGGCGCGGTCGCACGTCGCGGTCGATGATCCGCCGCAGTTCCAGAGCCGACGTCGCGTCGGAGTCGCTCTCGAAACCGACGATTTGGATCTGCCCCATGATGCTGCTGATGGGAGCGAGCATCGGTCGCACGTGGTCGGGCAACACCGGCAACGCCGCCTGCAGCTTCTCGGCGACGATCTGTCGATCGATGTAGATGTCCGTGTCCCACTCGAACTCGATGTAGATCACCGAGAGACCCATGCCGCTGGCCGAGCGCACGCGGAAGACGCCGGTCGCGCCGTTCATGACCTGTTCGATCGGCCAGGTCACCAGGCGCTCGACGTCCTCGGGCACCATGCCGTGCGCTTCGGTCATGACCGTGACCACGGGCCGGTTGAGGTCGGGCAGGACGTCGATCGGCGACGTGGCGGCGTCGTAGAGACCGAGCACGGCGACCACGAGCGCGGCGAGCGCGACGAGCATTCGGTTGCGGAGCGAGAGCGCGATGATTCGATTCAGCATCGTGCCCGCCTAGTGGCTGTGCCCGGCGTGGGGGTCGGGGGCGTCGTTGGTCTCGAGCGCCAAGCTCAATTCGAACGCGCCTTCGAGCGCGATCACGTCACCGGGGAACAGCTCGGTCTCCGGCGTGGCCGGAACGATCGCGACGCGGTGGTCGCGGTGAGCGACCGCGACGGGCACGGGACGAAAGACGTCGCCGTCCAAGAGGTAGACGACGAGATCCGGCCCGACCTCGGTGACGGCGGACGCGGGCAAGACGTACACGTCGTCGAGGACTTCCAGCGGGACGCGCAGTTCGTAGGTCATGCCTGCGCGCAGGCTCCACGTCCGTTTGCGCAGTGCGCCGGGCGTGTCGTCGCCGCTGGACGCAGCCACGCGGTTCGCGACCACGATCACCGCTGCCGTGCCCTGGTTCGCGGGCGAACTCTCGACGTGATCGATGGTCAAGCCGGTCAATACCGGCCCGGCGCCCGCGACGAACGGCGCGGCCTCGATCGGGGCCTGGCTCCGCGCAGCCGCCAGTACGGCGACGACCTCGCCGCCGACCGGCTGCGACCTGAGCAACAACGTGCGCGGATCGCGCAACCCGACCAGCGGCGCGCCGGCGTCGACGAACGCGCCGACCTTCGTCGTGACGTCGACGACGTCCCAACTCGCCCCGGCGGGCAAGGGCGGCGCCGCGATCTCCACGACGGGCTCGAACGCGTTCTCTGCTTCGAGATGTTGCAAGCGAGCCAGGGTCTCGCCCTGCAGCAAGAGCGAGCCGATCGACAGGAAGTGCGGCGCCACCTTCTCGCGCGCGAGCCACTCGATCAACTCCTCCGTGACGAGGCCGCCGACGGCGAGTTCCGACACCGTCGCGATGACCCAGGGCTGATCACGAAGGGCTTGCGGCAGCGCCTCGGCGAGGCGTTCCGCGTCCGCGGACCAAAGGCCGTTCTCCGCCAGGGCCCGCCGCCAGATGTGCTCGTCCATTTCGGGCAACGAAGCGCCCTCCGCCATCGCTTCGATCTGCTCGTCGGTCAACCCGTGCTTGTGCAGCTCCAAGCGCGCTTGCTCGAGCGCCATCGCGGCGCGCGCGCGGTCGTAGCCCAGCTCGATCGCGCGTTGACGCGGGAACACGGGCGGCAGGCCCTCGCCCGTCGCGCGAGTGAAGCCTTCGACGCGTTCCAGCTCCGCCTCGACGATGCGCAGGTCTTCGCGCGCGGTGCGCAGGTCGAGCACGCGCTCGTGCAACTGGTCCGGCATGGGCTGCAGGACGGCGGCGGTCATGCGCAGCGCGGGGCGCGGGATGGCGTCGCGCAAGATCGTCACCAAGGGCTCGCCGGGTGCGACGACGGTGCCGCGGCGCGCGGCGATCGAGAGCACGCGACCGCGCCAGGGCGCGTAGATGGGGCGCTCGGTGTCGGGCGTGTCCTCGACGCGGGCCGAGACGCTCATCGTGCGCGTCCAGGACGACAGTTCGACCGCGCCCGTGACGACGCCCATGTTGCGCAGCGTGGCGGGAGCGAGCGGTTCGGCGGGGTCGACGCCGTGCTCGTCCTCGGCGTGTTCGTCGTCGTGGTCGCCCAGTCGGAGCAGACCCGCGAGGAGCAAACCCGCGAGGGTGCAGGCGACGGCCGTCACCGGCACTTCCCATCGATTGCGGTCTTTCATTGGTCGTCGGTCGTGGGGGACGCAGCGGTGCCGAGTTCGGACTCCGGTGCGCTGGTCGCGTCGGCGTGCACGTCGGCGTGCCCGTCAGCGAGCGTGAAGAGGGGATAGCCGACCGCGCGCTCGAGCCGGGTCCAGGCCAAGACCTCCTGGAGTCGCGCTTCGAGCAGTTCGACCTGGACGGCGCGCCAACTGCGCTCGGCGTCGAGCAACTGCAGCGCGTCGGCAAAACCCGCTTCCACCGCGTGCTGCGTGGCCGCGAGGTGCGCGTCCGCGGCCGGCGCGACCTCCTCGGCGAGGATCCGTCGCTCGTCGACGGCCAGCCGCGTCGTGGTGAGCGCGCGCTCGAGCTGCGTCAACACGCGCTCGGCCTCGCTGACGTAGGCGACGCGGCGCTCGTCGCGACTGGCGCGCGCGGCCGCGACCTCCTGCTGATTGCGCGCGAACAGCGGTACTTGGAAGCCGAGCGGCAGGCCGAGGATCTTGAGTTCCTCGCCTGGCTCGCCGCCGAAATTCGGACCGAAGGTGAGATCGGGAAACTGGCGCGCGATCTCAAGGTGCAGACGACGTTCGGACAGTTCGTGCTCGGCGCGGAGCCGCGCGAGCCGCGGATTCTCCGCGAACACGAGTTCGAGCAACTCGTCGAACGGCGGCAGTTCGGCCGGAACCGGGGGCAGTTCCGTGCGCAGCGCTTCATCGAACGCGTCGGGGGGGAGCGCGACGAGCGCGGCCAGATCGGCGCGCGCCTCGGCCGCGCTGCGACGCGCCCCGACGAGGCGCACGGCTTCGCGAGCGGTCTCCAGGCGATACTGCGTCACCTCGACCGAACCGAGCGTGCCTGCGGCGACGGCCCGTTCCACGGCGTCCTCCACGGCGTCCGCGGCCGACATGAGTTCGATCCCGAGCTCGACGCGCAGGCTGCCGGCGACGGCGCGACAGAAGGCGGTCCGCAGCTCGAGCCCACGCTCGCGAAACGCGGCCAGCGCGTCGACGAGCGCCGCGGCCGCGGCGGCGCGATGGACGTCGTCCTGCCGCGCCAGTCGACCCGAGAGCGGCAGCGTCAGCATGAGCCCGACGAAGGGCACGACGACGTTGCTCGAGTCGGTCGTGTCGAAGCCGATGCGCGGACCGAACGAGAGCGTCGGATTCGGCCAGGGCGTGTCGATGTCGGCGCGCGCCGCCAAGGTCCGATAGCGCGCGAGCGCTGCCTGCACGTCGGGATTGCGCGTCCGAAGGAGCGCGACGAGCGCCCGGAAGCCGTCGGTGTCGGCGCTGGCGTCGTCGAACTCATTGGCCGCCGCCCGGCGCTCGTCGCGCACGGCGCGGTCGTCCGCTGCCGCGAGCGGTTCGGGCCGATAGCGCTGGAACGCGCAGCCGCCAAGACCGAGCAGCAACGCGGGCAACGCCCAGCCAACGCGTTTGGGAAGGGGGGACCCCGCCACATGGGCGGAGCCGAATAGGGTTCGCAACTCGAGGCCTCCGGGGGGTGCCGTACGGATTCTTCGCCAGGGAAGACCGACTCGAACGGAGGGCGGCCTAGATCACCAGCACGGTCGCGCCGAGGCGCCTGGAGCGCTGGTCGAGCCGACGATCCTCGCGTCTGGCGCGTTGCCACGCAGAGCGGGGTGGCCGCGTCGGCGAGCTGACGTCCGGGGCGTGTGCGCGCGTTGCGTAGGCCGCTTCGCCCGGCGCCAGCCAGGGCAGAGCGCAGGCGTCGAACGCAGGGGGCCGCGCCCCGGCGAACACGTCGCGCTCGTGCACGAAGGCGGGCACGACCACTTGCAGATCCGTGCACGGGCCGTGCGGTTCGTGCGTGTCGCGCGTCGCATCCGCCGGCTCTTCCGCCGGCGCTTCCGCCGGCGCTTCCGCGATGGCGGGCTCGGCGTGTTGCTCCGAGCAAGCGCAGGCGTCCTCCGCCACGCTCGTCAGTTCGACATGTCCGTCGTGACCGAGGCAGAGCCGCGCGCCACCCATGGGGACGAGCGCGAGGGCTAGGCTGCCGCAAGCCAGCAGCCAGCCGGCGAGGCGCTCGAAAAGGGTCGGGACGGTCGACATGGCAAGCCGATGGGGTAGCGGATCGGCGGCTCCGAGGCCAGCCTTTCATCCTGTTCGTCGAGGCCGCCTGCGCCCGTTCACCCGGACGCGGCCGACCCGGCTCGCGGAATTCTTCTCGTGCGACTCCTGAGGCTTGGCGGGAACAAGTCGCGGCCCCGGCGGCCACGCCCGCTACGATTGCGCGCGCATGCAGCGCTCCATTCCGTTCGCGCTGGCCCTCACGGGCTGGCTTTTCGTCGCCGGGTGTTACGGCGTGCGCTCGCGCGTGCGCGTGCTCGACGCCCTTCACGATCCGGACGGCTCGATTCGCTTCGTAGCACCGATCCAGACCCCGCAGGAGGCGTTTTGGCGCGATCTCCTGCGCGCGATCCCCGAAGTGGACGTCGGCGATCCCGAGCCCGTCAGCGTCGACGATCCCTACGAACTGACGCTCGAGCACCTGATCGGGCTCAGTCGGGCCGACGTGGACGACGACGGGGATGTGGCGCTGCTCGTGTCCACGTTCGCTTGGTACGGCGCGCAGGATCCCTACGTACTGGCGCGCGAACGCGCCTTCGAAGGGCTGGGGCGCGTGGCGGCGCGCCTCGAGTTCGAGCAGCTCGAGCGCCTGCCCGAAGAACCCGCGACGCCGGACGAAGTGCTGGTCGACGTGCGTGCGATCGTGGCTGCGATCGGGACCGCGCAGCAGAACCAGATCGGTTGGAGCGAGGGCTTGGCCGCGGCGTCGGCGGCCCTGGCCGCGCGACCGCTCGACCTCGAGGGTGGCTTTCACACCGCGCGCGTGCTGTCGCGCTTGGCGCCGCTGGCCGGCGACCGTGACGCGCCCGGTTGGGAGCCGTTCTGGGCCGCGCACGACGAAGTCCTGCGGCGCGCCGCGGCGCAGT
The DNA here is from genome assembly GCA_040880665.1 of Planctomycetota bacterium. Lineage (GTDB taxonomy): Bacteria > Planctomycetota > UBA1135 > UBA1135 > JBBDIB01. The sequence goes on from JBBDIB010000013.1 coordinate 10,052, forward strand.
CCTTCGGGCTCGGCCTGCAGGATCCCGAGCCGCGCGTGCGCGCCGCGGCGATGCTGGGCGCGACGCGCGCCAGCGACGGCTACGGCCAGGCGCTCTCGCTCTTGCTGCAAGAGGACCCGAGCGAAGAGGTGCGCGTCGCCGGGTTGCGCTGGCTGGCGCGCAACGGATTTCCGCGGCGCCCGCGAGCCGATACGAGCGCGAACCAGGAGGGCTACGAAGAGACGTGGGTACGGCTGGTCGTGCTCTTGTTGCAGGACACGTTCGAGGGCCCGGTCGCCGTCTGGGCGTGTCGCGCGCTCGAACGCATGACCACGGCAGAGCTCGCGACGCTGCGCTCCGAGGAATGGCTGGAGTGGTACTTCGCCGCCGATCGCGACCGAGGTGCGAGCGCCCAGTAGGGGAGCCGAGCGCTGCATGTCCGACACGCCGAACCCGAAGCTCGCTCCCGCGCAGCGCGGCCGCGTCCGCTGGCTCGGACTCCTGCGCTTGGTCGCCGGCCTGGCGATCTTGGCGTGGGTCGTCACCGGACTGAACTGGCGCGATCGGCTCGTCCTCGGGGACGGCGCCGGGGCGACCTGGTCGGTACCGGGCACGATCGAGGGCGACTGGAAGTCGGACACGATCCGCTTCCGCGTCGCCGCGGACGCCGCGACGCCGAGCGACGCGCCCCCGGAGCTCGCGGCCCTGGACGCGGGCACGGCGCTCGGCGTCCAGCGCAGAGCGGCGGACGACGTGGCCGGCTGGACCTGGGAGCCCAGCATGCAGCGCGTCTTCCGCCAGCTCGAGGGCGGCAACCTGGCGCTCGCGATGCTCTGCTTCCTGGGCGGCCTGGCCTTCGTGACCTTGCGCTGGATGCGGCTGTTGGCGCTCGCGGGGTGTCGGACCGGGTTCCTCGGCACGCTGCGCCTCTCGCTCCTGGGTCTCTTCTTCAACCAGGTGATGCCCGGCGTGACCGGTGGCGATCTGGTCAAGGGCGTGCTCGCGGCGCGCGAGCATCCCGGCCGCCGCGCGGACGCCGCCGTGTCGGTGATCGTCGATCGCCTGTTCGGGTTGCTGGCGCTGGCGACGCTGGGCACCGTCGTGGTTCTCGCCAGCGGCGACGCCTTCGCGCCGCTGCGCGTGCCGCTGATCGCGCTGCTCGTCGTGGGTGCGCTGGGCGCCACGGCGTACACCAGCCGCCTCCTGCGCGAGGGCCTCGGCATCAAGCGGCTGGTCGCGCGGCTTCCGCTCGCGGATACGCTGCGCTCGATCGACCGCGCGGCGCTCTTGTACCTGCGGCATCCCTTCGAGCTCGGCACGGCGCTGATGCTCTCGGTCACGAACCACCTCGTGGTCATCTTGGGTTGCGTCTTCCTCGGCCGCGCCATCGGCGTTCCGGTCACCGATGTCGGTTGGAGCGACTACTTCGTGATCGTGCCCGTGGCGAACATCGTCAGCGCGCTGCCCCTCGCGCCCGGTGGCTGGGGCGTGGGGGAGTGGGTCTACAAGTTCCTGTTCGAGATGCGCGGCGCCAGCGGCGCGCTGGGCGTCGCGCTCAGCCTGGTCTTTCGCTTGAGCCAACTGGTGTTCGGGCTCGTGGGCGGCATCTACCTACTGGTGCCCGGCGCCCGCGCGGAATTGGGCACGCTCGAGGAACGGCCCGCGGCTTGATGCGCGATTTTCCTCGGGCTCGCGGGCGCCGGCACGGTCCGCCGGATAGGCTCGACGGGTGCGTCCGCGCGGCGTGAAACGACTTCCGAGCCCCCCCCTCTCCACCGCCCGATGAGTCTTCTCGTGACAGGTACGCTGGCGTTCGACAGCGTTGAGACCCCCTACGAAGTCCGCGACGAAGCGATCGGCGGGTCCGCGACCTACGCCGCCTGGGCGGCCAGCTTCTTCGGTCCCGTGCGGCTGGTCAGCGTCGTGGGCACCGATTTTCCCGACCAGGCGACCGCGGACCTGCGCTCGCGCGGGATCGACACCGAGGGGCTCGAGGTCGCCGCTGGAAAGACGTTCCGCTGGGGCGGCAGCTACGCGAAAGACTGGAACACGCGCACGACCAAGTTCACCGACCTGAACGTGCTCGCGACCTTCGACCCGAAGTTGCCGCAGTCGTTTCGGGACTCGCGCTTCGTCTTCCTCGCGAACGCCTCCCCGGAGGTGCAGCAGAAGGCGCTGGACCAGTGCTCGAACCCCGAATTCGTGATCTGCGACACGATGAACCTGTGGATCGACATCGCGCGGGAGGGCTTGGTCGAGCTCTTGAAGCGCGTCGACGCCGTCGTGATGAACGACGAGGAAGCCGTCTTGTTGACCGGCGAGCGCACGCTGGTGAAGGCCGCGCGGCACATCCTCGCGATGGGTCCCAGGATGGTGCTGATCAAGAAGGGCGAGCACGGCGCAATGCTGGTCACGCCCGAGGCGCTCTTCTGCTTGCCGGCCTACCCCGTGGCCGACGTCGTCGATCCGACGGGCGCCGGCGACAGCTTCGCGGGCGGCTTCCTCGGGTACCTGGCGTCGGTCGAGAACACGCAATTGCACACGCTGCGCCGCGCGATGCTGTACGGCACGGTGACGGCGTCGATCGCGGTCGAGGGTTTCAGCGTCGAGGCGTTCCGGGAGCACTCGCGCGGCACGATCGAGCGGCGCTTCAACGAGCTGGTGGCGATCGTCACGATCTGATTCGGGGCCGGATCCGCTCGCGGGCGCGCTTTGCGCGCAACCTGGGGGACGCCGGCTCGTCCGGTCCGAGAGCCCGCCCCAAGTTCTTCCGAGATGGCGCTTGGAGACGGCTCGTGGGGACACTACGCTGCGCCCTTCCCTAACGACGCCCTAACCGCGCCTCGGCCCGTCGAGGCCCGCGCGAACACCCAGCGGGACCCCAGAGGGGCCCTTTTCGAGATGAGCCGGTCCAGCAAATCCAACGCAAGCTCCTCCCCGCGGACCCCCAGCGACAAGACCCCGGCCGGCAAGGCCCGGGCGCTCGAGGCGGCCTTGGCCGACATCGAGAAGAGCTACGGCAAGGGCGCGATCATGCGCCTCGGTGACGAGGCCCAGACGCGCGAGATCCAAGGCATCTCCTCGGGCTGCATCTCGCTCGACCTGGCGCTCGGGGGCAAGGGCTTCCCGCGCGGCCGGGTGATCGAGATCTACGGCCCGGAGAGTTCGGGCAAGACCACCCTGACGCTGCACGTCGTCGCCAACGCCCAGAAGCTGGGCGGCATCGCGGCCTTCGTCGACGCCGAACACGCGCTCGATCCGTCCTACGCGCGCAAGCTGGGCGTCGAACTCGACGACCTCTTGATCAGCCAGCCGGACACGGGCGAGCAGGCGCTCGAGATCGTCGACACGCTGGTCAAGTCCGATGCGGTCGACGTGGTCGTGATCGACTCGGTCGCGGCCCTCGTGCCGCGGGCGGAGATCGAGGGCGAGATGGGCGACAGCTTCGTCGGTCTGCACGCGCGGCTCATGAGCCAGGCGTTGCGCAAGCTGACGGGCTCGATCGCGCGCTCGAACACGATGGTGATCTTCATCAACCAGATCCGCGAGAAGATCGGCGTGATGTTCGGCAGCCCGGAGACGACGACGGGTGGCCGCGCGCTCAAGTTCTACTCGTCGATCCGCTGCGACATCCGGCGCATCGGCCAGATCAAGGATGGCGACGTGGTGGTCGGCAACCGCACGAAGGTGACGGTGGTCAAGAACAAGATCGCGCCGCCCTTCCGCAAGGTCGAGTTCGACATCATCTACAACCACGGGATCAGTCGCGAGGGCGACCTCCTGGACCTCGGCATGGAGCACGGCCTGGTGCTGAAGTCCGGCACCTGGTTCAGCTACAAGGATCCCAAGGAAGGCGAAGTGCGCCTCGGCCAAGGTCGCGAGAAGGCGCGCCAGTTCCTGATCGACAACCCGGATCTGACCGAGAACCTGGTCGACGCGCTGCGCACGAAGATCCTGCCGCCGCCGGAACCGCCCCGCGTACGCGCCGGCGCGACCCCCGACGTCGAGGTCACTCCGGCGGCGAACGCGGACAAGCCGAACGCGGACAAGCCGAACGCGGGCAAGCCGAGCACGGGCAAGGCGGCGGCGTCAGCCGCAGCAGGCACGGGTGCCGCCACCGAAGCTGCGGCGGACAAGCCGGCGGAAAAGGCGAGAGCGGCTAGCAAGTAGCCGCTTCCGGAGCACGCGGGCCGGCTTCGTGCAGCCCGGGTGAGCCCCGCTCGAAGCCCAGGGCGTCCGAGCGCGACAGGCCGTCGCGTTCGGACGCTTTTAGCAGGCTGCGAGGCGTAGCGCGATCCGCTTCCGCGGGGCACGCCGTTTGCGCTCGGCCGCGCACGTTCGTTCGACGCATGCCGCGGCATCCGTTGCGTGCCTGCGTTCTTACTGAGGACTTCCGCGCTCGCGATGAAGTCCTTGCCCCGAATCGCACCGCCGTTCCGGCTGCGTGCCGCGCTGCCGCTTCTCTTGCGCTGCGCGCTGCCGCTCTTGCTCGCCCTGCAGGTCGTAGCGCTGGCTCGCTTCGAGCTCGATGTCTTCAGCGACGATGCGGCCTTCTTCTTTCGCTACGCCGAGCACCTCGCCGCGGGGCACGGGTATCGCTGGAATCTCGGGGAGGCTCCCGTGTGGGGCGCCAGTGCACCGCTTTGGCCCCTGTTCCTGGCCGGCGGCATCCTGGCGGGGCTGCCGGTGGAGTCCGCCTCGCTGCTGGTGAGCTGGAGCTTCATGTTGCTTGCGACGGGCGCGCTCGGTCTCACGGTCTGGCGCCTCGCGGGGGGCTGGGCCGTGCTGGGCCTCGCGACGTTGATCGTGGTGCAGCACCACTACAACACCTTGGCCCTCATGGGGCTGGAAACGCCGCTCACGTTCGCACTCGTCGCGTTGGCCTTCCTGGTGCGCGCCGCCGGTGCTCGAACGGTGTGGGTGGGGCTCGTGGCCGGGGCCCTGATGGTGCACAAGGTCGACTTGATTCCCTTCGGTGTGCTGCTGCTCTTGAGCGAGTGGTCGCGCGGCGGTCGGGCGTTCGCGCGCGCCGTGGCGTGGTCGCTGGGACCCGTGGTCCTGTGGTACGGCTTCGCGACCTGGCACTTCGGCTCGCCCTTGCCCAACAGCTTCCGGCGCAAGCTCGAACTGTCCGAGCAACTGGCGGGCGCCGTGCCGAGGACGTGGATCGGACACACGATGTTGCTGGAAGGGGGAGCGTGGGTCGTGTCGCTGTTGGCGTTGGCGGGAGCCACGCACGTTCGGCGGTTTCCATGGGTCGTGACCTTGGCGCTCGGGGCGATCCTCTTCCCGGTCGTCGGGTACACCCTCGTGCCACCGTCCGAGCCGTTCCACTGGTACGTGGGCCCGGGCATCCCCGGGCTCTTGTTGTTGGCGACCCTGGGGCTCGAGCGCCTCTTCACGACCCTGCGGCTGTTTGGTCGAGCGGGCGACGGGCTGCAGCCGGCAGCCTTTCGGATGGTGGCGCTGGCAGCGCTGGCGCTCGGACTGCACCAGCTCGAGACCCCGCGGGACCGGCTCAAGTGGGGCTTCAACGACGCGTACGACCGCATGTTCGTGACGGCGGGGCGGTGGGTGGATCGCGCGTTCCCCGCGTCCGCGACGTTGATGACCGGCTACGGGAACATCGCGTACTACTCGCGGCGTCACGTCTTCGACGCGAGCGGACTCAATCGCGCGCCGAGTTCCGGTGCGGGCTGCGCCGACATCGCCAGCGATCGTCCGGACGTGCTGGTCTTCCTGTATCGCGCGGACGTGGTGCCGCCCGAGGTGCTACACCCGCCGTCCGGCTATCGGACGGTGCGCCTCTTTCGCGAGGTGTTGGACTTGGGGGCGCCCCACTACTTGGTCGGCTATGCGCGCGAAGGTGTGCCTTGCCGAGACGTGGATGAGCGCATGATCCGAGACCTCTTGGCGCGACAGCGCGCGGCGTTGACGAACTTCGCCGGCTACGTCCACGCCGAATTGGGGCGGATCGCGAGGGACGGCGGGCGCGCGTTGCCCGTGTGGCTCGCCGGCGAGCGGTGCGGTTGGTGGACGCAGCTCGCCGCGCGCCGCTTCGTCAACCATTGGCGCGAGTTCCGCGGGCTGCTGTTGCGGCTCGACCCGGACGGCAGCCTAGACGTGGTGCCGCTGGATCGTCACGTCGCCGGGCTGGAGGCGACGTTCGGGGCCTTCGTCCAGGTGGCTTCCGCGATCGAACGCGCCGAGGGCGCAGCCGCCCGCTCGGCGGCCGCGCGCAGAGCGCAGGCCCGCTGGGAGGCGTTGGGCGAGGACCTGCGCGCCTTCCTGGCGGCGACGGACGCGAAGCTGCCGCGCGGCACCTGAGGCGGGCAACTCGCTCTGGCGCTCGAGGGCTCGGACGGATAGCGCGGTTCACCGACGTCGCAAGGCGCGCTATCCTGCTGCGCCTTTCCCGCCACGTCTCGAGACCCCCGATGCCCTCCGCCAACAAGATCCGCCAGAGCTTCCAGGACTTCTTCGCCGAACGCGGTCACCAGCGCGTTCCGTCGGGGCCGGTCTTTCCGTCGGACGATCCGACGCTGCTGTTCACGAACGCGGGGATGAACCAGTTCAAGGACGTGTTCCTCGGGACGGGTCGCCGCGACTACTCGCGCGCCGTCGACACGCAGAAGTGCATCCGCGTCTCGGGCAAGCACAACGACCTGGAGGAGGTCGGGCGCGACACGTACCACCACACGTTCTTCGAGATGCTCGGGAACTGGTCGTTCGGCGACTACTTCAAAGCGGAAGCGATCCCGTGGGCGTGGACGCTGTTGACCGAGGTTTGGGGCCTGCCGAAGGAGTGCCTGTGGGTCACCGTCTTCGCCGGGGACGAACGCGACGGCTTGCCCGCGGACGAGGAGAGCGCGCGGATCTGGCGTGAGTCGACGGACATCGCGCACGACCACATCCTGTACTTCGACCGCACCGACAACTTTTGGGAGATGGGGGAGACCGGTCCGTGCGGACCGTGCACCGAGATTCACATCGATCGCGGTGATGCAGCCTCCAATCCGCTCGACGGCGCGGAGCGCGCGATCGGAGTCAACGCGGGCAACGAGCGCTTCATCGAGCTCTGGAACCTCGTGTTCATGCAGTTCAATCGGCTCGACGACGGCAGCCTCTCGCCGCTGCCGGCCAAGCACGTCGATACGGGCATGGGGCTCGAGCGCGTCGTCAGCGTGCTGCAGGGCGAGTCGTCGAACTACGACACCGACATCTTCACGCCGATCTTCGGCGCGATCGGTGAAGCCACGGGCGCGACCTACGGCGGCAGCGACTCCGAAGCGGACGTCGCCTTTCGCGTGATCGCCGATCACGTGCGCGCGTGTTCGGCCGCCTTCGCCGACGGCGCGTTGCCGTCCAATACCGGGCGGGGGTACGTCTTGCGTCGGCTCATTCGGCGCGCCGCGCGCTTCGGTCGCCAGGCGCTCGGCCAGGAGCAGCCGTTCCTGTTCTCGATCGCGCCGGCGGTGGCGGCGACCTTGCGCGAAGCGTTCCCCGAGATCACCGCGCGTCTCGAGCACATCCAACTCTTGCTCCGCACGGAGGAAGAGGCCTTCGCCAAGACGCTCGGCCGCGGCCTCATGCGCTTCGAGGAGCTGGCGAGCCGCGTCGCGAGCGGTGCGATCCCCGGCGCCGAGGCGTACGAGTTGTACGCGACGTACGGCTTTCCGAGGGATCTCGTCGAGCTGATGGCGCGCGAGCGCGGGCTCGAGGTCGACGCGGCCGGTTGGGAGGCCGCGCGCGAGAAGCACCAGGCCGCGAGCCGCTCCGAAGGGCGCTTCAAGGAGATCCTCTCGGCCGAGCAGGTCGAGGGGTTGCCGGCCACGCGCTCGACCTACCACGACACCGGCGCCGAGACGCTCAGCGTCGCGACCGAGGTCGTGGCGCTCTTCGAAGCGGAGGCGCGCGACGTCCTCGTCCTCGCCGCGAGTCCGTTCTATCCCGAGGGCGGCGGCCAGATCGGCGACAGCGGGACCATCACCGCCGCCGACGGCGCGTTCCGCTTCCAGGTCGCGAACACGCAGCGGCTCGGCGACGTCGTCGCCCACCTCGGTCGCGCGGAGGGCGCGGCGCAACCCGGTACGTCCGTCGTGGCCGTCGTCGACGGCGAACGCCGCGCGGCGACGCGACGCAATCACACGGCCACGCACTTCCTGCACAAGGCGTTGCGCGAAGTCTTGGGCGACCACGTCACGCAGCAGGGCTCGTACGTGGGACCCGATCGCTTGCGCTTCGACATCAGTCATCCGAAGGCGCTGACCAGCGACGAGTTGGAAGCCGTCGAGCGCCGCGTCAACGAGAACGTGTTCCAGAACACCGCGGTGACCACGACCCTCGAGGAACTCGAGGCCGCCAAGGCGCGCGGCGTGATGGCGCTCTTCGGCGAGAAGTATTCCGAGCGCGTGCGCGTCGTCGACGTCGGCGGCTGGTCGGTCGAGCTGTGCGGTGGCACCCACGTGGACGCCGCCGGCGACATCGGTCCCTTCGTGATCGTGTCCGAGGGCGCGATCCAGGCGGGCGTGCGACGGATCGAAGCGGTCACCGGGAGCGCCGCGGTGGCTTGGATGCAGACCCAGCGCCGCGTGCTCGAACGCTCGGCGCGCACACTCAAGGTGCAAGCGGAGGAGTTGCCGGCGCGCATCGAGGACCTGCAGCAGCGGCTCAAGGACGCGAAGAAGGCGGTGGCGAAGAGCGCTTCGGCGGACCTCGCCGGGGTGCTCGGCACGGTCGAGGCGGCCTTGGACACCTCGGGCCCGTTCCCCATGGGCGCGGTGCTGGTGGACCTGCCGCTGGCGGCGTTGCGCGAGCTCGGGACGCGCCTCAAGGGCAAGCACGCGGACCTGGCCTGCCTGCTCTTGGGACGCGAGGACGGCAAGGCGCCGTGGATCGCCATCGCTCAAGGAAGCGCGCGCGAGGCCGGCTGGAGCGCCAAGGAGGCGACCACCTTCCTGCGCGCGCAGCTCGGCGGCGGTGGGGGCGGCAAGCCCGACCTGGCCCAGGGGCAGGGCGCCGACGCCTCAGCCCGCGAGCGCGCGGCGGCCGCCTTCCGCGCAGCACCGGCGGCGGCCTTCGGCGCCTGATCCCACGCGATGATCCCGTGCGCCGTTGACACCCGGGCTGCGCGCACCTACGCTGCTCGGCTCGATCGAGCCCGGCGAACGGGCCCCCGACCCCCTTTTCAGCCATGCCGCATCCCAAGCGCCGGACCTCGAAGTCCAAGAAGAACAAGCGTCGCTCGCACCTGTCCCTGGACCCGGTGCAGTTGAATCGCGATCCCCGCACCGGCGCCGCGCGCCGTCCTCACCGACTGCTCGAAACCGATACCCGCTACGGGTTCGACAAGGGCGGCACCGGCGGATTCGAGGTGCGGCCGGAAGGCGACGAGCTGATCTGAGCCCGGCTGCAACGGCACGCGGCACCGGCCCCGGGACGGCTGAGTGCACGCAGCCGATGACCTCCGCGTGCTGCTTGCCACCTCTCTGCTTGCCACCTCCGCGCTTTGCGCCGTTGGGAGCGTTACGCCCCCGGCGATTGTGGACGGATCGTACTTTCCCCTAGGGTGCTGGTCCCGAGGACTTAGTGCCGCCCCCATCCATGACGTTGGAACCTAGCCAGCGCTTGGCACTCGACGTGCCCGGCGGTGATCGCGCACCGGAAGCCACGCTCGACGGTGCGCTGCGCGCCGTCGAGGGCGGGCTCGCCGCGGAGCGCATTCTGCTCGTCGGTGACGAGAGCGCCATTCGCGCGGGCCTGGCCGAGCGCGGCGGCGACCCGGGCTTCGCGCTGCTGCACGCACCCGACGCGATCCCGATGGGCGCTTCGCCGGCGCAAGCCCTGCGAGCGCAACCGCGCGCGTCGATCCCCGTGATGGTCGGCGCCATCGCGGCCGGACAGGCCGGCGCGGCGGTCAGCATGGGCAACACGGGCGCGGTCGTCGGTGCCGCGACCCTGGGCCTCGGTACGCTCGAGGGGGTGCGGCGGGCCGGGATCGCCGTGACCGTGGCGCTCACGGGCCAGCCGGTCGTGTTCCTCGACATGGGAGCCAACGTCGTGCCGCGCCCCGAGCATCTGGTGCAGTACGGCGCGATGGGCTCGATCTACATGCGCGACGTGCTGGGCGTGGAGGAGCCCCGCGTGGGCCTCTTGAACGTGGGCGAGGAGAAGGGCAAGGGCACACCGCTCTTGAAGGAGGCCTACGAGGCGATGGAGACGGCGGGCTATCGCTTCGTCGGCAACATCGAGGGCGGCGGCCTGTTCGGCGGTTCCGCGGACGTCGTCGTGATGGACGGTTTCACGGGCAACGTGATCCTGAAGTTGATGGAGCACTTCTCCGACCTCGTCCTCGGCCTGGTCTTCAAGGAGCTGCGGGCGCACGACGCGGCCTCCTGGGGCGGCGAGGCGTTGAGCTCGATCAAGCAGTCCATCGACTACTCCTCGTACGGCGGCGCCTTGCTGCTCGGCGTGCGGGGCGTGGTCATCATCGGGCATGGTCGCTCGGACGCGGTGGCGGTGGCCAACGCGCTGGGGCAAGCCGCCCTGGCGCTGGACAGCCGCGTGAACCAGCACATCGAGCAGGGGTTGGCCCGTACCTGACGCGCGTGCTCGCCGCTCGACGCCCGCAGCGCGCGCGGTTCCCGCTCTCGAAACCGGGAAGCGACGTGCAATCGGCGCCGGAAAGTTCCAAGGAAGCTTTCAAAATGGCGTCAAAGGTGCCCAAATTCCTGGGGCACACGTACGCTGGCCTGCTTCGCCCCCCCGAGCCCGAATCCCCTAGTCCACCATGTCCCATCGTGTCCGAGTCGGCATCGCCGGAACCGGCGCCTACGTGCCCGAGCGCGTCGTTCCGAATGCCTACTTCGAGGAGTTCCTCGACACGTCCGACGAGTGGATCGTCCAGCGGACGGGCATCCGCGAGCGCCGGTTCGCGGCCGAGGACCAGGCCACGTCCCATCTGTGCGTCGAGGCCGGCCAGCGGGCGCTCGACGACAGCGGCGTTCGCGCCGAGGACCTGGACCTGATCATTTGCGGCACGCTGTCGCCGGACTACCTCCTGCCGTCGACGGCCTGCCTGGTGCAGGACCGCCTGGGGGCGAGGAAGGCCGGCGCGTTCGACTGCAACGCCGCCTGCACCGGTTTCTTGACCGCGCTGGCCACCGGGGAGTGCTTCATCGCCGCCGGCCGGGCCAAGCGCGTCCTGGTGCTGGGCGCGGAGACGCTGTCGCGCTTCCTCGACTACGAGGACCGTGGCTCCTGCATCCTCTTCGGCGACGGCGCCGGCGCGGCCGTGCTGGCGCCGCTCGAGGACTGCGGGCAGGGCGAGATCCTGAAGACCTCGCTGGGCTCGGACGGCTCGGGCTACGACTTCATCCACATCCCCGCCGGTGGCTCGCGTCACCCGACGACGCCCGAGCGCCTGGCCGCCAAGGAGACGACGATCCACCTGCGCGGACGCGACGTCTATCGCTTCGCCGTCAAGCACATGGCGCAGTTGATCGAGGAGATGATGGAGGGCTACTCGATGGACGAGCTCTCGCTCGTCGTACCGCACCAGGTCAACCGGCGCATCATCGACGCCGCGCTCGATCGTTTGGGCATGACCGACGAGAAGGTCATGATCAACATCCACCAGTACGCGAACACCTCCGCCGCGACGGTGCCCATCGCGCTGGACCAAGCGCGGCGCGAGAACCGCATCGAGTCGGGCAAGTTGGTCGTGCTGGTCGCGTTCGGCGCCGGTTTGACCTGGGGTGGGGCGCTGGTGCGTTGGTAGAACTGGTGCGTTGGTAGAAGTCGTCGTTCTGCAACCGTGACCGACGAGCTTTCGTCACGAAACCTGACCGAACCGAGAACCCGACCGAACCGATGACCCGAGCGATCGTGTTTCCTGGCCAAGGCGCCCAGTTCCCCGGCATGGCCCGGGCGTGGATCGACGCCTTCCCCGAGGCGCGCGAGGTCTTCGGGCGCGCCGACGACGCGGTGGGGTTCGCGTTGAGCGAGGTCTGCTCGAACGACGACGACGCGATCCAGCGCACGGACCTGGCCCAGCCCGGCATCCTGGCGACGTCCGCGGCGGTGATCGAGGTGCTGCGCGCGCGCGGGCTCGACACGGCGCGCGCGCCGCTCGTCGCCGGGCTCTCGCTGGGGGAATACACGGCGCTGTGGTGTGCGGGCGCCCTCGAGTTCGAGGATGCCGTGCGCCTCGTCCGGCTGCGCGGCGAAGCGATGCAGGCCGCGGCGGAAGCGATCCCGTCCTCGATGACGAGCTTGATGGGGGCGACGCCCGAGGTGGCTGCGGCGCTGGCGGCGGTCGGCGCGCGCCACGGCATCTGCTCGGTCGCGAACCTGAATGCACCCGGCCAGGTCGTCGTTTCGGGTGAGCTGGCGGCGCTCGATGCGCTCGAGGCCGCGGCGCCCGAGCACGGCATCGCGCGCACCGTTCGCCTGTCGGTCGCGGGCGGTTTCCACTCCGAGTGCATGCGTCCCGCCGCCGAGCGCCTGCGCGCCGCGCTGGCCGAGACCCCGGTGTCGATGCCGCGCGTGCCCGTTGTGACGAACGTGACCGCGCGACCGGTCACGTCGCCCGACGACATTCGCACGCGCCTCGCCGAACAGGTCTCGGCGCCGGTCCTGTGGGCGGACAGCATGCTCTTCGCGTTCGAGCAGGGAGCGACGACCTTTCTCGAGCCCGCGCCCGGCCGCGTGCTCGCCGGACTCCTGAAGCGCATCGGCCGCGAAGCCGGCGTGCAGCCCGACGTGCACAGCGTGGACACACCCGCGGCCGTCGAGGCGTGACCGACCCTAGTCCCCCTACATCGATGACGACACGATTTCTCGAGGGCCAGGTCGCCCTCGTCACCGGCGCGTCGCGCGGCATCGGCCGCGCCATCGCGGAACGCCTCGCCGAACGCGGTGCCAAGGTCGCCTGCGTCGCGACGCGGGCGGAGAACGCCGCCGACGTGGCCCAGGCCTGTGAACGGCACACGCCCGGCGCCAGCGCGTTGGGCGTCGACGTCTCCGACCACGAAGCCGTGAACGAGCTCGTCGCGACGCTGGTGAAGGAGCACGGCGCGCTCCACGTGCTGGTGAACAACGCCGGCATCACCCGCGACCAGATCCTGCTGCGCATGAGCGAGGAGGACTTCGACCGCGTGATCGCGGTCAACCTGAAGGGCGCTTGGAACTTCACGCGCGCCGCGACGCGGCCGCTGATGAAGTCGGCGGGCCGCATCATCAACGTCTCGTCGGTCGTCGGGCTGATGGGCAACGCTGGCCAGGCCAACTACGCCGCGAGCAAGGCCGGCCTGCTCGGCCTGACGAAAGCCGTCGCCAAGGAGTTGGCCTCGCGCAAGGTCTGCGTGAATGCGATCGCGCCGGGCTTCATCGCGACCGATATGACGGCGGAACTGGACGCCGCACAGACCGAGGCGCTGGCGCGCGAGATTCCGCTCGGACGCGTCGGTGAAGCCGCTGAGATCGCTGCGGCCGTGGACTACCTGTGCGGTCCCGGCGGCGCGTACGTCACCGGGCAAACCCTGGTGGTCGACGGCGGCCTCTCGCTCTGAGCCAGCCCGCGTCCGCGCTCGCGCCACGCTCTTTCGAACGCTGGATTCCCTGGGCGGCTCGGTGAACTCTTTCCTCGAACTCTCACCGCCGCAGGGAGTCCTTCCGACCCGCTTCTTTTGCTACCGTTCAGCCCCTGCCGACCGTGCGGCAGGACCGGATGTCCCCCCGACTCCTCCCTCGCCCCCCCCAACCGAAGAAAGAGTGATGACCGAAACAACCAGCGTCGAAGATCGCGTCCGGAAGATCGTGTGCAACCAGATGGGCACGACCGAAGACAAGGTCAAGATCGAGACCTCGTTCGTGAACGACCTCGGAGCCGACTCCCTCGACACCGTCGAACTCGTGATGGAGTTCGAGGACGAGTTCGAGATCTCCATCCCCGACGAGGACGCCGAGAAGATCCAGACCGTCGGCGCCGCCGTCGAGTACATCAAGTCGAAGCAGAGCTAGCCACCGGGCTAGCGGCCGAACGGCCGCCCTCGAACCTCCGCGCCCCTGGGCGCTCGCCCTTCCGCTCAAGCTTCCGCCACGTTTCATGCGACGAGTCGTCATCACCGGTCTTGGCACCGTGAACTCCCTCGGACCCGATGTCCGCACCTCCTGGCCGCGCATGCTCGCCGGCGAGAACGGCATCGCGCCGATCGAGCGGTTCGAGACCGAGGACCTCGGCGTGCGGATCGCGGCCATGGTCGCTTGGAACCCCGAGGAGATGTTCGCGGCGCCCGAGTTCCGCAAGCTCGATCCCTTCACGATGTACGCCCTCAAGGCGTCCGAGGAAGCGATCCAGGACGCGGGGCTCGACCTCGCGTCGCTCTCCGAAGAGGTGCGTGAACGCTACGGTTGCATCCTCGGAACGGGCATCGGCGGCATCACCGGCATCGAGCAGCAGCACCTCGGTCTGCTCGATCGCGGGCCGCGCCGCGTCAGCCCGCACTTCATCCCGAAGATCATGCCGAACGCGGTCTCGGGTCAGGTCGCGATCGCCAACGGGCTGATGGGCACGGCCTTCACGACCTCGAGCGCGTGCGCGTCCGCCGGTCATGCGATCGGCATGGCGCTGATGTCCGTGCGCTCGGGCGAGTCGGACCTCGTCCTGACGGGCGGCGCCGAATCGGCGACCACGCGCCTCTCGATCTCGGGCTTCGCCTCGGCCAAGGCGCTCTCCACGCGCAACGACGAGCCGGAGTTCGCCTGCCGTCCCTTCGACAAGGAGCGCGACGGCTTCGTGATGGGCGAGGGAGCCGGGGTGATCGTCGTCGAGGAGCTTGAGCACGCCAAGAAGCGCGGCGCGCGGATCTACGCGGAGCTCAAGGGCTACGGCTCGACCGACGACGCCTTCCATATCACCGCGCCCAAGGAAGACGGTACCGGCCCGGCCCGCGCCTTCCGGTTGGCGATGAAGCAAGCGGCGATCGACCCCGACACGGTGAACTACATCAACGCGCACGGGACCTCGACGTACTTCAACGACCGGATGGAGAACGCGGCCGTGCGGCGCTGCTTCGGCGACCACGCGGAGTCCATCGCGATCTCCTCGACCAAATCGATGATCGGCCACCTGCTGGGCGCCTCCAGCGCGGTCGAGTTGGTAGCGACTGCGCTCTCGATCCACGAGGGCCGGATCCATCCGACGCGGAACCTCGAGAACCCCGACCCCGAGTGCGACCTGGACTACGTTCCGGGCGAAGCGCGCGAACTGGAAGTCGACAACGCGCTGTCGAACTCCCTGGGCTTCGGCGGGCACAACGTCTCCATCTGTCTCGGTCGCTACCGCTAGCCGTCTGGGCTCCAACGCCAACGACCGGCGCGTCCGACCGCTCCTTTCGAACCCGAACTACGAGGCACCATGCACAGCAAGTTCAAAGAACTCCTGCATCAGTACAAGCGCGACGTCTTCCTGCTCGAGCACCACCAGAAGGACGCTGTGGAAGTTACGAAGGAGTGCATGGAGCTCTGCGAGGACGTGCTCGCGCAGAAGTACCACTACCACTTCCACAAGCTGCCCGACGCGAACCGTGCGGAGATCATCAACATGATCAACAACTACACGCGCGA
The DNA here is from genome assembly GCA_040880665.1 of Planctomycetota bacterium. Classification (GTDB taxonomy): domain Bacteria; phylum Planctomycetota; class UBA1135; order UBA1135; genus JBBDIB01. The sequence continues at coordinate 25,658 of JBBDIB010000013.1, forward strand.
GGCGATCTTGCCGCCCGTGGTCGAGAAGCTCGCCGAGCGCCAGGTGTTGCTCGAGCACCGTTTGCTGGCGATGCAGACGCTGCTGACGAACATGCTCGAGGAGCTCAGCGTGCCGACCGAGCACGTACGCTGAAGCGCAGGCCGAAGCGGCTCGGTCGCGTCGCATCGGCGCGCCTGCTCGGGCTGGCGCCTGGATGCCGGAGGGCGGTGTCGGCTACGCTCGCGACGCCTCGCCGTTCCCGTTGCCCCGCTGAGACCGCTTGCCCCAATCGCGCTCGACGACCCGCCGGTCGCCTCCGCGCGCTTCCGTCGCGAAGCTTCGGCAGGACAACGATTTGGCACCTCGACCGATGATTCCCGACGACCTTCTTCACCGGCTACGCGATGCCGGACAAGGCCACGCCGAAGCCTATCTTCGGGCCGTGGAGGGTGACGCGCGCCAGCGTCTGGTGCGCGCGCTCGCGTCCGTGGACCTCGAGCAGATCGAGGACCTGCGCCGGCTCGTGCTCGAACCCGGGCCGACGGTCGTGGCGAGCCGTTTCGAGCCGCCCGAGCTGTTTCCGCTCGAGCGCAACGCCGAACAGGAGGCCCGCGCCGAGCGCGCGATCGAGCGCGGCAACGACCTCTTTCGAACCGGCCAGGTGGCGTTCGTCCTGGTGGCCGGCGGCCAAGCGTCGCGCTTGGGGTTCGACGGACCCAAGGGCAACTTTCCCGTGGGCCCGGTTACGGGTCGCACGCTGTTCCATCTGCACGCCCGGCGGCTGCTGCGCGTGGCGGCCCTGGGCGGCCCGCAACCGGCCTGGTACGTGATGACCTCCGCCGCCAACGACCTGGCGACACGCGACGCGTTCGAGGCCGAGGACCACTTCGGCTTCGAGCCCGAGAACGTCTTCTTCTTCCAACAGGAGATGCTGCCCGCGCTCGATGGGGAGGGCCGCATCCTGTTCCAAGCGCCCGACCAGCCGTTCCTGGCGCCGAACGGGCACGGTGGCGTGTTGTGGGCGCTCAGGACCAGCGGCGCGCTCGCCGACATGCGTCGTCGCGGACTGACGCAGCTCGCGTACTTCCAGGTCGACAACCCGCTCGTCCGTCCCGTCGATCCCTTGTTCCTGGGGCTGCACGCGGAAGCCGGCGCCGAGATGTCCAGCAAGGTCGTCGAGAAAGTCGACCCCGACGAAAAGGTCGGCGTGCTCGGCCGCGCGGACGGCGTGTTGGGCTGCATCGAGTACTCCGATCTTCCCGCGGAGCTGCGCGAAGCGCGCGACCCCAACGGCAAGCTGCGTTTCCGCGCGGGCAACATCGCCGTGCACGTGCTCACGGTCGACTTCGTCGAGCGGCTGACCGCGAACGGACTCGACCTGCCGTGGCACGTGGCGAACAAGGAGATGACGACGGTCGCTCCCGGCGGCGAGGCCCAGGTGACGGCGGGCCACAAGTTCGAGACTTTCGTCTTCGATGCGCTCGGGCGCGCCGAGCGTAGCGTGACGCTCGAAGTCGACCGCGCGCTGGAGTTCTCGCCCGTCAAGAATCGCGAGGGGAGCGACTCGCCCGCGACCGCGAAGCGCGACATGTGCCAGCTCTACGCCGACTGGGCTCGCGGGCGCGACATCGAGCTGCCGCCCGCGGACGGTGCCGGCGACGTGCGCGTCGAGGTCGATCCGCTGCTCGCCGAAACGCGCGAGGAATTCTTGACCGTCGACGAGGTGCAGCTTGACGAGCACGACGGCGGCCTGTTCCTCGGTTGAGCTCGCCGGCCGCCGCGTGGCGGTCCTGTCGGGCGGCCGCTCGACCGAGCGTGAGGTCTCGTTGGTCTCGGGCGCGGCGATCGGGCGAGCGTTGAGCGCGGCGGGCGACGGCCGCGGCCCCGCGCGCGTCGTCGCCGTCGAGATCCAGCCCGACGGCCTGTGGCGCGTCGAGGGCGCCCGCCCGTGCGGCGCGTCCGAGGCAATCGCCAAAGCCGCGGTCGACGTCTGGTTCCTGGCCCTGCACGGCGGCGAGGGCGAGGACGGCCGCATCCAGGCGCTGCTAGCGGCGTCGAACGCCGCGCACACCGGCACGGGAACGCGCGGTTCGGCGCTGGCGATGGACAAGTCCGCCGCGCGCGCGGGCGCGGCGCGGGCCGGCTTGCGCGTGCCCAACGGTTTCGAGTGGCGGCGCGGGGAAGCGCTCGACACGGCGCGCTCGACGGCGGTGCGCGGCGCGACGGGTTGGTTCGTCAAGCCCGTTTCAGGAGGCTCGTCGGTGGGGGCGGGGCCGGCGTCCAGCTTGGACGAGCTCGAGCGCCTCGGCGCCAGCGCGCACGAATTCGATCCCTTGGTGCTGGTCGAGGAACGGCTCGAGGGCACCGAAGCGTCGGTGGGCGTGCTCGAGCTGGAAGGTGTCGACGTGTGCGCGTTGCCGCCGATCGAGATTCGCCCGCGCAAGGCGCACTTCTTCGACTACGACGAGAAGTACGCGCCGGATGGCGCGCTCGAGCTGTGTCCCGCCGAGTCCTTGTCGACCGCGGCGCTCGGCGAGCTGCAACGTGCCGCGGTCGTGGCGCACCGTGTGCTGCGCGCCGAAGGCTACTCGCGCTCGGACTTCCTCGTGCAAGGGGACGACGTCGTGTTCCTCGAGCTGAACACGCTCCCCGGCTTCACGGATCGGTCGCTCGTGCCACAGGAAGCAGCGGCGCTGGGCGTCGACTACCGCAGTTTGTGTCTCGCGATCGCCGCCGATGGGCTGGAGCGCGGAGTGCGGCGATGACGGTGCGCGTCGTGGTGATCGGAGCCGGCGGGCGGCTGGGCGGTTTCGCCTGCCGCTTGCTCGAGGCCGAGCCCGGGTTCGGAGTCGTCGCGCGCGTGGGTCGCGGCGACGACCTCGCGGCGATCGCTGGGCGACACGCGGGCGCGGTCGCGCTGGAGGTCACGGTGGCGGGCCGTGGCGCTCTGCACGCCGAGACGTGCGTCCGCGCGGGGCTCCCGACGGTTGTCGGCACGAGCGGCGTCACGGACGACGAGCAGCGCGCGCTCGATCGCCTGGCCCGCGAGCGTGCCACGGGCGTCTTGATCCTGCCGAACTTCAGTCGCGGCGCCGCGTTGCTCGCGGCGTTGGCGCAACAGGCGGCGCGGCTGTTCCCCGACGTCGAGCTGATCGAGCGGCATCGCCCGACGAAGCGCGACGCGCCCTCGGGGACGGCGCGGCGTCTGGCGAGCGAGTTGGAAGCGCTGACGGGCAAGCCCGTGCCGATCCACTCCTTGCGGCTGCCCGGTTCCGATGCGACGCACGAACTGACCTTCGGGGCACGCGGCGAATCGTTCTCGATCGTGCACGAGGCGCGCGGACTCGAGGCCTACGCCGACGGTATCCTGCGTTCGCTCGCGGCGGTTCACGACGTGGTCGGCGCTCGGCGTGGCTGGACGGCGCTGTGACCCCTCGACTCCGAGCTTTCGAAGCCTCATACTGCCGCGGCATACAGTGCGAGCCAGAGTGGCGGAATCGGTAGACGCGATGGATTCAAAATCCATTGCCCGCAAGGGCGTAGGGGTTCGAGTCCCCTCTCTGGTACCCCCTCCCGCTGCGTCGCGGGCGAAATGAACGCCCGCGAAGCGTTTTGGCCGCGCCTCGCCGAACGCTTGGCGCACGAGTTCGGGGCGGAGCTCCTGGACGGCCTTCGGGTCTGGACGCAGCTCTCGGACGAAGCGCTACGCGACGTCGCACGCGGAGCGACGACCGCTGCGCCCATGCTCGACGAAGCCGACGCGCTGCAGGCCGAAGTGACGGCCGTCGGTTTCCTGGTCGGTTGCTTGGGTGCGGCCCGCGGCAGTGACGTGCTGCGCGCGCGGCGCGAGCAGCAGCTCGTCGAAGTGGTCGTTCGCGCCCTCGAGCGACGACTCGCTGCGCGCCGCGGCGTGAACGTCACGGTGGGGGAGGGTTGTCCCCGTTTCCCGGGTACGAGCGGCGATTGGCGCAGCGCGTTGTTGATCGCGTGGGGGCTTTGGCGCGTGGAACCGGGGCAGCGCACGCTCGCGGGCGATACACGGACGCGACTCGACTTCGGCGCTCTGGTCGCGTGGGACGGGGACCTCGCGGCGCTCGCTCCGCCCGGGATGCTTTGCACCACGGGACTCGACTTCGCCCGGGTGCTCGATCCCGAGTAGGCTACGGCCATGGCGTTCTCCCTCTTCAAGCGCTGGTTCGGCACCGATCCGCCCGTCGGCGATCCCGACCGGATCGCCGAGGTCGAGGCCGTCTTGGACGACTTGCGGCCGCTGCTTGCTGCCGATGGCGGCGACGTCGACATCGTCGAAGTCACCGCCGCGGGCGTCGTGCGACTGCGCTGGCGCGGCGCCTGTCGGCACTGCGGCGCACGCGACACGACCCAAGGCGCGGGGCTCGTCCCGGCGCTCGAGAAGAAGCTCGTTTGGTTCCGCACGCTCGAGATGGAATAGGACCCGGCGTCCAGCCTGGTAGGCTCGGCGCGTGGTGATCTCGGATGCGACGATCCTGCTCGTCCTCCTCGGAGCGAGCCTGGTGCTGTTCACGACGCAGGTCGTACGGCTCGAGATCACGTGTCTTGGAATCATCGTCGTGCTGGCCCTGAGCGGCGTGGTCGGGCTCGACGAGGCGCTGACGGGTTTCTCCAGCCCCGCGACGTTGACGATCGCCGCGATGTTCGTCCTCAGCGCGGGCCTCGAGCGCTCGGGTGCCGTCGACTGGATCGCGATGCGCTTGGTGCACACGTCCTCCGGCGGCATTCGCCGATTGCTCGCGACGCTGCTCGTTCCGACGGCGGCGTTCTCGGCGTTCATGAACAACACGCCGGTCGTCGCGTTGATGATTCCGGTCACCTTGTCGCTCGGCAATCGGTTCAAGCACTCGGCGGCAAAGCTCCTGATGCCGATCAGTTTCGTCGCGATGATCGCCGGCACGTGCACCTTGATCGGGACCAGCACGAACATCGTCGTGGACACGATCTATCGCGCACACGGCGGCAGCGGCTTCGGCATGTTCGAGTTCGCCGGCGTCGGTGTCGTGCTGCTCTTCGTCGGGGTCGGTTACGTGTTGCTGCTCGGCCCCGACATGCTGCCCGACCGGACTTCGTTGGGGCAGATGCTCGAGGGCACCCAACCCGACAACTTCGTCACCGAGGTGCGCATTCCCGAGGACAGCCGCGTCGTCGGTCAGACGCTGTCCTCGGCGCTGGCGGGCGCGGACGAGGTGACCGTTCTGGAACTCGTGCGCGACGAGGAGGCGCTCTTCACGCCGTCGCCCGAAACGACGCTCCAGGCGGGGGACGTGTTGCTCCTGGAGTCGAGCGCGCGCACGATCCACCGCCTGCTGGGGCGGAGCGACGTCGAAGCAGGAACGGCGATCGCCGACGACGAACGCGTGCAGATCGGCCGCGTCGACCTGCGCGTCGCCGAGGCGATCGTGACGCCGAACACGACCTTTCGCGGGCGTCGCGTCCGCGACCTCGGGTTGTCGCGGCGCTTCGGTGTGCAGGTTCTCGCGCTGCGCCGGCTGGGCCGACGCCATCAGTACCAACTGCGCAGTCTGCGAGTTCAATCGGGCGACGTGCTCTTGATCCAAGGAGCGCTCGAGTCGATGCACAACCTGCAGGAGACCGGCGACGTTCTGATCATCGACGGCGTCGAGCGCCAACTGCGAAACCCGCGTCGGGCGCCCTTGGCGATCGCCGTCCTGATCGCGGTCGTGGCCCTGGCCGCGTTCGGCGTGGCTCCGATCGTCGTGTTGGCGCTCGCGGGCGCGTGCGCCATGTTGCTCCTCGGCTGCCTCGACATGAGCGATGCGACGCGGGCGCTCGATGCGCGCGTGCTCCTGCTCTTGGCGGCGACGATCCCGCTCGGCGTCGCGATGGAGCGCACGGGTCTCGCCGGGTCCGCGGCCGGCTGGGTCTTCGGGCTCGTCGAGGGGCAAGGCGCCTACGTGACCGTGGGCGCCATCTACCTCTTGACGACGGTGTTGACCTCCGTGCTTTCCAACACCGCGACCGCCGTGCTGTTGGCGCCGATCGCGATCGAGCTCGCGACTCGCTCCGGCCTCGACGTGCGCCAGTTGTTGGTCGCCATCACCTTCGGTGCCAGCGCCAGCTTCGCGACGCCCATCGGCTACCAGACCAACACGATGGTGATGGGCCCCGGGGGGTACCTGTTCCGCGATTACCTGCGCTTCGGTCTGCCGCTCAACATCTTGTTGTGGCTGCTCGCCACCGTGATGATTCCGTGGTTCTGGCCGGCCGGTTGACGAGCCCCGGGGCTTGGGCTGCGTCAACCGGCGCGGTGCGGAAGGCCGTTAGAGGATGGCCACGGTCGTCGTGCCGAGCGCGCGCGCCGACAGCGAGAAGAGCACACCCTGGGCCGCATAGACTCCGCTCGGCAGCCCCGCGGGAATGGCGTAGTTTCGTGCCGCTTCGCCGTTGCCATCGGTGAAGAGCGGCGCGGGATCCAGTACAGCGAGCCCCGGGTCGAGCCCGAGGAAGAGCGGCGCGTGTAGGACGGCGGGTAACTGCAAAGGGACCTCCGTCGCCAACGAGGCGCTGGCGGGCGCCAGGAACAGGAACACGGCATTGTCGTCGCCCGCGCCGGCGAGCGCGAGTTGCGCCGTACCGCCGAGCGCGGTCGCCGTCAACTCGGGACGCGCCGGAACGTACTCGCGAAAGTGCGAGATGCCGGCGAAGTAGTCCACCGCGCGGAAGCGCAGCGCGCCGCCGGTCGACGGTTGATACGGGAACAGTCGCGCCGTGCCGTCACCGCCCTCGACCTCGAGGTTGCCGAGCGTCCAGCCGGGCTCGCCGGCGAAGACGACGGTGCTCTCCCCGCCCTCCAGTAGGTACACGCGATTGACCGTCGCGTCGTTGCCCATGGCGTCCGGCTCGTAGCGATTGGCCGCCAGGAACAGGTCGCCCGTCAGGCGGTCCACCGCGAGGCGCGTGGCACCTTCGAGGCCGCTCGCCAGCACGAAGCCGTCGGCCGGGGTCAAAAGCAGACCGCCGGTGACGTCCGCCGCCGGGAACAGGAGCACTGAACTCGCTCCGGCCGGCGGCGGGAACAGATCGCTGGCCGTGCCGACGATCAGGTTGCCCGCGACGTCGACGGCGACGGGACCGGATGCGCCCGGGATCTCGACGATCTCGGTGAGAGCGCCGGACCCCAACGCCACGCGGTAGACCGAAGCGTGCGGGCAGGAGAAGCCGCACGGCTTGGCGCTGACGAAGGCCGTCGTTCCGTCGGCGAACGCGCCGTCGAAGTTGCCGCTCAAGAGGCCCTCGAAGTTCGCCGCGCCGGTGGCGAGATCGATGCTCCACAGGTCACCGAAATCGCAATCGGTGAAGCTGGCGTTGCAGGCCGTGCGGCCGACGAACGCCTGCAATCCGTCGGGCGACACGGTGACGAAGCTCGGGAAGGCCACCGAGTAAATCGGGTCGGGCGGAATCGCCACGACCGAGAGCGGGTTGAGCGCGGCGTCGTAGCGCGTCAGCGCGACGCCGTCGAAGCCCAACAGCTCCCCGTTCGGCAGCGCAGCGTGCGGCTCCACGGGACGTGCGAGCGCGGTCCGGGCGAAGCCGTCGTAGTCGTCCTGCGCTTGGACGACGGGCAGACAGGTGAAGAGTGCGATGGCGGCGAACGCCACGTTCTGGGATTGGAGCATGGATCGAATTCCTCGTCGATCGAGCCGAACCCAAGGGCGTGCACGCACAGAACGCGACGCGCGTTGGCGCCACGTGCTTCACGAACCCGATCCCCGAGGTTCGATGATGGAAGCGCGGCGGCGGATGTCCTGGCTCGTCGACGAGGCGAGTCTCCCAGCCTTCCCAGATCGAATTTGACCCAGTGACCGACCGGTGGCCGTTGCCGCCGTTCCGCTGCGCGTCGTGAACGCTCCGCGCGAGAGACTTGCCCAAGCGACTCACAGTGGCGGGACCGCGCAGGAATCACACCTGCTTCCCCGGCCCGCACGCGCGTCGGATTGGTAAGAGGCCCCACGCTAGCGCAAGGACACCGCTTGGCCGAGCCCCGGTTTCCAAAATTGCGCGAGCCGGTCGACACGGGAGCTGCTGGACGGGACTGCTACCGCAGATCGTCCGGCGTCGGCTCGCCGGCCGACGCGGGCTTGCCGGGCGCGCTCCCTTCGTCGGTCGGGCGCTCGAAGGTGCCGCCCAGCGACGCTCCCGATTCCGCGCCGAGCACCACGCGCCGTTCGACGGCGAGGGCGTGCACCAGGCCCTCGCTCCAGGTGCCGGCCACGTGCTCCAGGAGGAACGGCGTCGGCGCCAACTGGCACAGGGCGACGAGCAACGTGACGTGCAGCAAGAGGCCCGTCGCCGCGCCCACGAGTCCGCCCGCCACACGGTTCGCCAGCCCGAGCTGCATAGCCGACAGCAAGCCCGCGCCGAGGCGTCCCAGGAGCGTCGCCAGCGTGAGCGCGGCGAGGAACAACAACAGCCAGCCGAGACCCAGCGCGATCCGCGGCTCGAGCTCGTTCCAGCGCTCGGTCAACAGCAGCATCAGGTCCTGGTCCCAGGTGCGCGCAACGGCCACCGCCGCGACCACGCCGATCAGGCGCACAACCTGCCACCACAAACCACGTACCACGCCCAGCACGATCAACAGGCCGATCGCGGCCAGCCCGACGGTGTCGAGCCAAGCGATCGATTGGAACCAGTCGGTGAGCAGCATGGAGTGGGGGGGCGAACGATTTCGTTCGCGGGCTATGATTGCATCATGACGACCTTCGACCAACGTTGGAACGATGTCCTCGACACCTTGGTCGAGAGCGTCGCGGCCGACCCTCTGGTGAGCCTCGAGTTCGCCGATACACGCACGCGCTTCAGCGCATCCGGCGAAGCCGGCGAAGCGCTGCATGCGGAACGGCGGCACCTCGAATGGTTCCTGCTCGAGCGTCCGAGCGATGCTCTGAGTGGGGTTCCGCTCGACGTCTGGCGCGAGGCGGTGGTCGACGAGCAGGACGAGACCAGCGCGGTGGTGTTCGAGTCGCTGCGCACCTCACGCAGCGGCGTGTTCGAGGTGCTCTCGAACGATGCGGGCGAACTGTGGTGCCGCGATCTCTTGGGCATGGGCGAGTATCCCGTGCAAGAGTTCGCGGCGGCGGGGGAGCTCTCCGTCGGAGACCTCTTGGTGGGGCGCCTCTATCCCTTGGGCGAGGTCTTCCGGCTGTCGCCAGCGATGGGCGTCTTCCGCGATTCGGCACTGGTCGACGCGCTGCGTGGCGACCTCGACTCCGCGCGCGCGCGCCGTCGCAACACGCTGCGCATGGCGCAGGACGAACTCGAACATTTGTTCTTCGGCGTGCCGCTCGGCGCCATCTCCGGGCCGCGCGTCGATCCGGTGAAGGAGCTACTGACGGCGGGCATCGACGAGAACACCGCGCTGGCGCTGCTCGAGGAACTCGAGGAAGCGCGCCTCGCCGGCGCGTCGGGGCACGCCGTCACCGAGCTCTTGAATCGGCTCGCGCTCGAGAGCGATGCGGATCTCGGTGCGGCCCAACGCGCCCTGCTCGCGGCCTGGGCCGGCGCGGTCGAAGCCGCCGGCGCGCCCGAAGCGCCAGGCCACACGCCGCGCCTGACGCCCTCGGACGTCGGTCGCGCGCTGGAGTCGTTCGACGAACGGCGCCGCGCGGGCGGCGATCTCGAGGAACTGTTTCAAATGCTCGAGCGCGATCTCGGGCTCGACGATTCCGATTCGGGCGAGGCCGACACGCCGGCGCCCGACTTTCCCGGCGTGGTCGGCGCCGTCGTCGAGGAGTTCCTCTGGGAGGTCGCCGAACGCGACGGCGAAGCGGCGTCGCGGGAGCACGCCGGCCTGCGCACCTTCGGCGAGTTCGGGGCCGCGATCGGCATCTTCGAGGAGCTCGGCGCCCAGCACGCGATCGAGTTCTTCACGCGTTGGCTACCCGCGAAGCATCCGTTGGCGCCCGACGTGTGGCACCGCTTGCTGGCCAGCTTCGAAGAGTTCGCACGTTGGGTCGAAGAGTCGCATCAGCATCCCTTGTGGAGCACGATCGAACCCGAGCTCGAAGCGTTGCGGTCGACGGTCGAGCGGCTCGAACGGTTGGCGCCGGTGCGTGAAGCGCTCGAGGGCGCGGAACGCTTCGACGTGCTGGCGCGCGACGAGCAGTGCCTCATGGTGCGCGCGAACGACGGCGAGGAACGCGAATTCCGATTGGCGAACCTGGACCAGGGTGCCGACGCTTTGGTGCCCGGCGACCGCGTCGAACTCAAGCCCGAGCCCGGCGGTCGCGTGCGGATCGGCGAGCTCTGGCCGGTGCTGCGGGCACCCGGCGAGTGACGCTTTGCAGCGCGCTCCTCCGGCACTCCAGCGGCGCGCGTCACCGTCCGCCGGAGTCGCCCTCGGCGCCGATGCAGCGTGCGGGCCCAAGCGCCGTGGCGTCGAACGAATCCGCGGCGTCGAAAGCGGGCCCAGCGGAGGCCCGCCCAAGGACCACGCGGCTCGAGGACGTGCGGCAGGCGCCGACCGTCAGCAACAGGATGGACGCGACGAGTGACGGTAAGGCCAGATGGTGGCGGACGGAACGGAACGAGCGCATGGGATCTAGGTGTGCTGAACAGGGGTTCGAGGCCAGGGGTCAGGATAGCGGCGACCCGCGCGAAACGAGCGTGCTGTGGGCGCCGACCCAGGCTCCCGAGGCGCCCGTAGCGACTTCCGATAATGTACGTTATGTTGCATTGCGAAGGCGAGGCAGGCGGGTGAGCGGCTTTCGGCGCCACCCGAGCCGCGCGTGCCTTTCAGCGGACGGCCCGCTATCGTGCTCGGCCTGATGACAGGTGAACGCGTTCGATCCGGCGACGAAGTCCGGCCCCGCCAACCCGGGCCCCAGCAGCAACGTGGCCTGTGGTTCGACGAGTTCCGGGCCGGTCAGACGTTCGTGTCCCCCGGACGCACGATCACCGAGGCCGACGTCGTCAACTTCGCCGCGCTCTCGGGCGACTGGAACCCGATGCACACGGACGCGACCTTCGCCCGGCGCACGCCGTTCCGGCAGCGCGTGGCGCACGGCATGCTCGTGGAGTCGGTCGCCACCGGACTGGGCGTGCGGACCGGCATCTTCGACGGCACGATCGCGGCCCTGACGGACATGGTGATCCACTGGCGGAATCCGTGCTTGATCGGCGATACGGTCACGCTCGAGCTCGAGGTCGCCGCTGTCGACGCCCAGCCCTCACGTCGTTCCGGCAAGATCCATTTCCTGGCGGTGATCCGGAACCAGGACGGCAAGGTGCTGATCGACGGTGAATGGTGGACGCTCATGAATCGTGACCGCTCCCGCGACGCGACGCCGGGCGCGAACGACGGCAACCAGCAAGGAACCGAAGCATGACGACCCCCAAGAAATTTTGCTTTCTGAACGGGGAGCGCGTCTGCGATCTGACCTGCAAGGCGGCGTTCGAGGTGGACGATCCGGTCGACAACGTCGACTGCTACTTCATCTGGCTCGCGCACCACTTCGGCGAGGGCGTCTTCTCGCTGCGCGGCATGGTCGAGCAGATGGGTGGCGGCAACGGCGTCCCCCCCAACATGCCGCCGGGCGGCTTCGGTCCGGGCCCCAAGGGCGGTCCGAAGGGCTTTCCCAACAACTGAACGGCGCGCGTCAGGGCGACGGCGCTTGGTCGGGGTTCCAGCCGCTCAAGCGCACGTCCCGGCTGCAAATGGCGTCGAACGGTGCGTGCGCGGGATGATCGAGTACGAGCGCGCCGCCCGTCGGTAGCGCGAGATCCGGCGCGCGGTCGAGCGCCAGGCCGAGGACGTGACAGGCGGCCACGCGCAAGACCCAACTGTGCGCGACGATCGCGACGTCGCCGGGCACCTCGGCGGCCAGTCGCGCAAGGGCACGCACGACGCGCACGCGCAGATCCTCGAGCGACTCGCCGTTGGGCGGGCGCACGGTCCCGGGATCGGCGAGCCAGCGCGTGTGCGCGCCGGGGTCGTCCCGCTCCAACTCGTCGAAGCTGCGGCCGGCCCAGTCGCCGCGATGGATCTCGAGCAGCTCCGGCTCGTCGCGGCGCGCGAGTCCGCGCGGCTCGCGCAGCAACCGCGCGCCGTATTCCGCGCGCGCCAAACCGCTCGATGCGACCAGCTCGAACGGCACGTCGCGGAAGCGCTCCGCCACGGCGTGCAACTGCCGTTCACCATTGGCCGAGAGCGGCACGTCGAGCTGGCCGTAGATGCGGCGGCGCCAGTCGGCGGCGACCTCACCGTGGCGGACGAGGACCAGTCGCCGGCGGGGCGGCGATTCGGGGGGGGACTTGGACAACGGATCGACGGGTGCTGGAAACTCCCCTTTGATGCTGTCGAACCTGGTCGCTAAGGTCCACGATTCCACCCCGTCTCCACGGGCGTTCCGCAGCGTGCCGAGGCCCCCGCCCGGGCGCGACGCGGATCCCCTCCCCCCACTCCCAGAGCGACGACTTGAACACCCTGCGCTGGTTCGGAAACGTCCTGGCCTCGTCGATCGGACGCAAGGCCGTGATGGCACTCACCGGGCTCCTGCTCGTCGGCTTCCTGATCGCCCACCTGGCCGGCAACCTGACCCTCTTCGCCGACGTCGAAGGCGCGGCCTTCAACGCCTACGCGGGCAAGCTACTGGATCTTGGGCCGTTGCTCTACGTGGCCGAGGTCGGCCTCGTCCTCCTGTTCGGCATCCACATCTACCTCGCGATTCGACTGACGCTCGACAATCGCGAGGCGCGCCGCACGGGCTACGTGATTCGCAACGATCGCGGCGCCAAGACGCTGGGCTCGGCATCGATGCCCGTGACCGGCGTGTTGATCCTCGGCTACACGATCCTGCACCTGTTCGACTTTCGCTTCGACGAGAGCTTCGAGGAAGACGGCGCGTTGCTCGTGCGCAACACCCTCTCGCAGCCCTTGCACGGCGTGATCTACGTGATCGCGGCCGGCGTCGTCGGCTTGCACGTCAGTCACGGCTTCCAGAGCGCCTTCCAATCGCTCGGCTGGAACCATCCGCGCTACATGCCGCTCGTCAAGCAGATCTCCATCGGACTGGCCGCGCTTTTGGCCGCCGGCTTCGCCGCGCTCCCGCTCTACTTCCTGTTCACCGGAGGGGCGCAGTCATGAGCCCGAAGACCACCGACCCGATGCTCGACTCGAAGGCTCCCAGCGGCCCCATCGCAGAGCGCTGGAACAAGCACCGCTTCGACATGAAGCTGGTCAACCCCGCCAACAAGCGCAAGTTCCACGTGCTGGTCGTGGGCACCGGACTGGCCGGTGCTTCGGCGGCCGCGTCGCTGGCCGAACTCGGGTATCGCGTCAGCTCGTTCTGCATCCAGGACAGCCCGCGGCGCGCGCACTCGATCGCGGCGCAGGGCGGCATCAACGCCGCAAAGAACTACCAGAACGACGGCGACAGCGTCTATCGGCTGTTCTACGACACGGTCAAGGGCGGCGACTATCGCGCGCGCGAGTCGAACGTGTACCGCCTGGCCGAGGTCGCCAACAACATCATCGACCAGTGCGTCGCCCAGGGCGTGCCGTTCGCGCGCGAGTACGGTGGCGTGCTGTCGAACCGCTCGTTCGGCGGAGCGCAGGTGTCGCGTACGTTCTACGCGCGCGGGCAAACCGGTCAGCAGCTCCTCTTGGGCGCGTACGGCGCGATGATGCGTCAGGTCGGCGCCGGCAAGATCAAGCTCTACACGCGGCGCGAGATGATCGACCTGGTCAAGGTCGACGACGTGGCGCGTGGCATCGTCACGCGCCACGCGGTCACGGGCGAGTTGGAGCGCTTCGCGGGCGACGCCGTGCTGCTCTGCACCGGCGGCTACGGCAACGTCTTCTACCTGTCCACGAATGCCAAGGCCAGCAACGTCACGGCGGCGTGGCGCGCACACAAGCGCGGCGCGTTCTTCGCCAACCCGTGCTTCACGCAGATCCACCCGACGTGCATTCCGGTCTCCGGCGAGTACCAGTCGAAGCTGACGTTGATGAGCGAGAGCTTGCGCAACGACGGTCGCGTGTGGGTGCCGCGGAAGAAGCGCGACGAACGGCGTCCGGCGGACATTCCCGAGGACGAGCGCGATTACTACCTCGAGCGGCGTTACCCGAGCTTCGGCAACCTCGTGCCGCGCGACGTGGCGTCGCGCGCCGCGAAGGAACGCTGCGACGCGGGCTACGGTGTCGGCGAGACGGGCTTGGCCGTGTTCCTCGACTTCCGTGACGCGATCCAGCGCGAGGGCGAGGACACGATTCGCGCGCGTTACGGGAACCTGTTCCAGATGTACGAGAAGATCACCGGCGACGACCCCTATTCGACGCCGATGCGGATCTACCCCGCCGTGCACTACACGATGGGCGGGCTCTGGGTGGACTACAACCTGGAGAGCACCGTGCCGGGACTGTTCGTCCTGGGTGAGGCCAACTTCTCGGACCACGGCGCGAACCGGCTGGGCGCCAGCGCGCTGATGCAGGGCCTCGCCGACGGGTACTTCGTCGTGCCGTACACGGTCGGGCAACACTTCGCCTCGCGCCAACTGGCTCCCGTGACGGTCGAGCACGAGGCGTTCGCCGAAGCCGAGGCCGCTTCGGCCGAGCGCGTGCAGCGCCTGCTCTCGATCGGCGGTCGGCGTTCGGTGGAGAGCTTCCACCGGGAACTGGGCGGCATCATGTGGAATTACGTGGGGATGGCGCGCAACGAAGCCGGCCTGAAGACCGCCATCGAGTCGATCCGCGGCCTGCGCGCCGAGTTCTGGCAGAACCTGCGCATGCCCGGGACAGCGACGGGCCTCAACGCGTCGCTACACCACGCGTTGCGGGTGGCGGACTTCCTCGAGTTCGGCGAACTGATGGCGCTCGACGCGCTCGAGCGTCCCGAGTCCTGCGGCGGCCATTTCCGCGAGGAGAGCCAGACGCCCGAGGGCGAAGCCCTGCGCGACGACGAGAACTTCGCGCACGTCGCCGCCTGGGAGTTCCAGGGCGTCGGCGAGCGCCCCACCCGACACGTCGAACCGCTCGAGTTCGAGGAAGTGCTGCTGACCCAGCGCTCCTACAAGTAGCCGCCCCCCCCCACCGAACCAGAGATCATGAGCGACCACAACGAAGCGATGCGCATCACCCTCAAGGTGTGGCGCCAGGACGGGGCGGACGACGCCGGGCGGATGGAGACCTATCACCTGGGGGACGTGTCGGCGCACATGTCCTTCCTCGAGATGCTCGACGTCCTGAACGAGCAACTGACCGCGACCGGGCAGGAGCCGGTAGCCTTCGATCACGACTGTCGCGAGGGCATTTGCGGCAGTTGCGCGCTGATGATCGACGGGCAGGCGCACGGACCGCAGCCGGGCACGACGGTCTGTCAGTTGCACATGCGGCACTACTCGGACGGTGACACGATCCACGTCGAACCGTGGCGCGCGAACGCCTTCCCGGTGCTGAAAGATCTCGTCGTCGACCGCACGGCGTTCGATCGCATCCAGGCCGCGGGCGGGTACATCTCCGTCAACACCGGCTCGCCCCCCGACGCCAACGCGATCCCGGTCTCCACCGGCGAGGCCAACAGCGCGATGGACGCGGCCTCCTGCATCGCCTGCGGAGCCTGCGTCGCCGCCTGCCCGAACGCGTCGGCGATGCTGTACGTGGGCGCCCGCGTAGCCCACCTCGGTCAGTTGCCCCAGGGCGCGCCCGAGCGCCAGCGCCGCGCGCTGCGCATGCTGGCCCAGGCCGATCAGGAAGGCTTCGGCGCGTGTTCGAACGTCTACGAGTGCGAAGCCGCCTGCCCGAAGGACATCTCGGTCGAGAACATCGCGTTCTTGAATCGAGAGTACCTCAAGGCCTCGTTCTCGGCGCGCGAATGAGCGGACGGGGCGCGACGTGCCCGGCCCGCCCGCTCGAAGGTGAAGCGGCGGTACGAACCCGAAACACCGCAGCCCGTGCCCGCCCGCCGGGCCGGCGGACTTCCGGGGGCCAAAATGGGGCCCCTCGACCCCACCACGGCGGGTCGGTGTCATTCGGAGGCGGCGTGCCGTAGTCTTTGGCACTGGCTTTGCACCACCGTCCCCCGGTTCGGCCGACCGCTCGCGGCCGGTGCGTGCGCCTGACCCCACGAACCATCCTCTGACTCCCTCCGAGTCGAACTCTCACACAGACAGTCTCATGAAGCGGATCCTTCTTCCCGTCTCGCTGGTCGCCGGCCTCACGCTGGGCCTGGGTGGCGTGACCTTCGGGCACGGCGGCCAGTATCGCGGCCCCGGTGACACCGTTCCGCCCGGCGGTGGCGGCGGTGGCGGTGGTGGCGGTCCCAGCTCGCCCGGCCCCTCCGGCCCCGGCTCGCCCGGTGGCGGACCCAGTTCACCCGGCCCGGTCGGCCCGGGCTCGCCCGGTGGCGGCCCCGCCGGTCCCTCCGGCGGTCCCGTGTCCGGCGGCGGCGGTGGCGGCGGTCCCGACCTGACCGAGTGGACCTTCTGGTGGGAGTTCAACAAGGAGCCCTACCTGAACCTGAAGGACGCCGTGCACTCCGGTGGCGTGGTGTCGGGCTCCAGCGATTTCTTCATGGGCCATGGCAAGAAGGAGCAGGCCAGCGACACGCTCAAGCCGTCCGAGACCGAGATTCGCCAGACGATCGTTCCGGCCCTCTTGGCGGCGCTCGAGACCGAGTCGAACAACGACATCGTGACCGGTGCGATGATCGCCTTGGCCAAGATCGGCGATCCCGCCAGCGATGGTGGTGAGAGCGAGATGGAGCCCGTCATCGCAAAGTTCCTGAGCGACTCGAACCAGCAGATCTCGGAGACCGCCGCGATCTCCTTGGGCATCCTTGCGGCTGACAAGTCCGTGCCGACCTTGAACCACTTGGTCCAGGACAACGCCGCGGGGCGCAAGCTGGTCGGGAAAGGTGAAGTGAACTACCGCACGCGCGCGTTCGCCGCCTACGGGCTCGGCCTCGTCGGTGCGCGCACCGCGAGCGAGAAGACGCGCCAGGCGATCGTCGAGCACCTGGTCGAGCTGATTCGCAGCGACGCCACGAGCGCCCAGGACCTCAAGGTCGCCGCGATCGTGGCGCTCGGCCTCGTGCCGATGGACACGATCGAGAGCCCCGAGTTGCCCGAGGGAGGGGTTTTGGCCCCGCACTCCTCGCGCATGGCAACGATCGAGTTCCTGTTGAGCTATCTGAGTAACGAGGACGAGGATCGCCTGACCCGCGCCCACGTCCCGACGGCCGTCGTGCGACTGCTCGACGGACTGGGGCCGGAGGTTCAAGACGTGCGCAGCAAAGTGGCCGAGGACTTCCTCGACCGCATCAAGAAGAGCTCCAAGGATCCGCGCGAGATCCAGCAGAGCGTCGTCCAGGCCCTCGGCCGCCTCGTCGACTGCGGCAAGGACGACCTCGACAAGGAGGTACGCAAAGCCTTGGCCGACGTCCCGAAGCAGCTCTCCGACCAGCAGTCGCGCTACTTCTCGCTCATTTCCATGGCCCAACTGGGCATTCGCCCGGGCGAGGACGACTCCTTCGAGCCCGGTCTCGAAGATGTGATGAAGTACCTCAGCACGCAGATCGTGAAGGGCAAGGGCCAGACCAAGCCGTGGGCCGGTTTGGCGATGGGCGTGCTCGGCGCCGGCTTGCAGGAGCGTGAGTATGCCGGTGGTGAACTCGGCGCGATCACCAGCCTGGTGCGCGAAACCCTGCGCGACGAGAAGAACGCCGGCAACCTCGGCGCCTTCGCCATCGCGGCGGGCATGTTGAAGGACACCGAGTCCAAGGACATCCTGCTCGAGAAGATGTCCCAGTTCAGCGACGACACGGCCAAGGGCTACTGCGCCGTGGGGCTGGGCTTGATGAAGGAGCGCTCGGCGATCGATGCGATCAACAAGATCATCGAATCGTCGAAGTATCGCCCTGAGCTCCTGAAGCAGGCGGCGATCGGTTTGGGCTTGCTCGGCGACAAGGAGCTGACTCCGAAGCTGATCGTCATGCTCAAGGAGGCCAACAGCCTCGCGACGCAAGCGGCCATCGCCTCGGCCCTGGGCTTCATCGGCGACCGTCGCTCGATCGATCCCTTGGTCAGCATGCTGCAGGACCAAAGCCTGACGCCCCTCGCCCGCGGTTTCGCCGCGGTCGCGCTCGGGATCGTCGCGGACAAGGAGCCGTTGCCCTGGAACACGAAGGTCGCCGTCGACCTGAACTACCGGGCCTCCACGCCAACCTTGAACCAGACCGACGGCACGGGCGTGCTCAACATCCTCTAGTCGCAGCGCCTGGACCGCCCTCGGGGGCGGGACCAGCACTCGGGCGGGGCCCGCTCGCATGGCGGAAGGCCTGCAAGCGGCCTGCGGGGCGGCCTTCGACACCCCTTCCGCGACAAGGGTGAGACCCGGGGGCTCCGCGGGGCTAGGTTGGCAAGGCCGCCGTTCCGGTGCCTTCGGCGCTCATGCTGCCCCCCGCCCCCATTCGCGCGCGTTGCGACCGTGTGCTCCGTCCCGAGCGCGGCCGGCGCGTCGTCCGCGCGCTGCTCCTGGCGCTCATCGGTTGGATGCTAGCGCTGCTACCCGCCGGTGCGCAGGGGACGGTCCTACCCAGCGACGCGGGCTCGCACGGGGCCGGTTCCCGCGGCGACACGGCGGGCGACGTGGGCGCGCGCAGCGGGGGCAACGACGCGGCGGCGCCGCTGGGCCAGCCGCGCGGGGACGCGGCCCCGGGACCCTCGGCCAGCGAGCCGCAGAGCGGCGGCCTGGGCCAACGCTCGGATCTCGGCGCCCCCCACCTGTGGTGGGAGTTTCGGCGCGAGAGCGTGCTGCTCGATCGACCGATGGCCGCGCGCGGGGATGGCGCCGCCGCGCCGTCGATCCTGCCCGCCCTACTCGCGGCGCTCGAACCGGACACGCCCCGCGCGCCCCTCTCTGGCGCGATCCTAGCTGCGGCCAACCTGGCGGACGACGCCGGTTCCGACGAGCGGCGCGCGGTCGTCGCGCGGCTCGAACGACTGGTGCGCCACCCCGACGCGCGCGTCGTGGAGGCGGCCGTGCTCGGACTGGGATTGGCGGGCGGCGAGCGCACGGCCCTCCTGTTGGTCGACCTCCTGCGCGCTGGGCGCGCGGCCAGCGACGCCCTCGGTCGCGGGCGCGACGCCGACCCGCGCCTGCGTTGCTTCAGTGCGGTCGCGTTGGGCTTGGTCGCCGGCGAGGCCTCCGGCCTGGCCGCGGGGGATGCGCCGCATCCCGATCTCGCTCGCCTCGCCGTGCACCACCTCGCGGCGACCATCGTCGAGGACGACGTCGCTCTCGACCTCTGCATCTCCAGCCTGCTCGGCCTGTCGCTGGTACCCCTCGACTTCGAGCCCGTCTCGCGCGGACGCGGCGAAGCGCGGCGCGCCCGTCCGGCCTCGGCGTCCGGCGACGCCCAGCTCGAGTTCCTGCTGCACCTGTGGGACGAGCGGAGCCTCCCGCGCCGCGTCGCGCCCCACCTCGTCACCGCGCTCGCCGCGCTCGTGGCCGAGCGCGAAACGCCGCGGGCGTTGCGACGCTTCGTCGTCGAGGCGCTGGTCGAAGCCCTCGGCGATCGCCGCGATGCCGAGCTGCGTCAGGCGGCGGCGCTCGGGTTGGGCTGGATCGCGGACGCCGACGAGGATCCCGCCGACGAGCGCGCACGCCGTGCGCTGGCTCGCGCGACCGAGAACGCCCCCGACGGCCGCACGCGCTCGGTCGCCTGGGCGAGTTGGATCGAAGCCGCGTCGCGTGCCGGCCGCCGGGGCGAGCACGGCGACCTCGGTGCCCTGGTCGAAGCCGCCCTGGCGCGCTGCGCGGCGACGCGCGGTCAGGAGCGCGCCTGGGCCACCTGGTGCGTCGGCTGGTGCGCCGACCGCTTGGCCGCGAGCGGCACGCTGCCGCCACCCGAACTCGCGCGCTTCCTGGTTGAAAAGATCGCCAACGAGAAGAGTCCGCTGGAGCGTGCCAGTCTGGCCGCCGCGATCGGTCTGGCTGGGGCCGAGGCCGGCGCGGACGCCGTGCGCCAAGCGTTCGCGGAGAGTCGCGACGAGAGCGTGCGGTCGTCCGCGGCGCTGGCCCTGGGCTTGCTTGGCGACCCGGCCGACGCGGAGCTCTTGACCGCGTCGCTCGCGCGCAGTCAGCACGAGCCTCGGACCCTCCGGGAAGTGTCGCTGGCGCTCGGCCGCGTGGGCGGCGCCGACGCCAGCCGCGCCCTGCGCGAGGCGCTCGCCGCAACCCGTTCGCTGCCCGCCCGGGGTAGTCTGGCGGCGGCGCTCGGAAGCTTCCAGGATCGCCGTTCGGTCGCGGCGCTGCTGGCGCTCTTCCAGGACGAGGCCACGCCGGACGAAGTCCGCGCGTACGCCGCCATCGCGCTCGGCCGCGCGGGGGATGGAGACGTGCTGCCATGGCGTGCGCGCATCGCGCGGCGGGTGACGTACTTCAGCGCGCCACCCGTGCTCTACGACGAGGCCGGGAACGGCATCTTGAACCTGCTCTAGCCCGGTTCCCTCACCACGATCCGTCTGCTTCGCCGTATCTCATTGCCCT
>JBBDIB010000014.1:0-7476 GCA_040880665.1 Planctomycetota bacterium
GGGCGGGGGCCCCCCCCGTCGCCGTTCGCGACCAGCTTGGGGGTGACAGTCGGAGCGAGCAGCGGATACGTTCGGGTGCGCGATGCAGTACTACCACCGCGAATGGCACGTCGAGACCGCCGGCCGAGAGCTGTTGGTGCTGACCGAACGCCTCGGGGACATGGTTCGGGAGGCTGAGGTCGACCATGGGCTGGCGACGGTGTTCTTGCACCACACCTCCGCCTCGCTGCTGCTCTCGGAGAACGCGGACGCGACCGTCTTGGACGATCTCGAGCGCTGGTTCGCGCGCGCCGTGCCCGATGGGGATGCTCTCTTCCGGCACGCGGCCGAGGGGCCCGACGACATGCCGGCGCACGTGCGCTCGGTCTTGACGGGCAACAGCCTCGCCCTGCCCGTGCGCAACGGTGGCCTGGATCTCGGGACGTGGCAGGGCGTGTACCTCTTCGAGCACCGCACCCGTCCACACCGGCGGCGCGTCAGCGCGACGCTGTTGGGTTCGTGAGCCCGACGGCGTTCGCCCGGTAGCGCGCATCGACCGCGGCCAGGCCGGCAGCGATGTCGACCGGCGCGCCTTCCGCGCCGAGCGCCGCCGCCAGTGCGACGAGCACCGTCTCCACGTTGCCGCGCGTGGAGCCGGCACCCATCAGGCCGACGCGCCAGATCTTGCCGGCCAGCGGGCCGAGCCCGCCGCCGATCTCGATCGAGTGCTCGGTCAGGAGGCGCTTTCGCACGCTGGCTTCGTCGACCTCGCCGGGAACGCGAATGGCAGTCAGCGGTGGGAGCCGCACGGCGGGCGCCACCGCCAGTTCGAGGCCCAGCGCCTCGATTCCGTCCCAGAAAGCGCTCGAGTTCGCGCGATGGCGTGCGCAACGGGCGGCCAATCCTTCGGCGTTCGCACGCCGCGCCGCTTCGTGCAACCCGTAGATCATCGAGATCGGCGCGGTGTGGTGGTAGGCCCGCTCGGCGCCCCAGTACGTGCCGAGGAGCGTCAGGTCGAGGTACCAGCTCTGCACGCGTGTGGCGCGGGCGCGCACGTGTTCGAGCGCGCGCTCGGAGAAGCTGACCGGCGCCAGGCCGGGTGGGCACGAGAGGCACTTCTGCGTGCCCGCGTAGGCGGCGTCGACCCCGAAGCGATCGAGTTCGACGGGCACGCCCGCGAGGCTCGTCACGCAGTCGACGACCAAGAACGCGCCCGCGGCGTCCGCGATCGCGCGCAGGCCGTCGAGTGGCTGCAACACCCCGGTCGAGGTCTCCGCGTGCACGACACACACAGCGCGCAAGCGCTTGCCGCGCGCCGCGTCGGCGAGCGCGTCGAGTTCCAGCGCGCGGCCCCACTCGGCTTCGACCGTGTGCACGGTCGCGCCTGCGCGCCGCGCGACCTCGGCCATGCGCGTGCCGAAGACGCCGTGGATGCCGACGAGGACTTCGTCGCCGGGCTCGATCAGGTTGACGAGGCAGGTCTCCATCCCCGCCGAGCCCGTGCCCGAGATCGCCAGCGTCGCTTCGTTCTTCGTTCCGAAGAGCGGTCGCAAGAGGCCGCGCACCTCGTCCATGATCTCGACGAAGCGCGGGTCGAGGTGCCCGAGCACGGGCTTCGCGAGCGCCGCGAGCACAGCGGGTTCGACGACCGAGGGACCGGGACCGAGGAGCAGACGCTGGGGCGGATCGAGCGGGGGCGGCAACATGGGGAGCGATCGTGCGGAGCAGGCCGCCGGCGTCAAGCCCCGGCCGGTTTCCAGGAGGCGTGTTCCGCGTCCGCGCTGCTCAGGCTTCCGCGGCGGCTCGCGCCCGGATGCGGTCGATCCGCCGGACGAGTTCGTCCCGCTCGGCGGCCAGATGCGCGCGCACGTCCCGCTTGGTGAGCGCATCGCGGAAGGCGCGGATGTCGTGCGCCAAGCCCCGCGCATAGCCGCGCCCGGCGAGCGCGGCGAGCCCGGATGCGATCAACAGGATGGCCGCGCCGAGTGCCAGCGCGGCACCCGCGTACCAACCGACGAGACCTGCGACGGCCAGGATCCAGAGCGGAAAGAGCACCAGACCGCCCAGCACGGCCGTCGTCGCCCAGACATCGCGCGTGGGTCGCGCGACGCGCACCAACAGCGCGACGGCTTGCCACGGACAGAACCACAGGCAACGCCCGAGCAGCGCCAGCGGCAGCACCAGGGCGGCGCGCGCGGTGTGACGCGCGACGTAGCGAAACACGCCCAAGGTCGTGTACGAAACCGCGAGATCTCGCGGCCGTGCGCCGAACGCGGTCAAACGCTCGCGCATCTCCTCCGCTTGCTCGCGGAGTTCGAGCACCTCGTCGGGCCAGCGTCGACGCGCCACGACCAACTCGCGCGCCAGTCGCCGCACGCGCTCGAAGTCGGCATGCAGCGGCGCGGCCTCGAGGTCGGCGACGAACTCGAGCAGCGGCAGCTCTTCCCAGCGCTCCAGCTCGAGCGTCAGCGCACGCAGACCCGCGGTGATGCGTTCGGTCAGGACCTCGACGGCGCGCCAGGCGTCCTCGGCGTACACCGCGGCCAGATCGTCGATCTCGATGGGAGCGCCGACCCACACGACCGCGCGGCTGCCCAGCCGACGTCGCGCCCGATAGACGAGGCCGACCGGAACCACCCGAACGCCGAGCCGAAACTCCGCCTGCGCCTCCGCACCGAGCGCCATGCGCGCAGCGCCCGTCTTCATGCGCTGCACCTTGGGCTCCGAATGACTCTTGCCCTCGGGGAACAGGGCGATCGCGTCGCCCGCCCCGAGCGCTGTGTGGACGGCTTCGAAGGTGGCTTCGTTGTCGCGACCGGGATCCGACGCGTCTTGCGGTCGATGCACGGGCAGGACGCGCGCACCCCGCACGAGCGCGCCCACCAGCGGCATGGAGAACAGCGGCGCCTTGCCGAGGAAGCGCAGCGAGCGCTCGGTCGCCGTCGACAGCAGCACGGGGTCGACGAGCCCGTTGGGGTGGTTGCCGACCAGCACCACGGGTCCGGTCGCCGGGACGTGTTCGCCTTCGACCGAGACGCGATAGAAGGTGCGTACGGCCAAGCCGGCGATGCCTAGGATGAGTCGATCGATGCTCACGCGAATCGCCATGCTACTCGTCGTGTTCGCCGGAGCCGCATGCGCCGTGCGCGAACACCGCAGCTCGCCACCCTGGCAGAGCGCCGCGACCGTGCGCCTCGAGCCGCAGCGGTTCGCGCGCGCTGGCGATGCTTGGACGTCGCCCTGGATCACTCGCCCCGCCTTCGAGCGCGCGGTCGTGTCCTGGAACGGTGGCGCGTCCTTCAACGTCGAGTTGCGCGTGGCTCACGCTACGAACGTTTCGCCCTGGTTGACGCTGGCCGAGTGGCCGGATGCGCGAGGTGGCGGCGGGACGCTCGAGGCCGCGGGCTTCGGCGCGATCGCGATCGACGAATTCGTCGCCGCCGACGGCTGTCGCTTCGACCGGGTGCAAGTGCGCTTGATCGGGGACGCGCGCGGTCTCGAACGCGTGTTCATTACGACGTCGCTCGGCGGGGCGGTCCCGCCCGGTCCACGGCCGACGCACGATCTGGCGCTCGACGTACCGCCGCGATCGCAGCACGAAGTGCCCCCGCCGCTCGGTGCGCGCCTCTGCTCGCCGACCTCGACCTGTATGGCGTTGGCGTACTTCGGCATCGACGTCGCGACGGTCGCGCTGGCTGCCCGCAGCTTCGACGCAAGGCACAGGATTCACGGCAACTGGCCGCGCGCGATCGCCGCAGCGGCCGAGCACGGCGTGTCCGGTTGCGTGACGCGCATCGACGGTTGGCGCGCGCTCGAACGCTGGCTCGAAGCGGGTGCGGTCGTCGTGGCCAGCGTGACCGTTAGCGCGGGCGAACTCACCGGCGCTCCCTACGACGCGACCAGCGGTCACCTGTTGGTCGTGCGCGGCGTCGCCCGAACCGTGCTCGTCAACGATCCCGCTGCTGCGACGCGCTCGGAGGTGCGCCGCTCCTACGCGTTCGACGAGTTCGAGCGCGTGTGGTTCGAGCGCAAGGGCGGCGTCGCCTACGTGTTTGGGCCGGCGGTCCTGCGAGGCGTTCGGGACGCGGTGGAAGCAACGCCGTTCCCGCCCGAGTAGAATGCCCCGCATGAAGCAACGTGGATCGCGACTTGGACCTGCGCTCGCTCTCTTGGCGCCGCTACTCTGGACGTGTTCGGACCCATCCGAGCCGGCGGATGCCGTCGTCGGCGACGAGCGCGCGTCCGGGCAAGAGGCACCGGAGGCGCGCGCGCTGGCCTGGGCCGCTTCCGGCGGCTGGGAGGCGGCGCTCTCGGCGATCGAGCGGCAGATCGTGGAGAGTGATCGCGATCCGCGCTGGGTCGCACTCGCTGCGCGTGCGGAGATGGAGCTGGGTCGCTACGACCTGGCGGGGCGGCGCCTCGAGGCAGCGCTCGCAAAGCATCCCGGCGATACGTTCCTCTGCACGGAACAGGGAGTCATCGAAGCGACGCGCAACCGTCACGCGGCGGCCGTCGAGGTTCTGCAGAAGGTCGTCGAACAACAGCCCGAGTTGGCGCGCGCGCAGGAGTACCTGGGTCGCTCGCTCGAGTACGAAGCGCTGATCCGGATGGGCTCGCGCGGCGTAGACTTCGACGTCCTGGCGCGTTCGATCGCCGCGCTGGAAGCTGCGGTCCGCCTCGAGGAGACCGTCCCGCGCCTGACCACGCTCGGTGCCGTGCTGGAACGTGGTCAACGCTTGGAGGACGCTCTGCTCGTCCATCGGCGCGCGGTCGAACTCGACTCCGAGCACGCGCCCGCCTGGCACGCGATCGGCCGCATCGAGACCGAACTCGGCGAACTGGCCGAAGCGCACCGCGCCTTCGGACCGGCCCTACGCTTCGCTCAAGAGGATGCGGCGACGTGGTACGACTACGGTGCGTTGCTGGAAGAGATGGGTGACGAGGCCAAGGCGCGCATGTCCTACGGCAAGGCGCTCGAGTACGACCCGGCGCTGGCTCGGGCGTACTACCGACTGGGGCTCTTGACCAGCCGCGCGGGGGACCCCGAGACCGGCGAAGCCCTGATCGCCGAGTACGAGCGGTATCAAGGCCTGTTGGAGGCGCTCGAGGCTTGGCGCTTCGCGGCGCGCGAGACGCCCACGGACGCCGAGACGATCTTCCAGTTGGGACTCGCTCACACGACGGTCCTGCAATGGGATCGCGCCCGACCCTGGCTGGAGCGGGCGGTCAAGCTGAACCCCGACGACGCGCGCGCCCACTACCAGCTCGGGCGCGTGCATCACCGGCGCGACCGCCCCGTCGAATCGTTGGCTGCTCTCGATCGCGCCGTGGCTCGGAACCCCGAGCACGCCAACGCGCATCACCTGCGCTGGCAGGTCGCGAAGGAGGCCGGCGCGTTCGACAAGGCGGCGGCGAGCCTCGAGACCCTGGTGCGGCTCGAACCCGAGAACCCGGGACTGTGGTTCACGCTCGGCCAGGCGCGGCGCGAGCTACAGCGGCTGGAGGAAGCGGTCGAAGCGTTCGAGCGCTGCCTCGCGCTCGACCCCGGCAGCGTGCTGGCGCTCGAGATGATGGCGCGGGCCGAGCTCGGGCTGGCTCGCTACGACGACGCGCGAAGCCATGCACGGGAGCTGCTGGCACACGCGCCGGACCACGCGGTGGCCCAGGCGATCCTGGCCGAGGCCGAGCGCCTGGGGGGCGAGGAATGATGGCAGCGCGCCGCTTGGCCCTCTTGGCGATCGCGCTGTCCGCCTGCTCCGACGACGGCGAAGAGGACGCGCCGCCCGCACCCGTGACGCCGGCGTCGGCACCGCTCGAACTCCGGGGCGCAGCACCGGCGCCAACCCACCATGACGAAGGGCGCTTTCGCTTCGTCGACGTGACCGCAGCCTCGGGTCTCGACGCGTTCCAGCAGGTCAATGGCTCGGCCGAGAAGCTCGAGATCATCGCGTCGATCGGGGGCGGCGTCGGGCTGATCGACGTCGATCGCGATGGCGACCTCGACGCCTATCTGACGAACGGCTCGGGCTTCGATCTCGAAGCTCCCTTGCCGACCGACGCCTTGTTCGAGAACGACGGCCGGGGCAGGTTCCACGACGCCAGCGAAGAGCACGGCGTCGACGACGCGCGTTGGACGATGGGCCTCGTGGGCGTCGACGTGAACGGCGATGGCTGGCGCGACGTCTACCTGTTGAACTACGGCGCCAACCGCCTCTTGATCAATCACGAGGGGCGCTTGGTCGACGAAGCCGTTCCGCGCGGCCTCGCCGACGAAGGCTGGGGCGCGGGCGCGGCCTTCGGCGATTTCGACCTGGATGGCGACCTCGACGTCTACGTGTCGAACTACGTCGCTTTCGACGAAGCCTGGGTCGGACCCGGACGACGCACCGACACCTATCGCGGCGCGGAGGTGTACTTGGGACCGCGCGGTCTGCCGGCGCAAGCGGATCGCTTCTTCGAGAACGTCGACGGGAACTTCCGGGACGTCAGCGCCAGAGCCGGGATCCACGCCGTGAAGCCGTCGTACGGATTCGCCGTGCTTCCGATCGACGTGGATCTCGACGGGCGCCTCGACATCTACGTCGCGAACGATTCCGAGCCGAACTTCCTGTGGCAGAACCGCGGCGACGGCACGTTCGAGGAACGGGCGACGGAGCTCGGACTCGCGGTCAACCAAGCCGGTCGCGCGCAGGCCGGGATGGGCGCGACGGCGGGCGACTTCGACGGCGACCTGTTCGTCGACATCTTCGTGACGAACTTCGCGATGGACTCCTACACGCTGTATCGCGGCGGTGGGGACAGCGTTTATCAGGACGCGACGCGCAGCGCCAAGTTGCACCGCGTGACCTACGACTCGCTCGGTTGGGCCTGCGGCTTCGACGATTTCGACGCGGACGGCGACGAAGACCTGTGGTGCGTGAACGGGCACGTCTACCCGCAGATCGATCGCTTCAACCTGGGCTCGAGCTACCTGCAGGAGAACTTCCTGTTGGAGAACCTCGGCGGTCGCTTCGCGCCGCCCGACGGTCTGGGGGGACGCGGCTTCGCCGTGCGCGCCGCCAGCCGCGGCGCCGCGGTGGGCGACGTCGATGGCGATGGCGACCTGGATCTGTTCGTAGGCAACATCGACGGGCCGCCCACGTTGCTCGAGAACCGAACACCGCCGGTGGGCGGCAGCGTGCGAATCGTGACGACGGGGGACGGGCTCGTACGCGATGCCATCGGCGCCCGCGTCGTACTCCGGAGCGAGCGCGGCGCCTGGCTGCGCACGGTCGGCGCGAACGTGGGTTTTCTCTCCAGTCACGAAGCAGGCCACCGCATCGGCGTCGGCAGCGATCCCGGCCCGTTTCGCGTCGAGGTCACTTGGCCGGACGGATCGACGAGTTCGCGCGAAGGTCTCTCACCGGGCGCCGATATCGAGCTGATCCAGCCGCCCGTCGAACGCTAGCCCGGTTCCCTCACCACGATTCGATCGGATTCGTCGTAGATCGTTGTCCT
>JBBDIB010000015.1:0-7446 GCA_040880665.1 Planctomycetota bacterium
ATGACAACGATCTACGACGAATCCGATCGAATCGTGGTGAGGGAACCGGGCTAGGCGCGCGCTGTTTCCACGCGACGCCGGTAGACCTCGCGCAGCTTCTCGTGCTCGGGCCACTGCTCGAGCGCCAGCGCCAGGTAGAGCGTGACGTCGTCGGGCTCGAAGGCGAGGTCGAGATCCGTCACCGCTTGCTCGACCTTCTCGGGCGCGGGCTGCGCATCCTCGCCGTCCGCGATCAATCCTTCCTCGTGAGGCACGCCGGTCTTGTCGAGGAACGTCGTGACCAGGTCGCGCTTCGTCTTGACGAGGTAGCTGCCGAAGAACTCGTAGCACAGCTCGGCGTTCTGCCCGCGCTTCATCAGCGCCTGCGCGTGGCGCGCGCGCTTCTCGAAGGGCAGCTTCTTGATCGCTTGCGGGCGGAACTTGAGCGCTTTGGCGACCTCGCCGTCGAGCGGCCCGAAGCCGCGGTCGGACAGGGCTTCGTAGAGGGCGAGGAAGCGCTCGTCGGAGAAGCGATCGAGTTCAGCGAGGACGGACATCGCGACAGGTTCGGGCTGGGGTCGGTGCGGGGAGGGAGGCCGAAGTCTACCATCCGCGCCCATGCAGGACGCCCCCACGAAGCGCCGGACGCACGCGTCGAAGACCCACGTCGTGACGAGCTTCGGTCGAGCGGATCAAACCTACGTCGTCCTGGCGGCGACGTTCGCGGTGGTGCTCGTCCTGACGAACATCATCGGGGTGAAGCTGTTCGTGCTGTGGCCCGAGGGTCGCCCGGACTGGTTTCCCGGCGCCGGCCCGTTGACGCTGACGTCGGGCATCATCACGTACCCGCTCACGTTCCTCCTGACCGACCTCGTCTCCGAGTTCTGGGGCCAGCGCCGCGCCAACCTGATGGTGATCATCGGTTTCGGCATGAGCCTCTTGATGCTGTTCTTCGTCGAGGTCGCGCTCGCGCTCGAACCCAGCGACTTCTGGGCGAACGAAGACCTGGGTCTCGACAAGGTCGCGATGCAGGGCGCGTTCGAGGTCACGTTCCAATTCCCCGCGCTGCTCCTCGGCGCGTCGATGCTCGCGTACCTCGTGGCGCAGCTCTTCGACGTCTACCTCTATCACTTCTGGAAGCGACTGACCGGCGGCAGCCACATGTGGCTGCGCAACAACGGCTCGACGGCGATCAGCCAGCTCGTCGACACGATCATCGTCAACGGCGTCTTCCTGACGTTCGGCTTCGGCATGGCGCCGGCCGACGTCGCCGGCGTGATCGTCGCCGTGTACCTCGTCAAGCTGGTGCTCGCGCTGCTCGACACACCCTTGATCTACCTGGGTCGCAGCCTCTTGGCGCGCTTCTTCGGGCTCACGAACACCGATTGGCGCGAAGCGCCGCTGGCCTGAGTCGGAGTCGAAGTCAGCCGCCGCTCGCGTCCAGCAGCGTCGCGACCAGCGCGAGAACCACGCCCGATGACAGGCCCACCAGTGCCGTGGGCCCCGCGGGCAGCCGCCGCAGCGACGGCGCCATCCAGCCGGCTAGCCCCGCGGCGAACAGCACGCTCGCGTTGCGCGCCGTACCGGGGTCGGTACCGAGCACCTGCACCAGCAAGTGCCAGACGGAGCTGCTGAAGGTCAGCGCGAGCGCCACGAGCGCGGCCGCGATCCACTCCGGCCACAGGCTCTTCGACTCGCGTTCTAGAGCGAACACGGCGCAGGTTGCCAGCAACGTCGGCGCCGCCAGCGAGTGCGCCCCCTCGGGCGCGAACCACGCGAGCGCGGCGCTGGCGAGCGCCAGGAGCAGCAGCCCGCCGCTCGCGCGTCGGCGCGCCCACGCCGCGTCGCTTGCCACGCGCCAGCCGCCCGCGGCGGCGACGAGGCTCGCCGCGAACCAGCACGCGACGCTGGCGTAGTTGCCGCGCGGTACGGGCTCGAGGCCCAAGAAACGGCCAAGCGGCACGCCGACGAGCCCGCCCAGCCACACGGCGAGCGCCGCCGCGGCGCCCGCGACGAGGAATCCCATGGCCCCTTGCAAGGGACCCGTGACGAGCGCGAGCACGCCGCCCGCGCGCACCAGGAGCGCTCCCGCCGCGAGGATCGCGAGCAGCGCCAGCGCCGGTCCGAGCGCCGGCGGAAACGTCACGAAGCCGATCCCGAGCACGTCCTGGAACCCCCGCGACGGGGCCGCGAGCGGCGCGTCGCCCAGAGCGAGGATCGCGCGCGTCACGCCCAGCATCGTCCGCCCCTGGTGCGCCAACGTCGCGTCCGAGAGATTCGCCGGCGAGTCGTGCGGTCGGTGGTATGCGCTGCCGCCTCCCAGGATGGCGAAGTTGAGCCCCGGGATGCCCAATTCGCGAAACACCGAAAGATCGGTGTCGTTCGGCAATTGCTCGTAGATCCACGGCGCGAGGCTCGTACCCACCGGATGCGGCGCGCCGCGTCCGTACGCGCGAACCAGCGCGCCGTCCAGCGGCCCGGTCTGGAACAAGCAGCTTGGGCCGTCGTTCCCGATCGCTTCGAAGTTGAGCACGGCGGCGATGGGCAGCGCGGTCGCGGGCTCGAGCAAGCGCTCCTGGGCGAAGAGTCGCGCGCCGAACAGCCCGAGTTCCTCGCCGTCGGTCAAGAGCAGCAATAGGTCGCGCGCGGGCGGACCGTCGGCGCTCAACACGCGCAACGTCTCGAGCCACGCGGCGCAGGCCGCACCGTCGTCACCGGCGCCCGGCGCCGTCGGAACCGAGTCGTAGTGCGCC
Organism: Planctomycetota bacterium; assembly: GCA_040880665.1. Lineage (GTDB taxonomy): Bacteria > Planctomycetota > UBA1135 > UBA1135 > JBBDIB01. The sequence continues at coordinate 2,733 of JBBDIB010000015.1, forward strand.
GCAAGAAGCAAGGCACCCCGGCTGTGCCCCGGCACGAAGAGTTGCAGGTTGCGGAGGTTCTGGCCGCCGAAGCGGCCCGTCTGGACGCGCACCTCGGCGCGGCGTCCGTCGACCTCGGGAAAGGCCTCGGCGAGCGTCGCGAGGCGCGCTTCGAGGTAGGCCGCGACCCGCGCGTGTTCCTCCGATCCGACGGGGTGCGGTGCGCGCGCGATGTGCTCGAGGTCGCGGTGCGCGCGTTCGACGTCGAAGTCGCCCGAGCCGACGCGCGGCCGATGCACGACGAAGGCCGCCGCCAGCGCGACGATCAAGAACAGCGCGTGGACCGCGGCGCCCCGCTCGCGCTTCAAGCCACCGAGCGGACGGTCACTTCGAACGTCAGGCGTTGACCGGCCAAGGGGTGGTTCGCGTCCACGACGATGTGCTCGGGATGCACCTCGACGACGCGCACCTCGAGTTCGCCGGGTCCATCGGGCTCGATCTCGTCCTCGTCGAACTCGATCACGAGCAGTTCGTCGGTTTCCCCTTCGAAGTCCTCGGGCAACTCAGAGCGCGGCACCGTGAAGATGCCCTCGGGGTCGTACTCGCCGTACGCGTCCGCGGCGTCGAGCGTCACTTCCAGTCGATCGCCCTCCTCGTGCCCTTCGAGCGCGGACTCGAGCCCGGGCAGGATCTCGTCATCGCCGTGCTTGTAGCTGACGGGGCCGTCCTCCGCGGTGGACTCGACCTCCTGTCCGTCGCCGTTCTTGAGGATGTAGTCGAGTTTGACGGTCGAGCCTTTCTGAATCTTCATCGAGCGGTGTCAGCGCGGGGTGTCCGTGTTGTGACGGATCAAATAGGTGTAACTGGCGAGCCCTTCTTCGAAGCGCCGCTGCAACGCGGCGGATTCCTCGAGGCTCAGGTGATCCGCGTCGATCGCGGCTTCGATCTTCTTCCGCAGCGACGTCAAGAGGTCGCTCGGGAAGTACTCGACGTACGACAAGACCTCTTGGATGTTGTCGCCGGGCACGACGTGCGTGAGCTTCGGGCGCCCGTCCTCGCCGGCGTCCACGTGCACGACGTGCGTGTCGCCGAACAGGTTGTGCATGTCGCCCAGGATCTCCTGGTACGCGCCGACCAGGAAGAAGCCGAGGTAGTACGGCTCTTCCTCGTGCTTGGTGTGCAATTCGAGCGTGCGCTTCACGTCGCGCAGATCGATGAAGCGATCGATCTTGCCGTCGGAATCGCACGTCACGTCGGCCAGCACGCCGCGCCGCGTCGGCTCTTCGTTCAGGCGGTGGATCGGCAGCACGGGGAAGAGCTGCTGGATCGCCCACGAGTCGGGCAGCGACTGGAAGACCGAGAAGTTGACGAAGTAGGTGTCGGAGAGATTCCGTTCGAGGTTGTCGAAGTCCTCGGGCACGTAGTCGAGCTTGCGCGTGATGCGCAGGATCTTCTCGCACGTGCGCCAGAAGAACTCCTCGACGCGCGCGCGCTGGCGCAGATCGAGCTGCCCCAGGTTGAACAGCGTCATCGCCTCGTCGCGGTAGGCGACGGCGTCGTTGTAGCTCTCCTGATAGTTCTTCGCCGAGACCTCACGCGAGACCTCGGCCAGGTCGCGCACCGAGTCCGGCTCGTCCTCGCCGACCTGCGGCGGGACCTCGGACTGCTGGAAGCCCGAGGTGTCGATCACCTCCGCGATCAGGACGGCGTGGTGCGCCGTCAGGGCCCGCCCCGATTCGCTCACGATCGTGGGGTAGGGGATCCCCGACTCTTCGCAGGCGACGCGCGTCTGGTAGACGACGTCGTTGGCGTACTCCTGCAACGAGTAGTTCATCGACGAGTCGAAGTTCGTGCGCGAGCCGTCGTAGTCGATGCCGAGGCCGCCGCCGACGTCGAAGTACTCGATCTCGGCGCCCAGTTGGCGCAGGCCGACGAGCGTCGCCGTCGCTTCGCGCAGCGCGTTCTTGATCGCGCGGATCTGCGTGATCTGGCTGCCGATGTGGAAGTGCAGGAGCTTGAGGCAGTCGAGCATCCCGCGCGCCTCGAGGGCTTCGACCATCTGCACGATGTTGCGCGTCGAGAGGCCGAACTTGGAGCGATCGCCCGACGAATCGCGCCAGCGCCCGCTGCCTTGACCCGCGAGCCGCGTCCGCACGCCGATCACGGGCCGAATGCCGAGCGCGTCCGACGCCTCGAGGATCGTCTCCAACTCGCTGTACTTCTCGACGACCAGCACCGGCGTACAGCCCAGCCGCCGCGTCAAGAGCGCCGTCTCCACGTACGCGCGATCCTTGTATCCGTTGCAGACGATCAAGCGGCCCGGATCGGCGTAGAGCGCCATCACCGCCAGCAGCTCGGGCTTCGAGCCGACCTCGATGCCCATCCCGTGCTTCGTCCCCTCGGCCAGCAGCGCGTCCACCAGGTGCCGCTGCTGGTTGACCTTGATCGGGAAGACGAGCCGGTAGTCCCCCGGGTACTCGAACTCTTCGCGCGCCTTCCGGAAGGCATCCACGATCTCGCGCACCCGCGCTCGCAGGATGCCGTCGAAGCGCAGCAGGACCGGTGTGTCGATCCCGCGTCGCCGGATCTGGCCGATCAGGTCGAAGAGATCGACAGCGAATTCGTCGCCGTCGCCCTCCTTCCCGCCTCGCGGCGTGACCTCCAGGTGGCCCTGGTCGTTGACGCGGAAGTAGTCCCTACCCCATTGAGGAATGTTGTAGAGCGCGGCGGAGTCGTTGGGCGTCCAGGTCAAGGCAGGAGGGGAAAGGGGTCGGAGGCGGGGGAGTATAGGGCTCCGGGTGCGCGACACCGCCTGTCCGGTGCGACGGACCCAGCGGATTCTGCGCACTTCCAGGGAACGCCGGGCCCACGGCCTCCGTCAAGGGAGTCCGACCGCTGCCGTTCGGAAGGTCCTTCTCGGCCCGCACTGGTGCTCTCCAGGTCAGGCGGCGCGTTTCGGTCCCCGTGTCTCCTCCGGAGCACGTCCCCGGGAACCGACGCGCTCCCTCCTCCAACGCACCGTCGCGCCGCTCGCTGGACCCACGGGCGTCCCGGACGGGTCGAAGTTCCTCAGGAGGAACGCACTTTGGGAAAGTTTCGAGTTCGATCGCGACACTCGCGCCGCTCTGCCGGCGCGGTCGACCGACCGCTCGAGTTGACGCGATTGCCCCGATCGCGTGCGAGAGAGCTTCCCACCTTCGACCCCCCCCGGCGACGCCCCCCCGACGGCCGGTCGCGAGGCCCTTCCGTTCGGGGGAACGGAGGGGCCTCCCCTTTTTCCAACGGGCTTCCCAAGACGGTGCCGCCTACCGTATTGCATGCGCTTCTCGCTCGGCCAGGGACGGGTTCGCTGGATCGTCGTCTTGCTCGTGTTCGCCGTCCTCGGCGTGATCATGCTCGCGTTGGTGCGAGGGTCGCACCGCTCCGAGGAAGGCGTTCTCGTGGAGCCGCCGACGGCCACGGAGTCGGAACGACTCGAAGGCAGCCCTCCACGCGGCCCTCGACGCAGCGCTCGTAGCAGCCCCGAGCCCGTCGCCGATCTCGAGCGGCAGGAGCATGCGCTCGCTCCGGCGCAGCCGGAAACGACGGCCTCGGCCGAGCGACGCGTGTCGCAGATCGAGGTGCTCTTCAAATTTGAGGATCGAGACCGAGGGTTGCTCGGAGCGCTCGCGGCGCGCGAGATCGGTCTCGCTGGCTTGCGAGTGAAGCTCGTGAGCGGCGCGACGAGCACGACGCATTCCGTGGTGCTCGCCGAGCGAGGTAGAGGTCGAGTTGCGGCCACCGTGAGCTACCGCGGCACCTTCCCCGTCGCCGCCGAAGTGTCCCATGGCACGGCGGTGCTCGCATCGGTCGCGGAACTCGCGGCGGGCGATCCGCTCGTCGTTCCGCTCGAGCCGCTCTCGCGCACGACGACCGAGGTCCGTTTCCGCGCGGTCGAGGCCGGCGAGCCCTTGCTGCTGACCGGTGGCTCGGTCACGCGCCGGTCCGATGGCGATTGGACGCAGCTCCACCCGCAGGAGGGAGGCTGGTTCGCGACGCTCGCGCCCGAGCTCTACGACTACTCCGTCACGGCCATGAACGGCGCCAAGGCAACGGGCGCCGTCGATGCAGCGCTCGAGCGCGAAGTCGTCGTCGAGTTCTGGCCGGCGATCGCGCTCGCGGTCGAATTCGGTCCGCTCGAGGACGCTGCCGTGGCGATGTTGTCGCCGAAGAGCCCCTTGGCGCTCGCGGATCGTCCGCACCCGGTTCGGTGTTCCGAGACCGGCAGCGTGCGCTTCGAGCAGGTCCAGCCGGGGCCGTACTCGTTGAGCCTCGTCGTCTTCGACATGACCGAGGAGCACCTCACCTTGCGAGCGGAGGCGTACGAGATCCGGGTCGAGCCGAGCCCCGTGCAACAGACGCAGCACGTCCAACGGCTCGCCGGAACTCCGGCGTTCTCGCGCCGGCTCGTCTTTCCCGGTTGCGACCAAGGCCTCCTGCGTTGGCGCGACGAGCGGGGCCGGACGCTCTACCATGGTCCTGCTCCGAGCAACACGACGCTACTCGCGCATTCGGCGGGGGAGTGCTGGATCGAGCTGGCGCCGATCGTCAGCACGGCTGACGTTTCCGGTCCGGACATGACCGCCGTTCGACGAGCACGCGTCGAACTCCTCGCGACGCCTCCCGCGGGTGCCTTCGCCATCGACTAGACAGGATGGGTGGATCGGCGCCCCTCAGCAGCGTCGATTACGGTCTG
>JBBDIB010000016.1:0-44574 GCA_040880665.1 Planctomycetota bacterium
GCGGACAGTCCCCAGGGCGACGTGCGCATGGTCGAGCACCTCGCGGCGTTCGGCGTCGATGCGCACGGCTCGGCGACCGAGCTCGGCGCCCGCGGTCTGCCGTCGCGCGGCGCCGTGCTCGACCTCGCGGGCGAGCCGGACCTCGCGCCGCTCCTGGCGGTCGTCGCGCTGCGCGCCGCGCTCGACCACGGGTCCACGAGCGAGCTCCACGGCCTCGGCACGCTGCGCGGGAAAGAGAGCGATCGGCTGGCGGCCCTCGCCGAACTCGTCGCGGAGCTCGGCTTCGAGGGACGCGTCGTCGACGACGCGCTCTTCGTCGGCCCTGGCACGCCGCGGCGACCGAGCGCGCCGCTCGATCCCGCCGGCGATCATCGCATCGCGTTCGCCCAGGCGCTGCTCGGCACGTTCCTCGACGGGATCGACGTCCTCGCACCCGAGTGCGTGTCCAAGAGCTGGCCCGAGTTCTGGAGCGCGCTGTCGGCGTTGGCGCCGCGGCGGGGGCTACACTGAGCCACATGCGACAAGCACCCGTTCTCGTCACCGGTGGCGCCGGCTACATCGGCTCGCACACGGTGCGCGCGCTCCAGGAGCGCGAGGTGCCGGTGGTCGTGCTGGACAACCTCTCGACGGGTCACGCGGCGTCGGTGACGGCGCCGCTGGAAGTCGTCGATCTCGCGGATCGCGCCGCGCTCGCGGCCGTCTTCGCCAGGCACGCCCCGGCGGCCGTGATCCACTTCGCGGCGCGCGCTTACGTGGGGGAGTCCGTGGTCGACCCCGCGCGCTACTACCGCGAGAACGTCGTCAACACGCTGAACCTCCTGGAGGCGATGCGCGCGTCCGAATGCCAACGCATCGTGTTCTCGTCGACCTGCGCCACCTACGGCGAGCCCGTCGAACTGCCGATCTCCGAAGCCCATCCACAGGCGCCCATCAACCCCTACGGGCGGACGAAGTTGCACATGGAGCACATGATGCAGGACTTCAGTCACGCGTACGGACTGCGCACGGCGGCGCTGCGCTACTTCAACGCGGCGGGCGCTCATCGCGGCGGCGCGATCGGCGAGGACCACCGTCCGGAGACGCACCTGATCCCGCTCGTCCTGGAAGTCGCGCTGGGACAACGAGAAGAGATCGCCATGTTCGGCGACGACTACGACACGCGCGACGGCACGTGCGAGCGCGACTACATCCACGTCGAGGACCTCGCCGAGGCGCACCTTGCGGCGCTCGCACACTTGGAGACGAGTATGGAGAACCTGGTGGCGAACCTGGGCACCGGTCGCGGCTTCACGGTTCGAGAAGTCGTCGAGACCGCACGGCGCGTGACCGGTCGCGAGATCGCCGCGCGCGTCGCACCCCGGCGCGCGGGCGATCCGGCCAAGCTCGTCAGCGGCGGCACGGTGGCACGCGCGGTGCTGGGTTGGGAACCCGCGCGCTCGGACCTGGAGACGATTCTCGAGGACGCTTGGCGTTGGCACGTAGCGCGCCCGTCGGGATACGGCGACGCGTGACGGCGCGCCTGGTGGTGCTCGGCGCCGGTGCGATCGTGCCGCGCGCGGGCTACGGTCCGGCGGGCTACGCGCTCGAGCGTGAACCGGAGGGTCCGATCACGCTGCTCGACTGCGGTCCGGGCACGCTGCGCTCGCTGCCCGCGGCCGGCTTCGATCCGGTGCGGATCGAGCGCGTGGTCGTGTCGCACTTTCACCCCGACCACGTGCTCGATCTCTTCGCGTTGGCGCTCTACCGGCGGATCCCGGGCATCGAGGAGCGCGTGCCGCACCTCGAACTCATCGGCCCCGTGGGCCTGGCGCGGCTCGTCGAGCGCGCACCGGACCTGCTGGGCCGCGCGGTCGCCTTCGAGGACTTCGACGTGCGCGAGATCGAGACCGACGAGGATGGCTTCGGGCACTGCTCGAGCGGTCCGTTCGACCTACGTTGTGCGGCGACCGGGCACACTCCCCAAGCGCTCGCGTGGCGGCTCGAGGCTCCCGGCATGGATCGTCTGACCTACAGCGGCGACTCGGGAGCGCAGCCGCGCCTCGGCGAATTGGCCAAGGGTTCGGACGTGCTGGTGATCGAGTGCTCGTTCGCCGACGGGGCCGGTACGCCGAACCACCTGACGCCGTCGGGCGTCGCGACGCTGGTGCGCGCGGCCCGACCCGGGCGCGTGCTCTTGACGCATTTCTATCCCGACACCGATCCCGCAGAATGCGCCCGGCAAGTGCGCGACGCCACGGGGGCCGAGGTCTCGGCCGCGCACGATGGCTTCGAGCTGAAGCTCTCCCGCGAGCCAGGGTCGTGAGCCCCCGCCCCTCGGGGGGTACACTCGCCGCGCTTCCCGCTCGCCGAGCGCGTCAGCCCGCCGCGCACGAAACGACCCTCTGACACTCGCTGCATGCTTCTCTTGCTCCTCAGCCTCCTCGGCGCGCCGACGGACGACGCCGCCCGTTCCGCAGCCCTCGAAGGCATCACAGCCGCCGAACTGGGCGCGCACCTCGAGCTCCTGGCCTCTCCCGAACTCGAGGGCCGCGATTCGCCGAGCCGCGGCCTCGAAGCCGCCGCTCGCTATCTCGAGGAACAGTTTCGCGCCTACGGGCTCGAGCCAGCCGGGACCGACGGCTTTCGTCACGACTACACACGCCGTTTGCCCGTTCCCGATCCGGCGGCGACGACCGGCCGCGTCACGCGCGCGGGCGACGAGCTCGAGTGGACGCTGGGCGTCGACTTCGTGCCGCTGCCGCGCTGCGTCGGAAGCGCCAGCGGGCCCGCCGTCTTCGCGGGCTTCGGCATCGTCTCCAAGAAGCCGCGCTGGGACAGCACGAAGGGCCTCGAGCTCGAAGGCGCGATCGCCGTCATCCTCGAAGGTGAACCGCGTCACCGCCGGCTCTTCGAGGGCGAAGCGATCTCACCCGCCAGCGACGCCTACGCCAAGATCGACACGTTGACCGAAGCCGGCGCCGTGGGCGTCGTCATCATTCGCCGACCGCCCGCCGGACACGACCCCGAGTCGCCGCCGGCCGCGCCCGAGTTGGGCTACCGCTACACGTGGGCGTCCTGGCTGGACGTCGACGATCAACCGCCGGCGCCGCCCTCCTCGCGGCTGCCCGTGGTAGAGGTCTCGACGGCGGCCGGAGCGGCGCTGCTCGGGATCGACGTCGAGGAGCTCGCCGCTCGCGGCGATCGCGCCGGCCGCCCGCTCAAGCACGAGCTGCCCGCAGCGACCATCACGCTCGCCACCGCGTTCAACGTGGTCGAGACGCGCGTGGACAACGTCGTCGGTTGCCTCGTGGGCAGCGATCCCACGCTGGCGGACGAACACGTCGTCGTGGGCGCGCACTACGACCACATCGGCGTCGACTCTCGCGGGCGCATCGGGCTGGGCGCCGACGACAACGCCAGCGGCACCGCCGCGCTGCTCGAGATCGCCGAGGCCTGTGCGGAAGCCCGACCGGCGCGCTCCATCCTGTTCTCTGCGTTCTCGGCGGAGGAGGACGGGCTCGTCGGCTCACGCGCCCTCGCCAGCCGTCCGCCCGTGCCGCTCGACTCGATGGTCGCGATGATCAACCTCGACATGATCGGTCGCGGCGACTCGAACAAGGTGGTCGTGCTCGGGACCGAGCAGAACCCCGACCTGGGCCGCGTGCTCGAGCGCGCCGCGAAGTTGGAACGAACGGGCATTCGACGCGTCATCACGAACAAGGCGGCGCACCTCTGGCAACGCTCCGACCACTACTCGTTCCACGCCGTCGGAGTGCCGGTCTTGTTCTTCTTCGAGGCCGAGCACGAGAGCGAGAACCCCGACTACCACACCTTCCGTGACACGGTCGACAAGTTGTCGTTGCCGAAGATCGAGAACACGGCGCGTCTGGCCTTCGTGACGACCTGGTTGTTGGCGACGGACGAGGGCCGCCCAGGCCCTCCGAAGGAATAGGCGCCGCGATGCTTCGCTGCCTTTCGTCGCTCGCGACGCTCGTCCTCGTGGCCTGTGCGGACGGTCCGGAACTCGTCGAGGCTTCGTTCGAGCCCGATGCTCCGGCCGCCGTCGAGGCTCCGGTGTCGCCCGCACCCGCTGCTCCGGTGGTCACGTCCTTCGTGCCGCGCGCGGACGACGTGGGCGCGCTCGGCGAGCGTGTCGACTCGATCGTCGAGCGCTGGATCGGTGAAGCCTCGCGCCGCACCGCGGGTCAGGCGACGGCGCGCAACGTACACGTCGCCGTCTACGCGATCGATGCGGAGCGCGGCACCGTCTTCGCGGAGCGGGAGGCCTCGCGCTCGCTGACGCCCGCTTCGAACCTGAAGCTCGCCACGACCGCCGCCGCCATGGTGGCCCTCGGCCCCACGGGCGAGATCGTGACCCGCTTCACCTCGACCGGTCGCGTGGTGCAGAGCACCTTGACCGGCGATCTCGTCGTGCACGGCGCGGGGGATCCGCTCTGGCATCCCGAAGGCCGCGGTGGAGAGCGGCTCGACGGAGTGCTCGAGCGGCTTGCCTCCGCGGGCATCCGGCGCATCGAAGGCGACGTCGTGCTGGACACGGGGACGTTCGAGCCGCCCGCCGCGGGCCCCGAATGGCCCAGCGCCAACCAGCATTGGGACGACTACTGCGCGCTCGCGGGCGCCTTCAGCGTGCACGGCGGCGTGCTGCGGGCGGTGGTTCGACCGCGCGAGAACGGTCGAGCGGCCGACGTCGAGGTCGCGCCCTGGCCCACGGGGCTGGACGCGCGCATCAACGTCTTGACGAAGGCCGGGGCGCGGTTGCGCGTCAACGTCGGTGCCACCGCCACACGTTTGACGGTCACCGGCGAGCTGCCGCCGTCGGAACGACCCTACGTCGCCGAGTTCCGGCATCCCGACCCGATCGCCCTGTTCGCGAACGTGTTGCTCGACCGGATGAAGCGGGTGGGCATCGAACTGACCGGCTCGGTGCTACGCGACAGCGGGCGCCCCGAGGGCCGCGTGTTGGCGGAGCTGCGCTCGCCCGTGCGGGACCTCCTCGCACCGATCAACGCGGACTCGGTCAACGGCGTCGCGGACCAGCTCTTCTTCGCGCTCGGGGCGCGCATCGCCGGCGACGGTTCGCGCGCGGGTGCCGCGCGCGCGGTCGGAAAATTGCTCCTGCGCCTCGGCGTTTCCGCCGACGGCTGGAACCAGGTCGATGGCTCGGGTCTCTCCCGCGCGAATCGCGTCACGGCGCGACAACTCGCCATGATTCTGGTCGCGGTCCTGCAACGCGATCCCGAGACGGCGGAGCTCTACCGCGACAGCTTGGCCCTCGCGGGTCGCCGCGGCACGCTCGAGGGTCGCATGCGCGGCGGTCCGGCCGAAGGACGCGCCTGGGGCAAGACCGGCTGGATCCGCGGCGTCAGCGCGCTCTCCGGCATCACCACGACGACGCGCGGGCGCGACATCGTGTTCTCGATCCTGGTCGAGTATCCGCCGGGGCTGGGCGGCCTCAACACGCACGTGTTCAAACCCATGCAAGACGAATTGGTCGAGTTGTTCGTGGAGACCCCGTGACGAAACGTCCCACTACCATGGACACCGAATTCGGCGATTTGGACGAGACGCTGCTCGTCGCCGAGAGCGCCGCGCGCGAGGCGGGAGCGCTCTTGATGTCGTACTTCGGGAAGCTCGACGCCGAGCGCCTCGAACGCAAGAGCTCCGCGCGGGATCTCGTCACCGAAGCGGACCTGGCCAGCGAGCGCGTGCTCGTCTCGACGCTGCGCGAGCGCTTCCCCGGCCACGCGATCGAGGCCGAGGAAGAGGTGCGCGATGCCCCCGACGACGCACGTCCGCGCTGGTTCCTCGATCCGCTCGACGGCACGACGAACTTCGTGCACCAGCTCCCGGCCTTCTGCGTGTCCCTGGGACTCGTGGCGCCGAGCGGCGTTCCCCTGGTCGGCGTCGTCCACGCGCCTCTCTTGGGCGAGACGTTCGTCGCGCGGCGCGGCGGTGGCGCCTGGTGCCTGGGCCCCGGCGATCGGCGGGTGCGGCTCGCCATCTCGCGCACGACGAGCTTGTCGGAAGCGGTGGTCGCGACGGGTTTCCCGTATCGCCGCAACGAACTCGTGAACAACAACTTCACGAACCTGAAGAACGTCTTCCTCGAGGTGCGCGGTCTGCGGCGGTTCGGCGCCGCCGCGCTCGATCTGGCCTGGGTCGCCGCCGGTCGGCTCGACGCGTACTGGGAGCAGCACGTGGCGCCGCACGACGTGGCGGCGGGCGCGCTCTTGGTGCGGGAAGCGGGCGGCGTCGTCGAGGATCTCGACGGCGGCGACCACTGGCTACGGGCGGGCCACCTGGTCGCGTCGAACCGCGCGCTGGTCGACGCCCTCCAGGAACGCGTCTCGACGGCCGGCTAGGCATTTTCCGAAGCGGCCTTTTCGGCCCCGCGAGGCCCGATGTCACGCGTCGTCGTGAACGCCCGGTCTTGCTAGGATGGAGCGCGTTTTTCCCGGCGGATCCGAATCGGCCCGTGAGGAACAGCGCCGCCTTCCCATGCCCCATGACGTCATCAAGATCCGGGGCGCGCGTCAGAACAATCTGATGGGCGTCGACGTGGACGTGCCCAGGAATCGCCTGGTCGCGATCACGGGGGTTTCGGGGTCGGGCAAGAGCTCGCTGGCCTTCGACACCTTGTTCCGCGAGGGTCAGCGGCGCTTCCTCGAGACCCTCTCGGCCTATGCCCGACAGTTCCTCGGCCGGATGGAGAAGCCGGACGTCGATCACATCGAGGGCCTCTCGCCCGCAATCGCGGTGGACCAGCAGGCGCTGCAGCGCGGCCCGCGCTCCACGGTCGGGACGATCACCGAGATCGTCGATCACCTGCGCGTGCTCTTCGCTCGGGCTGGCGTCGCGCACTGCCCCGAGCACGGCGAGCCCCTGGCCGCCCAGACCACCGAGGAGATCGCTCGGCACGTGGCCGAGCGCTTCGACGGCGATCGCGTCTTGCTGCTGGCCCCCTTGATCCGCGACCGCAAGGGCCAGCATCGGGCGCTGCTCGCGGATCTGGCCAAGCGGGGATTCGTGCGCGTTCGCGTCGACGGCGAGGTCCACCGGATCGAGGACGTGCCGGAACTCGGGCGTTACCACCGCCATACGATCGAGGTCGTCGTCGACCGCCTCAAGCTCGAGGCCAAGCACCTGACGCGCCTGCGTGAGGCGATCGAGACGGCCGTGGAGCTGTCGAAGGGCGATGTCCTCGTGGCGGGCACCACGGAGGAAACGCGGCACTCGACGCTGCGCGCATGCCCCGTTTGCGGGCGCGAGGTGCCGCCGCTCGAGCCGCGCCTGTTCTCGTTCAACTCGCCGCACGGCGCGTGCGGCACGTGCGAGGGGCTGGGCGTCCTGCGGCAGCCCAGCACGAAGGCGCTGATCGCGGACCCCGCCAAGTCGATCCGCGACGGAGCGCTGGCCGTGACGCAGGCGTCGGGAGGCGCGCTGCTCTTCCCGCGCGTCAGCTTCCGCTTCCTGACTCAGGTCGCGGCAGCCCACGGCTTCGACCTCGACACGCCCTGGCGCGAGCTCGACGCGAAGGCGAAGCGCGTGATCCTCGACGGCACGGGCGAGGACCGCTATCCCGACGCCGCGTCGTGGAACGGTGCGCGCAGCCAGGGCAGCTTCGAGTACCAACGGCGCTATCGCGGCGTCCGGCCGTCGCTCGAGCGCGCCTGGCGCCAAGGCGGTCGCAAGAAACAGGTCGAGCGCTTCCTCGACGAGGAAGTCTGCCCCGACTGCGGTGGCAGCCGCTTGAACGAGGTCGCCTCCGCCGTGACGGTGGGCGGCCTGCGACTGCAGGACTTCGTCGGCTCTGCGATCGGCGAACTCGACGCCGTCCTGGACGCCTGCCGCCTATCGGCGCGCGAGGCGCGCATCGCCGAAGGGCTCTTGCGCGAGGTCCGCCGTCGCAACGCGTTCCTCCGGGGCGTCGGGCTCGAGTACCTGTCGCTCGATCGCGGCGCCGACACGCTCTCGGGGGGCGAAGCGCAGCGCATTCGGCTCGCCGCGCAACTGGGCGCGGGGCTCCAGGGCGTCTTGTACGTCTTGGACGAGCCGTCGATCGGCTTGCACCCGCGCGACCACGGACGGCTGTTCACCGCGCTCGAACGCCTGCGCGACGCCGGCAACACCGTCGTCGTCGTCGAGCACGACGAGGCGACGCTGCGCAAGGCTGACTGGCTGATCGACATCGGTCCCGCGGCCGGACGCCACGGCGGTCGGTTGATGGGGCAGGGGCCGCCCGCCAGCCTGGCGCAGATCGATTCGCCGACCGGCCGCTTGCTGCGCGGCGAACTGATCATGCCGACGCCGGACGAGCGGCGCCGGGGCAACGGTAAGGAGCTGCGTCTCGAGGGTGCGCGCGGCTTCCACCTGAAGGACATCGACGTCGCGATTCCGCTTGGGACGTTCACCGTCGTTACGGGCGTCAGCGGCTCGGGCAAGTCGACGCTCGTGCACCACACCCTGGAGCGCGCGATCACGCGGCACCTGGGTCGGGAAGCGCCGACGCCGGTCGAGCACGATCGCATCGCGGGGCTCGAGCACATCGAAGAGTTGGTGTTCCTCTCGAGCGCGCCGATCGGGCGCACGCCGCGCTCCAACCCGGCGACGTACACCGGCACCTTCACGCCCATCCGCGACCTGTTCGCGTCGCTGCCCGAAGCGCGGCTGCGCGGCTGGGGCAAGGGCCGCTTCTCGTTCAACACGCGCGGCGGTCGCTGCGAGACGTGTCAGGGCGCGGGCGCACAGTTGGTCGAGCTGCAGTTCCTGGCGCCGGTCACGGTCCAGTGTCCCGAGTGCGGCGGGCATCGCTTCCAAGAGGCGACGCTCGATGTGCGCTACCGCGGACACTCGATCGCCGACGTTCTCGAACTGACCGTGGCCGACGCCTTGGAGCTGTTCGTCGACCATCCGCCGATCGCGCGGCCGCTGGCGGCGCTGGCGGAGGTCGGGCTCGGGTACCTCTCCTTGGGCCAGCCGTCGACGACGCTCTCGGGGGGCGAGGCGCAGCGCGTCAAGCTCGCCTCGCACCTGAAGAAGCGCTCGCGTCGCCACACGCTCTACATCCTCGACGAGCCGACCACGGGCCTGCACGCGCTCGACGTGCAACGGCTCGTCGGCGCGTTGCAAGCCCTGGTCGACCTCGGTCACAGCGTGTTGGTGATCGAGCACAACCTCGACGTGGTGCGCGCGGCCGACCACGTGATCGACCTCGGACCCGAGGGCGGCGTCGGTGGCGGACACGTGATCGCGACCGGAACCCCCGAGGAGATCGAAGCGCACGCGACCAGCGCCACGGGCGCGGCCTTGCGCGCGGAGGGCGACCTGCCGCTCGGCGTCGGCGTGCTGCCCGATGCGGTGCAGCCCTCGGACACGCTGCGCATCCGCAATGCGCGCACGCACAACTTGAAGGGCATCGACGTGGACATTCCGCGCGACTCCCTGGCCGTCATCACGGGCCCCAGCGGTTCCGGCAAGAGCTCGCTGGCGCTGGACACGATCCACGCCGCGGGTCGCCAGCGCTTCGTCGAGTCGCTCTCCACCTACGCGCGCCAATTCCTCGCGTCGCGCGATCGTCCGCCGGTCGACTCGATCGAAGGCCTGGGCCCGAGCGTCTCGGTCGAAGCGCGCACCAGCCGCGGACATCCGCGCTCGACGATCGCGACCACGACCGAGATCCACGACCTCTTTCGCGTCCTGTGGTCGCGCGCCGGCGATCGTCGGTGTCCCGAGCACGGTACGCGCTTGACGCGCACCGACGCTTCCGCGCTGGCGCGCCGGCTGCTGAAGTCGGCGACGGGCGCCAAGGCCTGGGTGTTGGCGCCCATCTGGGCACCGGAGCGCCCGGCCGAGGAGGGGGACCTGGCCGCGCTGCCCGAACGCCTCGAGTCGTGGCGCCAGGCCGGCTTCGTGCGCGCGCTCGTCGACGATCGCGAGGAACGCCTCGAGGGCCCGCCGGCCGAGGTCGTCGAGCGCTTGACGAAGGCGGAGACCCTCGACCTCGTCATCGACCGCTTGCCGCTCGAGGCGGAACGGCGGACACGACTCGTCGAGGCGATCGAGCAGGCGGAAGCCGTCTCCGGCGGTCGCTTCGCGCTGCGCGTCGCGACCGCGCCGGGGTCGTTCGAGCGCCACGAACACTCGACGCGCGGGGCCTGCCCGACCTGCGGCTTCCACCTGGAGGCCGACCTCGAACCACGGCACTTCTCCTTCAACACGCACGTGGGGGCTTGCCCGGCGTGCGACGGGCTCGGCAACCGCTGGAGCGCGGACCCCGCGTTGTTGATCACGCGACCCGACGCGCCCCTGGTCCTGATCGACGGCGGAACGACGGCGATCGAGGGCAAGATCGGGCGCTACCTCACGAAGGGCAAGGGCTACTACGAGCACCTCTTGCGCAAGGTCGCGAAGACGCACCGGATCGATCTCTCGAAGCCTTTCGAGCGCCTCGACGAAGCAGCGCGCGCCCTGCTGTTGTCGGGGACCGGCGCCAACCGTACGTACCGCGTCGACATCGAGAAGGAGGGCTCGTCGTACGAACTGCACGAGAGCTTCACGGCCGCTTGGCCCGGGTTGTTGGGTCACGTGGACGCGTGGCACAAGAAGAGCGAGGATCCCGAGTGGTCCGCCGTGCTCGAGAATCACATGCGGCGCCAGACGTGTCCCGACTGCCGCGGCGAACGCCTGGCGCCGGGCCCGCGTCACGTGACCGTGGGCAAGCTGCGGTTGCCGCAGGCGCTCGCGCTCTCGGTCGACGAACTCTTGGCGTGGCTCGCCGCCTTGGGCCTCTCGAAGTCGAAGCGCGCGGCCGTCGACGCGGTCATCGTCGAACTCTCCAGTCGCGTCGAATTGTTGGTCCACGTCGGCCTCGGGTACCTGACGCTCGATCGCACGATGTCGACGCTCTCGGGCGGCGAGGCACGTCGCGTGCGCTTGTCGGCCAACCTGGGCTCGCAGCTCGTGGGCGTCTGCTACGTGCTCGACGAGCCGACGGTCGGACTGCATCCGGCGGACGTCGACCGTCTGATCGGCGCGCTGAAGGCTCTGCGCGACGGCGGCAACACCGTGCTCGTCGTCGAGCACGACGAGCGCATGATGCGCGCCGCGGACACGATCGTCGACATCGGTCCGGGGGCGGGTCGTCACGGCGGAGAACTGGTCGCGATCGGCACCGCCGCCGAGATCGAGGCCGTCCCGCACTCCTTGACCGGCGCCGCCTTGCGCGGCGATTTGCGGCTCGAGTCGCCGAAGGCCAAGCCGCCGATCGGGAACCCGATTCAACTCACCGGCGCGACGGTGCACAACCTGAAGCGCGCTTCGTTCGGCGCGTACCTGGGCCAGCTCACCGGCGTCTGCGGACCCTCGGGCTCGGGCAAGAGTTCGCTCGTGCTCGAATGCTTCGTGCCGGCGATCCGAGGCGAACCCGCCGCCGGTCGCTGGAAGCGCGTCAGCGGACTCGCCGGCGGTCGACGCGTGTTGGTCGTCGACGCCAGCCCGATCGGTCGCACACCGGCCAGCATTCCCGCAACGGCCGTGGGGCTGTTGGAGTCGTTGCGCGAACTGTTCCTGCGCCTCCCCGAGGCACGCATGCGCGGCTACACGCGCTCGCACTTCTCGTTCAACTCGAAGAAGGGTCGCTGTCCGGCCTGCGACGGTCGCGGTTCGGTGCATGTCGAGATGCAGTTCCTCGCCGATCTGTGGCTGCCGTGCGAGGAGTGCGAAGGACGGCGCTACCGACCCGAGATCCTCGAGGTGCGCTACCGCAACAAGTCGATCGCCGACGTGCTCGCGCTCTCGGTCGAGGAAGCCGCCGCGTTCCTCGAACACGTGCCGACGGCCAAGCGGATCCTCGCGACGCTGCTCGACGTCGGGCTCGGCTACCTGCCGCTCGATCAAAGTTCGACGACGCTGTCGTCGGGCGAGGCCCAGCGTATCAAGCTGGCCGCCGAGCTAACGCAAGCGCGTCAGGCGGGCGGCAGCGTGATCGTGCTCGACGAGCCGACGACGGGCTTGGCCAAGTCCGACGTCGTGCATCTCGCGCGCGTGCTGCGGCGGCTCGCCGACCGGGGCGACGCGGTCATCGTGATCGAGCACCATACCGATCTTTTGACCGCGTGCGATCGACTGGTCGAGCTGGGACCGGCTGGGGGCGCCGCGGGCGGTCACGTCATCGCGGAAGGGACGCCGCGCCAACTAGCAGCCGACCCGCAATCCATCACGGGGCGTTGGCTGTTCGAACCGCGCCGAACCAAGCCCAAAGCTGTCAAGCGACGCCAGAGAACGAAGAAGGGAGCCGTGGAACAATGACGCTCGCACCCGACAACCCGCTGATCGTGCAGGCCGACCGCACGCTGATGCTGCACACCGTGCGCGTCCTGACGGACGAGGCGGGCCGACCGGTTCGCGACGAGGATGGCCAGCCCAAGACCGTCGAACATCCGCGCTTCGCCGAGGCGCGCGACTCGTTGTCCGCGTTCGCGGAACTCGAGAAGAGCCCTGACTACCTGCACACCTATCGCGTGACGCCGGTCTCGGTCTGGAACGCCGCGGCCCTCGGCTTGAGCGCGGACGAGATCGAAGCACGGCTGGACGACCTCGCTTGCGTGCCGATCCCTGGCAACGTGCGCGCCGACATTCGCACCTGGATCGCGCGCTACGGCTCACTGCGCATCGAGAACGTCGGGGGACGCTTTTTGTTGGCGTCGGACGACGCCGAGCTGCTGGCCGACGTCCTGAAGCACAAGTCGATCCGCGAGTTGGCCACGATCGACGACGAAGGCCGCGCCTGGGTCGGCGAGTTGGAACGCGGCGTGATCAAGCAAGCGCTGATCCGCATCGGCTTTCCCGTCGAGGATCGCGGCGGGTACGTCGAGGGCGATCCCTACGCGATCACCCTGGCGAACGAGATGCGCGATGGTCGCGCCTTCACGCTGCGCAACTACCAGTCGGGCGCGGCCGAGGCGTTCTATCGCGGCGGTAGCGTCGAGGGTGGTAATGGCGTCGTCGTCCTGCCCTGCGGCGCGGGCAAGACGGTCGTCGGGTTGGCCGCCATGAACCTGGTCGGCGCCAAGACGCTGATCCTCACGACGAACACCGTGGCCGTGCGCCAATGGCGCGAGGAGATCCTCGACAAGACCACGCTGACCGCGGACGAGGTCGGCGAGTACACGGGCGACCACAAGGTCGTGCGGCCGGTGACGATCACGACGTATCAGATGCTGACCTGGCGGCGCACGAAGACCTCCGACTTCGAGCACTTCGAGGTCTTCTCGAAGGAGAACTGGGGCCTGGTGGTCTACGACGAAGTGCACCTCTTGCCGGCACCCATCTTCCGCGTCACCGCGGCGCTGCAAGCCCGCCGCCGACTCGGCCTGACAGCGACCCTGGTGCGCGAGGACGGCAAGGAGGACGAGGTCTTCTGCTTGATCGGCCCCAAGCGCTACGAGGTGCCGTGGAAGGTGCTCGAGAACCAAGGCTACATCGCGACGGCGCGCTGCCTCGAGGTGCGCGTTCCGCTGGAGGGTCCGCTGCGCCACGCGTACGCCACGGCCGACGCGCGGAAGAAGTTCCGCCTCTCCAGCGAGAATCCCGCGAAGCTCGCGGTCGTCGAAACGCTGATCGAGAGACACCCCGAGGGACGTATCCTCGTCATCGGGCAGTACCTCGACCAACTGCGCGCGCTGGAGCGCCACCTCAACGTGCCCTTGATCACGGGCAAGACGCCCAACGCCGATCGTGAACGGCTGTACGAAGCCTTCCGGACCGGAGCCGAGCGAATCCTGATCGTCTCCAAGGTCGGCAACTTCGCGATCGACCTCCCGGACGCGAACGTCGCCATCCAGGTGTCGGGGACGTTCGGGTCGCGCCAGGAAGAGGCGCAACGGTTGGGCCGCATCCTGCGACCGAAGTCCGACGGCTCGAACGCCTGGTTCTACGCTGTCGTGACCTACGGATCGCGCGACCAGGAGTTCGCCGAGCGCCGGCAGTTGTTCCTGACGGAGCAGGGCTACACCTACGAGATCCTGGACGCGGCGGAACTCATGGAACGATGAAGCCGGACCGCCGGAGTGCCGTGCCGTGTCGACGGAAGTCCCGAGAGCCACACCGAGAGCCACAGCGAGAGGAACCCACGATGACGTACCGAGGACCGACCCGATGACGCCCAACGACAAGCGTCGCAGCGTCTCTTCCCACGTCGGCGCCCGCGGCACGAGTCCGCGGATCGCCAAGACTCCGCGGCACTCGATTCCCTTGGACGAGGTCCTGGCGGAGGTGCCCGAGAACGCGCTGCCCGAGCTGTTCGACTTCTGGCGCGGCGGGTCCACCGACGGGCTCGACGCCGCCGGGATGCGCGCGGCCATTTTGGCCGAGATGATCAACCCGGCGCGTGTCGAGGATTGCATCGCCAGCCTCGGATCGCGCCTCGAGACCGTGCTCGACGAATTGGTCGCAGCGCCGCGTTACAGCCAGAGTTGGAGCGATCTCGTCGGCGCCGGCGCGCTCTCGTCGTTGAGCGAGTACGACCTCGAGAAGTGTCTCTCCGAGCTGATCGAACGGCGCTTGGTGGTCGAAACGCGCGACCCGCGCTTCGAGAACTACGACGGACGCCTCTTGGCGTTGCCCTTCGAGATGGCGGAAGGCCTCGTGCGCCGGCGCCGGCAGCGCCAGGGCGGGGTCTTCGGCGCGCTGACCCTGCGCGGGCACCTCGACCACAAGTACGCGGACTCCGGCAACAAACGCATGACGCCGCACCGTCTGCGCGAGCTGTACAAGATGTACTCGCAGGAGAGCGCCAGCGTCGCGCGGATCGAGCGTTTGCCGGAGGGCATTCAGCACCTGGTCGAGAAGGCCATCCTCGAATTCGGCGGTTTGCTCTCGCGCGGCCTGTTCGATCGCATGGACTCGGACCTGCCGGGCTGGAACGGTCGGCGCTGGAAGATGATTCTCGAGGAGTCCTTGATCGGCACCGTGCAGCAGCTCGACCTGTCGCCCTTCGGAATCCGACACGCGGACGAGACGCTGATCGTGTTTAACGAGGTGGCGCTGGCCTGGCTGCGGCACGTCGCCGTGCCCAGCGACCCGGACCGACCCTACGAAGAGCTCTCGCTCGGTACGGATCTCGCGTCCAACCTGGCGCGCTTCATCTCCTACATCGACGACAACGACGTGCGCTTCACCGTGCGCGGCGAGATCTTCAAGTCGACCGAGCGCAAGATCGTCCAGCACCTGATTCCGACGCCGGGGCGCGAACTGACGACCGAGGAGATCTTCGGCTTCTGCTATCGCTTCTCGAAGCGACACGGATTCATCGATCGCACCGGCAAGCGGACGTTCTCGGTGACACCGGAGGGCCTCGAGTGGGCCGGTCGGCCGCTCGCCGAGAAGCAGCAAGACCTCTTGGACTTCGCGATCGACGATCGCGAGAGCGCGCTGGATCTCTTCCACCAAGCGACGCTGCGCAGCATCCTCCTGCGTCTGATGAAGCGACTGGAGCCCGGCGTCTGGTACGACCTGATGTACCTGCCGTTCCTGGCGCGCAACAACTACCTGGCGTCGTTGGACGAGACCGGTCTCGAAGAGCGCGTCTCCGAACGCACGGCGCGCGGGGCGGCGGCCGTGCTGGAAGACCCCCAGCGCTTGGCCTGGAGCCTCGTGAACTGGGTCAAGAAGCGGCTCTACCTCTTGGGACTCGTCGACCTCGGCTACGACAGCCACGCACATCCCGTCGCCATGCGACTGACGGCGAGCGGCGCGCGCCTCTTCGGGCTGGCGGCGGCCGAGTCGCCGGCCGTCGGTCCCGTGGGTTCGTTGGTCGTCACGCCGGACCATCAGGTCGTGCTGTTTCGAACCGGTGACGATGCCGAGCTGATCCACGAACTCGATCGCTTCTGCGTGCGCGAAGCGAACGACGAAGTCGTGCATTTCCACCTGCGCGAGGATTCGGTTCAGCGCGCGTTGCGGCAGGGCATGAGCGTTGGCCGCATGCAGGAGACGCTCTCCAAGCACTCGCGCACGCCGGTCCCGCAGAACGTGATCATCTCGGTGCGCGACTGGGCCGAGCGCGCCGGCCGGATGACGCTGTCCGCGGAACTCGTCCTGCGCTGCAGCGACGCCGACGTGCTCGAGCGCTTTCGAGCGGACGCCGGCGCACGCAAGTACGTCGATACGATCTTGTCCGAGCACGCCGTGCAACTGGCGTCGCGAGCGACGCCCAAGCGGCTCGCGGCGCTGCTGCGCGATCTGGGCTACTTGGTCGAGTTGGAGGCGGTCGACGAGTGAGCCTCCCGCGGCTGTTCGTGCTGTCGCCGGGCACGCTCGCAGAGGGCGACGTTCACGCATTCGAACTCGCTGCGCGCGGCCTCGTGGGGCTCGACCTCGCGGTCGTCCTGCGCGAACCGAACTTGCTCGACGGGGCCTACCTCCGGCTCGCGCGCTCCCTCGCAGCGCAGGTGCCGCTCTACCTGCACGATCGGGCGCACCTCGTCACGGCCGCGGGCGCGCGCGGAGTCCACGTCGGCTTTCGTTCGCTCCTCCCGGACGACGTCCGGCGGGTGGGGGACTTCCCCGTCGGCCTCTCGACCCATGCCTGCGACGACCCCGCGACCTGGAGCGCCGCCGACTACCTCTTTCACGGACCTCTGAAGCCGACGCCTTCCAAGCGCGGCCGCGTCGAGGCCGTCGGCTTCGACGGCCTGGAGAGCGCGCTGCGGCGCACGGACCGGCCCCTTTTGGCTCTGGGGGGAATCAGCCCCGACGACGTCAGCGCGTGCCGCGCAGCGGGCGCCCATGGGATCGCCGTGCTGAGCGGTGTCTGGGGTGACGACTGGCGTTCGTCGCGGCCCGCGGCGAACGCGCTGGCCTACATCGACGCCCTCGTCGCGGTGGACGCATGAGCGCCCAGCTCCTGCGGCGCGCCCGGATCGCGATCTACGTCGGCGTCCTCGTCGTCGTCGCGTACTTCATTCTGCGCTACGACATGGTCGGCCTGCCCGGGGAGGGCTGCTCGCCGCTCGTCGCGCTGACACCGGGCGAGCGCCTGGTGGTCGATCGTTGGGTCGGCGAGCCCGAACTCGGCGCGCTGCTGCTCTTCTCCGACGGTGCTGACGAGATCCTGCTCGGCAAGCTCTCGACGTTGCCGCACAGCGCTCCACCGCGCATGCACGCCGCGATCGAGCGCGGGTCCTACTGGATCGTCACGGACGCGCCCGACTGCCCCGGCCGCGACAGCAGGGTCATGGGCCCGATCGAACCCGACGACGTCGTCGGACGGATTCTCTTCAGCCTGCCGTGGTAGTGCCCGCCCGATGAGCTGGTCCGAAGGTCGACTGCACGACTGGTTGGCGCGGACGGCGGTCGCCGCGCGCGGCGTCGCTTCCGCGTTCGGCAGCGATGCCGTGACGTTCGAGCCCACGACGGGGCGCTGGGTGACGTGCTGCGACCAGACCATCGAGGGCGTGCACTACGCACCCGAGGTCTCGCCCGTCGCCGCCGGGCGGAAGGCGGCGGCGCGCGCGCTGTCGGACCTCGCCGCGACGGCGGCCGAGCCCCGCGCGCTGCTCTTGGCCCTGACGCTGCCAGCCGCGGCCGAGGAGAGCGCGATCCGCGCCGGCATCGACGCCGTGCGGGAGCGAGCGCGCGACTTCGGCGCCGAACTCGTGGGCGGCGACCTCGCCGCCGCCGGTTCCACGTGGCGGTGGAGCGTCACCGCGCTCGGCGTTCAACCCGCCACGCGTCCGCCGATCGGGCGGCATGGCGCGCGCGCGGGGGACGTCGTTGTCCTCACCGGTCCCACCGGTGGCGCGCAGCTCGGTCGGCATCTCGAGCTCGAGCCGCGTTTCGCCGCAGGGGAGTTCCTCTTTCGCGCGGGCGCGCACGCCATGATGGATACCAGCGACGGCACCGCCATGGACCTCGAGCGCCTGGCGCGCGCCAGTGGTGTCGCGTTCGAGCTCGATGTCGTGCCCGTGCATCGCGACGCCGAGCGCGCGGCCGGCGCCAGCGGGCACCCCGCCTGGCACCACGCGCTCGTCGATGGCGAAGACCACGAGTTGCTCGCCACCCTCTCCGCGGAAGCCTGGGACGCGATCCGCACGGAAGCGGCGACCCGCTTCCCCGACCTCTCCGCGATCGGTCGAGCGGCGCCAGGCGAGGGCTGTCACTGGACGAGCCCAGAAGGCACTCGACTGCGACTCGCCGATCTCGGAGGCTGGCTGCATGGCTAGCGTGCGCAGCTTCCATTCCGGCTCGACCGAAGCGACCGAAGCCTTCGGCGCCGCCCTCGGGCGGCGACTCACCGCGGGCCACGTGCTCGCGTTGGTGGGGGAGCTGGGCGCCGGCAAGACGACGCTGGTGCGCGGGCTCGCGCGCGGCCTCGGCGTCGCAGCCGACGACGTCTCGTCGCCGACCTTCGCGTTGATGCACGAGTACGAAGGTCGCCTCCCCGTGCGTCACTTCGACGCCTGGATGGCGGGCCGCGAGGCGCTCTTCCTGGAGGGCGGGGGAGCGGAGCTCCTCGGCGGCGAAGGCGTGGCGTTGATCGAGTGGGCGGATCGGATCGAGCCCTGGTTGCCGCCGACGCACCTATGCCTCGCGATCGCCCACGTCAGCGCCAGCGAGCGCAGCCTGCGCCTCGAAGCGCGCGGTGGCGACGATTCGGCGCTGGGATGCGAGCTGGTGACGTCCCTCGAGGTCCCGCCCGGCGTGCGAGAAGTCGCGTCGAATTCCTGAACCGGCCGCCGCGGCCTGCGTTGAGCCACTCTTCTTGGACACCACCTGGGATTCGACGGACAGCCCGAACGACCCGCTCGCGGCGCTCCGCGACGGGGATCCGGGACCCTTCGAGGCTTTCGTGGTAGCGCACGCGCGGCGC
Organism: Planctomycetota bacterium; assembly: GCA_040880665.1. Taxonomy (GTDB): domain Bacteria; phylum Planctomycetota; class UBA1135; order UBA1135; genus JBBDIB01. The sequence goes on from JBBDIB010000016.1 coordinate 18,869, forward strand.
CTGGTCGGTTTCTTTCGCCGGCGCGGCGCGAGCTTCGAGGAAGCCGAGGACCTGACTCAAGACGTGCTGCTCAAACTTCACAATTCCGCCGCCAGCTATCGACCGCGCGAACGCTTTGGCGCGTACGTCGCCCGTGTGGCGCAGAATCAACTGATCGACGCTCGCCGTCGCACGGGGGCGCGACTGCGTCCCTTGTCGTTGGATGCGGATGGCGAGAACGGCGACTCCGCGCTCGACCTCGAGGCGGAATACCACGACCCGCTCGAACCGCTCAGCAACACCGAACAGGTCGCGCGCGTCCGCGAGGCCGTGGCGGGCCTGAGCAACGCGCACCAAAGCGTGTTCGAGCTCGCGATCGTCGAAGAGCTCTCCTACGCCGAGATCGGAGAGCTCCTCGGTTGCCCCGTCGGGACGGTCAAGTCCCGCGTGTTCCACCTCGTACGTCTCCTGCGCGAGCGCTTGACGCCCACCGACACCCCTCAGCGATGACGAAAGAAGCAGGCAGCGATCGAGCCGGATCGAACGATGACCGCTCGCTGGCGCACGAGCCTTTCGTGGCGCGAGTGCGGCGCGCGACCGAGGAGTTGAACGCCGACATCGCGCCCGAACGCGAAGCCGCCCTGGTACACCGCGTGCTGTCGGCGACGACGCGCCGCGCTGCGCCGTTGCTCTCGTTCGATGGGTTCCGCGGCGCACTCCGGCGTTCCGGGCTCGCGCAACTGGTCGCGGCGAGTGTCGTCCTGCACCTGGGGGCGCTGGGCGTCGTGGCGATGCTCGCGGTGCGCGAAGCGCGCGCGCCGGTTGCGCTCAAGATTCGACCGGCGGTCGCGGACGAGCCTCTGTTCGCGCCCGCGCCGGCCGAGCCGGACCTCGAATCACCGCTGGACCTCGAGACGCGCACGGCGCGAGCAGCCGCGAATCGGCGACGGCTCGACCGCTTCCTGCTCGTACGCGCCGCAGGATCGCTCTGGCCGGGACACGACGAGGGTGCGCCCTACGCCGGGCCGGTCGAAGCGTCGGAGGCCCGCCTCGACGCGATCCTGTCGCGTGATTGGCAAGCGGCCCGCAACGGTCGATTGCCTACGGGTTTCGACGAGCGCGGGTTGCTGGCGACCGCGATGGAACTGGACGCGTGGCTCTTCGGGCAAGCCACGGATGCCGCGCTCGAACGCCTTCGCGAACTGGATCGGTACCCCGCGGAACACCGCGCCACCGTTGAGCGCCTACGGGATCGCGCGCGCGCCTACGGGCTGCTCAAGGGAGAGCCCAAAGCGCCCCGTCATCCGCTGCAGGACGTCGACGGCGACTTCGTTCCGATCGACGCGAAATAGGCCGGGGCGGGCGCCGCTTCGAAGGGGGAGGTTCCCATCCGCCGTCGACCCGACCCCAGGGTGCGGCTATCCTCTTGCGCTCCATGTCGATGACGCCCCCCCTGTTACCGCTGGCGCTAGCCGCCCTAGCGCTCCCGTGCCAGCCCCAGGTGTCACCCGTGGAAGAGTCCGCGGTGATCCTATTGTTGAGCCTCGACGATGCGCTTCGAATCGCGTTGGAGAACGACCTCGAACTCGCCACCCAGGTGCTCGACACCGAGATCGCCGCGCTCAACGCCCGCGGCGCTTGGGGAGCCTTCGATCCGGTGCTTTCGGTCACGGGCACGCTGCGCGACTCCGAGATCCAGGGCCAGTCGAGCCTCGCGGGTGCTGACGTCGTGCAGGAGAACAGCCAACGCTTGAACGGTTCGCTGCTGTTGCCTTTCAAGACCGGCGGAGCGTTCCTGCTCGAGTACGGACGGGTCAACGACAGCACGAACAACGTCTTCGCCACCTTCGACGTGTACACCCGCGACGTCGTCACCCTCTCCCTGAACCAACCCTTGCTGCAGGGTGGTTGGCGCCGCTACGCGACGCTCGACCAAGAGGACAACGAACTGACCTATCGCGTCGCTGATCAGTCGGAAGCGGTGCTGCGCCAATTGCTCTTGTTGGACGTCGCCAACGCGTACTGGGATCTCGTGCGCGCTCAAGCCGAACTCGAGGTGCGTCAGCGCGCGCGGGCCTTGGGCGATCGCGCCTTGGCGCAGGAAGAGCGCCGGTTGGAGGTCGGCGCCGGCACGGAGGTCGACGTGTTGCAAGCCAAGACCAACCTGGCGCAGCGCGACGAGGAAATCCTGCGTGCACGCTTCGACCGCGCCGCGGCCGAGGACGCCTTGCGCCAACGCCTGTTCCAACGCGGCGACGAGGATCGCGAGGCCTACCTCGAGCGCTGGGAATCCAGGATCGAGCCGACGACGGAATTGCCCGAGCCCGCGGAGCGCGAGGCGCCCGGGGATTGGCGCGTCGCGCTCGCGCGCGCCTTCGAGGAGCGTCCCGCGCTCGTCGCCGCGCGCCTCGAGATCGAACGCGCCGAGCTGGCGATCGATCGCTCGCGCTCCGGCCGGCTGCCACGGGTCGACCTCGATCTCTCCGCGTCCAGCGCGGGCTTCGATCGTGAGCCGGAAGGAGCGTTCGAGATCGCGACGTCGTACGACTTTCCGACCTACCAAGGCTCGTTGACGTTCGAGATGCCGATCTTCAACCGCATAGGTCGTTACGGCCTGCGCTCGGCACGCGTGGCCGCTCGCAAAGCGCGACTCGCGTACGAACAGGCCGAGCTTGCGATCTTGGCCGAGGTGCGCGCCGCCGTGCGCGATGTCGTCTACGGCGCGCAGAAACTGGCTGCCGCCGAGGCCAGTCGCGCGCTGGCGGAGCGACAACTGGCCGCGGAGGAATCGCGGCGCGAGAACGGGCTCTCCACGACCTTCCAGGTGCTCGAGTTCCAGCAGACCTTGGCCGAGGCGTTGTCGACCGAGAAGATGGCCGCGGTGGATTACGCCAAGGCGCTGGCGGGCCTCGCGCACGCCAAGGGCGAGATCGACGACTGGGCGGCGGCGCGCGCGCGATGAAGCGACCGCTGCTCCTGCTCGCCCTCGGCGCCTGTTGCGGTGAGGAAGCTCCCAAGAGCGACGCCACGGCGCCGGCCGTGGATCCGCGCGTCGCGGCGCTCTTCGCGGACTGCGGCCCCGACGCCGTTCGCTTCTACGACCGCAACACATCCGACCCCGTCGCGGTTCTCGTCGAGAAGCTCGAAACGGGCGACTCCGAGGTCCTGCGACGCACCAAGGAAGAATTGGGGCGACTCGGCGCACGATCGGTGCCCGCACTGACACGCATCATCGATCGCCACTTCGCCGAAGCGATGCACGCCCCGCGCCTCAAGAACGCGCTCGAGGCGCTCGGGCTGAATCCCGCGCCCGAAGCGCGCGCCGCGTTGCTGCGCGGCCTCGATCACCCGGCCGAGATCGTGCAACAGGCGGCGCTCGACGGGCTGCTCCTGACACACGTCCGTCCCGAGGACTTCGACGTCTTCCTGGCGCACCTCGCGACGCCGGTCGGGCCCAGCGCGCGACGCAAGTTCGCCCTCGGCTTGGTGGCCGCGGACCCCGAGCGTGCGCGCGCTCAAACGGCCGCCTGGTTGCGCGCGGGTGCCGGTGCGACGTTCTATCCCGACCTCGTGCCCGAGCTCGCCGAGGCCCGTGACCCGGCCGTGCTCGACGACGCGCTGGGCGCCGCCTTGCCCGCGAACCTCCGCGCCTATCCCTTGGCCGGAGCGGCGGCAGCAGGCGACGGGGCAGCGCTCGAGCGCGTGCGCGAACTCTTGATCGATCCGGACGAGTACGTGCGCAGCGGCGCCATCGACGCGGCGGCACGTGCGGGACTCGTCGAGGAACTCTTGCCGGTGCACGACGAGGAAGGCGTCGCTGCCTTGCGCGCGATCATGTTGGCGCACATGGCCGACGCGCCTGTCACGGTCGAACTCGGCGACAAGATCGACGCGGCGCTCGTTACCGCGCTCGACGATCCCGAGCCGGTGGTGCGTGCCTATGCGCTCCTCCGTGGCGTGTCGCGCGACCTCCCCGAAGCGGTCGCGCGGGCGCTGCGCTTCCTCGACGGCGACAAGCAGGAGCTGCAGGTGGCGCTCGATGCCTGGCGCACGCGCTTCGAGCAGCGTCCGGAGGACCCGCTCGTCGACAAGGTCCGCGAGCGCCTCGTCGCGCGGTTCGAGCGCGAGTCGAAGCTGCCGCTGCTCGATCGAGCCGGGCTCCTGAAAGGCATCGGTGTCATGCCCGGCGCGGAATCCGCCCAATACCTTCGTCGCGTCGGACTCGAACTCGACGAGCTCCCGCTCGAAGGTCTGCGCGCGCACCGCTGGGTGCTGATCCAGGCCGCCAACACGGGACCCCGAGGGCTCGCGTGGTTGGCGGAGGAACTGACCAACGAGAGCGACCCGGCTCGCCGGCTCGATCTCTTGCAGGCCTTGGGTTCCTCGCGCGATGCAGGGTCGCGCGAACGGCTGCTCGCGCTGACCGAGAGCGAAGGCTTGTCCGGCACGGAGATCTTGGTGCTGGCCAATGCCCTCGTGCATCTCGGACACACCGGTGAAGTCGCGACGCGCCTCAAGCGCGTGCTCTTCGAACTCGATCCGAACGACCCCGCGCGCCGCGCGCTGCAGTGCCTGCTGTGGCGCTGGTTCTAGCCCGGTTCCCTACCTCACCGTGCAAGGGCGACCAGCGAGGGTCGTCTCCGCGCGCTTCAGTCGATCCGCGACCAGCCGCTGCGGTCCAACGCGGGACGCGACTCCAAGCCACTCCAGCCAGCCGCATTCGAGTGCGCGAAGGTCTCGCCCTCGGGTGGGCAGAGGAACGCGCGACGACCCGTGCGGCCGACCCGCCAGGGCCAGCACAGGACTGCCTCGCCGTCGACCAGCGGCGCACCGTCGACGAGTTGGAAGAGGTAGCCGAAGCGCAGCAGCACGTGGCCGTCGTCGAGCCAGCGGTGATCGGGGAGCTGACGGACGAAGCGCTCGTCGAGCAGCAACTGGCGCAGCCTGCGCGGCGGAACGGCCGCGGAACCGTCGATTTCGCCCTCGCCGAGCGCTGCCACGAGAATGCGGGCCGTCGCCGGCGCGTCACGCTGGTTCTCCGCCAGGACGAAGCGGTCGATGCGCAGGATCGTGACCGCAAAGAGCGTCGCGCCGATCAGGATCAGGAGCAGCCAACCACGGCCGCTGAGCCCGCTGGTGTCAGCGACTCGGGACGCGCCTTCGGGGCGCCGGCTCTGTACGCTTTGGGCCTGCAACGTGCGCGAGCCTACGGATCCTGTCGCGCCGTTCAACGACCGTTTCGCCCTGCGCCAACCTACGACTTGGAGCCAGCGCTCACGCCGTGCCGACCGACTCGAGGGACCCGGGCTTCGGCACCTTGGGCTGGAGCGGCTCGTAGTCGCTGATCGTCATGCCCATCTGGGGCGCAGCGAGCACGTCGTCGTGCGGGCCGATGCTGTCGTCGGTCGCGTGGGGCAGGGAGAACCCGAAGCGTTCGTTCAGCCACATCTCGAAGGGGAACGCGAACTGGTAGTTGCGGATCCGCCAGCGGGCCAGGGGACGCATCAGGCGCAGGCAGAAGCGCCAGAGTCGCGTGCCGCTGCTCGGCGACAGGCAGCCGGGGATGAAGGCGAGCGGCGCGTAGAAGTAGTGCACGCGACGAACGTTCACCTCGTGCGCCTCGCTGATCCAGAACATCCGGACGGGGTCCATGTCGACCATCGGGAAGTCGGCCAGCTCCTGCAGTGAGAGGCGCGTCGGCTCGTGGTCGAAGGTCGTCTGCTCCCAGACGTTGTCGCTGGACTTGTCGCCGCCGGGAACCGGCGTGTAGCGGAACAACTGCAGATGCACGGCCTTCTCGCCGAGCTTCCACATGTCGTAGACGAGCCGGAGCGTCTTCTTCAGGTCTTCGTCCGTCTCCGTCGGGATCCCGAACATGAAGTTCACCTTCCAACGGATTCCGTTGTCCACGAAGCGCTTCAGGGTGTGCGGCACCTCTTCGACGACGGTGTCCTTGACGATCGCATTGGCCAGTCGCTGCGAACCCGTCTCGACGCCGACCTCGATCTCCGTGCAGCCTGCCCACCGCATCAGCTTGATCTGCTCGTCGGTCATGCGGCGTAGGTTCCAGTGGCGCGCGAGGATCTCCCAGCGGACCTCCAGTCCGCGCTCGAGGATCAAGCGGCAGATCTGTTCGACACGCTTGATGTCCGCGCAGAAATCGGTGTCGAGAATGCGCACCGCCTGGGCGCCGAGGGCCACCAGTTCGGCCAACTCGTCGACCGCGCGTTCGGCGCGCAGGGCGGTCCAGCGCTTCGGGCTCAGGCACGAGATCGAGCAGAAGTTGCACTGCCCCGGACACCCGCGACTGGTGATCATGATCAGCCAGCCGTTCGGATGGATATAGCGCTGGATCCCCAGCATCTCGTAGGGAATCCGGTGCGTCTTGCGGATGTCAGGCAGGTGGCCGAAGGGGTTGCGGACGATCGCATCCCCCTCGCGCGCGTAGACGCCCTCGATGCCCTCCATGCTGCGCCCGTCGAGGAGACGGTTCGCGATCTCCGGCGTGTTGAAGTCCCCAGGGCCGACGACGACGATGTCGATCAAGGGGGAGTCGAAGAGCGCGTCGGGAAAGAGTGCCGGGAACCAGCCGCCGATCACGACCGGGATGTCCGGGCGGACGCTCTTGATGAACTCCACGTCCTCCAACATGTTGTTGATCTGGTTGCCGAACATCACGCTGATGCCGATGAACAAAGCGCCCTCCAACTCCTGGGCCAGACTTTCCCGCGTGTTCTCCTCAGCGCGGCTGTCGACCAATGTGACCTCGAAACCATCGTTCATCAACGCGGTCGCGATGGCGTACAGATCGAGCGGCGGCCAGATCGGCCATTGGGGCCACTGAAGCTTGGAATAGAACAGGATCACACGACCCTTGGTGTGCTCGGCGAGCTGCATGGCGAAGGTTCTTGTCGGGGTGCCGGGAAGCGGGCGCGAGCGACACCGACCTCGAATTCCTGCGACGGAAACTTGCCGCGCCAGGTATCGCTGGTCCTGTTGATATCACACGACTACGGAAGACCGCCAGTGCGGGTTGGCGTGATCGCCGTGGGCTGACGCAGCAGCGCGGAGCGTTCTGCAGGCGCTGTCTCGAACCGTCACTACGTCCAGTCTTGGATCGCTGCGACGACGAAGGCCGCTGCCGAGTCCTCATCGGCCTCGATCGAGAGTTCGAGCAACCGCACGCACAGCTGGCCCAGATGCGCGAAAATCGCTGCATCGGAGCGTGTCTGGCTCGCAGCGACCTGGAACACGAGCGTGCCCGCCGGGGTCGTGCCGCGGGCCTCGACACCCGACAGGGCGCCTGCCAGCACGCCCGCTGCTTGCTCCGCGCTCAATCCGAAGGTGACCGAATTGCTGCTGAAGGCCTCGGTGAAACGCGGGCGCTCGCCGCCGGACCGTTCGACGGGCACGCGGACAAGGGTGCCTCCCGTATTGGCGCGTTCGAAAACGCAGCCCAGCAGGCCATAGGCCGGATGGCCGGATCGCGTGAGCTGGAGTTCGATCGCCACCTCGTCCAGGAGGAACCAGCCACGCTCCGCCGCTTCGACCGAGCCCTCGAGCGCCTCCTGATCAACAGCGGGAGCGTCGGGAAGCTCGTCCAGCCAGATACGGGCGCGACCGAAGTCTCCGAGGTCGAGGAACATCTGCATGGGGGTCGGCTAGCAAGGAAGGGGGGTGACAAGCAAAGAATGGGAGCGGCCAGTAGGCGAGCAGCCTGTAGGATTGAAGCAAGCTCCAGACCTATGCGCTGCGAGCTTTTCGAGAAGTTTGCTTGTCATTGCGTACCGGGCCGAGCCTCCAGTTCCCTCGATCCCCGCTCCCTCCACCGCTCTCACCCCCTCCTCCCTGCCTGGCCGCGAACGCTTTCAGGCTGCGACCGAAGGAGCACCTCAGAACGCATGACTCGCCCGAAGACGAACGCGCCGCACGAGCTGGAGAACGGAGCAAGGCTCCCTCACCCCATTCGGCTCTTTCGGCGGCTGACCGGTTGTGATCATTATCACTTCGGCCTTTTCCCTTCGTCCCCGGAGGCTTCGAGCGGGGAAGAGCATGCTGACCGGTTGCGAGACGCGATGGATCGGATGGCCGTGAGTTGCGTCGAGCGTTTGGCTCCCGGATCGCGCGTGCTCGACGTGGGCTGCGGGATGGGTGGTACTGCCGTTCAACTCGCCGAGTGGGGATTCGAAGTCATGGCCCTCGATCCAGCGAGGGAGTTGATCGCTTTCGCGCGCGAGCGCCCCGGAAAATTCCCGGGGAGTCCGCGCCCAGAGTTCTACGAGGGACGACTGGAGGACCTGGAGCTCTCTGCCGCGTTCGAACTCGTTCTCTCGATCGAAGCGCTGCAGCATTTCGGACGTCTCGCAGCGTTTTTCGGGGCCGCTCGCGCCGTCCTCGCGCCGGCCGGTCGTCTGTCCGTCTTCGACCTAACCCTGCACGGGGTGCCGAGTTCGCCCGCACGTCCGTTCCACTCGAAGGACGCCCTGCTCGAGACGGCCGAGGCGCACGGCTTCGAACTCGAAGGCGACATCGACCTGACGGCACGTGTCCGGCCCACGCTGGAGCTGCTCGGCTCCCGTCTGACCGAGGAGCGGGCGACGCTGCTCACCCAGAATGGGGACTGGCACGCGGCGCACGGCGAAGACGTCGAGGCCCTTGGGAATCAGCTACACCTCCTGGCGGCCGCGTTCGACGAAGGCTTCCTCGCGTATCATCAACTCGACTGGCGCGCGTGTCGCACTCCCCCCCGATGACCGCCATCGAGTTCCGCGGCGTGAGCGATGCGGACGCGCCCGAGCTTTTGCGCCTGCACAACCGCGCGTTCGTCGCGCAATGGGACAGCGCTTGGTGGAGCTGGCGCTACAGCGATCTACCGCGTGGTGAGGCGGCCATCCTGGGTGCCTTTCGGGAAGACGGGCGCTGCGTCGGCATGTACGCGGGCGCGCGGCTCGCCTTGTGGATCCAGGGCGAGACGACCTTCGCGCTCAGCCAGAGCGACGTCTCCGTCGACTCCGAGCTGCGCGGCGGTCCCGGACGCGCCAAGCTCGTGACCCGGATGGCCAAGCGCTTCTTCGCCGAGCACACCGGCGGCTCGACCCAGCTCACCTACGGATTCCCCGTGCCGCCCTTGCGCCGGGTGATCTCTCGGTTCGTCGGCGGGCAGATCCTCTGTGACGTCGTCTTCCTGGTCAACGAACTCCACGCCGGCCCCCCGGCGGTCGATCCTCGCGAAATCGACGTCCGCGCGGTGAACCGCTTCGACGAAGAGACCGACGACTTGTGGGAACGCGAACGCGAACGCTTCCCAGCGGCGCTCGTGCGCGATTCGACCTATCTGAACTGGCGTTACGCGGAGCATCCGCTGGCCTACGAACTCTTGGAGGCGCGTGACGCTGCGACGGGGCGACTGCGCGGAGTTGCCGTGGTGCGCGAAGGTGGCATCGATCCTTCCGTGTCGAGCCTGTCCGACTGGCTCGTTCCACTCGAGGACCTCGCCGCGGAGAGCGCGCTGCTCGAGCGGGCCAAGGCGTACGCTCGCGGTTGCGGCAGCACCGCTCTCGTCGCCTGGTTCGCGAGCATGGGGGCTCACTTCCAGCGCTTCCAGATCCGACATGGCTTCTTCGCGCGCGCAACGGCCCATCAAGAGCAGTTCTCGGCCTGGCGCGACGGCGTGGACCGCGATTGGTTGCAAGCCAATTGGTACCAGACGATGGGCGACATCGACTTCTTCTGACCAGCAACGAGCCATGAGATCAACGAACCACGAACCCCTGTGCGGGCTGACTGCCTGGCCGAGGAGCCGATGATGAACGACTGGACGAAGAAGGTGGCGCTCGTGACGGGCGCATCGAGCGGCATCGGACGGGCGACGGCGTTGGCCTTCGCCGCCCGCGGCGCGGATTTGGTCCTGAGTGGCCGTTCGAGCGCAGCGCTCGAAGCGACCGCCGACGAGGCGCGCGCGCGCGGCGTCGAGGTGCGCGCGCTCGCCGGAGACCTGCGCGAGGAGTCCTTCGTGGTGCACGTCGTCGGCGAGGCGAAGCGCGCTTTCGGTCGCCTGGACGCCCTCGTCAACGGCGCGGGCGTCGGCTTCCCGGGCCTCGCATCCCAGGGCATTACCGATCAATGGCGCGAAATGCTCGAGACCAACGTTTTGGCGCTCGGTCTGGTCTGTCGCGAGGGTGTGGGGGCCATGGGCGAGAACGGCGGAACGATCGTCAACGTCTCGTCCTTGGCGGGGCGCGAGGCCGCACCGGGCTTCGCGCTGTACTGCGCGACCAAGCACGCGGTCAACGGGTTCTCCAACGCGCTGCGTCTCGAGCTCGAAGGCACGGGGATCCGCGTGCTCGTGATCGAGCCCGGTCAGACCATGACGAGCTTCGCCCGGCACGTTCCTCACGAGCACCTGGTCCAGCTCGCAACGACCCTGGGACTCCAGCCCAGCGAGGTCCCCGACTTCAGCGGCGGCCACGCGCCGGCCGCGTTCGTCGATGCCGTCCTGAAAGCAAACCCCGAGCGCTTCCTTGCGGCGGAAGAAGTCGCGGAGGCCATCGTCGAGGCTGTCTCGAGCGCTGACGAAAGCTTGACGCTCGTCTCCTTGCGGCCCGAAACCCGCTCCTGAGCTGAGTCGCGCTTGCGAGGCCTTCGCGAGCCCAACAAGATCCCCGGGGCGTCCCGGCCGACGCGTGGGTGAAGACGCGCAGGATGCGCCTTCGGGGCGGCGGCTCTGTACGCTCTCTACGCTCTGTGCCGGCAGTGTTCGTGAGCCCAAGGATCCTGTCGCGCCGTTCAACGACCGTTCTCGCCATGCGCCAACCTTCGATCCACGACCTCGAACCTGCGCTCGCGCGCGACGCGCGGCGGATCGTCGAGACGCTCGAGCAAGCCGGGCACGAGGCCTGGCTCGTGGGTGGCGCGCCGCGCGACTTGGCGTTGGAGCGCCCCGTCGAGGACGTCGACATCGCGACGGCCGCGACGCCGGACGAGATCGAAGCGCTCTTTCCCGTCGTGCACGCCGTCGGACGCGCGTTCGGCACGCTGGTCGTGCCGGGCGAATCCGGCTCGATCGAAGTCACGACCTTTCGCAGCGAGCACGGCTACTCGGACGGTCGTCGGCCGGACGAAGTGGTGTTCACGCGCAGCCTGGTCGACGATGCTGAGCGGCGCGACTTCACGGCCAATGCGCTCTACCTGCAGCCCGTGACCGGGGAACTCGCTGATCCCACGGGCGGCTTGGCCGACATCGCAGCCCGGCGACTGCGGGCGGTGGGGGACGCGGGGAAACGCTTCGCCGAGGACGGCCTGCGGATCCTGCGGCTAGCGCGTTTCGCGGCGGTCCTCGATTTCGCGATGGAGCCCGCGACCGCCTACGCCGCCCGGCGCGGCCTCGAGAACCTACGCGGCGTCAGTCCCGAACGCGTGACGCACGAGTGGGAGAAAGCTGCGAAGCACGGTGTGGTCGCGCGCTTCGCGACCAACCTCGACCTGCTCGGAGCGCTGTTCGTGACGCACCCGGCGCTCGCGGCGGCGCTGGAAGGGGCGGGCGTCGACGACCGTCCCGACCGCGCGCGCTGGCTCGCGAACCTCGACGCGAGCGCCGACGCCGCGTTCGCGCTCGCCACGCTGCATCTACCGGCGGGTGCCTTCGACGCCCAACGTGCCGAAGTGGCGTTGCGCTCGCTGCACGTGTCGCGGGCCGCGCGCAACCGAGCGCTGGCGCTGTGGGAGAACGTCGTCCAAGCGGCCGCGCCGCCGCTCGAACCACGCGCTCGGGAATGGCGGCGGTTGGCCAAGCCGACGTTTCGCGAGGATCTTTGCATCGCCGAGCTCGCGGGTCGCGTGACGCCGGAGGATGCGGCTCGCTGGCGCCGCTGGGGCGCCGAGCGATCGGTCGAGACCCCCGAGCCGTTGCTCGAGGCACGCGACCTCTTGGAACTCGGCGTCGCGCCAGGACCCGAGGTCGGGCGGCTCTTGCGCGGGCTCGTGGATGCGCAACTCGAGGGCCGGGTCCAAGACGTCGAGGAAGCGCGCGCCTGGGTCGTTGGAGAACGCGCCTGACGACGGCGTCCCACCCGGGGCGACGAATCAGCTCGGCGGGAAGACCTTCCGGAGGCGCGCGCTGATCGGCCAGCCGAGCAGCGTCAGTCCGCCGACCACGAATCCGACGACGCCCGGCGCCGAGAGCGCGAACAGCACGGGGAAGACCAATAGCCGCCGCAGCGCGAGGCCCATCGAGCGCATGACGCGCGGCCGCGTCCAAGGCAGGCGCGGCTCGGCGCCACGGTAGAGCGAGATCGCCGCGCCAACGCCCAACGCGACACGGACCGCGAAGTTTGGCCACGTATCGTGGAACGGCACGAACGCCGCGAGGCACAAGAACGCGGCAGCGACCAGGAGCAGCGCCGTCGGTCGCTGTCCCAGCGCGGCGTCGTCCTCCGCATCCTCCATGCGCCCGAGCCGTGAGACCACGAAGACGTACGCGCCGTAGAGGAGCGCCGGTGCCACGAGGTGGTCGGGCTCGACGCCGACGGCCCGCGCGCCGAGCAGCGCTGCGGCGCCGAGATTGCCCGCGCGGCAGAGCCCGAGGAGCAGGGGCCCTCGCCAGGCCCCGCGACCCGCGAGGTCGTACACGACCGCGGCGGCCGCCACACCCGTCATCACGAGCCCGACGACGGGATCCGCCGCGAGAGCGCACGCGACGCCGCCCACCAGCAGAAAGAGCGCCAAGGCGAGCGCCGCGCCGGGACGAATCGCCCCGGACGGGATCGGCCGATCGGGTCGCTCGCGCGCGTCCAGCTCGCGATCGGCCCAGTCGTTGAGTGCCATACCGCCGTGGTACACGCCGAGCGAGCTGGCGATCATCAGCCACGGCGCGGGGCCGGCCGGCCAGAGCGCGGCGCCCAGCACGACGCCGCAAGCCGCATCGGCGACCGCGGAGGGGAACAACGACAACCGAACCAGACGACCGAGGTGCTTCACCCCGAGAGGGTGTCGCGCCGTCGAGCGCGGGTCAACCGCCGAAGACGCGCACGAAGTCGTTGTAGGTCACGTAGACCATCAACGAGAGGATCAAGACGACGCCGACCATCTGGCTGTACCCGAGCACGCGATCGGAGACGGGCGAACCCTTGATCTTCTCGATGAGCAGGAAGAACAGGTGTCCGCCGTCGAGCAGCGGAATCGGCAGCACGTTGACGAACGCGAGGTTCATGCTGAGCAGGCACAGGAAGAAGAACAGCTTCGCCAAGCCGGCGGCGGCGACCTCGTACGAGACCGCGCTGATCATCAGGATCCCGCCCATGTTCTTCGGCGACACCTGCCGCGTCAGCATGCGCTTCAAGGTCAGCCAGGCGTCTTCGAGAAAGCGCCACGAGCACAGCGCACCGACGCGCACCGCCTCGCCCAACGACTCCGTCTGGTAGATGTAGGTGTCCGCCTGGAACGAAAAGCCGTAGTCGAGCGCCGGCCGGTGTTGGGGCGGCACGCTGACGTCGCGGTACTCGGCGGTGCCCGTTTCGTCGGAACGTTCGATCCGCACGACCAACGGAGCCTCCTTCGAGCGCGCGCGTTCGACGGCGCGCACCGTGTCGTCCCAGTCCGTGACTTCGACGCCGTTGATCGACAGGATCCGATCGCCCGTCCGGAGTCCTGCGAGCGACGCCGGCGCGTTCGGGAAGACGGTCACGACGGTCGTATCGAGATCGAGGCCGATCGCAAGGTCGCGCGCCAGGGCGCGACCGGCGTCGGGCGTGGGCAGCGTCGTCGTCAGCGAGAAGGGTTCACCCGCGCGCTCGACCATGAAGCGCACCTCACCGGTTCGACCGTCGAGCAGACGCGCGAGATCTCCCGTGGATTCGAGCGGTTCACCGTCGATCGCCATGATGTCGTCGCCCACGCGCAAGCCCAGCGTGCGCGCTGAGCCGCGCACGGCGGCGCCGCCCCTCGCCGGGGGCTGGATCCCGATGCGCAGATCGGGGCGCTCGGGGTCGCGCGCCGGCTCGACCGTGACCGTCCGGCGCCCCTCGGGCCCCTCGACCACCAACTCCAGCGCTTCGCCGCGGAGCATCGGCAGGGCGAGCTGGCCGCGCAGCGACTCGCCCGGCGTTCCGCCGACGACGTCCACGATGCGATCCGCGTCCGACAGGCCGGCGCGGGCGGCGGCGGAGTCCGCGTGCACCGCGAGCATCAGGCCGCCGTCGGGCGCTCGCTTGACCCCCGGCTCGACGCCGATCATCGGCAGACCCAAGGTCTCGTTCTGCTCGGCCGCGAGCCGGTGCAGCGTCTCGACGCCCGTCGCGGGATCCCGCAGGACCAGCCGCACGTCGTCCGAATCGCCCAGCGCCACGGCGTTCAGAACGTGGCCGAAGTCGAAGACCTCGGTGCCGTTGACCTTGGCGATCTCGTGCCCGACGGGGATGCCCGCCTGCCATGCCGGGCCGCCCGGCGTCACGTCCCCGACCACGGGCCGCTGGAAGGGCACACCGACCTGGAACAGGATCGGGAAGACGACCAGCGCGAAGACGACGTTCATCGCGACGCCGCCCGAGTAGATGAAGAAGCGCTGGCCGACGGACTTGGCCGGCAACTCGTCCGGGAGGGGTGGCTGATCGCGTTCGCGCGGCTCGTCGCCGGCCATCCGCACGTAGCCGCCGAGGGGGAACGCGGCGATCTGGTACAGCGTGCTACCCCGTCGCCAACCAAACAGTTTGGGGCCGAAGCCCAGGCTGAAGGTCACCACCCGAACGCCGCACAGGCGAGCCGCGATGAAGTGGCCCAGCTCGTGAACGAAGATCACGAGCCCGATGCCGAGCACCACGGCGGGGATGCGGAACAGGTCGGGAAGGGACTCCATAGCGGTCTTTTCGGGGATCGGGTCCGCGTTCTAAAGGGGCTGCTTGGCGTGAGCCTCGATCCAAGCGCACGACCAGGCGCGCGTGCGCCGATCCGTCTCGAGGAGTCCCGCCAGCGTCAAGTCGCCCGCGGAGACCCCGTCCAGCGCGGCGGCGTTGAGCCGGGCGATGTCCGTAAAGGCCAGGTCGCCCGCGAGAAACGCGGCCACCGCGACCTCGTCGGCCGCGTTCAGGATGCAACCCGCCGCGCCACCAGCGGCCAGCGCGCGGTAGCCGAGCGCCAGCGCGGGGAACCGCTCGGGCTCGAGCTCCTCGAAGTGCAAGGTACCGAAGCGCCGCGCGTCGAAGCCTTGGAGCGACGCCTCGACGCGCTCGGGGGCGAACAGCGCGTAGTGGATGGGAAAGCGCATGTCGGGCGGGCCCATCTGGGCCACGACCGACCCGTCCACGAACTCGACCAACGAATGCACGATCGATTCACGGTGGACGACGACCTCGACCTCGTGGGGGCCGACACCGAAGAGATGACCCGCTTCGATGATCTCGAGCGCCTTGTTCATCAGCGTCGCCGAGCCGATCGAGATGCGCGGCCCCATGTCCCAGTTCGGGTGGGCCAGGGCTTCTGTGGGCGTGATCGAGTCGAAGGTGGCCCGGTCGCGATCGCGGAACGGCCCGCCGCTGGCCGTGACGATCAGCTTGCGCAGGTCTGCCCGTCGTTCGCCGCGCAGACATTGGTGGATCGCGGCGTGCTCGCTGTCGATGGGAATCAGCGCGGAGCCGCGCGTCCTGACGCGTTCCATCAGGAGCTCGCCGGCGACCACCAACGACTCCTTGTTGGCCAGCGCCAGATCCTTCGCGCGCTCCACGACCTCGAACGACGTCTCCACGCCGGCCGCGCCGACGACGCCGTGCACGGCGAGGTCGTAGTCGGCCTCGGCCGCCAGTTCGCAAAGAGCGTCCGGACCGACGCGCAGCGCGACGGAGCTGGGCAGCACCTCGCGCAGGCGCTCGCCCGCGACGGGATCTGCGATGGCGACGACGGCGGGCCGGAATTCGCGCGCTTGCTCGGCGACCGCCTCCCAGGAGCCGTGCGCGGCCAGCGCAGCGATCGAGAGGCGGTTCGGGTGGGCGCGCACGACGTCGAGCGTCTGCGTTCCGATCGAGCCGGTGCTGCCGAAGAGGGCGAGGGATTTCATGGGGGGGCCCCGAGGCGAGCGGCCCGGCACTAGGGTAGCGACCGCGGCGATGGCAAGGAACGCGGGATGCTGCGTCGTTCGCAGCCGACCCGCCGGGTATCCTCGGCGACCCGATGGCAAAACTCACCTACAAGGACGCGGGCGTCGACATCGATGCACAGGACGACGCCCTCGCCGGCGCCAAGGACGCCATTCGTGCGTCGTTCACGCCGGGCGTGCTGGGCGACGTCGGGCTCTTCGGCGGGCTGTTCGATCCGGAGCGCGTGGGCGCCGGCGGCTCGATCCTCGTCGCCACGGCCGACGGCGTGGGCACCAAGCTCGAGGTGGCGCGGCGCGCGGGCGTCTACGACACCGTCGGCCGCGACCTCGTCCAACATTGCATCGGCGACGTGCTCGTCCAGGGCGCGCGACCGCTGTTCTTCCTCGACTACGCGGCGATGGGCACGCTCGAGCCCACGATCGTCTCGGCGTTGATCCGCGGCTGCGCGGAAGCCTGCCGCGAGCACGGCTTGGCGCTGCTCGGCGGCGAAACGGCCGAGATGCCGGGCCTCTACTCGCGCGGCGACTTCGAATTGGTGGGCTTCTTGGTGGGTGCGGTCGAGCGCGAGAACCTGATCGACGGCTCGCGTCTCGCGGCGGGTCAGGTGCTGCTCGGCCTCGGCTCCGACGGCCTGCACACCAACGGGTACTCGCTGGCGCGGCGCATCCTGTTCGAGATCGCCGGGTTCGAGCTCGGGGATCACCCCGACGAACTGGGCGGGCCCAGCGTCCAAGAGGCGCTGCTCGCGCCGCACCGTGCGTATCACACCGCGCTCCTGCCTCTGATCGGCGAACGCCGCATCACGGGCCTCGCGCACATCACCGGCGGCGGTCTGGCGGGCAACGTGGTTCGCATCCTCCCCGACGCGATCGACGCCTGGATCGATCGCACGGCGTGGCCGCGGCCGGCGCTGTTCGAGACGCTCGTACGGCGCGGCGAGCTGGCGCAGGACGAAGCCTTCCGCGCCTTCAACATGGGGATCGGCATGGTCGCCGCGGTCGAGCGCGATGACGCCGACGCCGTGCGCGCCGCGCTCGAAGCAGCGGGCGAACGCGTCTTCGTGTTGGGCGAGCTTCGGCCTGGCACCGGCGCGGTGCGCTGGATCCAGTAGCGCTCGGAGGCCGGAGGTCGATGCTGCTCGCAGTTGTGCTGGATCTCGCGCTCGCGCTGGCCTGCGGCCTGGGCGCGCCGGGTGCGAGCTCTGCGGACGACGAACTCTTCACCGCAGTCCTGCGCGCACCGCCCGGCGAGGCCGCGGAACTCGCGCTCGCGACGCTGCGTGCGAATCCCGTCCTGGAACCGGGGGACCTCGAGACCGTGTGGGGCTTCGTGCAGCGCGAACTCGCGGCGTTGCGCTTGGTCGAGACGGAACCCCTGCTCGCGGCGTTGCACGAGCGTTACCGAGCCCCGTGGACCGCGGTCAACCTGGCGCTGGTGCGCCAGAAGCTCGGCGATTACCGGGCGGTGGACGCGCTCTTCGAAGCGACAGTTCGCGCCGAGCGCAGGCGCGGCAACGCGACGGGGGGGCTCACGAGCCAATGGGGCATCCTGGTCCTCGGCACGGGCGACGAAGCCCGCGCGCGCACCCTGCTCGAGCGCGCCTACGCCCTCGGCTCCGACGATGCGGCGGTGGTGCTTGCGCGCTGGGATCTCGCCCTGGATCGCCCGCGGACTGCGCGTCGCCGGGTGCGAGCGCTTATGCTGTCTCCTGAGCCGCCGGCCTGGGCCCAGCGCACCTGGGGCCTCGCCTTGCTCACTCCGCGACGACCCCTGTCCGACTTGAAATGAAACTGAACCCGACGTCCATGCGCCCCTTCCGCTCCTCCCTCCTGCTCTTGCTCGCGGCGCCGGCATTGGTCGCCGCAGTTCCGCTGATCGAGACCCAGCTCAAGGCCAACGACCACGGCAAGGTCGGCAAGGACGTCGCGGCGTACTTCACCGCGCGCAGCGAGAACAAGAACATCAACGAAGCCTTCAACGACGCCGCGGAGACGGTGGAGAAGACCGCGAAGAAGGTCAAGGACACCGACATTTTGGCGCTGGTCGAGGACTGGGAGGCCATCCTGGCGGAGGCGACGACGACGTTCCTCGACCACGAGGAATACAGGAAGAAGGGCAAGTTGATCGACGACTACGAGGGCACATCGGGCGACATGCAGGTCGCCGGCGCACTCTACTGTCCGAAGAGCTACAGCGCGCGTCGCGGCGAACCGTTGCCGCTGATCCTGATCGTGCCCGACGAGAACATGTCGACGCGCGAGGCGCTCGAGATCCAGTGGACCAACGGCACCAACGACGGGCCCGCGCTGCTCTTGGCGCTGAAGATGCCGGCCGATACGCGCATCTGGGACGTGATCGGATCGCCTCCGTCGGAGATCGGAGGCATCTCGGCGGTGATGCTCGCGTACGGCCACCTCAATGCCGAGTTCAAGATCGACGTCAACCGCGTCTTCGTCGCGGGCCACGGACGTGGCATCGGCACGGCCGTCGCGACGGCGGCGGCGTTCCCGCACGTCTTCGCCGGCGTGATCGGTCGCCAGGCGGCACCCGAGGGCATGCACTATCAGAACCTCGGCAATCTGCCGTCGCTGTTCGTTTCGGGGGGCACGCACGCTACGGCGCTCAAGACGGCGCTGTCGGAGATGGGCGCCGAGAACTGCACGACCATCGACGGCACCGAAGACGTCGTCTGGGAGTGGATCGCTGACAAACGACGCGACGCCTATCCGAGCAAGGTTCACTTCGAGCCCACCAGCAACTACGCCGTCGCCTCGAACTGGTTGTCGCTCGTCGGTGTCGCGGTGGAACAGAACGCGCCGGTCGTCGACGCTTCGTTCGATCGCGCCTCCAACACGATCACGATCGATGCCAAGCACGCGACCAAGGTGCACGTCTACTTCAACGACATCTTGGCCGACCTCGCCAAGCCCGTCGTGGTCAAGCTCAACGGGCAGGTGCACGAGCAAGTGGTCGGTCGCAACCAGAAGACGCTGCTCGATCTCGCCTACCAATCGGGTGATTGGGGCCGAGTGTTCGTGAATCGACAGACCTTCGACGTGCCCGCGACCGCGGACGAGACCGCGGACGCCGGGGAAAGCGGCGAGTGACGGAACGCCCGCGTCGAACCCGCTTGCTGTTGGCGGCGGGACTCGCCGGCGCCGGAACGATGGCGGTCGAACTGGCCGCCGTGCGGCTGATCGCGCCTTGGTTCGGTACCAGTCAAACGGTCTGGACCCAGGTGATCGGCGTGATCCTGGGAGGTCTTTCCTTGGGTTACGTGCTCGGTGGGCGTTGGGCGGCGCGCCCCGCTGCCGAGGCGCGCATGGCACTGCTGCTCGGCGCGGCCGCCCTGTGGACAGCGGCGCTGCCGGCGATCGTCGCGCCCGTCGCCGGCGCGTTCGTGCCGGAAGGTCTGTCGCTCGAGGAGGCCTTCGGCGTGCTTCGCTGGGGTAGCCTCGCCAGCGCTCTTTTGTTGTTCCTGGTCCCGGCCGTCCTGTTCGGCACCATCGCGCCGCAGGTGGTTGAAGCGCTCGCCGAGACCGGGCTCGACGCCGGCCGCGCCGGTGGTTGGGTGCTGGCCGTCGGCACGCTCGGCAGCCTGGCGGGTGTGTGGGGCACCGCGGAGGTCTTGATCCCCGTCGGCGGGCTGGCCTGGACCTTCCGCACCGCGGCCGGCCTCTTGGCGGGCGGCGCGTTGGTGCTGGCCGTCGCTGCGCGCCGGCGGCGTGCCGCGCTCCCCGCGCTCGCGGCGGTTCCGCTGGCGCTCTTCGTCGTCGCACCCACGGCCGCGCTGGCGGACGGCTGGACGCTGATCGCCGCGCGCACCTCGCCCTACCAGGACGTTCGGATCGTCGAGGCCCCGGAAAATTTGGGCGGCTTCCGCAATCTGGTCGTCAACGAATCCCACGACTCCTACCAGTCGGTCTGGTTCCCCGAGGCCGGCTGGCTGCCCGCCGGCTACTACTACAACGACGTCGCCCTGCCCTGGTTCTGGAGTGGCGAGCCCGAGCGCTGGCGCGTGCTGATCCTCGGGCTCGGCGGCGGCACGGCGGTGCGGGTGCTCGAAGGGGTCGTGCCCGCCGACGTCGATCTCGAGGTCTTCGGCATCGAGCTGGATCCGGTCGTGGTCGAGCTCGCACAGCAACACCTCGACCTCGAACTGCCGCCCGAGCGCCTCGTCGCCGGACGCGATGCGCGCGCGGCCCTGCGCCAGCTCGGGGGCGGCTGGGATCTGATCTACCTCGACTGTTACGCGAACCAGATCGAGATTCCGACGCACCTCGCCACGCTCGAGTTCTTCCGTGAACTCGAGGCGCGCCTCGCGCCGGGTGGCTGGGTCGCCGCGAACGTTGGCGGCTTCAGCCTCGACGATCCCATCGTGACCGCCATCGCGGCCACGCTGGCCACGGCGTTCGACGACGACGTGGCTGTCCTCGGCGTGCCGCGGGCGCGCAATTGGTCGCTCTTCGCCCGCGAGAGCGGCGAGCTACCCGTCGCCGTTGGGGCCGACCACGTGACGCAGGTGCCCGCCGGTGCGGCGGTCGTTTTGGGGCCGCGGGAACTGCCCGGCATGGCGCGCCGCGTCGGCGCCGACGGCGGTCAGCTCTTGACCGACCAACACGCGCCCACCGAACGCCTACAGGAGCGATCGCTCGCGCGGGCGTCGCGCGACGGGGCGCTGTGATGCTGGCAGGCCTGACGCTGGTGGCGGTGCTGTTCACGGCGGGGGACGTGGACCGACTCTTGGAGGCGGGACGCTTTCGAGAGGCCGACGCCCTCGCGCGCGCGAACGGCGACACCAGCGAGCAGGTCGAGGTCTGGTTCCGTGCCGGTCAGTTCCGGCGCGTGCTCGCCGTTCCGCCCGAGGAAGTCGGGCGCGCGTCCGAGCCGCTGCGTTTCCTGCATCGTCGCGCCGCCGCGGCGTTGCGCGCGGGTGGCGCCGTCGAGGCGCAGACGGCGATCGAAGCGCTGGAACGAGGACTCGCGACGAGCCGCTTCGACAGCGACGCCGAAGCGGCCGGATGGAGCCGCGAGGTCCAAGCCTTCCGGCGGGCCCTCGACGACCGCGCGGCCCGCGGCGCCGCGATCCGCACCGCCCGCGCACGGGCGCGCTGGACGGTGGCGGCCATCGGCGTCGCGTTCGTCGCGCTCTTCGTCCTGGCGCTCGGGGGAGCGCGCGGTCACCGACCGCCCGCGGCTCACCAGAGGTCCAGCAAACCGGTGCGGTAGTCCGGCTCGATGCGCGTCGGCACGTTCTCGGCGTAGTTCGCACCGATGGACCAGGCGCCGACCCAGGGCCAGCGATCCTCGTCCACGATGCGCCCGATGGCGACCGCCGTCCAACCGCGATCGGCATCGGAGAGCCTGGGATCGCCCAGTCGTTCGAGCAGTCGCCCGAGCACGTCCGGATCGCCACTCCATCCGATCGACGAGGCCAGCGACGCCTGCACCTCGGGGTTGCTGGCCTTCTCGAGGTGCTCGAAGAGGAGCGTGCCCGCCGAGCGGTCCCCCAGCAGCGCCAGCGCGATCGACGTCTGCTCCAGCGCGAAGGGCTGGTTCAGCGAACGCACGAGCTGCTCCTGCAGCACGTGGCGCTCGTCCTGGGCGCCGGCGAGCCCGAGCGCCAACGCGAAGTAGCCACGCTGGCTCTGGTCCGCGCTCTCCTCGAGCCGCTCGACGATCAGGGGCACGCTCTCCTGATCGCCCGCCAGCCCGAGGGCCAGCGCGATCGCCGGCGCCGCGTCGGGACTGCGTTCCGTCCGGAGCAATTGGCGCAGCGCGCGCATGGCCGCCGCGTCGGGCGTCGTGCCGCGCTCGGCGGCCCCGCGCTCGAGGATGCCGAGGGAGAGCGCCACCCAGCCGAGGCTCTCGCCGCGTTCACGACCCAGCGCACGCAGGAGCACGCGACGCACGTCGCTCACGCCGGCCCACGGCTCTTCGCCCTGACCGCGACGCGCGACCGACTGCGCGAGCGCGGCCCGCGCGACGAACCGGGTGCCGCGCGGCGTGCCCGACTCGAACGCCACGCGCGCGAGCTGAGCGCGCGCCTCGACGTCGAGCTCGGTCTTCCCCGCGGTCAAGGCCAGCCCCAGTCCGGTGACCGAACCGGTTTGCAAAGCTTCCGAGGCCCGCGAGCGTTTGGCCACCGGCTCCAACAACAACCCGATCAATCGGGCGCGCAGCGAACGGTGCGCCATGGCACCCAACCGTCCGAGAGCGGGAGCCCACTGGGCGCGCACTTCGGCCTTGGGCTCGTTCTCGAACAGCGTCAAGAGCTCACGCAGTTGCTCGGTGCGCTGCACGTCGACGACGCCGGTCTCCGTCCTCGGGATCGTCTCGGGCTGCATCAGCCGCGCGGCCGCGCAGCCGATCGCGATGCGCACCTCGTCGTGTTCCTCGGCCCCATACGCGCGCTGCAACGTGCGGAAGATGCGCCCCGTCAATTCGTGTTGCTCGAGGTTCCGCTCGCCGAGCAGCCCCAACCCGTAGGCCGCGAAGGCGCGCCAACGCCAGGGCGTCTTCACCTCACCGGTGAACGCGCGTGCATCGCGCACGCCCAGGAGCACGGAGGCCAGCGGCACGTAGGCGCTGGGATCGCCGTGGGTCCCGAGGAACACGAGCGTCTTCTCGGTGACCAACGCGTGACCGGAGGCCAAGAGTGGCGCGACGGCCGTCCGGAAGGAGGGCAGGTCGCTGTCCGGCCCCGGCGCGATGCGCAGCTTGGCGAGCGCGTGGGCGCTGGCGATCCGGACCTCCGCGCGACCGCCGCTCGCGACGGCCTTCAGCAACGCCGGCAGCGCGAGGTCCACCCGCTGCTCGCGGGAGGGCTCGGCGCGCACCGCGGGTTGCGCGCGCGCGCCGCGCCCGAGGTAGAACCCGCCGCTCGAGGTCCGCAAGAGGTCCTGCCCGCTGCGCGGATCCACGAACGCCCAGCGGTTGTAGTGCCACCACATCTGCCACGAGGTCGGGCTCAAGACGCGCGGACGACCCCCGGGCGACTCCGGACCGGGAGGATCCAACGGCGAGTCCGGCAGGCCCGGCGGAATCGGCGGCGGCCCCAGGGGATTGCCGCCCAGCGTCCCGGGCGACGGTCCCGGCGAGGGTCCGGCTACGGTTCCGGGGGCGAACGGAGAGCCGCCCCCGATGGGCCCCGACGAGCCGCCGGGCGACGCGCCCCCGTCGGGCACGGTGTCGCCGGGACCCCGATAGGAGCCGCCCGCCCCGGCGGGAGTACCGCCCGTCGGTGGGCGCAAGACCTGCGCGCCAGGTGCTGGACCCAGCGCGGAACCCAGGGCCAGCACCGCCAGCACGAGCCCCACCGTCCGGGGCAGGGTCCGCGGCAGGGTCCGAGAGGTGCGTCGAGCGCAACGGATACGGTTGAGGTGCAACATCAGCGGATGGAGTCGGTCGAAAACGAGCGCCGACCGTGCCAGTGCACGGCCTGTGCCAAGCGGCGTGCGCTACACCGGGCCCCGCGCATACGAAGCCTCGCAGGGCCGCTCCAGGGCCGCAATCGATCGCGAAGATTTCTCAGCGGCTGCGGAGCGCACGCTTCAGTTCCAGGGGCCAAGCGGTGTTCGCCGTATCGAGGGCGTAACGCCAGGGACCGGAGAGAAGATCGGGCTCGGTCACGCGGCCGGCGGCGTCCACCGCCGCGGCGCGCAAGGCGCCCTCGCCCCGTGGCCGTGCCGCCAGTTCCAGGAGTGGGGGCACCGCGCGCACGTCCCCGACCTCCCCGATCGCGGCCAGTTGGGCCAGCTTGGCTTCGAGCGCCACGCTGCGGTCCAGCGACGCGAGGCGCACCAGACCGATGTCACGGTCCTCGAGCAGCGCCCGCGCCAGGGTGACCGCCGTTTCGAGGCTCTCGTCGGAGAGGATCGTGTCCGCCTGCACGTCGCGCAGGACGCCGAGGCTCGAACGCTCGCCCAGGAGGCCGAGGCCGAGCGCGGCGAAGGCGCGCACGTCGAGCTGCGCCGCCTCGCGGAAGCGCGCCTCCAGATGGCGCTGGGACTCGAGGTCGCGCAGCCAACCCAGCACGAGGCAGAGCGCCGCCTCCTCGTCGGCCGAGGGTTTGACGAGCAGCCGAGTGCGCAGCGCCCGACGGACGTCGTCCCCGAGATCCTCGCCGCGCCAGCGCAGTTCGTGACCCAGGCGACCCAGCGCCAGCACGGCCCAAGCCCGCTCTTGCGCCATGCCGTCGACGACGGCACCGAGCAAGGCGGCGATCGCGCGTTCGCGCGTCGCCCCCGAACCGGCGGATCCACGCCCCGCGATGCGCGCCAGTTCCATCCAACGGCGCTCCTCCGCGGCGCGCGGCGCGCCCAGTGCGTCGAGCGTCAAGAGCCTTTCTACGGCGCGCCGATCGAAGGGGTCGTCGTCCGCGTCGGCGACGTTGCCCAGCGCCACGATGGCCGCTTCGAACAGGCGCCGATCGAGGTCCGCGTCGATGCGGCCGAGCAGCATCGGGAGGAAGCGCTCCTTCTCGAGCTCGCGCTCGCGCTCGTCGAGCGCCATCAGCCACTGGGTCCAGGAGATCAGCGCCGCGGCCCGGACCTCGTGATCTTCGTCCGCGGCGAGGAAGCGTTGCGCCAGCCGATCGGCGCCGTGTTGATAGCAGCCGGGCTGGGACGCGGCATCGTTGCCAGCGCTCCAGGGAAGGGGAGCGAGGCCGATCGCGGCCAACGCCGCCACTCGTCGGTCGGGAGGACCCGCGGACGGCGTCTCGACCACCCGCCAGAGGCGGGCGAGGACGAAGCGCCGAACGTCCTCGTGCTGCTCATTGGCGATCCGGCCGAGCCCCAGGATCGCCTGCAGGCCCGTGGTCGGCGGCACCTTGCCGCTCCGGAACCAGCCGCGCGCGGCGTCGCCGACCTCCACCACGTCGATCAGGGCGCGCGCAGCGTCGGCATGCGCCGTCCAGGCGAGCGCGATCGTCGCGGTTTCCGCGGTCAGCGCGTCCTTCGAGCCCAGCGCATCGATGAGCAGCGCGACGATCTCGGCCCGATCCTCGACGGGCAGCGCGCGCGAGGCGCGCCCCAGCGCCCGCAGGTAGGCGCGCCGCACGGGCTCCTGTCGCCCGGCCTCGAAGGTTTCGAGCAACGCGGGCAGATGGTGCTCACGCACTGCGTCGGCGGTCGGGAAGTACGGCGCGAGATCGCCCGCGGAGAGCGGGTCGAGTCGGAAGCCCAGCACGTCGCTCGTACCATAGGGCGGACGGTGCACGTGGGCGCGGAGGTCGAGGAACGCGTCTCCGTTCGCGCTCCACCAGCCGCGCCAGGTGGGTGTCAGAAGCTCGTCGGCGAGGAAGCCACCGCCCGGCGACGCCGGCCCGTTGCCGCCCAGCAACCCGGGTTCGAAGGGCCAACCGGTCGGCGTGCCTGGCGCGCCGGGCAGGACCGGCAACCCCGGCGGCGGCGCCGCAGGGCCCGGGATCGCGGGCCCCGGGCCCGCCGGTGACGGACAGTGTTGCGCGTCGTTCGGTCGCTGGAGCGCCAACAGCGCCACCGTCGCGGTTACCGTCGCCGATACCGTCGCCGTCAGGGCCCGCCTCGCCGATCGATCGCTGCTTGCTTGCATGGTTCGAGCCTCGCCCTAGCCCGGTTCCCTCACCACGATTCGATCGGATTCGTCGTAGATCGTTGTCCT
>JBBDIB010000017.1:0-44316 GCA_040880665.1 Planctomycetota bacterium
GAACTCGCCGCTTGATCGGATCAGATTTCCATCCACAACTCTTGACCATATCTCGCGATCGATGTCACATCGAAGGCAACCGACTTGTGGTGTTGGGGGTTCGGCCTCTTGGGGCCAAGTCATCGCCTAACAATCGGTTGCAGCGGATGGCGCTGCGCTCCGCCGCTGAACCGGAGCGTAGGCCTGACCAAAGTTGGCGCAAACTCGAAACCGGACTCCTACCGGATGTGAGCGTGCCTTCGACGGTCGGGCGGGGGTAGGATCGATCGATGGCTCTCGCGCTTCTCTTGCTCACCCTCGCGCCCGCGTTCTCCGGGGACGAGGAGCGAGCGATGCTGACTCGCTTCTGCGGTGAGTGTCACGCCGGCGCCGAGCCCAAAGGGGGATTCGCGCTCGGCGACCTCGCGTTCGTGGAAGACGAGGCACTCTGGTGGCGCGTTGCCCAGCGGATCGAGGATGGCAGCATGCCGCCCGACGTGTTGCCCGAGACCGTGCCGCCCCTCGACTCGGCAACGAAGACGCGGCTCTTGGCCTGGCTCGAGCGAGAGCATCCGCGGCCCGTGCTCGACCTCTCGCAACTGCCGGGGCCGCCCGTTCGGCGGTACAACCGGACGGAGCTCGTCAACGCGGTGCGCGAGCTGTTCGGGGTCGCGATCGACCGCGAGGCGCTGATGCCCGACGAGATCGGGGACGGGTTCGACACGCATGCGGGCGCGCTGGTTTGGAACGAGTTGTCGTTCGAGCGCTGGCTCGATGTCGTCGAGCGGCTCGCGCATGAGGTGATTCGGCCGCTCGATGAGCTGGAGCACGCGCGCCGGCCCGTTGCCAGCGACGCGTGGGCGCAGGACGGTCGGCTGATCAACGTGTCGCCGAACGGCGTTTCGATGGCGACCAGTGCGACTGTCACGGCGGTCGTCTCGGTCCCGGCCGCGTCGCGCTATCGCATCGAGGTCGAAGCGCGTGCGTCGCGCGGCGGGGACGAGTTGGCGAAGGCCGTCGTGCTTGTCGACGGCCGCGTCGTCGAGACGTTCGAGGTGGACGCCGTGTCGACGCTGACGACGTACTCGGTCGAGGTGGAGCTCGACGCGGGCACGGCGAAGGTCGGCGTGCGCTTCCCCAACGACTTCTACGACGGCACGAACGATCGCAATCTGTACCTGGGCGAGGTCGCGTTGGTCGGGCCGCTGGACGAGCCCATCCTCTCGGCGTTCCAGGCGCGCTACTTGGCCAAGCCCGATGTCGACGCGCGGGCGGTCGTGCGCGACTTCGCGTCGCGGCTCTGGCGACGTCCGGTGGGCGACGCGGACGTCGATGCGCTGTTGGCGTTGACCGAGCCGTCGACGCCGGTCGAGTTGCGTGTGCGCGCCGCGCTCGTCGCGGCGTTGGCGTCGCCGCGCTTCGTGTTCCTGGGCCTCGAGGCCGATGAGTTTCCCGAGCACGCGCTCGCCGAGCGCCTAGCGGCGTTCCTGTGGAAGTCTCCGCCCGACGACGAGCTGCTCGAGTTGGCCGCCAGCGGACGCTTGAGCGAGCCCGAGGTCCTGCGCGCCCAGGTCGCACGCCTGCTCGACGCCGCGCAGAGTTCCGCGTTCGCCGCCGACTTCGCCTCGCAATGGTTGCAGTTGCGCGCGCTCGACGACGCGATGCCGGATGCGCGCCGTTTCCCGGGTTACGACGCGGAACTCGGGCGTTCGATGGTGCGCGAGAGCGAGCTGTTCTTCGAGGCCGTGCTGCGCGAGCACCGCCCGATCCGCACCTTGCTCGAAGCGGACTTCTCGTTCCTCGACGCGCGCCTCGCCGAGCACTACGGCGTGCCCGGCGCGTTCGCGGCCGACTTTCGACGCACGCGACTGACACCCGAACGGCGCGCGGGCGTCCTGGGCCACGCGAGCGTCCTGACCGTGACCAGCAACCCGACCCGCACGTCGCCCGTCTTGCGCGGCAAGTGGATCCTGGAGGCGCTCTTGGACGAGCCGCCGCCGCCTCCGCCGCCCGACGCGGCGAACCTGGCGGCGATCGCGGCGGGCGACGCGCCGCAGACGTTGCGCGCGCGGCTCGAAGCCCATCGCGATCACCCCGACTGCGCGGCGTGTCACGCAGCGATGGACCCCTTGGGCTTCGCGCTCGAGGAGTTCGATGCCGTCGGCGCTTGGCGCACCAGCGACGGGGGCCTGCCGATCGACGCCGTCGGCGTCCTGCCGAGCGGCGAGTTGTTCGACGGCGCACGCGAATTGGCGAGTACGCTGGTCGACGGCGATCGCTTCCGCGCCGCGCTGACGCGCCGCTTGGCCGTCTACGCGCTGGGCCGCTCGCTGGTGCCCGAGGACGACCTCTGGCTCGAACCCTTGGGCTCCGACATGCGAGCGTGCGACACGACCCTGCCTGAATTGATCCACGCGATCGTCGCCTCTCCCGCGTTCCGCCACGACCGATGAAGCATTCCTGTCGCGCACTGCCGATCCGCGAGGCCAAGGGCGACAAGGACCGGACAGGCGGTCCTGCGGGCACGTCGTCGCCCCGCTGGGGGGCCTCTGCCACCGAGGCCAACGAGTACGGACAGAAGTACGAGGTTCGAGTAGGCTGTCTGGACCGGCGGGCAAGACCGCGGTCGTCGTCACCGTGTGGATCGTCCTTTGCGACGAGGACGTCCCACGCGTAACCGCGTTCTCAGGAGCCAGATCATGAACTTCAAAGAACTAGAGACCGTGGTGCTCAACCGCGACCTGCCCGATCATCGACTGCGGCAAGGAGACCTCGGGGCGGTCGTGCACGTCTACGAGCCGGATGGACTCGAAGTCGAGTTCGTTCGTGCCTCCGGCAAGATGGAAGCGCTCGTTACGCTCAAAACAACGGACGTGCGCGCCGTCGCCGTCTGCGATCCGGTAGACACACTGGAGTGAGCAATGAATCTTCCGATACTGAGTTGCGCGCTCCTTGCACTGGGAGTGTCCTGTACAAGTACTACGGATCTCGAACGACGCGTAGCGGTGCTCGAAGATCAGGCGAGTCGTAAGCCAGTGGGTCCGGTGTATGGCGACGAACCCGCCCCGGCTTCTGCAATTGTTTACGACCTTGCCTACGAAATCGGCGAAGTCAAGTTCAGCGACGGAGACTTCATCGAAATACGATCCGTTCGCGGTGATAGGCCGAACTTTGAAGTCGGCGGCACCTACGAGGTGCGCGGGCGCTATCGACTGCGTGGCAAAAAGGAAGCCAATCTGGTTCTTTCGGTTACATCTACCTCCCGAAACTATGGCGGCAGTGTTGGCGGGCCACTGGCGAAGATGTCCATCGGAAGTGGGGAGGGTGACTTTGTGTTGACCAAACAGTTCTCGTATCCCGGCCTTCCGCACATCACCTTCTATGGCGTCGAATCCGGTCGCCCCATCGGTGGTGTGTACTTTGGCCTCGGAGACTGGTTCCGTCGCCCGTGGGGTGCCTCGGCGGACGATGGAGTCACGTCGGATTCGTGAGTGGGTCGAAGACAGAGGGAAAACTACTCAGCGCGCTGCCTCACGAGCCGATCGCGCAATCCGATTAACCTGCGATCATTCGCACTCTGCCCCGGTCGACATGGGTAAGTCCCGCTTACAGCTTCTCCACGATCGACGGCTTCGGCGTGAGCGAGACGTCGCTACGCAGCGCGCACAGCCGCTGCGCAGACTCAGTCTGGCCGTCACAAGCGACGGTCGGTTTGGATTCCAACGTGAGGGAGACCTCTATGACACCGAGATCCTCCTCGCGATCCGAGCGGGGTGATGTGATCAGGCCCCGTCCAACCAGCCGATACAGCGGATGGGCCTTCGGCCGGCCGCTGCGGCGGCGAGGCGTTAGCTGGGCAACTTAAAGGGGAACCGAGGACACCATGGAACAAATGACAATCGCGGCACTAGTCATCGGCGTAATCGCCTTGCTGTTCGTGCGAAGTTTACGGAAGCAGGTTCGATCGCTGAATCGCCGACTTGAAGAACTTGAAGAGGAACTCCATTCCGTGGCGGTCAAGCTGCCAAGTTGATGCAGAGGATCGGCCTTTGGCCGGCCGCTCATCACCCCAGCCGTTGGGCAGACCAGACATGAGCCACGAAGTGTTCCTCATCCTGGACACCTGTGCCTCCTCGGCCTGTGCCTCCTCGATCGCCTCCCGGGCCCTTCATGGAGCGAAGACGGCCGCGAGTGGACAGGTGGGAGCCTCGACGTTATACAGAGCTGTCGAATGATGGAAGGCCTGGACAAGCTCGCGCTCGAAGAGCCGGCAAGGATGCCACCTGGCGGGCGTCCGGCCCCGCGGTACGCAAATCGGCCGAACCTCCAGCCACCCCGCGACCCATGTCCGTCGAATTGGCGTTAGGCAGGCAAGGTGCAGAGCAATGCAATCTCGGATCATGTACATCGAGGACAAGTCGACAAGCCTCAATGGTCCCGCTCGGATCGGCCGCGTCACCTTCTCCAAAACTGGCAAGACGCTCCACTACGGTAGAAGGAAGTTCCAGAGTCTCGGGGGGCAGGGCTTCAAGTCGAACTACTTCGATCTCGAGACGAGCGAAGAGTTTTGGATCTCCGGCTGTCGCAAGGACGGTGCAGACCGACTCTATGGCGGTGGGGTGCCTGTCGAGATCGATGAGGACGTTCGGGAGGAGTACTGGACTTCCATTCGCGGGCTCCCCGAACGGAAGGGGGACGCGCGGACCTGACATCGTGGTTAGGCTTCCCAACACGCCGATGCAGTGGGTGGCCGCGCCCGCTCGCTTCGCTCGCTCCCGCGGCCACCACTGATCGACAAGACGTTAGGCCGACACATGGGACGTCGACAGAAGCAGTTCGATCAACTCGATCAACTCGAGGCAGGCTTTCGAGGGGCGCTTCTCGCTGGGCTTCGGGAGTGCGCCTCTGGTGGTGACGACTTGTTCTTCATGGCATCACACCTCGTGCCCGTGGACTGGGGCCCGAGGTTGGGTAATGCGGCGACTGACGAACTTCTTGCGACCGGAGCGGAGATCCAGACCACTCGTACTCGACTGGGGCTCGATCCAGAAGATTGCCTCGCGGCCTACTTCGAGTCCGCTTGCTACGCGGCGATGAAGTTCGAGGATTACAACCGCCTTGGCGCACGAAGGCGAGCTGCTGTCATGCTCGCCGAGATCGAAGGACCATCCTGAGCGCGCGGCCCAGCACGCCGATGCGTTGGTTGGCCGCGCCCGCTCGCGGCCGAGCGGCGAATCGTTCGACGGCGCACGCGAGTCCGCGAGTACGCTGATCCATGCGATCGTCGCCTCTCCTGCGTTCCGCCACGACCGATGAAGCACTCGAAGCATCTTGCCCGTCGCACGTTCCTCGCCGGTGCCGGTGCCGCGCTCGCGTTGCCTTGGCTGGAGGGCGTGGCCGGCGCTCGGCAGGTCGCGCGTACGCCGCGGCTCTTGTGGATCTACGTGCCGAACGGCGTGCACATGGCGGATTGGACGCCGGCCGAGGTCGGCGCGCTGCCGGCGGAGCTTCCGCCGGCGTTGGCGCCGCTCGAGCGACACCGCGACAGTTTGCGCGTGATCAGCGGCTTGACGCACGCGACCGGGCGCGCGAATGGCGATGGGCCGGGCGATCACGCGCGCGCCGGCGCGACGTGGTTGACGGGCGTGCAGCCGTTGAAGGAAGCGGGTGCCGTGCGGCTCGGCGTCTCGGCGGACCAGGTCGCGGCGCAGCGACTCGGGCGGGCGACGCGCTTCGCGTCGCTGGCGGTGGGTGTCGAAGGGGCGCGGAACTCTGGGCAGTGCGATTCGGGCTATGCGTGCGCGTACTCGACCAACGTCTCGTGGACGTCGCCGACGGTGCCCGCGGGGAAGGAGACCGATCCGCGCGCCTTGTTCGATCGGTTGTGTCGGCGGGGGTGGCCTGGCGAGTCCGACGCGGCGCGCGATGCGCGCTTGGCGACGCGGGGCAGCGTGCTCGACCTCGTGCGCGCCGACGCGCAGCGCCTGGGTCGCGCGCTCGGTCGCGAGGACGGTACGCGGCTCGACAGCTATCTCGATTCCGTGCGCGAACTCGAGCGGCGGC
Source organism: Planctomycetota bacterium (assembly GCA_040880665.1). Taxonomy (GTDB): domain Bacteria; phylum Planctomycetota; class UBA1135; order UBA1135; genus JBBDIB01. The sequence continues at coordinate 6,043 of JBBDIB010000017.1, forward strand.
TCGAAAGTTCGAGCGAGCACTTGGACGCGCCCTTCGAACGCCCCGAGGCCGATCCGGGCTCGTACGCGAAGCGGCTCGAACTTTTGCGCGATCTCTTGGCGCTCGCCCTGGCGACCGACCAGACGCGCGTCGCGACGTTCATGTTCGCGAACGAAGGCTCGAACCGCGCGTACCGTCAACTGGGTGTGAAAGAGGGTCACCATTCGCTCTCGCACCACCGGGAGGAAGCGGACAAGGTCGGCGCGATTCGTCGCATCAACCGCTACCACACCGAGCTCCTGGCAAGCGTCTTCGACGCGCTGAAGGCGAGCCCGCTCGGCGATTCGAGCGTTTACGACGAGACGATCATCGTCTACGGCAGCGGCCTTGCCGACGGGAACCGGCACCAGCACGAGAACCTGCCCGTGCTCGTCGCGGGCAACGGCGCGGGCACCTTGGGCGCGGCACGCCACGAGCGCGTGGCGAAGCACACGCCGATGATGAACATGCACCTCGGTCTCTTGGAAGCGGCGGGAGTCGACGTCGCGCGCCTCGGCGACTCGACCGCGAAGCTCCGCATCTAACGCTGCGCGCGCTTGCGTCGACGCGCGCCGTGCGGGAGGCTCCCGGCATGGTCAAGGAACTTCGAGTCGGGTTGCTGGGCACCAAGTTCATGGGGCGGGCGCATTCGAACGCGTATGGGCAGGTGGCGAAGTTCTTCGAGACGCCGCTGGTGCCGGTGCTCTGGAAGGCGTGCGCTCGCGATGAAGCGGCGCTGGTCGAGTTCGCGGAGCGCTGGGGTTGGCAGCACGCGACGACGGACTGGCGCGAGCTGGTCGTGGACCCGGAGGTCGAGCTCGTCGACGTCGGGACGCCGAATCACCTGCATGCGAAGCCCGCGCTGGCGGCGCTCGCGGCGGGCAAACACGTCGCTTGCGAGAAGCCGCTGGCCGGCACGCTCGAGGATGCACGCGCCATGCGCGACGCGGCGGCGGACGCCGCGGGGCAGACCTTCGTGTGGTTCAACTACCGGCGTTGCCCGGCGATCGCGACGGCGTACCGGTTCGTGCGCGAGGGTCGCCTGGGCCGCATCTACCATGTGCGCGCGCGCTACCTCCAGAACTGGGGCGGGCCCGAGACGCCGGGGTCGTGGCGGTTTCGGAAGGAGCTCGCGGGCTCGGGCGCGCACGGCGACTTGAACGCGCACTCGATCGACTTGGCGCGCTTCTTGACCGGCGACGAGATCGCGGAGGTACACGGCGCCGTGGCGCGGACGTTCCATCCTGAGCGGCCGACCGAGGACGGCGGCACGATGAAGAGCGACGTGGACGACGCGTTGGCCTTTCTGGCGACGTTCGAGTCGGGGACGCTGGGCACGTTCGAGGCGTCGCGGGTGGCGGGGCCGCACGAGAACGCGAACTCGATCGAGTTGAACGGCGAGCTGGGGTCGGTGCGCTTCGACTTCGAGAACATGAACGTGCTCGAGTTCCACGACGCCGCGGACGGGCCGCGCGAAGGGGGCTGGCGGCGGATCCAGTGCACGACGGCCAACGCGCATCCGTTCGTGGCGAACTGGTGGCCGCCGGGACACGGGCTCGGCTACGAGCACGGGTTCGTCAACCAGGTGGCGGACATGTTGCGAGTGCTGGGGGGCGAAGAGCCCGAGGTGCCGCTGGCGGACTTCGCCGACGCGTACGAGACCCAGCGCGTGCTGGCGGCGGCGCTGGTCGCCGCGGAAGAGCGCCGGGCCGTGCGACTCAGCACGATCGAGTGAGGATCGCGGGGGGCGAGCGCCGTAGGATGACGCGCGCTCGACGGCAACCGCTTCCGATGGACCCATGACTCGACCCGTCTGTCTCTTCACCGGCCAGTGGGCCGACCTCACCCTCGACGACCTCGCGGCGAAGGCCAAGTCGTTCGGCTACGACGGCCTGGAACTCGCCTGTTGGGGCGATCACTTCGACGTGGCGCGCGCGCTGAGCGACGACGACTACGTCGCTGGGCGCTGGGAGATCCTGGAGCGGCACGGGCTGGGCTGCTTCGCCATCAGCGCGCACCTCGTTGGCCAGGCGGTCTGCGACCGGATCGACGAACGGCATCGGGCGATCCTGCCGGAGCGCGTGTGGGGCGACGGCAAGCCCGAGGGCGTGCGGCGGCGCGCGGCCGACGAGATGCGGGACACGGCGCGCGCGGCGCGGCGGTTGTTCGACGCGGCGCCGGACGCCGTGCGGGCTCGCCTGAAGGAGAGCGGCGAGCGCGTCGTCGTCAACGGCTTCACCGGCAGCTCGATCTGGCACTTGCTGTACGGGTTTCCGCCCGTGCGGCCGGACGAGATCGAAGCCGGCTACGCGGACTTCGCAGGGCGCTGGCGCGAGATCCTGGCTGCGTTCGAGGAGGCCGACGTCCACTTCGCGCTCGAGGTCCACCCGACGGAGATCGCGTTCGATCTCGTCTCGACGCGGCGCGCGCTGGCGGCGATCGACGGGCACCCGCGCTTCGGCTTCAACTTCGATCCCTCGCACTTCGCGTATCAGCACGTCGACTACCTGCGCTTCATCGAGGAGTTCGGCGCGCGCATCTTCAACTGTCACGTGAAGGATGTCTGGTGGACCGACGGGCACACCGAGATCGGCACCTTCGGCGGGCACACCGACTTCGGGACGCCGGGGCGCGCGTGGGACTTTCGGTCGCCGGGCCGCGGGCGTGTCGACTTCGAAGGCATGATCCGTGCGCTCAATCACGTCGACTATCGCGGGCCGCTCACGATCGAGTGGGAAGACCCGATGATGGATCGCGAGCACGGCGCCCGGGAAGCCGCCGCCTTCACCCGCCGCCTCGACTTCCCACCGTCAAAGATCGCCTTCGACGCCGCGTTCTCCAGCTAGCCGCGCTCCCCCCAGCCCCTCCTTCATGCAGTCACCCTCGACGACCGTGCCGCCGATGCCGCCGCTCCTCAATTCGCGGCTCTCGGTGATGATGTTCCTGCAGTACGCGATCTGGGGTGCGTGGCTGCCCTTCCTGTGGTCGTACCTCTACGACTACCGCGAGATGCAGGAGAGCCAGATCGGCTGGATCTTCGCGGCGGGGGCGGTCGGTGCGATCTTCGGACCGTTCATCGCGGGGCAGATCGCCGATCGGTACTTCGCGACCGAGAAGTTCCTCGGGCTCAGTCACCTCGCCGGCGCGGCGCTGATTTGGCAACTGCCGAACATCGCCAGCTTCAGCGGCTTCTTCCTGTTCTCGGCGCTGTACGGAATGCTGTACGCACCGACGATGTCGCTGACGAACTCGCTGGCCTTCCACCACATCCCGGACCGCGATCGCGACTTCGGACGAGTGCGCTTGTGGGGCACGGTGGGTTGGATCGTCGTGGGGCTCAGCATGGGGCATTGGCTGGCGTTTCGGCACACGCCCGAGGGTTTGCAGCCGAATGCGCTGCTGACGGCTTTGGCGGCCGGCAAGGCGGATGCGTTCCGGTTGTCGGCGCTCCTCGGTGTCGCGATGGGGGTCTACTGCTTCACCCTGCCGCACACGCCCCCGGACCGGGGCGCGCAAAGCAACGCCGCGCTGAGCGCGTTGAAGGCGGTGCGCATCAACCCGCTCCTGACGCTGTTCGCGCTGGCGATCCCCGTCAGCATCATCCACCAGTTCTACTTCGTGCACGCGGAGGCCTTCCTGAGCGCGAAGCAACTCGAGTCGCCCGCCTGGATGAAGGCCGTCTTCGGCGCGGGCGGCGGTGGCTTGATGACGATCGGGCAGATGTCCGAGGTCGTCGTCCTGGCGCTGATCCCGCTCTTGATCCTGCGCTTCTCGCGCAAGACGATGTTGGCGATCGGCCTCGCGGCCTACGCGCTCAGGATGGCGCTGTTCGCCTACGTGGACGTAATTCCGCTGCCGACGATGGTGACGCTTGTCCTCGGCATCGCGCTGCACGGCATCATCTTCGGGTGCTTCATCTTCCTGGCCTTCATCATCGTCGACGAAGAGACGCGGCCCGACGTGCGCGCCAGCGCGCAGAACCTGTTCAACCTGGTCATCGTCGGATGCGGCGTGATCGTGGGGAGCATGGTGGCGACGTCGGTCGCCAAGTGGGCCGGCCAAGGCGACTCGTCGGACTACTTCACGAAGCTCTTCGCCGTTCCGATGTACGCGTCGCTCGTGTGTCTCGTGCTCCTGCTCGCTCTCTACCCGCGCCGCCGCGCCGCCCTTTGATCGTCATGCAAACGCTCTTTGCCTTCGTCGCTCTCGCGTTCTTCACATCGCTCGCAAGCTGTGCCGCCAATGGCGATGGAGCCGAAGACCCCCCGGGGGCTGGCGAATGGCGAGCGCTGTTCGACGGCACGGATCCGAGCCAACACTGGCGCGGCTTTCGGAAGGACGAGTTTCCCGCGGGCTGGGTCGCGGAGGACGGCTGCCTCGTGATGCGCGGCGGCGGCGGCGACATCGTCTCGCGCGAGGAATTCGACGACTTCGAACTGAGTCTCGAGTGGCGCGTCACCGAGGCCGGCAACAGCGGCGTCTTCTTCCGCGTGGACGAAGAGCACGACTACGTCTGGCAAACAGGTCCCGAGATGCAGGTGCTCGACGACGAGCGTCACGTCGACGGAAAGGAGCCGAAGACCAGCGCCGGTTCGAACTACGCGCTGCACGCGCCCAGCGTCGCGGCGGTGCGCCCGGCGGGCGAGTGGAACGTCGCGCGGCTCGTCGTCGAGGGCGATCGCGTCGAGCACTGGCTCAACGGAGAGCGCATCGTCGACTACCGCCTGTGGAGCGACGAGTGGGAAGCGCTCGTCCAAGCCAGCAAGTTCGCCGGCATGCCCGACTACGGGCGCAACCTGCGGGGGCACATCGCGCTGCAGGACCACGGCGACCTGGTTTGGTTCCGGAACCTGAAGGTGCGGCGCCTCTAACCAGCTCCTCTTGGAAGGCGTCAGCCAGGCAGAGCGGCGGCGTCTGCGAGGAGCTCGACGTTCGGCACGCCGGCCAACAAGCTGACCGGCAACGAGGGCGAGGGGGGCTCGGTCGCGAGACGCGTGAGCACCGCCGCCTTCGAGGCGCCGGTGGCCAGCAGCAAGGTCGCGGCACCCGAGGACAGTTCCGCCAGGCCCAGGGTCATGCCGTGCGTCGGCGCCGCGCCGTCGAAGTGAGTGCCGAGCGCGTCGCGGGTCGTGGCCGCCAACTCGACGACGCGCGCTCCGTCCTGCAGCGTCGTTCCCGGCTCGTTGAAGGCCACGTGTCCGTTGCAGCCGATGCCGAGCAGCACGAGATCGGGGCGCGGCAGGGCGCGGAGCCGCGCCGCATGACGCGCGATCTCCGCGGCGGGATCCGGCGCCGATCCGTCCAAGAGCAGCGCGCGCTCCGGCCGGGTTGCGAAGGGCCCGAGCCAGTGCTCGGCGAGGAAAGCCGCGAAGCTGCGCGGATCGGTCGGAGCGACCCCGACCAGTTCATCGAGCTGCACGATCCACGCGCGCGACGCATCTACGCGCCGGCGCGCCAGTTCGCGATAGACGGGAATCGGCGTGGCACCCGCCGGCAAGAGCAACACGGCTTCCGGCCGAGCCGCTAGGAGCGCCGCGATGCGATCCGCGGCTCGGACCGCGACCGCGCCGACGTCGGTTTCGCGCTGGAGGGGAATGGAATGAGTCATGCTGGCGGCGACGGGCTGGGAGCCGCAAGGGCGGGCCCCGATGCGAACTGGCAATGCATCTCTTTGCGCTTTGGGCGCGGAACGGGGTCGACGAAGCCATCCTGGCGATGGAATTGGGAATCGCGCGCCACCGGCTGCGATGTTCTCGACAAGATGACGCTCAGCGGGCCGCTTCGACGCTTCCCGACGATCCACTCGGCAACGACGCACCTTTCCACGATGGTCCATCTCAGCACGCTCGTCCACCTCCGCGCCGTCGCGACGTACGCCGTCGTGGTCGCCGTCTGTATCGCGGCTCCGGTCCACGCCGACGCGCCCTCGTGGTTCCGCGACGTCTGTCTCGTGGATCCGACGTCGGATATCGGCATGGTCGTGGGGCGCCTGCACATGGCGCTGATCCACTTCCCGATCGGCCTCCTGGCGGCAGCCGGACTCGTGCAACTCTTCGCTCCGAACCGCGAGCCGCGACCCGGCAACTCGATCCTCGTCTGCCTCGGTCTCGGCACGGCCAGCGCGCTCGTCGCGGTCTGGACGGGTTGGATCCATCAAGAGGCCGAGCCGGTGCGCACCGCGCTCAGTCAGACGGTCTGGCTTCACCGCTGGATCGGCGTGCTGGTCGCCGTGATGTCGTTGTTCGCGTTCTTGCTGGCGCTCTGGGCGCGGAGCAGCGGCGGAGCGACGGTGCGGCGCATCTATCAACTGTGCTTGGCCGTCGCGGTGGGCGCGGTCCTGGTCAACGGACATCTCGGGGGTTCGCTCGTGCACGGCGAGGGCTACCTGTGGCGTCCCTTGCAGCAAGACCCGGCCCCCGACGATCCGGCGCCCGAGCAGCCCGCGGCCAGTCCGGCCGCGAGCGAGGCCGAGAGCGCGCCCGGCCAGCCCGACGAGCCCGAGACGACCGACGAGCGCGAGCCGCTCGTGCCGCCGCCGATGCCCGCGCTCCACGAGGTCCGCACGGGCCGAGCCGACGCGCCCGGTGGGCGCGTGACCTACGCGGACGCCGCGGCGGTGATCGCGGCGAACTGTCACGAGTGCCACGGCAGCGAGACCCAGAAGGCCGGACTGCGGCTCGACTCGCTGGAGGAGCTTTTGGCCTGGCCCGAACTCCTGGCGGTCGACGATCCCGGCCAGAGCGTGATGCTCGAGCACCTGCGCCTGCCGCTCGGTCACGAGGGCCACATGCCGCCCGACGTGGAACTTGCGCCCGACGACATGGGGACGCTCGTCGCTTGGATCGAAGGCGGCTCGCCAACGGCGCCGTAGGGGCCTGCCCGAAAGCCTTTCCGGCAGTCCCACGGCCGGGACGCCAGCGGCAATCGGGCTCACCTCCGTCACCGCGTGAGGTCGATGTTGAAGAGGCGGCCGCCCCGAGACCGATGGCAGGGGGGACGGCGGCGCGCCTTCATGGGCCCTTCGAACTTCAGCGCTAGCAAGCATTCGCGTCGCGGGACGACGCTGCTCGAGCTCGTCATCGTGATGGCAATCTTGATCGTCGCCGTCTCCATGTTCTCGCAGATCGTCGCGAGTACTGCGCAGTTGCGTGCGACCAGCCACGAGCGCGCGCTGGCTGCCGAGGCGGCGCGGGCGATGATCGAGCGGATGCGGAACGAAGAGCTGAACGACGTCTTCGATCTCTTCAACGCGTCCAAGGCGGACGATCCGGCGGGTGCGGGCTCGGCGCCGGGGCACCGATTCCGCGTGCGCGGCCTGAGTCCGCGGGACGACGACGGCGACGGGTTCGTTGGCGAGATCTACCTGCCTGCGATGTTCATGCCGGAAGGATCGAACGAGGGACTGACGCAACAGGGTCTGGAGGCAGCGGCGGGCGGCTCCAGCGACGACGGAACCTCGAATCGCACCCGAGGCATGCTCACCGGCCGCTGGAGCGTGCGGGAGGACGCGGAGATCCCGGAGCTCGGCATGCCGCGCGATCTCAACGGCGACGGGCACGTGGACGGCGTCGATCACCGCTACGACCTGCACGTGTTGCCCGTGTGCGTGAAGGTCTCGTGGAAGGGCAGCCATGGCGATCGCTCGCTGCAGATCTACACGCTGCTGACCAACTTCGATCCGGGAGAGTTCTAGTGAAACAACGTCAAGGCAGCGCACTCGTGCTCGCGCTCATCGTCGTCCTCATCGTCGGCATGATGGCGACGAGCTTCATGCATTTGAACGCGTCGGCGACGAGTCGCCAGGCGCTGTCCGTGGACAACAAGCTGTCCTTCTATCTGGCCGAAGCCGGACTGGCGGAGGGATTCGCCAGCCTCGTCGCCGGTCGCTCGGGCGTGGTGGGTTCGAAGGACAGTCCCGCTCGCTTCGGTGACGGGGTGGTGTGGGTCGCGCCCACGCAGTTGGATGCGCGGCACATTCAGTTGGAGGCGTACGGAACGTGCGGGCGCGGCTCCGCGTACTTGTCGATGGTCGCTCGCCAGGGGCACGTCGACGCAGCGCAGCTCGGTATCTACACGAACCAGGATCTCTCCCTGCCCGTGGGGACCTTCGTCGACGGCTACGATTCGACCGAGGAGAGCGAAGCCGGACGGAGTGGCGGCTGGTCGGGCGCGCCCGTCGCCGGTGAGGAGGATCCGCCGGGCGTCATGGCCAAGCTGGGCTCGAACGGCAGCATCTCGGTCTCATCGTCCGAGCGCTCGCCGACGACGGTCATCGGCAACCTGACCTACGGCCCGAAGGGCAACGCCGACCTCATCGGCCGGCCGATCGTGCGGGGCAGCGTGACGCAGTCGAATGCCGTCTTCGCCTTCCCGGCGATCGAGTTTCCCGTCGTGGAGCGTGGCAGCGACCTCGAACATCGCAACGGTATGCCCTTCATGGTCGACGCGGGAGCGCACTCCTTCGGCCGGATCACCGTCGGGAGCGAGTCGACGTTGGTTCTGACCGGTCCCTTGTCGTTGGTCGCGGACTCGATTACCGCGGAGGCCATGTCGACACTGGTCGTCGACGAGCGCGCGGGGGCGGTCGAGATCTACGTGCGCGAAACGATGCGCCTGGCGCCGCGCAGCACGTTCGAGCAGCTCGGTTCGGACCCGCTCGGGCTGCGCGTCCAGATCGACGGCGACGGGACCTCCGAGCTGTCGGCGGATGGCGCGTTGTACGGCTTCGTCTACGCGCCCAACGGGACGGTGCAACTGGGGAACACCCTCGAATGCCACGGCTCGCTCGTCGCGGACGGGCTTGCCATCGCGGCGGGTGCAAGTCTTCACTACGACGCGGCGCTGGCGAAACGGGCCAGCTCGGCCTCGCTGCCCAAGGTCGTGTCGTGGCGCATCGTACGGATTGCCGAGTTCGCCGGGGCGGCTGCGGCGGACGGATTCGCCTTCGACCGAACGGGCCAGCCGGCGCTGGGTGAGGCGACCGAGAACCCCTCGATCGAGATCGAATGCGTGGATCGCAGTGGGGACCCGCTCGACTACACGGGCGAGTGGAACGACTTCAGTTGGGCCGAGGTTGCCAAGGTTTCGGTGCTGGTGAAGGACGGCGTCCCGTTCACGGACGCGGAGATCACGCGGCTCAACCAGTCCTTGGAAGAGCGCTATCTGCACTCGCTGGAAGCGGCGGAGGAAGTGGCCGAGAAGGTACCGCTCGAGACGATCGATCCCACCGAGCTGAACCTTGCCGATTGAAGGGGTGGAACGCATTTCCCATGCACGAATCCAGCAATCGAAGTCTGTCTAAGTTTTCGGGCCAGGCTGGGTCGATGACTGGACGGCGGATCGAGCGCGCGCTCCTCCGACGACAGTTTCGATGCAGCCCCCCTCCACCCAACACCGACGATCTCGAGCCGGAACGACGATGCTCGAGCTCATGATCGTCATTGCCATCCTGGTCGTGGCGGTCTCGATGTTCTCGCAGATCGTGACGTCGACGGCGCAGATGCGTTCCGTCAGTCGCGAGCGCTCGCTCGCCGCGGAAGCTGCGCGGAACGTCCTCGAGCGTATGCGGAACGAGCCGCTGAGCGACGTTTTCGACCTGTTCAACGCCTCGCCGGAGGATGATCCCGACGGCCTCGGGACCGCGCCGGGGCACCGCTTCCCCGTGCGCGGTCTGCGGCCGCTGGAATCGGTCGACGATGGCTCGGTCGGAGAGATCGTCATGCCCGCCCTTTGGGTGGCGTTGGAACGCAAGACGAAGTCCAGCGCAGGCACCGCGGACGGCCTGTGGACACTACGCGAGGACAGCCTCGACGAGAGCCTCGACATGCCCCGCGACCTCAACGGCGACAACATGATCGACGCCCTGGATCATCGTTACGACGCGCTCTCGATCCCCGTTCTGGTGCGCATCGCGTGGCAAGGGCGCTACGGCGCGCGCTCGCTCGAGATGCGCACGGTGCTGACCGACTTCGATCTGGGAGACACACGGTGAACCACGCATCCCAAGGACTGCACGCACGGCGCGGCTTCTCGATGATCGAGATGCTGCTCGTCCTGGCGCTCGTCGGAGTCATCACGACGAAGCTCGCGATGGTGCTTCAGCAGGCGAGCGAGGTGCACCGGACCGAATCGAGCGGCATCGCGCTGCAGGACCAGGCCAACCGCGTGATCGATCAGATCGCGTGGAAGGTGCTCTCCGCACGCCGTGAATCGCTTACGCCGGCACCCGAGGCGCCGGACTACGCGGTGCGTCTGCGCTATCAAGTGCACATGGGCTTCGAGGACGGGGAAGTCGTGATGGGCGACCCCGAGGTGATCGGGCTAACCGACACCGGTGAGCAGGTGTACTGGGGCCTCGAGGACAACTCGCGCACGGTCGTTTGGTGCAACACGGTCGCCAACTACCTGATGAACGAGATTGGCGGTGATGACCTCGACAACAACGAGAACTCGCTCTTCGACGAGGCCGGACTCGCGTTCGACGTGGACCGCGACCTGGTTCGGATTCAGCTCACGCTTCGCCGACTGCTGTCGAGCGGTGAAGTCATCACGTTTCACGAAGAGACAGCGGTCACCTGCAGAAACTAGTGCACACCATGATGATCTACCGACCCTTGGCTGCCCGTCGCGGCAGCACGCTCGTGCTCTCGCTCATCGTCGTCCTCGTGGTCGGCATGATGGCTGGCAGCTTCATGCAGCTCAACTCGGCGGCCACGCGCCGCCAAGCGCTGGCTGTCGACAACAAGCTTGCGTTCTACATCTCGGAGGCAGGGTTGACCGAGGGCTACTTGGCGCTGCTCTCGGGTAAGAGCGGCGACATCGGATCGGCCGAGTCGCCGGCCATCTACGGCGACGGACTCGTGTGGGTCGAGGCCACGCATCACGGGGACGGTATGGTCGAGATGGCCTCGACCGGCTTCGCCGGTCGAGCGAGCACGAAGCTGAGCGCGGTCTTCGCCAGTTCGACCATGGGGGCAGCGCGCTTCGGCGTCTTCTCGCAGCAAGACTTGATCTTGCCGGCGGGGACGGCGATCGACGGCTACGACTCCAGCATGGCCGAGGAGGAGAGCGCTAGCTTCGGGCAGAGCCTGGGCGGTAGCCTGGTCGGCGGACTGCTGGACGTGCTCTCCGGTGAGGAAGTCCCCCCGCCCGTGCTCGCCAGAGTCGCTTCGAACGGAAACATCGTCGTCAACTCCGACCAGAGCCAACCGACGTCGCTGACCGCGACGCTGGCCTCGGGCCCGCTCGGTAGCGTGACCTTCGTCGGTGATCCGGTCTTCGTGGGCGAGAAGTTCGAAGACGGCCTCGAGGTCGTCCTGCCGACCCTGACACTGCCCAGGATCGAGCAAGCGGGCGATCGCAGCGTGCGATCGGGTACGCCCGTCGTGATCGACGCAGGCGCGCACGGCTTCAACGACGTCGTCGTGGGCGCCGAGACGATGCTGCAGTTGAACGGACCCCTGGTCCTCGTCGTGGACTCGTTGACGCTCATGTCCAGCGCATCCTTGCTCGTGGACGAGCGACTGGGCGCGGTCCAGATCTACGTCCGCAACGAAGTCGACTTCCAGGCGGGCTCGCGCTTCGATCAGGTGGGTCGCGAGACCGAGAACTTCGAGCTCTTGATCGCCGGCACGGGCGCTTCGACGCTCGCCGCGTCGGGAGAGCTGCACGGCCTCGTCTACGCGCCCAACGGCAGCGTCAACGTGGGCGCGGGTACCGAGCTGTTCGGCTCGCTCGTCGCCGAATCGCTCAGCCTCGACCGCGGTGTGTCGCTGCACTTCGATGCGCATCTCGCCAGGACCGCCGCCAGCTCCCTCCTCCCGCGACTGATCTCGTGGCGCATCGATGAGATGTCGAATCTCGGAACGGCTTCTTCCGATCCGTTCGTTGCATTGGGTGTCGAGCGCGACGACTGCGTTCGGCTGAGCGAGTCCAGCGTTCAGCCCACGCTCCGCATCGAGTACTGGAACAAGAGCAAGAACCGCATCGTCTTCGACGGCCTGTGGGACGACTTCCAAGGCTGGACGAACATTTTGGAGATCATCAGCCTCGCACGCGACGGCGTCCCGTTGACGGCGGAGGAAGCGCAAAAGATCGTCGCGTACGCGCAACACCTCGATGAGTCCGTGCTGGGACTGACCGACGACCTCCTCGCTGGGCTCCTCGGGGGCTAGGACGACTGAGCGAATCCCATGCTGAACGCTACTCTGCTCGCTGGCATCCTGGCTCTCACGCCGGGCGACGCCGTGGAAATCTTGCTCGACGACGAACGCACCGCGGTCGTCGCTGCGGAGGAGCTGGCGCTGCTGCGTCCGTTCCCCGTCCAGGAGCTGTTCTGGATCCTGCAGGGAGACGAGATTCCCGCCGCGTGGACCAAGGAGGGGACGTTCGATCACATCCTCTCCAACAAGCAGCGCACCACGATCGAGTTGGCCTTCCAGGACGCGCCCCACGGCGTATGCGCGCAGTACTTGCGCGGTCTCGCCGAGACCGAGCAAAGCCTGGAGACCAAGGCGACGATCGTCGAGATCCTGGGGTGGATCGGCACCGTGAGCGATCTCTCCACGCTCCTCCTGGCGGCGTCGCCGGAGAGCGAGCGCTATCTCGCACCCTCGAAGCTGCGCTCGGCGTTCGCGCGGGCCTTGGCCGAGATGCATCGACGCGACGCCGAGGCGCTGGAGCCCGAGTTGCCCTGGGTCTTCCGCCACGCGCACAGCGGCTTGCGCATGGAGGTCGTCAAGTGCGTCGAGCGTCAGCCCATCGCCGATCCGATCGACCTCCTGGCGCGCATGCTCTCGGTCCACACGAACATGGACGTGTTCGTGCTGCAGACCATGCAGGTCGTCGCCCTGCGCCACGGCCAGCGCATCGGCCAGTCCGCCCTCCAGGCGGTCCGACCGTTCCTCCACGACCAGGACCCCGCTTGCGTGCGGCTCGCCTGCCGAACGCTAGGCGCGATGAACGACGTGGAGTCGATCTCGTACTTGATCCAGCTCTTGGACACGGACGACGAGAACCTCCGGACCGCCGCCGCCTACGGGCTCTCGGTCGGGACGGGCCTCCAGTTCGACGACAACGTGCTGCGCTGGCGCTCGTGGTTCGAGCGCGAGCGCACCTGGTGGGACGACCTGGCCGCCGAGCGCTTCAACCAATTGGCGACCGCCCCGATCGACGTTGCCCTGCAGGCGTTGAACGACATCTCCGCGCGCTGCCTGGACCGTGAGGCGCTAGCTGCGGGCGTCGCCCCCGCGCTGGTGCGCCCCGAGGAATCCGTCGTGCTCACGGCTTGCGCGTACTTGCGGCGCCTCTCGGCCGAGAGCTGCGTCGCCGAACTCGTGGACCTCTTGCATCGCGAAGAGGCCTCGATCCGCGCCGCGTCCCACAAGGCGCTCCGCAGCATCACGGGCCTTCGTCTGGGCGCCGATCCCGCGGAGTGGGAAGGCGTCATCCGCTCCATCGAACGCTGATTTCTCATCCGTGGGACCCGGAGCCGCCGAGCGGCGAAAGGTCCTCATCCTTCATTTTTCTCCCGCCGATGAGCAGGACGTCCCGCGACGGCCTCTCACAACGGCCGGCCCTGCCCTCTCACGACGATGACCAAGGTCAAGTACAAGCGCCGCATCAAAATCATCAAGCCCCGGCTTCAACTGAAGCTCGTGGGCATCTTCGTCGGCATCTCGGCGCTCGGCTTCCTGCTGCAGTCGCTAATCGTCGGCTTGCGCCTGGCGGAGACGGCGATGAGCCTGCCCGACGACGGCGGCATGTTGATGGGCCTCCTGCCGCGACTCCCGATCGAGATTCTGGTGTTCTCGTTCGGCATGGTGCTGCCGCTGACCTTCGCCGTGGGCGTGGTGGCGACGCACCGAATCGCGGGGCCCGTCTACCGCTTCGAGCAGTACCTGGAGAGCGTCAAGCGGGGCGAGCAGTTGGACCCTTGCCGCTTGCGCAAGACCGATGAGTTGCAGGAACTCTGCCAACTGATCAACGAGGTCACCGAGCCGCTGCGCCAGCGCGCCGCGGACCGTGCGCCTGACGCCGAGCGTGAGCCCGACGCGGTCATCCCCCAACGGCTGGCCGGTTGAGGCTTGCACGACACCGCGATCCCCATGTCCCTCCAGACCAAAATCGTGAGGGCGCTCGTCGCCCTCATCGCGGTCGTTGTCGCGGTGGACTACGTCGGATTTCACTACGGGATCCTGCCGAGTTTCGTCGCGGTCGAGGAGGAGCGCGCGCGATCCAGCGTCGACGCGATCCTGGCCGCGCTCGAGGACGAGCGTCGCGACTTGGCGACCGTGGCGGCGCTTGCGGCCATTCAGGCCCAAAGCGGCGCACCACTCGACGAATGGCGGGTGCAGGCAGGCCTCGACCTCCTGTGTCACGTGGACGTGTCGCAGTTCGGTCCCGAGGACTTCGTCCCGATCCACTTCTTGGCTGCGGTCGACCCGGTGACCGATGAACCGCTGGCGCTACGGCTCTTTCCGAGCGGCGGCTTGCACAACGGGAGCCCGACCTTGACCTTCCTGCACCGCGGCGCATCCGCCGATTCCGGCTGGATCGAGGCGGAGACGCGCGACGGGACGCGGTCCTTGGACCTGCTCCTCGCAGCGCACAGGGTCGACGACGGTGTCGTGCTCGTCGGACGCTTCCTCGACGAAGAGATGCGGGCAGCGCTCGGGGACGAGAGCGCGATCCGCTTCGAGATCCTGCCGCTCGCACCGGCTTCGGTCGGCGGCGACCAGGCGTTCTTCGACACCGTCACGCCGTTCACCGCCGGGACGGTGTTGGACGATCGAGCGGACGAATCGCTGCGCGCGTGGCGCGCCTTCCCCATGTACGGGGGCGTCGACATTCCGCAGTTGCTGCTGCGAGCCGACATCCCGCGCGAAGTCATCGAGAAGGCGCGCGGCACGGCGCGCTTCATGCTGCTCACCGTGGCGACCGCTTCGCTGACGATGCTGTTGGCCCTGTGGCGCATCCTGAGCGCGATCGTGATTCGCCCCGTCGGCGTACTGACTGCGCATGCTGTGCGTGTGGGTGAAGAGGACGACACCGAAGCGCGGACGGGCATCGAGCGCGACGACGAGATCGGCACGCTCGCGCGTGAGTTCGACCGCATGATGGAGCGACTCGCCGATTCCCGTGCGCAGGTGATGCATACGGCGCGCCTCGCCGGTCGGTCCGAGATCGCGACGGGCGTTCTGCACAACGTCGGCAACGTCTTGAACAGCGTCAACGTGTCGGCGGCGATGGTGCGCAAGCGCGTCGATGCGCTGACGTTCGGCGACCTGCAGGAGGTCGTCGCGGTGCTCGAGTCGCAGGGCGACGACCTCGGCCGCTTCGTCACCGAAGACCCGCGCGGCAAGCACCTCGTGCCGTTCCTCGGGCAACTCGCCGGGGGCTTCGGTCAAAAGCGCGCGCAGCTCGGCGACGAAGTGCGCAGTCTGTGCGAAGGCGTCGAACACATCGCGGAACTCGTTCGCAGCCAGCAGAGCTACGCCAGCACGCGTGGCGTCTTCGAACAGTTGCACCTCGAGCGCGAGGTCGAAGCGGCGCTCCGCATGTGCGAACAAGCCTACGGGCCCTCCGAAGGCATCGTGATCGAACGCGACTTCGCCGATCTTCCGCGCGTCGTGGCGGACAAGCACAAGCTGATGGAAATCCTGGTCAACCTGATCCAGAACGCCAAGCAAGCTCTTCTCGAGCAGCCGGTGGGTCAACGGACCATCACGCTGCGCACCCGCTTCGTGGGCGGCAAGCCGCGCATCGAAGTGATCGATACAGGCGTCGGAATCGAGGAAGAGGATCTGTCGCAGATCTTCCACCACGGCTTCACGACCAAGCCGGACGGACACGGCTTCGGGCTCCACGTCTCGGCGAACGCCGCGACCGAAATGGACGCCCGCTTGTTCGCCGAGAGCGATGGGGTCGGGCGTGGCTCCACGTTCGTCCTGGAGTTCGAAGAAGTCCAACCCGTACGTACCGCAGCGTGATCCCCATGAACAACCAAGACGGACAGCGGCGCATTCTCGTGATCGACGACCAACAGTCGATCCATGACGACTTCAACAAGGTCTTGCAGGCCGAGACGGGCGCGGACGAACCCAACGCCGCCCGCGCCGGCTTCTTCGGAGCCGCGGAGGTCGTCGAGTCTCGCGGCTCGTTCGACCTCTGCCACGCGTTGCAGGGTCAAGAGGGAATCGACCTGCATCGCGCGGCGTTGAACGAGGAGCAACCCTTCGCGGTGGCCTTCGTCGACGTGCGGATGCCCCCCGGCTTGGACGGCATCCAGACGATCCGCGAGCTGTGGGCGGCGGACGACGACCTGCAGACCGTGATCTGCACGGCCTACAGCGACTACTCGTTCGAGGACATCGTCGAGGCGCTGGGGCAGTCGGATCGCTTGTTGATCCTGAAGAAGCCGTTCGACCCGATGGAGGTGCGTCAACTCGCCGAGGCGCTCAGCGCGAAGTGGCTCTCGCTGCGGGCCCAGCGTGAGCAACTGCAGCGGCTGGAAGCGACCAACATCGAACTGCGCAAGGCCGAGAAGGCCGCGCGCGAGGCCAGTCGTGCCAAGTCGGACTTCCTGACGAACATGTCCCACGAGATCCGGACGCCGCTCAGCGCGATGCTGGGGTACGTGGACTTCGCCTGCGACGACGGGATCACGAACGAAGAGCGCCAGAAGTACGAGCGGACCATTCGAGAGAGCGGTGCGCACCTGTTGCGAATACTCGATGACGTCCTCGACCTGGCGCGCGTCGAGGCTAAGCAGACGACGATCAACACGCAGATGGTGTCGCCGTTCGACATCGCCAGCGAGGTCGGGCGCATGTTCCTGCCGCTGGCGGCCAACAAGGACCTGGTGTTGTCCTTGCACGTGAGCGGGCCCGTGCCCGAGCGGGTCTCGACGGATCCTGCGCGTCTGCGCCAGATCCTGATCCAGTTGGTCGGCAACGCGATCAAGTGCGTGGATGACGGCAGCATTGGGATCGAGCTCACCTCGACGCCCGAAGTGCTCTCCATCAACGTGACGGACACCGGTCCTGGAATTCCCGTCGAAGAGCAGGAGAGCTTGTTCGAAATGTTCCACCAGCGGGACAACTCGCTGACGCGTAAGCAGGGCGGACTCGGCATCGGGCTCGCGTTGGGCCGCCGACTGGCCCAGCTCCTGGGCGGGACGCTAACGGTCTCCTCCATGCCCGGCCAAGGCAGCACGTTCACGCTGAGCCTTCCGACCGGCGGTGAGCCTCTGATCGAGATCACGGGCGACAGCCGTCTCGAGCCGACGAGCCAAGCGCCGGCGGCGCGCCCCGAGCTGTCCCGGCTCGATGGCCGCATCCTGGTCGTCGAGGACGTGATGCTCAACCGCGTGCTGCTCTCGAAGATCCTGCGCAAGGCGGGTGCGGTGGTCGTGTGCGCCGAGGACGGCCTGCAAGGCGTCGAAGCCGTACGCGCCTCGAGCGACGAGGGGCGGGCGTTCGACCTGGTCCTGATGGACATGCAGATGCCGGTGATGGACGGCTACGAGGCGACCCGCACGCTACGGGCCGAGGGCGAGACGATGCCGATCGTCGCGCTGACGGCGCATGCGATGAAGGGCGACCGCGAGCGCTGCCTCGAAGCCGGTTGCGACGACTACGCCACCAAACCGATCGATCGCAACGGGCTCGTGCAGTTGTGCTGCACGCTGATCGACTCCGCGGCGCGTTCCGCGGCCTGATCGGACGGTCGGGGGTCGGACCCGCGCGGCATGGGGTATCGTGCCCGCATGTTCGCAGCATGGATGCTCGCCGGGGCGCTCCTCGCCGGCTCGTCGTCGGCGCAAGCGCTCGACGAGGTGCGCGCGGCGCTCGTCGTGCGGCCCGATGACGTCGAGCTGCGACGCACGGCGCTGCGCTTGGCCTTCGCGCACAAGCGCTGGTCGGACGTGCTGGCGTGGACGGACGGCCGTTCACGCTTTCGAGGCGAGCGCGCGCGCGCCCTCTTCTTCCTCGCGCGCTATCGCGAGGCCCTCGAGCTGCTGGACGCGGCGGACGACGAGGAAGCCTTCCTCGTCCTGGACGCGCTCGAGGCGCTGGGCGAGCTCGAGCGCCACGATCGCGTCCTCGCCGAGGTGCGGGCTCGGCTGGGCGCCGCCGATGCGCGCGTCGCCGCCGCGGAAGGGCGCGTCGCGCTGCGCGAGGGGCGCTTCCAAGAAGCCTGCGAACGCTTCGGCTCGGCGCTCGCGAGCGATCCTTGGTGCCTCGCGGCACACTTCGGCCTTGGGCGCGCGCGGCTCGGCGCCGGCGACGTCCCCGGCGCGCGCGTGGCGCTCGAGGAACATCGGCGGCTCGTGCCGTTGTTCGACGAGTTGGATTTCGCCCAGCGCGGCGTCGAACTCGACCCGGCGCACGGACCGAACCACGCCAAGGTCGGCGACGTGGAACGCGCGATCGGTCGTTTGCCGCTCGCGCACGCCGCGTATCTTCGCGCGCTCGAGCACAGCACCGGTGCCGAGCGAGTCCCCGTGGTGCTGCGGCTGGCGCGCTTCCTCGAGGAGGATGTCGGCGACTCCGACGCAGCGGTCGGGTTGCTCGGCGCCGAGCTCCAGGCCGATTTCGAGCCTCGGCTCGCCGTGCGGCGCGGCGACGTCCTGGCGCGCGCAGAGCGCCTCGAGGAAGCGCTGGCCGCCTACCGCGCGGTGCTCCGCCAGCGTCCCGACGACGCGGCGGTCCTCCGGCGCATCGCCGAGCTGGAAGCGCGGTGAAGCGCGCGTTGCACGCGGTGCTGCTGACGGTGCTGCTGACGGCGTGCTCCGGCGACGAGCCGCCGGTCACGCCGACCGTGCAAGCGCTCGCGCCCGAGGCGCGCCGCTTGTTGGACGTCACCCAGGACTGGGGCTTGAGCTTCGTACACGAACGCGGCGCAACCGACGAACGTCAGTTGCCAGAGACCATGGGGCACGGTGCTGCTTTGTTCGACGCCGACGAGGACGGCGACCTCGACCTCTACGTCGTGCAGGGCGGCTCCTATCGCGAGCGCTCGTTGACGGCACCGACCAACCGGCTCTTCGCCAACGACGGCGGGCGCTTTCGCGACGTGACGCCCACGTCGGGCGCAGCGGCCGATCCGGGCTACGGGATGGGCGTCGCCGTGGGGGACGGCGATGGCGACGGCCACGCCGATCTCTACCTGACGAACTTCGGTCTCGACCGTTGGTTGACCGGCGACGGCACGGGCGCGTTCGTCGACGCGACCGAGGCGGCCGGCATCCACGACGACCGCTGGACGACCGCCGTCACGTACTTCGACCCCGATGCCGATGGTGATCTCGATCTCTTCGTGGCGGGCTACGTCGCGATCGACGTCGACGATCCGCCCTGGTGCGGACGGCGCGATCCCGCCTGGCGCACGGTCTGTCATCCCGACCAGTTCGAGGGCTTGGCGGATCGCCTGTGGATCAACGACGGCCGTGGCCGCTTCACGGAGGAGAGCGTCGCGCGCGGCGTCGCAGGCGCGCCCGGCAAGGGCTTGGGAGTCGTCGCGATCGACGTCGACGACGACGGTTGGACGGACCTCTACGTCGCGAACGACAGCGTCGAGAATCACCTCTGGCGCAACCTCGGCGACGGCCGTTTCGAGGACGGGACGCTCCTGGGCGGCGTCGGCGTCAATCGCTTCGGAGCCACCGAGGCGGGCATGGGCGTCGCCGCGGGCGACCTCGATGACGATCTCGACCCCGAGCTGATTGTGACGAACTTCGACCACGAATCGCACACCGTCTATCGCAACGAAGGGCAGGCGCGCTTCAGCGACGCGACGCCGTCCTTCGGCATCGAAGCCGCGACGCGGCTGCCCGTCGGCTTCGGCGTCCTGGCCCTCGATCTGGATCTCGATCGCGACCTCGACCTGGCCGTGCTCAACGGTCACATCGTCGAGCGTGTGGCGCTGTACGACGACGCGCAGACCTGGCGGCAAGCGGCGCAGGTCTTCACGAACGTCGATGGGCGCTTGTCCCTGGATCTCGAGCTGGGTGGTGAGCTGGTCGCGACGCCGCGCGTCGGCCGATGCCTCGTGGCAGGCGACCTGGATGGCGACGGGGACGAGGACCTCGTCGCGACGGAGTGCGGCGGTCGCACGCGCGTCTTCGAGAACCGCGGCCCGCGGGTCGCGACGCGCCGCCTGGACGGTTTGACGATCGGGACGCGCGTGCGCGCGACCTACGCCGACGGCCGCGTGGTCGTCCGCGAAGCGGGACCGGCCGCGTCCTACCTGGGTTCGGGCAGCCCGGCGGTGCTCTTGCCGAGCCAGGGTCTCGTGTCGATCGAGCGGCGCGTGCCGGGCGGCGACTGGCGCTGAGCCCCTACACGAAGCGGCGCAGCGCGAGGAACAGGGCCAAGCCCGCGAGCCATGGCCAGGCGTCCGAACGGAAGGGGCGCGGCACTAGCGCGAGGAGCACGGCGCCGCCCCCCAGCCCGACCCACGGCGCCGCGAGATCCACCAGCGCCAGTCCGAAGAACGCCAGGGTCAGGTGTCGGCGATCCGCACGCCGCAGCGCGCCCAGCGCACCGACCCCCGCGGTAACGGAACCCAGCGCGACCGCGCCGGGCAGCAGCGCGAGCGGAACCACGCCGAGCGCCAGCCCCACGAGCGCGCGCGCGCCTGCGCCGCGCAGCAACCTCCAGCCGGCTCCGAACAGGACGGCCGCGGCCAGGAGCGCGAAGGCGTCGATCTCGGTCGTGAGACGGACCGCGAGCGCCAGCGCGAAGAGCAACGCGCCGCCCAGGCCGCCGAGGGTCGGCGCTTCGGCCGCGGGTGCGCGGCCCGGGATCATCGGCGCGGGTCCGAGCCCGCGCCGGACGATCAAGAGCGCCAGCGCTGCCATCCAAGCCGGGACGAGCCCGACGCCCGCGAATAGGACTAGCCGGCCGACGGCGTAGGCGAAGGCGAGCGTCGTCGCGCGCTCGCTCGGGTTCCGAAGGGACGCGGGGCGGCCTGCGGGCAGAAAGCCGAGGATTGCCCAACCGAGGACCGGCGCGAGCACCTCTTGGGCGAGCGCGGGACGCCAGACGACGTCGGCGCGCCAGGCCCCGATCGCCGCGACCAGGCCCGCGAGCACGATAGGGGCGTGGGAGGAGCGCACGCGCTCAGCATGCGCGGCTCGTCGCGTCAGGTCCAGCGATCGCTATCGTGGGCGGCGATGCAAGTCGGTGCTTATCAGTTCGATGTGCAGCGCGGCGACTTCGGCGCGAACCTCGCCCAGGCGATCCGGGGCGTCGAGGCGGCGGCCGAGGCGGAGCTGGCGCTGGTGGTCCTGCCCGAGCTCTGGCCGACGTCGTTCCCCGCGCACGCGGACGCGAGCCCAGCGTTCGTCGAGCCGTCGCTGCGCGCGGTGGAGGTGCTCGCACGGCGCGCCGCCGAGCTCGGCGTCGCCGTCGCGGGCAGCGCGTTCGCTCCGTCGCCCGAGGCCGGCGAGCGTCCGCGCAACCGGCTGCACCTCTTGGTGGAGGAGGAGGATCGACTGGGCTTCGACAAGCTGCACCTCTTCTCGCCGACCGGTGAACCGCTCGCGTTCTCCAGCGGCGAGGCGCCGCCCCGCGTCGCGTCGGTGGCGGACACCGCGGTGGGGGGCGTCGTCTGCTACGACCTGCGCTTCGCGGCGCCGCTCGAATTCCTCGCGGCTGCGGAACTCGTGGTCGTCCCCGCACAGTGGCCCGAGGCGCGCGCGCGGCACTGGCGCGCACTGCTCGTGGGCCGAGCGGTCGAGCTCCAGGCCTACGTCTTGGGAGCGAACCGCGTGGGCGAGGAAAGCCTCGGCCGTACGCGAAAATTGGTCTTCGCCGGCGGTTCGGCGCTGGTCGCGCCCGACGGTGAAGTTCTTTCCGAGCTCGGCCAAGAAGCGGGTCTCGTCGCCGGCGAGGTCGATTCCGAGCGCGTGCGGCGCGTGCGCCGTGCCGTTCCGGTCGCGCGGGACCGCCGCTCGGAGCTCTACGATTCGTGGCGGCGTCAAGGCTCGTGAGGGAACCGGCCGATAGCGGTGGAATCACGCCCACCTCGCACTGACATCGCATTTCCCTTCCCACGCGCACATCGTGTGCGAGCGAAGGCCCCGTCCTCCTTCATGACTCGGCTCCGCGACCTCTCCATTCGCCGCAAGCTGACGCTGCTGATGACCGTCACCAGCGGTCTGGCGTTGCTCGGCGCCGCGACCGCCTGGCTCGCCATCGACCGCCGGTCGCATCGCATGGCGATCGTTCAGGATCTCGACGTGATGACGAGCGTGATGGCGCAGAACGTCGCCCCGAAGATCGACGACGGCACGCAGGAGGATTTGCGCAAGGCGATCGAGCCGATCACCAACCGCAGCGACATTCGCCGTTTCATCCTGTGGAACCGATTCCGCGAGGTGCGCTCGGAGTACATCATCGGCAACCAGCAGATGGAGGAGCTGCCGTGGCGCACCGAGGGCACCTACGACACGCCGCTGGGCCTGGCCGTCTACAGCCCGATCAAGCAGCGCGGTGACATCGTCGGCATGCTGGTCCTGGAGACGGACCTCTCGATCCTGAAGGAGCGTGAGCGCGCGCTGATCATCGTGTTCTTCGCAGTGCTGTTGGTCTCGGGCTCCATCGCGTTCATCGTGGGCTCGCGTCTGCAGGGGCTGATCACGCTGCGACTGAGTCGCTTGATGCGCACGATGCAGCGCGTCTCACTGCAGAACAACTACTCCGAGCGCTGCACCGTGCACGGCGAGGACGAGATCGGGCAGTTGGCGCAGGCGTTCAATCAACTGCTCGGCACGATCGAGGAGCGCGGCGCACGGCTGGCCGAGGACTCGCGCGAACTGGAGGCTCGCGTGATGGAGCGCACGACCGAACTGGTCGAGGTCAACCGCCGCCTGAAGGAGTCGAAGCGGATCGCGGAGGAGGCCGTGGCCGCGAAGTCGATGTTCCTCGCGAACATGTCGCACGAGATTCGGACGCCGATGAACGGCATCCTAGGCATGAACGACCTGCTTCTGGCGACGACGCTCGACGAGACGCAGCGTGGCTACGCGGAAACGATCAAGGGCTCGGCGGTCGCGCTGCTTGCGATCCTCAACGACATCCTCGACTTCTCGAAGATCGAGGCCGGCCGGTTGCAACTGGAATCGATCGAGTTCGACCCGCGTTCGATCGTGCGCGAATCGGTCGAGATCCTGCAGGAGCCGGCCATGTCGAAGGGGCTCAAGATCTTCGTGGACGTGGACTCCAGCGTGCCGCCCGTGCTGATCGGCGACCCGACGCGCCTGCGCCAGGTGTTCTTGAACCTGGTGGGCAACGCGATCAAGTTCACCAAGCAGGGTGGTGTGTCGGTGCGGCTGGCCGCGCGGGACACCGAAGGCGAGGAAACCGTGCTCGTCGCCGAGGTCGAGGACACGGGCATCGGTATCCCCGGTCAGCGGCTGGACCAGTTGTTCAAGTCGTTCAGTCAAGTCGACGCATCGACGACGCGGCGTTTCGGGGGCACGGGCTTGGGGCTCGCCATCTGCCAGGAGCTGTGTCAGCGCATGGGCGGCGACATCGACGTCACCAGCGTCGAGGGGCTCGGATCGACGTTCCGCTTCCACGTGCGGATGAAGATCGGCGAGGAAGCGCTGGAGCCCTCCGAGCAGGAGCGTACCGGCGACATCGCCGAGCGCGCGCTCAACGGCCTGCGCGTCTTGATCGCGGAGGACAACCCCGTCAACCAGCTCGTCGCGCGACGCATGCTCGAGACGGCCGGCTGCCGCTGCGAGATCGCCTGGAACGGACGCCAAGCCTTCGACGCCGTTCGCGACCAACACTTCGACGTGGTGTTGATGGACTGCCAGATGCCCGAGATGGACGGCTTCGCGGCGACCGCTTCCATCCGCGCCTGGGAGGCCGAGCAGACGGACATGCCGCGGCACGTCCGCATCGTGGCGCTAACGGCGAACGCCATGGCGGGCGACCGCGATCGGTGCCTGGCGGTGGGGATGGACGACTATCTCTCGAAGCCGTTCCGCCCCGAGGCGCTCTACGCAACGCTGCTCACGCGGACGACGCGCGCCGCGTAGGCGGCGGTCAGGCGCCGAGCGAGAGCGCGCGGCGCGAGAGCAGCCGGCGATACCAGGGCAGCTCGACGCGCCGCGCCTCGAAGTCGGGGCAGTCGCCGCGCAGGTTGATCTTGCGGTGATCGCCCGGCTGCTGCTGCTCGTCGAGGTAGCGCGCCGATTGCTTCTGCGACATGTTCGCGGGGAAGTAACAGCCCGCCTGCTTCGCTTCGTAGGGTGCGGAGCGGAAGTGCGTGCAGTCGCGGCAGTGGTTCATGGTTCGTCGTAGCGGGAGGGGTCGACCGCCGAGTGTGCCAGTTTGGCAAAAAGGAGCAACCCCCGCGGGACCGGTCGCCCGCGGAGGCGCCCGCCAACGCTTTCCTGCCTACGGACCGGGATGACCGTCGCATCGGGCGGGGGCTCTCGTTCGGGCTGAGACCGAACTGGGACCGTTCCACCCGCGCTGCCCTGCCCGGCGCTTGCGGCGAGGGAGCGTCTAGGCGACAAACGCACCACGGCGCGCGCGATCGGCGGGCGCTCGCGCTAGACTGCTTGCCCTTTCTGTCCGCACGGCTCGAGACTTCCCCGAACCCGACCCTTCGCAGCCCGCGAGCCGCTACGGACCATCGCCCGCGCCCCTAGCCCTCTTTCTCCCGTGATCGACGTCGTCCTCGCCAGCGCCTGTCGGACTCCGATCGGCAAGTTCCAGGGAGGCCTGTCCTCCTTCCGCGCGCCCGAGTTGGGCGCTCTCGTCGTCGCCGAAGCTCTGCGCCGCGCCGGAATCTCCCTCGAGGTCGTCGACGAGGTCATCCTCGGCAACGTGCTGCAGGCGGGCCTGGGACAGAACCCCGCGCGTCAGGCGGCGCGGGCGGCGGGGATTCCCGATGCAGTCGGCTCCTTCACGGTCAACAAGGTCTGCGGCTCCGGCTTGAAGAGCGTCATGCTCGCCGCACAAGCGATCCGCGCAGGTGACGCCGACGTGATCGTCGCTGGCGGCATGGAGTGCATGTCGAAGGCGCCCTACCTGCTGCCGTCCGCGCGCGAGGGCGCGCGCTTGGGGCACACCGAGTTGCTCGACTCGATGGTCCACGACGGCTTGTGGGACATCTACAACGACTTCCACATGGGCATCACAGGCGAGCGAGTCGCCGAGAAGTACGACATCACGCGCGCCGCCCAGGACGAGTTCGCGGCGCGAAGCCACGCGCGCGCGGCGGAGGCGACCGCGGCCGGCCGCTTCGACGCCGAGAAGATCAGCGTGTCGGTTCCCCAGCGCAAGCAGGAGCCGATCGAGTTCACCACCGACGAGACCATCCGCGCGGGGACGACGGTCGAGGGGCTCGCCAAGCTGCGTCCCGCCTTCCAGAAGGACGGCACCGTCACCGCGGCGAACGCCTCCGCGATCAACGACGGCGCTGCGGCGTTGGTCGTGATGAGCGCGACGAAGGCCAAGGAGCTGGGCGTCTCGCCGCTGGCGCGGATCACCGGATACGCGACGGGCGGGCTGGCGCCGGAGTGGGTCATGATGGCGCCCGAGGTGTCGATCCAGAAGGCGGCCGCGAAGGTCGGTCGGCAGCCCGGCGACTTCGATCTGCATGAGATCAACGAGGCCTTCAGCGCCGCCGCGTGTGCCCTGGTCGGTCAGCTCGGCCTCGACCCCGAGAAGGTCAACGTGAACGGCGGCGCCGTGGCGCTCGGCCACCCGATCGGCGCCTCGGGCGCGCGCATCCTGACCACGCTGCTGTACGCCATGCGACAGCGCGGGGCCGCCACGGGCATGGCCTCCCTGTGCCTCGGCGGCGGAAACGCCGTCTCGATGACCGTGGAGGCGCTCTAGGTGGCGGGACTCGAACGGGTGGCCGTCGTCGGCGCCGGCACGATGGGCAACGGCATCGCGCAGACGTTCGCGGCCCACGGAGCGGAGGTCGCGCTGATCGACGTGCAACCCGCGGCGCTCGAGCGCGGGCGGGCCGCGATCGAGAAGAGCCTCGCGCGGTTCGTGAAGAAGGAGCAACTGACCCAGGCCGACGCCGAGGGCGTGCTGGCGCGCATCGACTTCCGCGAGTCGTTCGAGGGACTCGCCGGCGTGCCGCTGGTCGTCGAAGCCGTCGTCGAGCGGCGCGACGTGAAGCGCCAGGTGTTCGAAGCGCTGGACCAGGCGACCGACGCCGACGCGATCCTGGCGACGAACACATCGTCGATCTCGATCACGGAGATCGGCGCGCACACGCAACGCGCCGAGCAGGTCATCGGCATGCACTTCATGAATCCGGTGCCGCTGATGGCGCTGGTCGAGGTGATCCGCGGTCAGGAGACGTCGGACGAGACGACGCGGCAGGTCGTCGCCTGGGCGGAAGCCCTCGACAAGGTGCCCGTCGAGGCGAACGACTACCCCGGCTTCGTTTCGAACCGCGTGTTGATGCCGATGATCAACGAGGCCGTGTTCTGCCTGATGGAAGGCGTCGCCGAGAAGGAGGCGATCGACACGGTGATGAAGCTCGGCATGAACCACCCGATGGGGCCGCTGACGTTGGCCGACCTGATCGGACTCGACGTCTGCTTGGACATCCTCGAAGTGCTGCACACGGGGCTCGGCGACTCGAAGTATCGACCCTGCCCACTGCTGCGTCGCATGGTTGCGGCGGGCCGCCTGGGCCGCAAGGTCGGCAAGGGCTTCTACGACTACCAATAGGCGGCCACGCCTCCACAACCCCCTTTACGCTCCGATGGATTTCGCACTCACCGAGGATCAAGCGATGCTGCGCGACATGGCGCGCGACTTCGCTACCGATGTCGTCCTGCCGAAGGCCCGCCAGCACGACGCCGAGGAGAAGCTCGACCCCTCCGTGCTCGACGCGATGGGCGAGCTGGGTCTGTGGGGACTCACCATCCCGGAGGAGTACGGCGGTGCCGGCCTCGACAACCTGGCGCTCGCGTTGGTCCTGATCGAGGTCAACAAGGCCTGCGCCTCGACGGGCGTGACGCTCTCGGTGCACAACAGCCTCGTCTCGGCGCCGATCCTGAAGCACGGCACGGATGAGCAGCGCCAGCGCTGGTTGCCCAAGCTCGCCTCGGGCGAGCACCTGGGAGCGTACTGCTTGACGGAAGCGGGCTCCGGCTCCGACTCGGCGGCGTTGGCGACGCGCGCCGAGTTGGACGGCGACGACTACGTCCTGAACGGCACGAAGATGTGGGTCACGAACGGCGGCTTCGCCGGGCTCTTCATCGTCTACGCGCGTAGTGACTTCGAGGTCAAGAAGACGCATGGCGTCACCGCCTTCCTGGTCCCGAAGGACGCGCCGGGCCTCAGCGTGGGCAAGCACGAGCTCAAGACGGGCATCCGCGGCTCGTCGACGACCGAGATCCTCCTCGAGAACGTGCGGGTGCCGAAGACCAGCGTACTGGGCGAGGTCGGTCGCGGGTTCCACCTGGCGATGGACACGCTCGACGGCGGTCGCATCGGGATCGCGGCCCAGGCGGTCGGCATCGGCGAGGCCTGCCTCGAGGCGTCGATCCTGTACGCCAAGAACCGCCACCAGTTCGGTCGGCCGATCGGCGAGTTCCAGGCGATCCAATGGAAGCTCGCGGACATGTCCGCCAGGCTGCGTGCGGCGCGCCTGATGACCCTCGAGGCGGCCTGGACGCGCGACCGCGGCGAGCCCTGCAGTCAATTGGCCGCCCAGGCCAAGCTGAGCGCTTCGATCACGGCGAACTTCTGCGCCGACGAATGCCTGCAGATCCACGGCGGCGCCGGCTACACCGACGACTTCCACGTCGAGCGGCTCTTCCGCGATGCCCGGATCACCGAGATCTACGAGGGCGCCACCGACATCCAGCGCCTCGTCGTGGCCCGCAAGCTCCTGGCGTGAGCCGCGCTGCCGCGAGTCGGCGCCCCCCCAGTCGAGCCGCCTCGGGTACGATGCTGAGCCACCCGCCACAGCCCACTCTCCCCCTTCACCTCCATCCGATGTCCGGCAGCCCCGACCGAGAGATCTTGACGATCGAAGAAGCCGCCGAGCTGCTCGGCGTGAGCGTGAAGACCTTCAACAAGGTTCTTCATTCGGAGTGCCTGCCGGCGCGCAAGATCGGACGCGAATGGAAGTTCTCGCGCACGGCGCTGATCGAGTGGGTCGGGAACGGTCGCAGCGTCGACTTCTACCGCGAGACGTCCAGTGCCGACATGGCCGTTCGCCGCCGGGGCGCCGGTGAGCGCGGCGAGGATGGCCGCGGGGACGACGGCCGCGATGACCGTGTCGTTACACCCGCACGCCGCGATGCGCGCCGGACCTCCGGTTGGCGCATCGAGATGGATTGACACTCCGTCCCCGGCTCGGATTCCTGTGTCCGGGACAGCCTTCGGATTCCTGTCGGGCTTCCGGACGACGGCGTCCTACAAGCCTTACTACCCCTTCGTTCCTCTTCACGTCGCGCCATGACGGTCTCCACCCCGACCAAGTTCGAGCTGCCCAAGATTCAGCACTCCTTCGACCTGACCGAGGATCAGCGCATGATCCAGGACATGGTCCGCGCGTTCGCCAAGGACGAGGTCGAGCCGAAGGCGCACGAGATCGACGAGCACCACCGCTTCCCCGTCGAGACCTGGGAGCGGATCGTCGAGCTGGGCCTGCCCGGCATTCCGTTCCCCGAA
Source organism: Planctomycetota bacterium (assembly GCA_040880665.1). Taxonomy (GTDB): domain Bacteria; phylum Planctomycetota; class UBA1135; order UBA1135; genus JBBDIB01. The sequence continues at coordinate 34,740 of JBBDIB010000017.1, forward strand.
GAGGTCGGGGGCGCGAACCTGGGCACCTTGACCTACTGCCTCGCCGTCGAAGAGCTGAGTCGCGTCTGCGGTTCGACCGGACTGACGCTCGCGGCCCACGTCAGCCTCGGCACGTATCCGATCTTTGCGTGGGGCGGCGAGGAACTGAAAGCCGCGTACGTGCCCAAGCTGATCGCGGGCGAGTACATGGGCGCCTACGGCTTGACCGAGCCCAACGCCGGCTCGGACTCGGGCGGCACGCAGACGACGGCGGTGCTCGACGGCGACGAGTACGTCCTGAACGGGCGTAAGTGCTTCTGCACGAACGCCAACTACGCCGGCACGATCATCATCACGGCGGTGACGGACAAGTCTCTCGGCCCGAAGGGCATCAGCGCCTTCGTCGTGCCCCGTGACACGCCCGGGTTCAGCTTGGAGAAGGGCGAGCAGAAGCTCGGCATGCGCGGTTCCGACTGGGCCAGCCTCGTCTTCGAGGACGCGCGCATCCCGCGCAGCCACCTCCTGGGTCCCGAGGGGGAAGGCTTCGCGACGTTCATGAAGACGCTCGAGGGCGGGCGCATCTCGATCGGCGCGCTCGGGCTCGGCATCGCGCAAGGCGCGTACGATTGCGCGCTGCGGTACGCGCAGGAGCGCGAGGCGTTCGGCAAGACCCTGGCCGATCAGCAAGCCGTCGCCTTCAAGCTGGCGAACATGGCGGTCGAGATCGAGGCCGCGCGCCACCTCGTCTACCACGCCGCCCGCCTCAAGGACGCCGGCGCCAACTTCGGCCCCGACGCCGCGAAGGCGAAGCTCTACTCGTCCGAAGTCGCGATGCGCGTCAGCTACGACGCCATCCAGATCTACGGCGGCTACGGCTTCTCGCGCGAGTACCCCGTCGAGCGCATGTGGCGCGACGCCAAGCTGTGCACGATCGGCGAGGGCACCAGCGAGATTCAGCGGCTGATCATCTCGCGTTCGATCCTGCGGGGCTGAGCGTTGAGCGTCTGGACCCCCGCGAGCGTCGAGGTCGGCCCGTGGCGCATCACCGCGCTGTCCGACGGTCATGTCTGGCTGGACGGCGGTGCCATGTGGGGCGTCGTGCCGAAGACCCTGTGGTCGAAGTGGACCCCGCCCGACGACGCCAACCGTATCCGCTTGGCGCTGCGCCCCTTCCTGGTCGAAGGCAACGGCACGCGCATCCTCGTCGAGCCGGGCATCGGGGATCGTTGGGAGCCGAAGTGGCGCGAGATCTACGGCATCGATCGCGCCTGGTCGCTCGAGCAGAGCCTGCGCGCGCTCGACGTCGACCCGGCCTCGATCGAGCACGTCTTGATCAGTCACGCGCACTTCGACCACGTGGGCGCCGCCGTCGTCGAACGCGCAGGCGAGCTGACGCCGCTGTGCGGCAAGGCGCGGCACTGGATGCACGAGCGCGAACTCGCCAGCGCGTTCGAGCCGTTCCCCGCCCGGCGCGCGTCGTACCGGCCCGAGGACGTCGCGGCGCTCCGTGACGCGGGCCTGTGCTCGACGTTCACGGGCGTGCACGAGATCGTGCCGGGCGTGCGCGCGCACGAGGTCGGCGGGCACTCGACAGGCGTCTCCGTCTTCACCTTCGAGGGCGACGGCGAGACGGCGCTCTTCTGGGCCGACGTCTGCCCGACGACCCATCATGTGCAGCCCGCTTACATCATGGCGTACGACGTGGACGTGGAGCGCTCGTTCCGCGAGCGCTCGGAGTGGTTCGCGCGCGCCGCGGACGGCGACTGGCTCGGGCTCTTCTACCACGACGATGCGCACGCGTTCGGCCGACTGCGCCGCGACGGAAGACGCTTCGCCGTCGAGCCGCTCCAGGGCGAGTAGCCAGGGTTGCGCGTCGTCTCGTTGTGCCCGAGCCTGACGGAGCTCGTCGCGCTGCTCGGGCGGGCGGAGGCGCTCGTCGGGCGCACGCGCTTCTGCATCCATCCCGCGGAGTTGGCGGCGGTCGAAGTCGTGGGCGGCACGAAGGACCCCGACACGGCACGCATCATCGAGCTCGCGCCGGACGTCGTGCTGTTGAACGAGGAGGAGAACCGTCGCGAGGATCACGCAGCCCTCGTCGCGGCGGGCGTGGACTGCCGCACGAGTTTGCCGCGCACGCCCAGGGAAGCAGCGCAGGTCGTGCGGCGCGTGGGGCTCGCGCTCGACGCGACGGCGACCGCGGAACGGTTGGCGTGTCGCATCGAGACGCTCTGCTCCGAGTTCGAGCGCCGGGCCGCCGCGCTTCCGCCCGTGCGCTTCGCCTACCTGATCTGGCGCAAGCCGTGGATGGCGGCGGGGCCCGGCACCTACGTCGACGCGCTGTTCCGCGCTGTCGGTGGCGTGAACGTGGTGTCGGGCGCCGGGTATCCCGCGCTCGAGTTGGCCTCGTTGCACGAGGCCGAGCGCGTGCTCCTCTCCAGCGAGCCCTACCGCTTCCGGGCGGTCCATCGTGGGGAGGTCGCCGCCGCCGCCGGTCTCGCGCCCGAGCGCGTCGTCCTGACGGACGGGGAGGCCTGCTCGTGGCACGGATCGCGGACGGAGCTCGGTCTGGCAGAGGCCTGGCGGGTCCTGCGCAGCGCGAGCCGCTGACGTCGGCGCCGAGGTGGCCGGTCTCCGTAGGCGCGTAGGGCAAAGCCCCAGGGATGTTTGGCAGGAAGCTCGCCCACCGGTGGCCCGTCACTGGCCGCCTGTCCTATACCCTTTCTGTACAGCCAGGCGGGGGGCACCGGTAGGATCTTGGAGAATCAGCCCGAGAATCACGAAACTTCCTAGGAATTCCCTTCCCGGATGGTAGGCAGATGCTGTAGTGTCGCGCTACCTTCCGGGAGGTAACGTTCCTTAGGGATGTGCCCAGCCCGACATCACCACGAAACCGCAAGATCCCCACCGAGGAGAGACTCGAATCATGCATTTGCTTGCAAAAGCGTCCGTCCTAGGGCTGCTCACGGCCCTCGCCCCGTCCATCTTCGCCGATGGCCGCAACCCCGGCAGCCTCCTGGTCTATCCGGTCCAGCGCTCCGGCTTCGACTTCAACGGCGGCCCCGAAGCCAACGGCGGCGCGCCGTTCTTCACCGTCGCTAGTGTCACGAACACGAACCTGAACCCGATCGCCGGGTCCACGCAGGTTCACTTCGAGTACGTCAACAAGCTGGAGAACGACACGCTCGCCAGCTGCTACGTCAACAACGTCTTCGAGACGCTGACGCCGGCCGACACCCTCTCGGTGTTGACCGCCTGCCACAACTCGCCCGCCGCTGCCGGGTACCTCGTCGTCACGGCGAAGAACCCGGCCACGTTCGACACCTACTGGTCGTTCAACTACCTGATCGGCTCGGAGCTCGTCGTCACCTCGCGTGGGTCGGCCTACGCCATGAACGCGATGCCGTTCGAGTCGCCGCTCGCCGAAGGCCTCGACACCGACCTGGACCTTGACGACGTCAAGGACTTCGACGGCGCCGAGTACGAAGGCATCCCGGAGTACCTCTACATCGACTCGCACATCGCCGCTACCGGCGGTTCGTTGGCGCTCATCAACATGACGGGCGGCACCGACTTCATCGCGAACGTCAAGTTCGACGCGTGGAACGACAACGAGCGCCAGCTCTCCGCGACCTACGCCTTCAAGTGCTGGGACGAAGTGCTGCTGTTCAACATCGGTAGTGGCACCGGCTTCGGCCCGGGCACGATCTTCAACGACAACTACCTGTTCTTCAACACGCTGAACAGCCCGTTCGAGTTGGACGTCGACTGTGACGGCCTGGGCGACGTCGAGACCAGCTGGGCCCGCATCAACGGCATCAACGCGTCGTCGAACGTCGAGTCGGTCCCGAACGCGGCCCTCCTGGGCGCCATGACCGGATCGTTCACCGGCTTCACGACCGGCCGCCTCCTCTGGGAGAGCCGGACGAAGCAGTTGAACGGCGACTTCCTGAACTTCGGCGGCGACGACCCCGAGTTCCCGTAAGCCTCTGGGTCACGCGCCTCGTTCCCACTCGGAGCCAGGCGATGACCGACGGCAGGGCGCGCTTACCACAGGGGAGCGCGCCCTGCGCCGTTTGCAAGGCTTGCTCTGAGAACTGTGTGTACCGCGCTCTGGGCACTGCGTACCCGACGCAGTGCCGCGAACAGCGCCCTGTTGCACCGGGTCGTGGGGTGCTCCATCCTGGTCCCATGTTGACGATCGGAATGGCGGCGCCCAACGTGAAGGTGCCCGATGGAGAGGGGCGGCTCTCCCTCTTGAAGAAGGTCGCGACGAAGGGTCCCTTGGTGATCTTCTTCTATCCCAAGGACTTCACGCCTGGCTGCGTGAAGCAAGCCTGCATGCTCCGCGATCTGCACGGTGAGCTCGCCGCGCAGGGGATCCGCGTACTCGGAGTCAGCCACCAGGACGAAGCCAGTCACGCGCGCTTCCGCGCGGCCCATGACCTGCCGTTCGAGTTGATCGCGGACGTCGACCGTCGCCTGATCAAGGCCTTCGAGGTCGAAGGTCCGTTCGGCCTGGTGCGCCGGACCACGTACCTGGTCGATCGTGAGGGACGCATCGCGGACGCGGTGCGCGCCGACTTTCGGATCGACCGCCACGAAGCGTTCGTGCGTCGCGCCATCGCCGCGGCGGCGGAGGGTAGGGGCGCTGACCGCCCCTCGAGTGGCAGGTAGGAGCCTGCGTCGCGGGTGACGGAGACTCCTCGGGGGTGCGACTCCTCGGGGTGCGACTCCTCGGGGTGCGACTCTTAGGGGTGCTCTTCGCTGACGAGGTTCCGGTTCCAGCCCGGGATCTCGACGACGACATCCTGCGAGCCGTCCGGGACGCACTGACACGCGAGCCGCGAGCACTGCTCGAGTCCCGGCGCGTTGTCGAGCTGATCCTCCTCGTCCTCGCTGGCTTCGTTCGCCGTCTCGAGGCCTTCGCGCACGAGCACGTGGCAGGTGGAGCAAGCCACCACACCGCCGCAGGCGTGGTCGATCTCGACATGGTTCGCCAGGGCGACATCCAGGACCGAACCGGGCAGGCCATCGCGGCCGAGCGGTAGTTCCTCGGGGTCGACCTCGACGACCTTCTGCATGGGCAGGAAGGTGATCCGGTACTTTGCCTTCGGCAAGGCGACGCGGGACTCGCCGATGAAAGGATTCGTGCCACCCATAGAAGGAACCTAGCCGACGCGGCGCGGGCGCACCAGGCGTCGATCCTCAGACTTTGACGTCTGACACATGGCTAGGCCTAGAGCCCCGCGCCGAAACCGTCGTCGCCCGCGCCGAAACCGTCGTCGTCCGGCGGTGTGGGTTTCGAAGGGGCGTCGGCGTCGCGGCGCGGGCGCCGCGCGCGCGCGGGCTTCGTTTGCGTGGGCTTCTCGCGCTCCGACACCGGCGGCGACGACGGCTCTGGCTTCGGCAGAAAGCCGAAGGGAGCGGCTTCCGGCGCGGGAGTCTCGTCGCGATCCGTGCGCGTCGACCGTTCCGGTTCGCGGCGCTCGTCTTGCCGCGGGCGCTCGTCTTGCCGCGGGCGCTCGTCTTGCCGCGGGCGCTCTTGCGCGCGGCGCGGCGCCGCGTTGCGCTCGCGTTCTCCTCCGCGGGGACTGCGGGAACGCTCATTGCTACCGCCACGGCGCGCGTGGGTGCGTCGCGGCTCGTACTCCTCGACGTCCCAGTCGGTGCGACCGATCATTTCTTCCCACTTCTTGAACTCGCGCTGGACCACGAACGTGATCGCGGTGCCCTTGCGGCCCGCGCGGCCCGTCCGGCCGATGCGGTGCGTGTAGTCCTCGAGTTCGCGCGGCACCGAGTAGTTCACGACGTGGGTGACGAGCTCGACGTCGAGGCCGCGCGACGCGACGTCCGTCGCGATCAACGCTTTGATCTCGCCGGTGCGGAAGGCGCTCATCACGCGAAAGCGCGCCGCCTGGTCGTAGCCGCCGTGTAGCGCCTTGATTCCGAAGCGCGAACGCTCGAGGCGTCGCATCAACTGGTCGACGTCCGTGCGTCGCTCGCAGAACACGAGGTAGACGTCGTCCGTGTCGCCGTCCTCGAACATGCGTAGCAGCGTCAGCGCCTTTTGGTCTTCGTCGACCTTGATCCACTTCTGTTCGATCGAGCCGACCGTCGACGGACCGCGCGCGGTGGCGACCTCGACGGGATCCTTCGTCGACGTGCGCGCCAGCGACAGGACCTCGGGCGGGAAGGTGGCCGAGAACATCAGCGTTTGACGCTCGTCCGGCGTCATCGCGAGGATCTTCTTCACGTCGTCCGCGAAGCCGATCTCGAACATCTTGTCGGCTTCGTCGAGCACCGCGAACTCCAGCCAGGGAAAGCTCAGGAAGCGTTGATTCGCCAGATCGAGCACGCGGCCGGGCGTTCCGACGACGATCTGGGCGCCCTCCTGCAGCTCCTTGATCTGTGGGTGCATGGGATCGCCGCCCACGACCAGCGCCACCTTGATGCCGCGCGCTTCGCCGAGCATCTTGATCACGTCCGCGACCTGCTGCGCCAACTCACGCGTCGGGCACAGGACGAGTCCGAGGACGGTCGCGCGCTCGGGATCGACCTTGGCCATCATCGGCGCGCCGAAGCCGAGCGTCTTGCCGGTTCCCGTTTCGGCCTTCGCGATCACGTCGCGGCCGGCGAGCACGGCGCCGATGGACAAGCGCTGGATCGGCGTAGGCGTCGTGATGCCGACGGCTTCGAGCGCGGCGTGGATGTCTTCGCCGAGCCCTTCCCATTCGCGGAAGGTCGCGATGTCCGGGGGCTCCAGCGTCGGGGTGAGTTCGCGGGGGGCAGAGGTCGAGCGGGGGGTACTGGAGCTAGCGCGGCCGGAGTCGCGCCGACCTCCGCGTCGCTCGGGGCGGCGTTGGGACGGCATAGTTGCGTGGAAAGAGGCGATTCGGAGCGGGCAGGTTACGCGGCCCGCGCCGAATTCGACACTGCGAACCGCGGACGGAGCCTCAACTTCCGGGGCGGACGGCCTATTCTCGGCGCGGATGAAGATCGTCACCTGGAACGTGAACTCGATTCGGGCCCGCCTGGAGCGGGTGCTCCCCTGGCTCGCCGAACATCGGCCGGATGTGGTCTGCTTGCAAGAGACCAAGTGCCTGGACGCGGCCTTTCCACGGGAGCCGATCGAGGAGCTCGGCTACTCGATCGAGACCTTCGGGCAGAAGACCTACAACGGAGTCGCAATCCTGTCCCGCGGGGGGATCGAGGACGTCACGCGCGGGTTTGGCGGCGAGCTGGCCTCGCGGTTCGACGTCGAGGCGCGCGTGATCGCGGCGCAGGTCGGCGACTTCCAGGTGCTGAACCTCTACGTCGTGAACGGCAAGGAGGTCGGCTCCGACAAGTACGCGCACAAGTTGGCTTGGCTGGCGCAGTGCGCCGAGTTCATCGAGCGTCGCTTTGCGCTGGACGAGAAGCTGGTCGTGACCGGCGATTTCAACGTCACGTTCGACGATCGCGACGTCTACGACCCCGAGCAGTGGCGCGGCAAGATCCTGTGCTCGGAGCCCGAGCGCGAAGCGCTGGCCGGCGTCATGCGGGCGGGTCAACTGGTCGATGCGCTGCGCCACTTCACCGATGAAGGCGAGATCTACACCTGGTGGGACTTCCGTACCCGAGGATTCCAGCGCGGCAATCGAGGCCTGCGCATCGACCACTTCCTGGTGACCGAACCCGCGCTCGCGCTCTGCCGCGGCATCGATGTCGATCGCGAGGAGCGCGGTCGCGAACGACCCAGCGATCACGCGCCCGTCATCGCGACCTTCGACTGATCCAAGCAGCCCCATGAACCAACTCGAATCCCTCCGCTCGATGACAACCATCGTCGCCGACACCGGCGACATCGACGCCATCGAGCGCACGCAGCCGCGCGACGCGACGACCAACCCGTCCTTGATCCTGAAGAGCGCGGACGACGAGCGCTTCCGGTCGATCACCGACGAAGCCATGTCGGCGGCGGGCGGCGATCCCGAGCGCTTCGGAGACCTGCTGGCCGTCGGTTTCGGACGCCGCATCCTGGACGTGATCCCAGGTCGCGTCTCCACCGAGGTCGCGGCGCGGCTCTCCTTCGATACACGCGCGTCGGTCGCGAAGGCGCGCGAGCTGATCCGGCTCTACGAAGCCGCCGGCGTCCCGCGCGAACGCGTGTTGATCAAGCTGGCGAGCACCTGGGAGGGCATTCGCGCGGCGAGCGTTCTCGAGGCCGAAGGCATTCACTGCAACCTCACGCTCCTGTTCAGCTTCGCGCAGGGCGTGGCCGCGGGCGAGGCCGGCGTCACCCTGATCTCGCCCTTCGTCGGTCGCATCTACGACTGGTTCAAGGCCGAGCGCGGCGTGGACGACATCGCGATCGAGGAGGACCCCGGCGTGGCTTCGGTCGAGCGCATCTACACCTACTTCAAGAAGTTCGGGATCGCCACCGAGGTGATGGGCGCGAGCTTCCGCAAGGCCGACCAGGTCGTGGCGCTCGCGGGTTGCGATCTGTTGACGATCTCGCCCAAGCTGATCGACGAGCTGGCCGCGCGCGAGGGCGAAGTGTCGCGCGCGCTGTCGGTCGAGGCGGCCCAAGCCAGCGACATGGAGCGCCTGCAACTCGACGAAGCCGAGTTCCGCTGGCTGCACAACAGCGACGCGATGGCGGTCGAGAAGCTCGCCGAGGGCATTCGCGCGTTCCATGCCGACGCCGAGAAGTTGAACGAGTTCGCCGCGCAGCGCGTCGGCGCCGCCTGAGCCGCGCGTCTACGGCTCGTCGTCGTCGTCGTCTTCCGCGGGCGGTGGCACGGGCAGGGCGCGATGCATCTCGAGCGCCGCGGCCGCGCGCCTCTCGCGGTCGGGTTCGGCGTAGATCGCCAGCATGTCCGCGCCTGCGGGCCGCATGCGCATCAGCAAGAGATCGATGAGATGCGTCAGCGGAATCTCGGGCGGGATGGTTGCGATGCCGTGCGTGCGCTCGAGCACCGCTGCCATCAAGGCTTCGCGCAACTCTTTGCGGCGCTCACGCGGCACCTCGATCTCCTCCAGGGCGGTCGCCTCGACGCGGCGGTACATGCGGTCGGAGTCGACCTCGCGAATGCGCACGCGCCCGAGTCCGAAGACCCAGATGTGGAAGCGGCCGTCCTCGAGTCGCTCGTGCCGCCCGATCTCACCCAGCCCGGCGACGGGATAGAACGTCGGGTCGCGCATCGGGTTCTCGTCCGAGCCCTCCTCGACCGTCGCGATGACGATCCGGCCCGGTCCGTCGAGCGAATCCTCGATCATCTGCCGATACCGCGGCTCGAAGATGTGCAGCGGCAGGACGACGTATGGGAACAGCCACAAATCCTTGAGCGGGAAGACCGGAGCCTCGAGGACAGGGTTCTCGGCGGGCGGCCACGTCTCGGGAATCGGTTCTTCCACGGAGCGCATCCTGGGCGCCCGGAGGGCGATACGCAACCCGGACGGCCCGGAGAGATTCGAGTGAACAACCTTGCTGGACCGGACAGCTAGCCCGGTTCCCTCACCACGATTCGATCGGATTCGTCGTAGATCGTTGTCCTGTCGAGGCTTCGCGACTGAAGCGCGCGGAGGCGACCTTTGCGGGTCGTCGAGCACGGTGAGG
>JBBDIB010000018.1:0-43754 GCA_040880665.1 Planctomycetota bacterium
GGCGAGCTTCGCGAGCACCGCCTGGGCCAAGTCGTCCAGGCCCGTTCGAGCGGCGCGCGACGCGAGCATCTGCGTCGTCGCCACGCACGAGAACCCGAGCCCGTCCAGGTTCGCCGCCGAACTCGTCCGGCGCTCGTACGAGCGCTGGAGTTCGCTCCAAGCGCGCTCGAGGTCGCCGTCGTCGAGCGCGTTGCGACCGCGACCGGCGAACGCCATCGCCACGAAGTGATCGGCGTGTTCGCGCACGGGCTCCTCCGCGACCGATTCGTCTCCCGCGGTGGACACGGCCCAGGCTTCGAAGTGATCGATCGCGCGCCCGTAGGCCGCGTTCGACGCGCCGCGTTCGCCCTGGCGCCGGTGGTACTCAGCCGTCACCATCGACGCGTAACCGGCGAACCAACGCAGACTCGGCGTTCCGGTCCCCTCTTCGAGCCAGCGTTCGTAGTGCGCTTCGAGGCCGAGCGCTCCGTGCTCGCGCAGGATTTGCGTGCGCAAACGATCGTGCAGGTCGGCCGCGTCAGGGAAGCGCACGAGCGCAGCTCCAAGCACCTCGTCCGCGCGTCGGTGCGCTCCCAACCAGCGCAAGAAGTCGTGGTGGGCCAGCACGTGGTGTTCGGTACCGAACGGGTGCTCGAGCAAGAACGCATAGGCGTCGCCCACGTCGTTCAGCCACTCGGCGGGCCATTCCTCCTCGGCTTGCACCGAGCGCGTGATCGCCATACGACGCGCTTCGCCGAAGATCGCTAGCACTTCGGCCGCGTGCGCGACCGAAGCGTCCTCGGGCATCGCGCGAACCGCGGTCTCCGCGCGGCGATACGCTTCGTCGAGGTTGCCCAAGCGGTACTCGGCGATCGCGATCGCCGCGTTCGCGCGCCACCCGTAGGCGCCGAGGCGCTCGGCCTCGAGCGCTTGGCGGCGCACGTCCTCCAGCGACAGCTTCGCGAAGGCGCTGGCACCCGCTGTGGCCGCTTCGCGCTCGGCAGCGCGCGCGCGTGCCAGCGCCAGCGTCGCCTCCGCCAGGGCGAGCCTCGACTCGGGGTCGTCAGCGGCGCTCTCACGGTCGAATCCGCGACCGAGTTCGCGCTCGAGTTCGGTCAACCGAGTGGCGGTCGAGGCGCGATCGAAGCGCGGCTCGCCCGCCTCGAGCAGGGCGCGACTCAAGGTGCGCACGTCGACCGTGCCCGCGTCGGCCGCCAGTCCGCGGAACACGACGGCCAAGGTCGCGGCGCGGGGAAACGTCTTGCCAAGACGATCGAGCGCGCCGATCAGGGCGTCGCGATCCTCCTTGGGCATGGGCGTGCGCAAGGCGCGCGCGATCAGGTCGATCGAGCCCTCCGTCGTCGCCTCCAGCAGCGCGCGTCGCGCGAGCTGGCTCAGCTCCACGTCGACATCGCGGATCGCGAGGCGCAGCACGTCGACGGGCGCGTTGGCGCCGGCTTGGATCGCGCGCTCGAGGATCGCGACGCGCGTCGGACGATCGCCCTCGAGGTAGGCCCGCTCGACCGCGGATCGGTCGTGGCTGTCCGCGCTCGTCACGCGCTCCAAGAGCGAACGGTCTCGCGGAAGGTCCGACACAGGCATATCGCGCTCGGCCATGCCGCGCTCGATCGTGTCGAACACGGACTGCGTATCGAACGCGTAGTAGACGTCGTAGACCTCCGAGCGATCCAACTCGACCATGATGTGTCGCGGCGCGACGCGCACGCCGTCGAGGAAGCGCTCGTACACCAAGGGCTCGAGCGCGATGTGCTCGCCGCAGGTCACCGTTCCGAAGCGCGGGCACGGGATGCGTCGACCGTGTTGGTCGTAGTCGCGCGGCGTGTGCCGATAGACCGACGCGATCACGCACACGTACGGCTCGTAGAGCGCGGCGATCTCGGGCTGGCGGTAGCGGATGCCCGCGTAGTGCTCACTAGCGATCTCCCCGTCCATGTTGACGCAGACGAGGATCGGGCGGTTCGTGGCCTCGGACACGGCCAGTGCGTCGTCGAAGCTGCGCTGCCAATCGATCAAGCAAGGTCGCGCCCAATCCTGGGCGGTCGGTGCAGGCCACATGGCCTCGCGTGCGCCGTCCGCGGGAGCTTGAGCGGAAACGGCGGTGGCGAACAGCAGCAGCGCGAGGAGTTTCGAACTCATGGGAGGCAAGCTTAGCGCGAAGGTTCGGAGGGTGACCAGTGCGCCCCGAGGACGGCACGGACGTTGGGTCGATCGACGAGGAAATTGGCGCGCGCGTCACCGACAAACCACTTCCACAGGAAGGCGCCGCGCAGCCACTCGCGCTCGGCGCCCAGGGTCTCGAGCGCCACGTCGTAGCAACGCGCTTGCAGAGCACGGGCGCGCTCGACGTCCGCGCCCGCAGCTTGACGGTGGTCCCACGGAAGGCGCGCGGCGTCGAGCGAGAGGTTGTAGCCCAGCTCGGTCAGGACGACCGGCTTGCCCGTGCGCGCGTGGACGCGCGCCAGGCGCCGGACGACGTCCTTCCAACCCGCGCGCAACGCGTCGCGATCGGGGTCGTCGACGACACTGAGCGGGAAGTAGGCCTGCACGCCAACCGCGTCCAAGGCGTCCCAGAAGCCGACGCGCTCGCACTCGTCCCAGTTGGCGCTGTAGACCAGCTTCGCAGCCGTCACGCGGCGCACGCCGGCCACGACGCCGCGCCAGGGATCCGTGCGGTGCGTCGTGCCACCCAACTCGGATCCGACGGCGAAGGCGTCCGCGTCGCGCGCGCACGCGGCCACGGTCGTGATCCACTCGGTGTACGAGCGGAAGAAGCGCTGCCAAGCGGCTTCGTCCTCGAACGCGATCGCGCCGCGGTGATCGAAGGGACTGCCCCAGTGCGCGAGGTGCGGAATCACCAGGATCGAGAGCCCGCGCGCATGGGCCTCACGAATCGGGCGTGCGATCCAGTCGGGTGGAGCAGCGGGATCGAGCGCGCGCCAGGTGACGGCGCCGTCCGCGCCGATCCGCGCGTACGGGTGGATCGCGACCCAGTTCACGCCCAGCGTCGAGAGCTCGTCCAACTCGGTGGCGAAGCCGTCCGTCGCCCACTCGCGGCCCCAGGTCTGGCACGAGATCGTCATGCCACGCACCTCGAGGTCGACGGCCGGGAGCGCGGCGCTCGCGAGCAGGATGGCGGCCAGCAGCATGCGGCCATCATCGCCTCTCGGCGCGCGTTCCCCAAGGGCGAGCCGCACGCGAAACGCCGCCGTTACGCGCGGGGAACGAGGTTTTCCGTGCGATCGCCGTTCCTGGAGATTGCGCGCGGGCGTCGCGCCGGATTCATCGGCGTGCGGCCAAGAGATCGCGAATCTCGCCCAACAACACGATGTCCTTCGCGGGCTCGGGACCGGCCGCGAGCGGCTCCGTCTCGGCCTTGCGTTTCGCGGCGTTGATCGCCCGCACGACGAGGAAGATGGCGAACGCGATGATCGTGAAGTCGACGATCGAGTTGGCGAAGCTGCCGACGCCCAACTCGACCGCGGCCACGTCGGTTCCGTCGTCGGCCACGCGCGCGCCTTGCAGCACGACGGTGTGCTTGGAGAGGTCGAAGCCGCCCGTCAGCACGCCCGCAGTCGGCATGATGATGTCGGCGACGAACGAGGACACGATCTTGCCGAAGGCGGCTCCGATCACGATGCCGACGGCCATGTCGATGACATTGCCCTTGACGGCGAAGGCCTTGAACTCGGAGAGGATTCCCATCTGGTACCACGGGTGGAGGATGACGAACGGACCGCTCGGCGCGCCTGCGCCACAGCGGGGCGGAACGTCGAGCGTAGCGTTCGCGCTTCAGCGCGGACGAGCTTCTCGCTGCGGCAGCGGCATCGCCAGCTCGCCGCGCGTGGTCTCCCAGCGACCGACCGTCAGCCCGAGCACGCCCTCGAGCGCGCCGCTCTCGAGGCACGTGTCGGTCGCAGCATCGATCACGATCGCTCCCCCGTCGATCAGCGCCAGGCGTTCGGCGAACTGGACGGCGAGGTGCAACTCGTGCGTCGCGAACAACACGGCGGCGCCGGCCGCCGCGGCACCCGCCAGCACCTCGAGCACGCGCAACTGATGGCGCGGATCGAGGGCCGCGGTCGGTTCGTCGACCAGCAGCAGCGCGGCCTCCTGCGCCAACGCTCGAGCGACGAGCACACGTTGTCGCTGCCCGCCGGAGATGCGATCCAGCCGCGCTTCCGCCAGGTCCGCCACCAACGCCTGTTCGAGCGCGCTGTCGATCGCGGCTTCGTCCTCCGCCGTCATTCCCGCGAGCCCGCGCTGGTGCGCGTAGCGACCGCCGGCGACGAAGGTGCGCACCCCGGCCTCCGGCCAGCGCCGCAGGCCTTGCGGCACGAGCGCCACGGTGCGCGCGCGCAGCCGCGGCGCGAGGTGCGCCACATCCCGGCCGTCGACGGCGGCGCGCCCCGCTGCCGGCCGCGCGAGCCCGGCCGCGATCGCGAGCAGGGTCGACTTGCCCGACCCGTTGGCGCCGGCGAGCGCGACCAACTCGCCCGCTCCCACGGCGAGCGAGGCTCCCGCCAGCACGCTCGGCCCGTCCGCGTAGGCGAACTCGATGCCTTCCAACTCGAGCCGCGTCACGCGTACTCCAACGACCGGCGGTCGCGCACGAGTAGCACCAGGAAGAGCGGCCCGCCGATCAGCGACATCCACACGCCGGTATGCAAATGCAGCTCTTCCAGGAACAAACGCTGGACGAGATCGCAGCCCACGAGGAACGTCGCGCCCCCCAGCAAGGAGAGCGGCAACAGGATGCGGTGCGAGCGCCCGACCGCCAACCGCAAGAGATGCGGCACGACGAGGCCGACGAAGGCGATCTGACCGACGACCGAGACGGCGACGCCCGCCGAGAGGCCCGCCGCACCGAGCGCCAACCATTTGACGCGGGCGGCGTCGACGCCCAGCGAGCGCGCGTCGTGTTCCCCGGCGACGAACAGATCGAGCTCGCGCGCGACGAAGGGCAGACACGCCGCGCTGGCGAAGAGCGCGACGTACAGTGCGGTGATCTCGTGCGCACCGCGGTCCTCGATCTGACCGAACGCCCACGCGAAGAGCGCGCGCGCGATCTCGAAGTCACGCAGCGCGAAGGCTTGCAGCGCGGCGAGCATGCCGCCGACGACCGCGTTGACCGCAACGCCCGCCAGCAGCAACGTGGGCACCGAGACAGACCCCGCGCGCGTGCCGACGGCCGTCACCAGCGCCAAGACCGACGCCGCGCCGGCGAAGGCCGACAACGACACGATCAAGGACGAGCCCGTGCCCCCGACGAAGGCCGCGACCGGGCCGTAGCCGCCGGCACCCAGGATCGCGATCGCGGCGCCGAGGCTCGCGCCCGACGTGACGCCCAACACGGCCGGCGACGCAAGATCGTTCCTGAACACGCCCTGCAGCAGCGCACCGGAATACGCCAGCGCCGCGCCGACCCCGATGCCGACCAGCGTGCGCTTCGCACGCAGCGCGACGATGCCGCGCAGCCGCTCGTCCACGTCGCCGTCGAACCCCAGCACGCCCAGCAGCCCGCGTCCGAGTTCGAGCGCGCCCAGGCTGCCCGCCGGCCCCACGTTCAAGGAGGCCAGGGTGACGGCGCTGAAGACCAGGACGAGCACGAGCACGAAGGCCCGCGTGCGACGGGGGGAGGAGGGGGCGGTGACGTTCACGGGCAGTGGGCGATCGTAGCCGCTAAGCTCCCCGGGCCCATGCTTCACTATTCGCGCTCGTTGCTCGCCGTGCTGCTCGTCCTCGCCTGCGGACGCCACGAACCCCGGGAATCCGAAACGCCCCGCATCGTCGCTGCGAACGCGGGCGCGGTGGACCTCGTGCTCGAGCTAGCGCCACCGACCTGGTTGGCCGTTCTGCCCGAGATCGCCCGCGACTACTCGCCCGCGGTCCGCGCGCTGGGCGGCCTCGAACACCTGCCGCCGCTGCCGCCCTTCAGCGCGGAAACGCTGCTGGCCCTGGCGCCGGACCTCGTGATCGCGCACGGGTGGCAGGGCGAACAGGCGCTCGCGAGTCTGGAGGAGCTGGGGCTGCGGGTCGTGCGGCTCGAGGACCCCGCCGAGCCCGCGGACTTCGCACGCGCGCTCGGGCTCGTCGGCGCTGCGCGCGATCGCCGCGCTCGACGCACGTGTGGCGCGACTGCGCGCGGCGGACGTCGAACCCGCACCCCGCGCCCTGATCTACTCGAACTACGGCGGCGGTGGAACGACGCCTGGCGCCGGCACCACGTACGACCTGTTGCTGCGCCTCGCGGGCGCCGTCAACGTCGCGGCCGAGGCCGGGCTCACCGGGCACGTGCCGCTCGATCACGAACGGTTGCTGGCGCTCGATCCGCCGATCCTGGTGGTGGGCGCCGCGCTCGACGAGCCGACGCGCAGTCTCTCCCAGGAGCACCTCGCCGCGACGCCGGACCTCGCCTCGCTCCGGGCGCTCGTCGAGGGGCGCCTGATCCTGGTGCCCGCCGACCTCTTGCACACGACGTCCCACGAGCTGGTCACCGCCGCCGAGTACCTGGCGCCGTTGCTGCGCGCCGCGCGCGGCTCCGCAGCGCTCGAGCGCTAACCGGGCTAGCCGAGCAGCGCCTGCACCTCGGCGCGCGTGGGAGCATCCTTGCGCTTGCCGCAGACGGTGCACTGCAGCCACTGCGCAGGCTCACTGGGCTCGCCCGTCCCGGTCATCTCGAGCTGGCCCTGCCCATCGGTCGTGTTCCAGCGCACGGCCGGCTCCGCGGTCTTCACGACCCAGGTGCAGCCCAGGCGCAGCCGGAGCGTGTTGCAGAGAAAGGACATCATGGCAGAAGGAGAGCGGCTGGGGGACAACGACGAACGGGCGTCAAGATAGCCTGCCGGGGCCGCGGGAACACGACTCGGGATCCTCGAATTCCTGCGCCAGGAGATGCAGCGTGCGGCGCGCCTCGAAGGCCAGCTCGGGCTCGGCGCCGCGCTGGCCGTATTGCAGCAGTGTCAGGCTGTGTCCGATCGCGCGCAGCCGCGCCAAAAGACGCCCGCGCTGGTCGGGCAGGGGCGCGCGCGCGGCGTACGCGCGCTCGAAGGCCGGCCGCGCGGCGTGCGGCAGGAAGGCCAGGGACACGGCCAGGTCCACGGCGGGGTCGCCCACGTGTACGTCGCCCCAGTCGATCACGCCGGTCAGCCGGCCGTCCTCGACCAGCAAGTGCCGCGCGTAGAGATCGCCGTGGCAGAGCGCGGTCGCCCGCGGTTCGGGTTCGGCGTCGAGCACCGAGGCGATCATGCGCCCGAGGACGCTGACGGCGGAAGCCTGCAACCAGCCTTCGGTCGCGGCTTCGGCGAGCGCATCGAGGGCGCGCTCGCCGCGTTCGGTCGGCTCGACCCGACCGAGCACGTCGCCGCCCGCGCCGAACGCGCGCGCTTCCGCGACGTCGATCGTGTGCAGGCCACCCAGGAAGTGCCCCTGCGGCGCGGCGAGACCGGCGCGCTCGTCCTCGCCGAGGCCGGCGCGGCAGGCGGTCGTGCCCGGCAAGAGGCGATAGCCGACGAAGGGCCAAGCCTGCTCGTCCGGCGAACGGCCCACCAGCTCCGGCGCGGGGACGCGCACGGACAAGCGACCTACGAGGTGCGGCAGGACGCGCGTCTCGACCTCGAGCAGATCGACCGCCAGTCGGCGCCGCGGAAACCGCACGACCAAGTCCTCCCCCACCAAGAACGCCGCGTTGTCCCAGCCGGACGAGAAGGCGCGCACGTCGGCTCCTGCGAGCCAGGGCGCCGCCTCCAGGATCCAAGGCGTCACGACGGCTTCGGTCAGCGTGCGTTCCGCGTGCCACGGGTGCTCGGGGGTCATCGCTGCCGGTTCACTCTCGGGGCTAGAGCGGCGCGGTCGGAATGCGTTCGACGCGCTCCGACAGGAGGATCGGCGAAGCCAGCACCAGCGCCTGGAAGTGATATCGTCGCTCGAGCAAGGTCGGGTCGTAGGGCACCGGAACCGCGAGGTCGCGGGAGCCGAAGAAGTCGAGCGATCCGCTCGACAACACGATCAGGTCGATCGGCGCGATCAAGACGGGGTACGCGAGGATCGGCAAGGGAATGAAAGCGCGCTCCTGCGACATGTAGATCACGTACGGCGCCAGGGGCGGCCCCTTCGACAGCGACGCGACGGCCATCGTGCCGATCGACATCGAGGTCATTTCGAACGCGATCGGCGCGGGGCCGAGGATCGGCGCGTTCGCATCGCGGATACGAAGTCGCGCCTGGTCGACGATGCCGAGCTGAAAGCCGGGCGCGGCCTGCAGCGTGGCAACGACCTCTTCGTCGCCTTCCACCAACCCATCGGGAAGCGGTGTGAACTCGGCGTTGGTGACGAGGCCGAAGGCGGGCATTTCCAGCGGTCCCGGCATCGCGAAGTCAATGCCGGGAAGCGCGCTGCCTGCGAGCGCCACGGACATCGGCGTCGCCACGCCGGACACGTCCGTCGCGTAGACCGTGATACGGCCCGACTCTCCCGCCTCGTCCGCGACGGGATCGGAGACACCGAAGTTCAGGATCGGAACGCCCGACGTGCGGTCGTCGTCGTAGAGTGCCACGTGGCCGACGCGCGCCGCGCCCACGGCGTAGTTCGCGCCCGGCAGCACCTCGAACACGATCAGTTCGGACGGCTCGGCGATGTCGTCGTCGACCGGCACGACGGACACGTCCGCCGTAGCCGCACCGACCGGGAACACGACCGTCGAACCGGGCTCCTGGAAGTCGCGGCCGCGCAGCGCATCGCCGCTGACCCGCAGGTCGACGGCCAACACGCTCGCCAGCGAACCGCTGCGCGAGAGGCGCACGAGGCCGTTGTCGCCGTTCTCCGTCGCTGTGTCATCCGGCACCGCAAGGGTGATCGTCGGCAGCGCTGCGGGGCTCTCGTCGTCGAGCAGTTCGAGTTCCGCTTGGGTCGCGTTGGCGTCGATGCGGTACTCGACCGAATGCCGCACGAAAGCGCGCAGGGTCTCCGTCCCTTCGACCAGTGCGTCATCGAGCACGGTCGGCGTCACGAGGGCCGAGGGCGATCCAGGCGCGATCGTGACGCGGTGCGGTAGCGCCGCGACGTCCGTCCCCACGCCGGCGGATCCCCCGTACGCGAGGTGCACGTCGAGCGGCAGCGCGACCGACCCCGAGCGAGTGACGATGAACGAGCCCGTGCCACCACCGCCCTCGAGCAGGTTCGCGTTGGCGGTGATCGAGACCGTCGGGTCTCCGAGGTTCTTCAGCACCCGATCGAAGAAGGCGTAGGAGGCATCCGGCGGGAAACCGATGACCCCGTGCCCCGCGTCGCGCACCACCTCGAGCGCCACGTCGAGCCCGAACGAATCGCGCGCCACCTGGGCGACGTGCGCGCTCTGGTCCATCGGCACGACGACGTCGATCGAACCGTGCGCGAAGAACATCGGCGCGTCCTCCCGGCCGAGGAAC
Source organism: Planctomycetota bacterium (assembly GCA_040880665.1). Classification (GTDB taxonomy): domain Bacteria; phylum Planctomycetota; class UBA1135; order UBA1135; genus JBBDIB01. The sequence goes on from JBBDIB010000018.1 coordinate 9,423, forward strand.
GCCAAAGGCCCCGCCGACTTGGCTCTCGCCGGCACCGTTTGGAGCGCGGCACCGACGAGTTGGCTCTCGGGGGAGCCCGGCGCGTCGACGTCGACCACGTTGGGGAACTGGCTGATCCGCAGCAGCTCGGTCGGCGGGTAGAACGCCGCGCTGGCCTGCACGCGCGACGATTCCCCGAGGTACGCGCCGACGCTGCCCTCGAGGTCGATCGATTCGCCCCCGACGCGACCGGTCGTCGCATCGCCGGTGACGTTGAGCATGTGCGCGAGGTGCCCCCCCGCCGAGCCGCCCCAGACGCCGATGCGATCGGGGTCGAGATCGAAGAGCGCCGCGTGGGCGCGCAGCCAACGGATCGCCGCCTTGCAATCGTGCAACTGCGCGGGCCAGATCGCGTCGGCCAAGAGGCGGTAGTTGATGCTGGCGACGGCGTAGCCGGCACCGGCCAAGGGCTCCGCGGGCGGGTTGGCCTTGTCGCCGCTGATCCACGACCCGCCGTGGATCCAAACGACCACCGGGCGCGGTCCGCGCTGCGCGTCCGGCAGATAGAGATCGAGCGCCAGGTCCAGCGGCTGCCCCAACGCGTCGGTCACGGTGGCGTAGACTTGGTCGGGCACGACCGAGTACGCGCCCTGCGCCAGCACCTCGGAGCGGACGAGCCCGACTGCCAGGAGCAGCCACGCGAGTTGCAGGAATCGTCGTTGCATTGGATGTCGTCGGGGGGCCTCTGTCCCACAGTCTAAAGGGCTGAAGCGGTCAACGGGCGTCCGAAGCCTGCGAGCCGGGGCCCGTTCACCCAGAAGAGTTCGACCATGAGCAAGATCTTCCGCGCTTTCCCTTTCCCCCTCGCCGCGCTCGTCACGATCCTGCTCGTCGCCTGCGAAGGGGTCGAATCGGTCCGTCCTGCCCACTCCTCGTCGACTTCCGCGTCGAACCCCACCGAAGCCGCCTCGCCCACCACCGACCGCCCTGCCAGCCCCATGAGCCTCGATTCCAGCCCCGCACCGAACCCGGAAGCCTCGAACCTCGCAGTCGCGACGCTGGGCGCCGGCTGCTATTGGTGCATCGAGGCTGTCCTGCAGCAGATCGACGGCGTCGTCCGCGTACGCTCGGGCTTCATGGGCGGCGACGTACCGGACCCCAGCTATCGCGCGGTCTGCAGCGGCACCACCGGCCACGCCGAGGTGGTCGAAGTCACCTTCGACCCCGCCCGCCTGCCCTACGAACACCTGCTCGCGTGGTTCTTCAAGTTGCACGACCCGACGACGCTCGACCGCCAGGGCGCCGACGTCGGCACGCAGTACCGCTCGGCGATCTTCACGCACTCGGACGAGCAGGCGGACGTGGCGCGGCGCGCGCTGGCAGCGGCTCAGCCGGACTTCCAAAGCCCGATCGTGACCGAGATCACGCCGGCCTCCGAGTTCTACGTCGCGGACGAAGAACACCAGGACTACTACCAGCGCAACAAGCAGCAGGGCTACTGCCGCGCCGTCATCGCGCCCAAGCTGGAGAAGCTCGGACTCGAGGACTAGACAGAGTTCCTAGCGTTCCTAGCGTCCCTAGCGTTCCGCGGACGACGGCCGGACCGACGGCGCTTCCGGGACGACTTGCTCTTTTGAGTCTGCTTCGTCAGCGTCCTCCACGCCCTCGTGGCTGGGAGCCGACGCCGGCATCAGCGTCACCGCCGGCTCGCGTTCCAGCTCGTCGACGTTGCGCGCGAAGCGTTCCTCGAGCGGCGTCAGTTCGACGGCCACGCGCTGCGAGGCGCTGTCCAGGATCTCGAGCTCCGAGAGCACGCTGCGACCTTCGCCGAACTGACGCTCGACGCCACTCAACTCGGCTTGGATCGTCGCGGCTTCCGACGCGAGGCGGCTCTCGAGTTCCCTGCAAAGCTCCTGGACGTAGCGCCGCACCAGATCGAGCTTGAGGGTCTGAACCGCCTTCTGCACGAAGGTCTCGTAGTTCTCCGCCACGACGCGCGTCAGTTCCGCGTTGGCGTCGGGGGCGAAGCGCTTGGCCTTGACCACGCGCGGCACCGGGCGCGTGGGAGCGCTGGGCGCGCCGAAGACCCGCTGGCGAACCAGCTCGCGCGAACGGAACAGGAGCACCTCCCAGAACGAGCGGCGAATCGGCAGGTCAGCTAGCGCCAACGGCGCGGGGACGCGCGGCATCTGAAGCTTGTTCTCGAGGCCCTCCGCCGTCGCGCTGGCGATGTCGCCCAACTGGATGCCGCTGGTCCGCAGGTCTTCGAGCACGCCGGTCGGGACCTGCGCTCCGGCGCTGGGTCGCGCGACCTCGTCCACGAGCGCATCCGAAACCAGCCGCGTCAATTCCTGGCGGCTGCTGGCGAAGAGCGGCTTCAGCTCGTCGTCGACGAGTTCGCCCAGCGCGAGATCGGAACCGATCCAGCCGTCGATGATCGCGGCGACCTTCTCCTGGTCGCGCGCGAGCATGGCTTGGATCCGGTGACGGGAGAGGCTGCCGAGTTTCTCGCGCAGGTTCTCGAACGACTCCTCCCAGTTCTGGCCGCGCAGCCGTTCGAGCGAACGCTTCTTGCCCTCGAGCACCACGCGCCGCGCCTTCAACTCGTCGAGTCGTCGTCGCAGCGCGCCGACCGACGGATTCGCGACCAGCGTGCGCACGTCCTCGACGACCGTCTCGGCGCGCCGCACGCTGTCGGTCAGGAAGTTGTGCAGGAACTCCGAGCCGTCCAGGTAGTCGGTCAAGTCCGCGAGGAAGCCGTCGAACGCCGCCGAAGCCGTATCCACGTCCTCGCTGCGATCGGCGTGCTTCAACCGCTCGCTGGCTGCCCCGAGGAGATCGATCGCGTAGGTCTTGAGGCGTCCCGTGCGCGCGGCCTCGCGCATGCCGGCGCTCATCGAGAGGTTCTCGAACGCCTCGATCACGCGCGCCGGATCGCGCTGCTCGAGGCTCGGCACGAGCCCGCCCTCCTGGGCCAGATCCATCTTGCTGGTGTCGAGGTTGACGACCAGGAAGACGCGATGGAACAGACGCAGGAGTTGATCGAACTCCTCGAAGACCTGCTCCAGGAACAGGTTGTCGCTCTTCACCACGAAGATGGCGCAAGCCGCGATGTCGCGGTAGTCGCGCGTCATGCGGTCGTAGTGAAATTTCATCCGGCTGTAGAGCCCGGGCGTGTCGACCAGCACGGCTCCCGAGCGCTTGAGCCCGTCCGCCGGCATGCCCACGTCGATCGTGCGGATCGCGTCACGCAGGTGCACCTCGGGATCGAAGTCCTCGCCCGCGCGCTCGGCCTGGCGGATGCGTTCGGCCAGTTCGGCGTGCGCGCGCGCGACGTGCAGCCGCATCGCGCCGAGGTCGCGGAAACGCTCGGACTGCCCGTCGTAGCGTTGCACCGTCAAACTGCGCTCTTCCTCGTGACGCACGCGCGTCAGGCACGGGTAGCCCGGCAGGCTGGTGACCTCGCTGACGTAGGCGCCCGAGAGCGCGTTCATCAGGGTCGACTTGCCGCTCTTCAAGGGCCCGAAGATCAGCGCGTAGGCGTGTTGCTGCGAGACCTTCTCTAGAAGCGCTTCCAGGCGGTGATGCGCGTCCCTCAGGCCTGGCAACATCGCCTGGATCGGAAGCTCTTCCGACGCGCCGGCCAGCGCGTCGCGAAGGGTCTTCATGGGGGCCACCAGCGGACCGAGAACCCGCTGAACGTCCTTCGTGAATTCGCCGAGTTGCGTCCTCATCATGGCACGAACCGTAGCGTTGGCCCGGACGCCGTTCCACAACATCCGGTGGATCGCTGGTTCCGGTTCACGGGACCTTCACGCAGCTCTTTCGCTCCCTCGGCGCGCTACGGGGACGGCCCCAGAAGCGACTCGGTAGCGCGCGGCGGAAAGATCTCCGCCAGCGTACAACGGGCGCTGCCGCCGCCCAGCGTCTCGATGGCGTCGAGCGGCACGACGACCAAGGCGGCATGCGCTTCGAGGCGCCGGCGCGACGCGGGTCGCAGAGCGCGCTCGGCGCGGCGCGAGAGCACCCACAGCGGGGTTTCGTCGCGGCCGATCAACGCCAGCGCGTTGGCGGCGAAGGCTCGGCTCTCGCCGGGGTCGAGTGCCAGCGCTTCGCGGTCGGTGGCCTCGAACCAGGCCGCGAGCGCCGCGCGATCGTGTTCGGCGACCCACGACCGCGCCCAGACGGCGTGGTGCGGCCCGAGGGCGACGACGACGTTCGTGTGGTAGAGCGGTCGAGCGTCGGGGCCGCGCGTGTCGAACTCGAGCGACTCGAAGCCGAGGCGCTGCGCCCAGGAGCGAACCAGCTCGGGATGATTGCGCGGCGAACGCCCCACCAGGGCGCGGCGACGCGCACGGTCGAGCACGAGCGAACCCGTGCCCTCGAGGAAACGACCGCGCTCGGCTTCGCCGGTGAGGTCGATCCTCCGCGGCCAGACGACGCCCAGTTCCGCCTCGACCTGCTCGACGAGTTCCGGGCGCACCTCGCGGCGCCGGTTCGGGCTCAGCATCGGGTAGAGGACGACGGCCTCCTCGTGGAACGACACCCAGTTGTTCGGGAAGACCGCGTCGGGCCTCGGCGGGCTCGGCGTATCGGCGCCGACGACGACGCGAACCCCCGCGTCGTCGAGCGCGCGCACCAGCCCGTCGAACTCGGCCAGCACGGCTTCGGGCGCGATCGTCCGGGCCTCTTGGAACGGGTTCGAGGCCCGCGTCTCGGGATTCGCGCCGATCGTGCAGGGTCGCACGACGAACACGCTGCGCGCGAAGTTCGTCGCGCCCGGTTCAGCGGCCACGTTGACGCGCTTCGAGCAACACCGCGTCGAGCGACCGACGCGTATCGCTCGAGTCCCAGCGCAGGTAGCCGGCGAACTCCTCGGGCGGCTGGAACCTGCGCTTGGCGCGCATCCAGACGCCGAGGTTCTTGTGCGAGATCTCTCTTCCATCGGCACCCAGGCGGTCGAGGCACTCGGACTCCTTCGCCTGCGCCAGGACGGGAATGAGCGTCACGCCGGCCTGCTCGGCGACCGCGCGCAGCGCCAGACGATCCTCGGCCGTCCAGAAACCGCCCGCCAGCAGCGCGCCGCGTCCGCGCGCGAGTTCGGCGCGTGCGGCGACGAGCGCATCGGCGTCGCGCCGCACCGGGATCAACGTCGCGCCCTGCGTGGCGGCGACGCGCGCCAGCTCGTCGTCGTCCCACGATCCCGGCAACCCGCCGACCCAGACCAGCCCGCGCTCGTGTTCGGTCGCGGCGGTCCCGACGACCAGCGTCGTGGCTTCGCGCGCAAAGCGCGCGCGGTCGTCGCCGTCGGCGACCAGCGCCCGTTCGGCCGCTTCGAGCGCACGCGCGAGGGAGCGCTCGCGCCGATAGAACTCGAGCAAGACGCTGAACTGTTGCTCGCCCGAGTGCTTGCGATAGCTCGAGAGAAAGGTCTCGGCCGCCTTGGCGTGACCGGCGAGCTCGAGGTCGACGGCGAGGTTGGCGACGTCCCGCATGCCGTCCGCGAAGCGTGCGGTCGGCTCCAGCGCGGCGGCGCCGATCACCCACGCGCGGCCATCGACGGCGAACAGGTGCTCCATGCAAAGCGCGCCGTGTCCGTCCCGAATGGCGCCGCGTTCCACGCGACCCCGCAGGTAGATCGCGGCGTCCGCGTAGATCTCGTCGTGGCTACGCCGTAGTTCCTCCCACTGGGCTTGGGTGAACAGCGGCAGTTCGACGCGGCCGTGGACGTCGGGCGACCGCACGAAGCGGCGCAGCTCCTTGACGCGCGTCTCGTCCGCGCGCTCCAGGACGGCGGCGTCCGCGTAGGCGGAGACGGAGGCGCCGCCCGACACGCGTTGGTGGAATTGACTCAGGCGGCGGCCGAGGTCGTCCCAGAAGCCGCCGAGGTCCGCGCCGGCGCAGAGCTGCGCGCCGAGGGTCGCGCGCTCGGGCAGCCACGAGCGCTGGATCGCCCAGTCGACGATCTCGCCCTCGCCTTGCACGGCGAAGCGACCGAGCTCGTCGCGCGTCACCGGCACGACGCCGTGGTACAGCTCGGGCGACAGACGCCGGTTGAGCCGCAGCTCTTCGTCCGCCGCGTCCAAGCGCGCCTTGTAGTCGGAGAGGTCGTAGCGACCGATCTGCCAGGGCTTGCGCAGCTTGTAGACGAAGCGCTCGGCGATGAAGAGCCACGAGCGCCGCGTCTCACGTACCTCGACCTTACGCGGACGATCCGGATAGGCGCCGGGGTCGGCGAGATCCTCGAGCAGGCTGGTGGTGAGCGGCATGGGGGGATCCCCGAGTGTCGCCCCAAGGGGCGTCCCGCGCAAATCCCTGGTGCAAGTCGCCGGACGGGGCGCGGTCCCGGAATGCGCTAGCCCGGTTCCCTCACCACGATCCGTCTGATTCGCCGTATCTCATTGCCCTGCCAAGACTTCCCTCCCTCACCGTGCTCGACGACCCGCAAGGTCGCCTCCGCGCGCTTCAGTCGCGAAGTCTTGGCATGACAACGATCTACGACGAATCCGATCGAATCGTGGTGAGGGAACCGGGCTAGGAGTCCTTCCGCGCGGCTTCCTGGGTCAACCGCTGCTCGAACTTCGCCCAGGAGTCGCGCAGCGTCACCGAGCGCAGGAAGACCGGCGCCCCCGGCTTCGATTCCTTCGCGTCCAGCGTGAAGTAGCCCAGCCGCTCGAACTGGTACGGCACGCCGGGTTCGGCGGCGGCCAAGGAGGGCTCGAGCTTGGCCTGGGTGACCACCTGCAACGAGTCGGGGTTGAGCTGTTCGGTCCAGTCCTCGCCCTCGGCGACCTTGCCCGCGTGCGGGACCCGGAAGAGGTGGTCGTAGAGGCGCACCTCGGCCGCGTACGCGTGGCGCGCCGAAACCCAGTGGATCGTGCCGCGCACCTTGCGCTCGTCGGGCGTGCTGCCCCCGCGGCTCTCGGGATCCCAGGTCGCGCGCAGGAGCGTCACGGCGCCCGTCTCGGGATCGGTCTCGAAGTCGGTCACCGTCACGTAGCAGGCGTAGCGCAGGCGCACCTCCTTCCCCGGCGCGAGCCGGTGCCACTTGCGCGGCGCCTCGGCGCGAAAGTCGTCGCGTTCGACCCACAGCTCGCGCGAGAACGGCACGGCGCGCGTGCCGACCGCCTCGTCCTCGGGGTTCTCGAGCGCCTCGAAGGTTTCCTCCGAGTCCTCGGGGTAGTTCTCGATCACCAGCTTGACGGGATCGAGGACGGCCATCGCCCGGCGTGCGCTCTGGTTCAGGTCGGCACGCAGATGGTCCTCGAGCACGTGCATGTCGATCATGCCGTCCACCTTCGAGAGCCCGATCGTGTCGACGAAGTTGCGGATCGACGCCGGGGTGTAGCCGCGCCGACGCATACCGCGCAGTGTCGGCATGCGCGGATCGTCCCAGCCGTCGACCGTGCCGTGCTCGACCAACGCCGCGAGCTTGCGCTTCGACGTGATCGTGTAGGAGACGTTGAGCCGGTTGAACTCGATTTGCTTGGGTCGACAGGGCGCGGAGATGTGATCGAGGAACCAGTCGTAGAGCGCCCGATGGTTCTCGAACTCGAGCGTGCAGAGCGAGTGCGTCACGCATTCGATCGCATCGGACTGCCCGTGCGCCCAGTCGTACATCGGGTAGATGCACCACGTGTCACCGGTCCGGTGATGACGCGCTCCGAGGATGCGGTAGAGCACCGGGTCGCGCAGGTTCATGTTCGGCGAGGCCATGTCGATCTTGGCCCGCAAGGTCCGGCTGCCGTCGGGGAACTCGCCGGCGCGCATGCGCTGGAAGAGATCCCGGTTCTCTTCCACCGAGCGCTCGCGCTGCGGGCTGTTCTGGCCGGGCTTCGTCACGGTGCCGCGATAGGCGCGCGTCTCCTCCAGGCTGAGGTCGCAGACGTAGGCCAGCCCCTGGTCGACCAGCTCGAGCGCCCAGGCGTAGAGCTGCTCAAAGTAGTCGCTGGCGAAGCGCGGCTCGCCCTCCCACGTGAAGCCCAGCCAGCGCACGTCCTCTTGGATCGCGTCGACGTACTCCTGGGACTCGGCGGCCGGATTCGTGTCGTCGAAGCGCAGACGGCACATGCCGCCGAACTCTTCGGCGAGTCCGAACGCGAGGCAGATCGCCTTCGCATGCCCCACGTGCGGATACCCGTTGGGCTCGGGCGGAAAGCGGGTGACGACACGGTCGACGACGCCGGCCTTGAGGTCGGCGGTGACGCGCGTACGGATGAAATCGCGATGCGGCGTGGGCTCGGACATGGCGCACACGATACGGCCTGCCGCGCCCGGCGCTACTCGCGCGCGAACAGTTCGACGGGCAGCGTCAGCTTTTCCCCGCCGCGAACCAAGCCGACTCGGACGACGTCCCCGGGCGCGTGCTGGGCCAACTGTTGCATCCAGCTCGAAATGTCCTGAATCGCGTCGCCATCCCAGGTCATGAGCCGGTCGCCGGCCTCGATCCCCGCGGCCTCGGCCGAGGTCGACGGGCTCACCGATGCCACGACGACACCGGGGTCGGCGTCGTCGTAGTTGCCGGGGGCGATGCCGAAGCGAACCTTGATGCCCGTGATGCCCGTCGGGCGAGCGGGCGGCGCGTCGGCGGCGACCGCGGACTCGGCCTCGGAACCGGGCGCAGTGGCCCGGCGCAGCCCTGAGAACTCGATGCGCGCCGGGTGCACCATGGTGGCGGCCAGCACGTCGCGATAGAGGTAGACGGCCTCCACCGCGTCGACGCGGTTGATCTTCCAGGCGACGTCGCGCGGCGTGTGGTAGTCCTTGTGCGCGTTCAGGTCCGCGGTGATTGAGAACAAGACGGGCACGTCGGCGCGATAGAAGCTCGCATGGTCCGACGCCATCATCACCGTGTCGGGCTGGACGATGTCGAGCGAGCTGCGCTCGAAGACGGGCGCCAAGAGTTCCGGCAGGCCCGTGCCCGTGAACGCGCCCGCCACCAAGAGGCGCTTGTTCACGATGCGCCCCACCATGTCGAAGTTGCACATCAAGCTGTGCTCGGCGAGCGGCGCGAGCGGCTCCGCGACGTAGTGGTGCGCGCCGTGCAAGCCCGCTTCCTCGGCGGTGAAACCGATGAAGAGGATCGAGCGTCGCGGCGTACCCGCCGACAGTTTCGCCGCCTCGTCGCGCAGCATGCGCGCGAGCATGATGACGCCCGCGGCTCCCGTCGCGTTGTCGTCCGCGCCGGGGTGCAGCTCGCCGCGAAAGCGCGTGCCGTAAACGCCCATCCCCAGGTGATCGAGGTGCCCGCCCATCACGAGCCACTGGTCGCGCAGTGCGCCGACGCCCGGCAGGACGCCGCCCACGTTCTCGACGCGCTTGCCGACGATCTCGATCTCGCCTGCGATCCGAGCGCTGCCATCGAGGGGCAGGTCGAGGCCGGATGAGTCCGCGTGGCGACGTAGGTCGAAGAGCGTGCGTCCGCCGGCGATGAGCGGTGCCAAGCGTTCACCCGCCGCGCGCGACACGAGCACGACGGGGATCTCGACCTGCTCGTCCCCCATGTCGAAGCCGACCGGCTCCTCGGCGCGCAGGTCGGAACAACCGGGCGGGTTGACGAGCAGAATGCCGGCAGCCCCCGCGCGAGCCACCGAGCGCAACTTGCCGCGCAGCCCGGTGCGGGGCGACCAACGCACCTGACCGTCGCGCTCACGCCCCCACAGGGAGACGCCGTCCTCGGTCATCGGTTCGAAGCGGAAGACGACGGCGATCTTGCCCGTGAGGTCGAGGTCGTCGGCCAGGTTGGTGTACGGCGCTTCGCCGTCCTCCCCCCGCGGGCCACGCCCGATGCCGTAGCCCACGAAGTGCAGCGGGCCCTCGACCGCGCCGGCCTCGCCGAGGCTCGTCAACGACCAGTCCGTGCCCACCTCGAGGTCGAGCCCCGCGATCGACAGGGCCTGCGACACCAGCTTGGACTCACCGGCGAGTTCGAACGGCTGGCGAAAGCTCTTCTCGCCCGTGGTGCTGCCGGCCACCGGAAAGGCGGGTTCGAGCCCAGCGCTCGCCAGGTAGAACTCCATGTAGTCCTTGGCGATCTCCATGCCCTGCGTGCCCGGCATGCGCCCGGCGAGGAACGGATGCGCGAGGAACGTCAGATGATCGTTGAACTCGCGCACGTCGTCGGAGACCGACGCCAATGCGTTCGCGATCGGCGCGCCGGGATCGATGTCGTCGGCCGTGTTGTCGGCCCAGTAGCTCGAGCCACCCAGCCGCCCGTTCTCGCGCTCGGGCGACCGGTCGGATTCCAAGACTTGGGTTCCCTGTGCCTCGGCGGTCGGACCGAAGGCGACGAGACCGAGCAGGACACCGAAGAGCGGGCCGGCGAAGGAGGATCGATGCATGGAGGAGGGGCGGTAGGGGGAGATGCGGAGCGGTCGAACGGGCGAGTATACTTCGCAGCCCGTGCCGGAAGCTTTCAGGTTTCCCGCCGCGCGGCCTCCACGATGCTCCAGTTCGCCGCTCTGGCCCTAGTCGGGCTGCTCCATCCGATGGATGGACCCGACGTCGATCTTTGGATCGAGCTCGAAGCGGACGTGGTGCGCGTCACCCTCGCTCCGAACCTGGCCTACCTGGACGCCACGCTCGAGACCGCCCGCGAGAACCCCGACTTCGTCCATCCGATCGAGGCTCCGGGGCTGCGCGACGCCCTGCTCGAGTACTGGACCGAGGAGTTGGTGGTCGTGATCGATGGCATCCGCGTCGCTCCGCGCGACGCGGGCTTCCTCGTGCTCGAGGCGGATCCCTCGCTGCTGCCGATGTTTCCGCGCCTGGGCCGTCGAGCGCTGACGCGGGTCGAGCACCAGCTCGAGTACCCGTGCAAGCAACGACCGGCGCGCATCGAGTGGACCTGGCCCGCGTTTCCCGACGATCCCCAGAATCCGCGGGTCGAGGGCGGCTTCGAACCGCTCGAGATCAACGGTCGCTTGCTCGCACTCGAGCGCGAGTCGTTGCTGCAGTTCAGCCAGCGCGATCCGCGCTTCGTCTGGGTGCGGGACGAGGCCGAGCGCGACGGCGAGCCGCTGCCCGTGCCGCCACCGCGGCACGTCGCGCCGCAATTTCCCGTCGGTTCGTTGGTCGCCTTCCTGGTCGGCGCGCTGACCGCGCTGGTGCTCGTGCGGAAGAGCGCACTGGGCGCAGGCTTGCTTCTGATCGTGTCGGGCGGCGTCGCCTTCGCGCTGCGACCGGGCGACGCGCCGCCCGCGTTCCGCGTGCCCGACGAAGCCGCTGCACTGGCGGTGTTCGAGCCGCTGCACGCCAACCTCTACCGCGCGTTCGACTACACGTCCGAGGACGCGATCTACGACGCGCTCGCTCGAAGCGCCGAGGGGCCGCTCCTGGACCGCCTCTACCAGGACGTCTTCGCGAGCCTCGAACTGGCCGAGGACGGCGGGGCGCGCAGCTTCGTCCGCAGCGTCGATCCGCTCGAGACGCGCGTCACGGGCGGGGGGGGGGGCGCTGCGCGCCCGACGACGCGCCGGGCTTCGAGGTCGACGCGCGCTGGCGGGTCGAGGGCCAGGTCTTCCACTGGGGCCACTCGCACACGCGCACGAACGTCTATCGTGCGCGCTACATCGTCGTCGCCACGCCCGACGGCTGGCGCCTCCGCGCCAGCGAGGTGCTCGAACACGAACGTCGCCGCGACGCGAACGACGTCGACGACCTCGCGCCCTTGTCCGGACCGGCGCAACTGCCCTACGACGACCTCTAACTCGACGATATCGCCATGCGCCGACTCGCCCTCGCGCTCTTGCTCGTTCCCGTCGGCTGTTCCACCGACGACGCACCCCCGCCCGCCGGCGAAATCGTGCGCGAGATCCGCACGACGTTCTATCCGACGACGTACTTCGCCGAACGCCTGGTCGCCGGTGCGATTCCCGTCGTGAACCCCGTTCCCAAGGACGCCGATCCAATCTTCTGGTCGCCGCCGCGCGACGTGATCGCGGACTACCAACGGGCGGGCGCGATCGTCCTCAACGGGGCCCGGTTCGAGCAGTGGGCGCTGCGCACGACCCTGCCGGCTGCGCGCACGATCAATACCGCAGAGGGGTTTCGCGACCGCTTCTTGACCTTCGAGAGCGAGACGACCCACAGCCACGGTCCCACCGGCGAGCACACGCACGCGGGCATCGACGGACACACCTGGCTCGATCCCTTGCTGGCGATCGAGCAGGTGCGCGCGTTGGCCGCGGGCCTCGAGCGCCTGTTCCCCGAGCTGGAGACGACGGCCGAGCGCCTGGCGTTGGAGGCCGACCTGCTGGCGCTCGACGAACGCTTGCGAACGGAACTCGTCGGGCTCGGCAACGTGCGCCTCTTCGCGTCGCATCCCGCCTACGACTATCTCGCGCGGCGCTATGCGTGGGAGGTCACGAACTTGGACCTCGATCCCGAGAGCGCGCCGCCCGCCGGCACGATCGAAGCGCTCGCCGATCCCGAAGGGCGCGGCCTCCCCATCGTGCTGCTCTGGGAGAGCCCGCCCACGGGCGCCGCGGCGGGACCGTTCGCCGCGGTCGGCGTGCGCAACGTCGTGTTCTCGCCGCTCGAGTCCGCTCCTTCGGAGGGCGACTACCTGGAGGCCATGAACGCGAACATCGATCGGCTCTGCGCCGCGGTCGTCGACTGATCCCGCGCGGCTACTTGCCCAGGTAGCCGAGCCGCCGCAGGTGTTCCATCGCCTCGGGGTTCGCGTCGGGCATGAAGATCGACTCGAACGGGTCGGCGCGAGCGCGCCAACCCTCCACGCGCGCGCGCAGGTCGTCGAGCAGCGCCGCGTCGGCCTCGCTGACGAGGTTGCGCGTCTCGCCCGGGTCGGTCGCGAGGTCGTAGAGCTCCTCGAGGTCGAGGTACGGCGTGGCCACGTACTTGAGCGAGCCCGAGCGCACGTACTGGGGCTTCTTGCGATTGGCCCAACCGCCGGCCTCGATGCGTTCGCCGCGCGGCTGCGTCGCCTCGCCGAAACCGTCGCGCGCGGACAGCGGCGCGCCGCCGAACGCCGCGACGAGACTGCGCCCCTCGAGCTGCGCTGGCAGCGTTAGGCCGGCCAGTTCCAGGACGGTCGGCAAGACGTCGATGCTCGAGACCGGCTCGGCCACGCGCACGCCGGCCGCGCGGCCCGCGGGCAGCTTGACGAGGCCCGGCACGTGCACGGTCGTCTGGTAGACGCCCAGCCCGTGGTTCCACTGGTCGCCGTGCTCCCAGAAGGTCTCGCCGTGATCGCCGGTCACGACGATGATCGCGTCGTCCCAGATGCCGCGCTCGCGCAGTTCGTCGAAGAGACGTCCGATCTCGGCGTCCATGAAGCTGACCTCGCCCGCGTACTGCGAGGCGAGAAAGCGTTCGCTCTCGTCGGGCGCGGTGTGGACGTCGGTCAGATGCTCGCGCAGGAGTCCGTCGACCAGGATGTCGTTCATCTCGCGCACGACGCCCGAGCCCGCTTGCATGTGGCGACGCCGCGCCTGGGCTCGATCGGTGTAACGGAATCCGTCTCGGGGGCCGTCCCAATACATCGTGTCGTACGGCGCGGGCGGGTCGTGGGGCGCGTGCGGATCGAAGTAGTGCGCGAAGAGGAAGATGCGCTCGTCCTCGACGGTCGAGAGCCACGCCAACGCCGCGTCCGTCACGGTGTCGGCGCGTCGCTGGCTCTGATCGAAGACCGCACCGCGGTTGAGCACGATGTCGAAGTTCTCGTCGACGAACTGAAAGCCCTGATCCAGCTCGAACAGCGACTCGAGCGCGTAGGAGCCCAGGATCGCCGCCGTGCGGTAGCCCGCGGTCTCCAAGATCTCCGCCAGCGTCTCGTTCGCATGGTTGACCAAGAACCCGTTGCGCGCGACGCCGTGGGTCTGGGGATAGGTGCCGGTGAAGAGCGACGTGTGCGAGGCCAACGTGGTCGTAGCGACCGTCGAGAGGTCCTCCAGCACGATGCCTTCGGCGGCGAGCGCGTCGAGCTCAGGTGTCTTGGCCCGCCCCTCGTAGGCGCCCAGGTGATCCGCGCGGGTCGTGTCCAGCGAGATTACGATCACGTGCGGCCGGCGGTCGGGCTCCTCGCTGGAGCAGGCGCTGAACAGGACGCACAGGGCGAACAGGCCGAAGGGCGGAAGGGAGGAGGACAGCATGGGCGTATGATACCCCCCCGGCCGTCGACCTCCTCGGCCGTCGAGCCCCCCGAAGCGGCGGACGACCATCGAGCGGCGACCGGCGATCTCCTACCATGCCGCCCATGGCACCCCGGACCACCGACGAAGCACTCGATCTCGCCGCCTTCATCGACGCCTCGCCGTCGCCCTACCACGCGGTGCGTGAAGTGGCGCGCCGGCTGGAGGCGCTCGACTTCCGCGAGGTGCGCGAGAGCGAGCCGTGGACGCTCGAGCACGGCCGCGGCTACGTCGTCCGCGGCGGCAGCATCATCGCTTGGACGCGCTCGGCGGCGCTGAAGGCGCACACGGGCTTTCGCATCGCGGGCGCCCACACGGACTCGCCCAACCTGCGCATCAAGCCCCGTCCCGACACGGGCTCGGCGGGCTTTCGCCAGTTGGGCGTCGAGGTCTACGGCGGCGTCCTGCTGAACTCGTGGCTCGACCGCGACCTCGGCTTGTCGGGGCGCGTGTTCCTGCGCGGCGACGAGCGGCCGACCGAGCGCCTCTTCCGCCTCGACCGCGCGTTGTGCCGTGTTCCGCAGCTCGCGATCCACCTCGACCGCGACATCCACAAGGACGGCTTGAAACTTAACAAGCAGCAGCACATGGCGCCCATCCTCGGGCTCGCCAACGACGACGAGCGCGGGTTCCGCGAGCTCGTCGCCGAAGAACTCGGCGTCGCCCCCGACGCGATCCTCGCCTGGGACGTGATGACGCACGACCTGACGCCGTCGGGGCTGCTGGGCGACGGCGACGTCTTCCTCGCGGCGCCGCGGCTCGACAACCTGGGCTCGTGCCACGGCGCGTTGCGCGCACTCGGCCGCGCGCTCGACCGCGCGCCCGAGCAGGCCACCGAAACGAGTTGCGTGCTCTCCTTCTTCGACCACGAAGAGGTCGGCAGCGGCTCGTCGCGCGGCGCAGAGAGCCCCGTCCTGCGCGACGTGCTCGAACGCCTGGTGATCGCGGGTGGCGGCACGCGCGAGGATCTGCATCGCGCCCTAGCCGTCTCGTTGTGCGTGTCGATGGACATGGCGCACGCGACGCATCCCAACTACGTCAGCCGGCACGAGCCCGATCACCGCTTGCACATGAACGCGGGTCCCGTCATCAAGATCAACGCGAACCAGCGCTACGCGACGGAGGGTTCGAGCGAAGCGTGGTTCCAGACCGCCTGCGAGCGCGCCGACGTCCCCTACCAACGCTGGGTCAACCGCACCGACCTCGGCTGCGGCTCGACGATCGGCCCGATCACCGCCGCGCGCCTCGGGGTTTCGACGGTCGACGTGGGCTCGGCGATGCTGTCGATGCATTCCGCGCGCGAACTCGCGGGCAGCCACGATCCCGAACTGATGGTGCGCGCGATGCAGTCGTTCTTCACCGAAGCCACACTGGCCCCCTGAGGCCCCGAGCGCGTCGGGCGTCAGCGCTCGGCGTGCCAGGCGGCGAGCAGCTCGGCCTCGCGCTCCGGTGCCAACGCCTTCAATTCCCGCCGCGGATGGTCCTCGGGCAGCGACGCCGTCCACGCCAACGTGTCGCGCACCGTGTCCGCCAGGGGCGACAACTCCAGACCCGCCGCCAGGGCGCGCCGGTTGCTGACCTCGCCGATGCCCGCCGAGCCACCGCCGCGCGGAACCCAGACCGGCATGTGCGACCAGGGCGCCACGCCGCGCGCCGCCAGGAACTCGGCGTCGACCCACGTGAAGCGCGCGTCGCCGCCCGTGACCGCCTTGCAGCCATGCACGAGCTCGTCCATCGTCGAACGCACCTCAGGGCCGACGACGTTGAACGTGCCCGCGACCTCGCGCTCGACGCTGGCGAGGAGGAAGTTCGCGAGGTCGCGCACGTCGACGTACTGCACCGGATCGCGGCCGTCGCCCGGCGCCAAGATCTCACCGCCCTTCGCCACGCGCAGCGGCCAGTAGGTGAAGCGATCGGTCGCGTCCCGTGGACCGACGATCAAGCCCGGACGCACGACGGTGACGACCCCGGGGAACGTCGCTCGGACGGCTTGCTCGGCGAGCGCTTTCAGCGGGCCATAGCTGACACCGTCGACGACTTCCGTCGCGGGATCCTCGAGCGTCCCGACCGCGTCGTCCTCGTCGATGCCGATGGCCTGCATGTCGCCGTAGACGGAGACCGTCGAGACCAACGCGTAGTGCCGGCAGTTGGGAGCCAAGAGCTCGGCGGACGCAGCCGCGATGCGCGGCACGAAGGCCGAGGTGTCGATGACGGCGTCGAAGCGGCGCCCGCCGAGCGCCGTGAGACCTTCGCCGACGTCGGGGTCACGGTCGCCGATCAGCGTTTCGAGCTTCGGAAAGAGGTGCGGATTCGAGCGACCGCGGTTGAACAGCGTGACCTCGTGACCCGCCGCCACGGCCGCTTCGACGATGGCCGGCCCGAGGAACCGGGTGCCGCCCAGGATCAAGAGTTCGAGCTTGCGCGCGCTCCTGGTCGGCAGCCTGCCGGAAAGCGTGCTCGAGACCGCGGCGAGGGAGGCGGCGCCGAGGAATCCACGGCGATCGAAGCGGGGGGCAGGCAGCGTGGACATGATTTTTTTTGGGGGGGGCGTTGGCGCGCGGATCGAAGGGGGAGCCGCCGTTACGCGCCAGACCGCGGACGATTTCTGGGAACGGCACCGCGTTCGGGCGGGACGAGTGCATCGGTCGCTTCGTAGGATCCTTCGCGCTGCCCGGTTTGGCTACGACGACCCCCGATCCCGACGCATGAACCTCGCCCTCGACGACAAGACCGTTTGGATCACTGGAGCCTCGGGCGGGATCGGTCGCGCGCTCGCCAGCACGTTCGCCGCGGAAGGAGCTTCGTTGCTGTTGCACGGTTACGGGGCCTTCGACCAGCTCGAGAGCTGGATCGCCGAGCAACCCTGGAGCGCTCGCGCGCTCGCCGTGCGAGCGGACGTGCGCGACCCCGAAGCGCTCGAAGCGGCGGCGGACGCCGGGCGCCGGCGGTTCGGCCGGCTCGACGCGGTCGTCATCAACGCGGGCACCTGGCCTGCTGAGGACGCGCCGCTCCACGCGATCGACTGGCAGCGACTTCGGAACACGCTGGAGACCAACCTGCTGGGCGCGCTCGGCACGGCACGCGCCTTCCTCCGCGGGCTGGCCGCCGATGGGCCGCGCGACGACGGGCACGGCGCGTCGCTCGTCTTCGTCGGCTCGACCGCCGGCGAGTTCGGCGAGCGCGGGCACATCGACTACGCGACCTCGAAGGCCGCCTTGGTCGGCGCCATGAAGAGCCTCAAGAACGAGGTCGTCGCGCTGGATCCTTTCGCGCGCGTCAATCTCGTCAACCCCGGCTGGACCGTGACGCACATGGCTCGTGCGGCGCTCGGGGTGCCGGGCACGATCACGCACGTGACTCGCACGATGGCGCTGCGCCAACTGGCGCGCGCCGACGACATCGCGCGTACGATCGCCTGGCTCAGTTCCCCCGTCGCCGCACGTCACGTCAGCGGTCAGACGATCACCGTCGCGGGTGGCATGGAAGGCCGCTTGCTTTGGAACGCCGACGAGATCGACGAAGCCGCCGTGCGCCAGCGGCTGTCGCAGGAGTAGGCGGGCCCGCCTGTCAGCCTGCCGGTCAGCCCGCCGGTGGCGGCGGGCCGCTCGAGCCCTCGCGCGCGAAGTTCCAGTGCATGCGATCGTCCTTGGGCACCGGCGGCGCCGCCAGTACGACGACGGCCAGGAAGCCGAGGAAGATCGCGATGTAGGTCAGCGGCAGCCACCACGGCAAGAGTCCCTCTCCCAGGCGGGGCTTGAGATCCCTCCATGCGTGGGCCGGCACCGGATGCAACAGGATCTTCAAGCACCACGACGCCAAGAGCACGCCGAAGACCGCCCAGTAGTTGTGCTGCAGGCGTGCCTTGAGCGCGCGCAGGCGACCCATCTTGAAGCGCGGGTCGAACATGTCACGCGACAGCAGCTCGCCCCAGGACTGCTTCGGACTCGCGGGGTTCCGGCGCAGGATCGGGCCGTAGAAGTTCTCCTCGATCAGGCGCAAGCGCACGTACCAGATGTCCGCCATGCGATAGCGCCGCGACTCGAACAGCCAGAAGACCGACACCAGCGAGAGTCCGATCAGGAGCGACCAGTGCGTGTGCTGCGGCTCGCTGAAGCTGAACGAAAGGAGGCCCGCCGTCGTCAGGATGGACCAGTTGGTCGTGTGATCGAGGCGCAACCGCCAACTGTTCGCGCGGAACAGCTCGCCACGGTAGAGGTGCACCAGCGCCGCGATGTACTCCGACCGGGTGATCGGCGTGTTCTCGTAGTCGGGCAGCGGAACGTCGAAGTCGTCGGGAGGCTCAATCATCGGAGGGGGCGTCAGCGTGGTTCGCCGGAGCCGCCCCCATTGTGCTCGCTCGGCTTTCGGGATCCAGTCTCGAGCGCTCGTCCGAGCAGAGCTCCGAGGCCGCGACCGAAGTGCTCGGACTCGTCGGGCAGGTCGGGATGCTCGAGGTCCTCCGGCAAGAGCTTGCGACCGAGCGGATCGCGCAGCGCGAGGTTCAAGCGCTCCAGCTCGGCGTCGACCGCCACGACGCGCACGACGACGTCCTGCTCCACCACCAAGCGGCCGGCGGGTCCGAAGACCGCGCCGAGCTCCGGCGCCGGTACGAAACCGACGACGCCGCCCGCTTCCACCTGTGCGCCCCACTCGCGCGCCGCGACGACGCGCCCGGGCAAGAGCGCGCCGACGCGCTCCTCGAGCCCGGGCCACGGGTTGGCCGTCAGTTGCTTGGTCCCGAGCGAGATGCGCTTGCCGCCCTGGCGCACGGTCATGACGACGGCGGGCACGTGTTCGCCCTTTCGAAACAGCTCGCGCGCATCGCGGACGTGACCCCAGGCCAGTTCCGTCCGGTGCGCGAGCCCCGTCAGTCCGTCACCGAAGGCGAGGAAGACGCCATAGCGTTCGACGCGCACGACGCGGCCTTCGATGCGCATGCCCGGCGTCAAGCGCCCTTCCCGCGCGGCGCGGGACGCAGAATCGGTGCCCTTCAACACCGCACGCCGTGAGACGATCGTGCGCTGGCGTTCGGCGTCGACCTCCATGACCTGGCAGACGAGGCTCTGCCCGAGCAGCTCTTCCGCCTTGTGCCCGCGCGCCAACCCGGTTTGTGACTTCGGCAGGAACGCGTGCAGCTTGCCCACCTTGCCCTCCAGCCCGCCGACGCGGCCGCGCACGATCTTGACGTCGACCAGCGCACCGACCTCGAGCTCCTCCCAGGTCTCGAGCGTGGGCTGCTCGACGAGGCGCAGCACCCACAGGGTTTCCTCCTGTCCGCGGAGCGTGAACTCGAACGTCGCACCGACCGGCGGGGGCGCCGGGAAGTCCTCCAGCATCGCGACGCCCTGCATGCGCTCGCCGAGCTCGACGAAGACGTCGTTGCGATAGCGCCCGACGACGGTGCCCGTCCGTACCTCGAGGGTGTGCTTGCCGCGCTCGGATTCGGACTGGGGTCGGCGCATGACGGTCGGTTGGGCTGGCAAATCGAACGGGCCGCACGCCGCGCTCGAAGAGAGGCGACACACGGCCCGTGCACGGGTCGCAAACGGCGTCAGCAGCGCGCCTTCCCGGCGCCGCTAGCCCGCGGCGGGCGCTTCCGAGAGCTTGTCGCGCTTGCCCTCGACCCCGCGCATCTCCTCGGCGGTGTCCATCGGGTCCTTCTTCCCATCGATGTTCGGCCAGACTTCCGCCAGCCGGGCGTTCAACTCGGTGTACTCCTCCCACTTGTCGGGCAGGTCATCCTCGCTGTAGATGGCCTCCACGGGGCACTCCGGGACGCAGGCGCCGCAATCGATGCATTCGTCCGGGTGGATGACGAGGAAGTTCTCGCCTTCGTAGAAGCAGTCGACGGGGCACACGTCCACGCAATCGGTGAACTTGCACTGGATGCAGGGCTCGGCAACGACGTGGGTCATGGCGCTTGGGAATCGGCTCCTTGGGGGGCCTCGAAGGGAGGGGAGGGCGGTTCGGAACAGCCGCGAAGCCTACATGAACCACTCCCGAGGGCCAAACAAGGGGACGCGACCTTTTCCGAGCGGTGCGGAAAATCGGGTCCCGGAAACCTTGGGTGGCGGACCGCGCGAGAGGTTGGGATGGTGTCATGGAAGCGGGAGCGAAGCTGGACACGCGAGCGCGGATCCTGGCGGTCGTCGACTCGATCCCGCCGGGATCGGTCGCCACCTACGGGCACGTCGCCGCCGAAGCGGGCTGGGCCCGTCGCGCGCGCCAGGTCGGTCGCTGCCTGCGCGAGCTGCCGCCGGGCACGGCGATCCCCTGGCACCGGGTCGTCGCCGCGTCGGGCCGGATCGCCCTGGCACGCGGCTCGGAGGGCGCACGACTTCAGCGCGCGCGCCTCACAGCCGAAGGAGTGCCTGTCTCCCCCGCCGGTCGAGTCGATCTCGAGCGCTTCCGGTGGAGGCCCTGACGCCGTGCTGCTGCTCCTCCTCGCCCTGCTCCCAGTCGAGCTTCCTCCCGACCGCGTGCGCGTCGTCTGGGATCGCGCCGCGACGCCGTCGCTGGAGCCCTCCGCCCGACGGCTCGACATGGAACTCGAACGCGCCCTGCCGTGGCTCGAGGCCTGGACGGGTCGCGGGCTGCGCCCTGACGTGCGCTTGACCCTGCACCTTCACGCGACGGTCGAGCCCTATCGGAACGCGCTCCGCGACGCGGGGATCGCGCGCGTGCTCGACGGCGGTGCGGTCACGCTCTGGGGGACGACCGAGTCGCACGTCGTCGTGCAACCCTGCACGACGCCCGAGTACCTCGATGCGGTCGGTCAACTGCCGGAGCTGACGCTCCAGTTGGCGCTGCACGAGCTCGTGCACCAGTTCATGGAGCGCTCCGGCGCTTTCCCGACCGCGCACCAGCCGCTGTGGTACGCCGAGGGCATGGCCGAAGCCTTGTCCCTGCGTGCGCTCGAGCGGCTGCGCGCCGAGACGTTGCTCGCGGTGGACGCGCGAGCCCGACTCCACGAGGCGCGCGACGAACTCCTCGCGCTACCGGAGCTGCTCGCCGACGCGTTCGCTGCAAGCGGCCTCGAACGCCGCGGGCTCGCCTACGCCCAGTGCGGGTCGCTGTTCGCGTTCCTCGACGCCGGGGACAACGAACCTTGGCACGCTCGTTTGCGCGGCTTCGAGCGGGAGATGCACGAGCTGCCGCGGCCCGGCGCGCCCGCACGCAGGCGCTGGTCGCGGGGACGACTCGACCAGAGTCTGCGTCGACACCTCGGCGATCTCACCGCGCTGGATGCGGCCTGGCGCGCGACGCTGGAAGCGGTCGACGGTTGGCGTCAGCTCGAGCGCAGCGCCCAGTGGCACGACGGCGCGCTGGTCGTCGCTGCGTTCGCGTGGGCCGAACGCGCCCTCGCGCGGGCTCCGACGGTGTTCGACGAGCCGGAGCTGCGCTTCGACTTCCAGTTCCTGGGCGAACCGCGCGACGTCGTCGTCTTCCTCGGCACCGACCCGCGGAACGGGCTGGAGCTCTACGTAGGATTCCGTGGCGAGGTGACGCTCGTCGCAAATCGCGGGATTCATCGAGACATCCTCGCGTGTACGAGCGTGAAGATGGGCGCCGCCGATCGGTGGCACGGGCTCGCGCTCGTCCGACGCGGGGACCTCTTCTGGATCGAACTCGACGGCGCGCCGCTCTTCGACGTCGCGCTACCGGACGACATCGACATCACCGGTCGTGGTTGGGGCGTCGGTGTGACGCACGGCGCGGCCCGCTTCCACGGATTGCCCGCGAGGGCGCGGTCGACCCGCGCGGGTAGAGTCACCGACACGAACTGAGACGATGAGCGACGACGAGAAAGGAACCTTCAAGAGCTTCCGTGACCTGTTGAAGTCGAAGGGCGGCGAACCGCCGCCGCCCGTCGCAGCCACGGAGGAGCGCGGTTGGACGCTCGACTCGGACGATGCTCCGGTCGATCTCACGGCCGATCTCCCCGAGGCGGCGCGCACGCGCATCCAGTCGCGCCCGGCGGCGTTCGGGGCCATGGGGCACGGTCCGCCGATGTACGCCGACGTCGAATCCGAGGAGATGGAGCTGTTGCACTCGTTCCGCGTGCGCACGACGTTCCCGGACGACGTCCTGGCGGAGATGCGCTCGCTGCCTCCCGATCCCGACCCGGCCGACTTCGAGGGTCGCCGCGACCTGCGCGGCCTGAACGTCTTCACGATCGACGGTGCCGATGCGAAGGACTTCGACGACGCGATCAGCATTCGCCGGCTCGACGACGGCCTGCTGGAGGTCGGCGTCCACATCGCCGACGTCGCGCACTACGTGCGCCCCGACACCGCGCTCGATGCGGAAGCGCTGACGCGCGGCACCAGCGTCTATCTCGCGGACCAGGTGGTGCCGATGCTGCCCGAGGAGCTGTCCAACGGTCTTTGCAGCCTCGTGCCCCACCGTCCGCGGCTCGCCTACTCGGTTTGGATGCACTTCGACGACGCGGGCAAGCGGCAACATGCCGAGGTCTCGAAGAGCGTGATCGAGAGCGTTCGGCGCAACACCTATCGCGAGGTGCAGGCCGTTCTCGACGGTGAGGGAGACCCCGAGCTGGCGTTCCTCGAGCCAGACCTGCGGCTCTTCGAACGCTGGACGCTGACGCAGCAGCAACTGCGGGACGCGCGCGGCTCGCTGCGCATCCAGTCGCGCGAGCGCAAGTTCGTGTTCGACGACGAGTTCCGAGTCGCGGGCGTCATCGACGACCCGCGCTGGTTCGCGAACACGCTGATCGAGGAGACGGCGCTGGCCGCGAATCAAGCCGTCGGCGATCTGTTCCGGAAGCGCGGACTCCCCACGATCTATCGCGTGCATCCCGAGAAGGATGCCGAGGAGATCGCGGCGGTCGCTCGCATGCTGAAGGAGCACGGAATTCGCGTGCCCGACAAGGAGCGCCTCACGGGGCGCGACATCGGTCGCATGATTCGGCACGCGCGTCGCAAGCCCAACGCGGAGGCGCTGATCGGGCGCATCATGGGCTTGGTCGAGCGCGCCGTGTACGAGGTCAAGGATCACGAGGACGTGGCGACGCACTGGGGCCTCGCGCGCGAGGCGTACCTGCACTTCACCTCCCCCATTCGGCGCTACCCGGACCTGATCGTGCACCGCTGGCTGTGGGCGATCGAGGGCGGCGACCAGGAGGCCGAGACGGCCTTGCGTTCGGGCGATCTGATCGGCGACCTGAAGGACACGGCGATGCATTGCTCGCTGCAGTCCCAGGTGGCCGAGATGGCCGAGCAGGCGATCGGCGACCTAAAGGTCTGCCAGTACCTGCACCCGCACATCGGCGAGAAGCACGCCGCCAAGGTGATTCGCGTCTCGCGCGCGGGCCTCGAGATCGAGCTGGATGCTTTCGGCGTCAAGGGCTTCCTGCCGGCGCGCAAGCTCGGGGACCGCGTCAAGGTCGAGGGTCCCACCCTGACCGTCCAAACGGGTCGGCAGCACTTGTCCTTCTCCGAGGGGCATCCCATCTCGATCCTCGTCCAGGACGTGGACTTCCTGCGCCTCCAAGTGCTCCTGGAGCTGGCCAAGTGACGAACGCCGACGAGGAAGACGAGCGCAACGACCGCGACCGGCGCAACCTGCTGGCCGAGGTGGCTTCGCTCGTCACGCACCAGTTGCATCAACCGCTGACGGCGATCGTCAACTACGCCGCGTCGGCACGCTCGGCGTTGAATCGGGAGCCGCCCGATCCCGTCGAGCTCGCGCTGCATCTCGAGCGCATCGCCCAACAAGCGTTTCGCGCTGCGGAGGTCTCGCGCGAGTTGCGCGATTCGATCCGTCGCCCGGCGCTCGAGACGGTCGAACTGTCTCCGCGCGCCGTGTTCGAGGAATCCTGGGCTGCACTCGATCCGCCAACTGTTTGGTCACTCGAACTTGCATTGCCTGACACGCTGCGCTTGGTCGTCGACCCAAACCAGTTTCGTTACGTGATCGATGCACTGCTCTCCAACTGCGCCGATTCCTTACGCACGACAGAGGGTCGTGCGCACACGATTCGCGTCTCCGCACGTCAGGACGAAGATGGCTTGATCGAAATCGCCGTGGAGGACGACGGTCCGGGCTTCGTTGGAATTGCACCGAGCGATGCACTCGCTGCACTGGAGACCTCGCGTCCCGGCCACCTTGGCCTAGGATTGTCGGTATCCCGATCGATCGCCGCCGACCATGGTGGGCGCCTGCGCGCCGAGGCGGGGTCGAAAGGAGGCGCCCTCTTGCGCCTTTCCCTCCCAGGATCGCTCCCGATCTAGATTTGCACCCCATGACGCGCGCACACACCATCGGTCGTTTCGGCGGCAAGAGACTTGCCGCACAGCCGGCTTCCTCAGCCATGCCCGAGTCCACGAGCCCCGAACCGACCAGTTTCGAACCGCAACCCATCGTTTTCGTCGTCGATGACGACCCCGACATTCGTGAGTCGCTGACCACGCTGCTGAACACGGCCAATTTACCCGTACGCTCCTTCGCGAGCGCCGAGTCGTTCCTGCGGGCCTACGCGCCCGAACAGCCGGGCGTGCTGCTCTTGGACATGCGCATGCCGGGCATGGACGGGCTCGAGGTCCAGAACGAGCTGGCTCGCCGCAACGCCCCCATTCCGATCCTCTTCATCACCGCTCACGGCGAGGTCTCGACGGCCGTGCAGGCCATGCGCTCGGGTGCGGTCGACTTCCTCGAGAAGCCGTACCGACCCGAGGACCTGCTCGAACGCATCCAGAAGAGCCTCGAGATCGACCGCGCCAACCGTTCGCGCTTGACCGAGCGCGAAGAGGTGGCCCGCCGGATGAAGCGCTTGACGCCGCGCGAGAACGAAGTTCTGGCCCTCGTCGTGCGCGGCAAGTCCTCGAAAGAGGTCGCGCAACTGCTCGGCATCAGTCGCAAGACCGTCGACGTGCACCGCGCGAACATCCTCTCGAAGCTCGAGGCGGGCTCCTTGCCCGAGCTGATGCGGCGAGCGCTGGTCTTCTTCCAGCCCGAGCACCCCATCAAGCTGCCGAACGCTCCGACGCTCGACGAGTAGCGTGCGCGCGTCGTGGTGCCGTTCGTTCAGCGCATCGCGTTGAACAAGCGGCGCACCGTCCGCTCTTCCACCCAGCGTAGCTCGTACTCGTCGGGCACTCGGCTCGTGCCCATCGCTACGTCGGCTCGATGCTCCATCGGGCTCGCGTGCCAGCTCGACGCCGAGCAATGGATCTCTTCCACGCCGGTCGTCAGCACGAGCCGGCGAACGTTCCGCTCGGTGACGCCGCCGCCGGCCATGATCCCGATGCGCCCGGCCGCGCGATCGACGAGCGCACCGATCGTTTCCCGACCCAGGTCGACGTTCGCGGCGCCACCGGACGTCAGCACGCGCTCGACGCCGAGCTCGATCAAGACGTCGAGCGTTGCCTCCAGCTCGCGGGTCACGTCGAACGCGCGGTGGAACGTCACCGCGAGGGGCCGCGCCTCGTCCACGAGTCGCGCCGTCCGCTCGCGATCGATCGCGCCATCGCTCGCCAACACGCCCAACGCCACCGCGTCCGCGCCCAGGTTGCGCGCCACGCCGAGGTCGGCCCGTAGCGTTTCGTACTCGGCCGCCGAGTAGAGGAAATCGCCGCGCCGCGGGCGCAGGAGCACGGTCAATTCGCAGTCGATCGAACGCCGCGCGCCGAGGATCGCACCCGCGCTGGGTGTCGTTCCGCCCTCCCCGAGGCCTGCGCACAGCTCGATGCGACCCGCGCCCGCGGCGGCGGCGACGCGTGCGCCGTCGACGGTTTCCGTCACGATCTCGAGCAGTGTCATCGGACGAGGAGACCTCGGAAGCGCGATCGATGCAAACACGCTCGATTTTCCCGTTCCGTCCAGTGGGCTCCCCGGCCGAGAATCGGACCATGGCACGCTTGCTCCCCATTGTGTTGACGGTCTTGGCGGCGCTGGGACTGTGGTACCTGCTGCAGTACTCGCCCGTCGTGGCTCCGACCGCCGAACTCGATCTCTTGCGCCGACGACCCGACGCCACGCTCGAACAGACCGGCCGGGTCGAGCCCCATGCCAAACGTCAGTTCGGCAGCGCGGGACTGTGGGGTTGGTCGACCATCGAGACGCTCGTGACCGAGGCCGGTCTGGCCTACGTCCCGGCCACCCAGCCGGACCCGATCCTCGAACTCCAAGCCGTCGACGCGCGCGACCGCCAGGTCGAGTTGACGCTGTTCGGCTTGCCGTTCGAGGCGGCGCTCGGCGACGTTCGGGTCAGCTTGAACGGTGAGACCAAGAGCGAGTGGAGCTTCGCGCTGACCGCCGAACCGTCGACGATCGTGCTCACGACCGAAGCTCCGCTCTGGCGCGCCGGGGCCAACCAGTTGCAGTTCAAGGTTCCGAAGGGGACCCGCGGCTGGGACACCGTCTGTCTCGCCAGCGTGAAGTACGACGACCGCGCCTTCGCCGTCGACGTCGATCCGTATGAGGGGCGCCTCGCGCTCGATCCCGGTTCCGCGGTGCGCTACGCGATCGACGCGCGCTCGCCGGCCGAGCTCATCATCGAAGGCACCGCCGGCGCCCCCGGCACGCTCGCACTGGGCTTCGAGAACATCGACCCGGGCACGGGGCGCGAATCGACCGATGGACCGCGCACGGAACTCGCGGTGGAAGCTGACTTCGTACGCGTCATTCCGTTGCCGGGCCTGGAACCGGGCGAGATCCACGGGCTCGATCTGGCGTGGCACACCGACTCCGACGCTCGTTTCGAAGTCACTCGACTCGGAATTCGCGGCGCGGCGCCCAAACCGCGTCCGCACGTCGTCTTCATCAGCATCGACACGCTCGCTGCGCGGCACATGTCGGTCTACGGCTACGAACGCGACACGACGCCGCGCATTCGGGCCATGGCCGAGGAGGCCGTCGTCTTCGAGCGCGCGATCGCGAACGCGCCCTGGACGCTGCCGAGCTACCTGTCCGTGATGACCGGGCTCTACCCGCACGCCCATCGCTTGCCCTACGTCGAGCGCCTACCCGGCGAGCAGATGGTCGCCTTCGACAACTGGCAGATCGCGCCCAACCGCTGGACGTTGGCCGAAGCCTTGCGTGCGCGCGGCTACCAGACCGGCGGATTCGTCGATACGGCCTGGCTGCTGGACCAGTTTCGCTTCGCGCAGGGCTTCGACCTCTACGACGTCTCGCCCGCGAGGGAGCCCTTCCACGACCCGAACGGCGGGATCGTGATGATCGACCAGCACGTCGGAATGTGGCTCGAGCGCATCGAGCAGAACGCCCCCACCTTCCTGTTCGTGCACGCGCTCGACGCGCATGGTCCCTACTGGCCCGACGCGCCCTGGCGTGGGTCGTTCCACGAAGGGTGGGACGAGAGCGCGCTGCGCCAGGTGCCCGCCGGCGGCGCCTACCAGACCTACCAGCAGATCCCCGACTGGATGGCGAAGACCGTCGTCGACCTGACACTCGATCCCGAGACGGGCGAGCTTCCGCCCGGACGCCTCGACGAGTATCCGCCCTTCATGCCCGTCGAGCCCCTCGTGTCGGCCTACGACGAAGCGATCGCGAAGACGGACGAGTACATCGGCCGAATCCTCGACCGCCTGCGCGAGGCGGACATGTACGACGACGCGGTGGTCGTGATCAGCGCCGATCACGGCGAGTCCTTTGCGCACGACTTCTACAGCCACGGTCGGATGTTCGAGGACATCGTGCGCGTGCCGCTGATCGTCAAGCTGCCAAAAGGGCGCTTCGGTGGTCAGCGCGTCGAGACGTCCGTGCAACTGGTCGACATCTTTCCGACGATCGTCGAACTCGCGGGGGCCGCGCCGCACGGCGAACTGCACGGACGCTCGCTCGTCGCCAGCCTGTCGGGCGGGCCGCTCGCGCCACGGCCGACCTTCAGCGAAGGCGGGCATTGCGAGCAGTACATGGTCGAGCACGACGGCTGGAAGCTCGTGCGCTCCTTTCCCGCCCGGACGCCGTCGGCCGCGTCGGTGCTGACGGATCCGCGTCTCCCGCGTGCGTGGCTCGAGGAGCGCGTTCCCGGCTACGCACCGCTCCTGGTGGGACCGTTCACCGAGAAGGACTGGGACGAGTTCGAGCTGCGCGAGGACTACGAGCGGTTGGTCGCCGACGCGAAGGCCCAACTCGAGGGTCCGTTCGACGAGCTCTACTACCTGCCGGACGATCCCGACGAACTGGAAGACCTGGCCGCGCGGGAGCCGACGCGAGTCACCGAACTGCTCGCGCTCATCGACGAGCACCGGGCGCTCGGCGCCGCGTCCCAAAAGCTGGCGCAGCCGCTCGAGACGGTGCCGTTCGATGCCGATCACATCGAGCGCCTGCGCGAGTTGGGCTACCTCGGGAACGACGACGAGTAGCGGCGGCCCTCCCGCGTAGTGCCGGTCGCGCGGCTCAGATCAGGATCTCGCCGTACTTGGCCTTGTGCTCGCGTTTGGCAGTCGCGACCCAGCGGTTCTTCTTGAGTTGCTGCGGCGAGAGCCCGAGTTCGGCGGCCAGCTCCGCCAACTCGTCAGCGGTCAGGGCTACCAGATCCTCGAACGTCAGGATCTCGAGGTTGTTGAGCCGCTTCTCGAGTGCCGGCCCCACGCCCGTCAGCACCTGCAACTCGTCCCGCTCCGGCCGCGGCTTTCCGGCGTTCGTCGAGCGCGACTTCGCGGCGGCCTTCGGCGCGGTCTTCGTCCGGCTCTCGCGTGCGGCCGACTTGGGAGTCGCGGCGGTCGGGGACTTCGAGGCGCTCGCACGCGGCTGGGGGATCAACTCGCCCTTGTCGACGTTCGCCTCCGACTTCAGGTTGCGCAGACGGTCGGCTTCGAGCTGCAGCGCCTTGTGGCTCGCCGTCAGGTTCGCGAGGTGTGTGCGCTGTTCGATCAGCTCTTGACGGCGCTCCTCGTCGGTCGCGCGCAGCTCCGCCAGCTTCGCCGCCAAGTCCTCGGCCTTGGTCGCCTCCTTCGTCAGCTTGGACTCGAGGCTCGCTTCGCGGCGCTTGGCCTTCGATAGCTCCGACAGCGCCGACTTGCGCTCGGCCAATTGGGCCTCGAGCTTCTCGACCTTGTTGCGCGCCGAGAGGAGTTGTCGCTCGACGCCCTTCGTGCCGGTCAGCAGCTCCTTGACCTCGCCGCGCGTCTCCTGCACCTGGGCGGCCGTCTCGCCCAGCCGCTCTTCGAGTTCGCGGATGCGTTCCTCGCGCAAGGCGATCTCGTTCTCGGCGGCGCTGAGCTCCGAAGCGCGCGCGGCCAGTGCCTCATCGCGCTGCTGGACGTCCTGGTGCAACGGTTCGAGCGCGGCGACCCGCGCTTCGAGCGCCGCGATGCGCTCGCTACGGACTTCGAGTTCGGCCTGGGCCGCATCGACGTCGTCCACCAGCTTCTCGACGGCCTGCTCCTTCTTCGCCAAGTGCTGCGTCAGCGGCGTCAGCTCGGCGATCCGTTCCTCGAGCTTGCCGCGCTCCTGGCGCACGGCCGTCACCTGTTCGCGCAGACTCGCGATCTCGGCTTCACGGTTGTCGAGTCGTTCGGGCAACGCGGCCAGGCTCGCTAGCTTGGTCTCGAGCGCCTCGATGCGCTGGTCCTTCTTCAGCAGCACCTGATCGCGTTCCTCGACTCCTTCGGTCGTCTCGCGCAGCTCCGCTTCCTTGGCTTCGAAGCGCTCGCGTAGGACGGCGAACCCCGCCACCTCGTCCTTGAGCGACAACACCTTGGCGTCGCGCTCGGAGAGCAGCGCGTCGCGCTGCTCGAGCTCCGCGCGTAGCTCCGCCAAACGTTCCTCGCGCGCGCTCAGGCGTTCGCCGAGCGTGCCCAGCTCGCTGGTACGCTCGGTCAGATCGCCGATCGTGCGCGCGCGGGCCTCGGCCTCGGCGCGGATCTCGGCCAGCTCGTTGCGGGTCCGCTCCAGCTCGGCATCCCGTTGCTCGAGCTTGCCGACCAAAGGACGCAACTCGCGCACCTCTTCGTCCAGCCCCGCGAGCCGTGCTTCGTGCTGAGCAAGCTCGAGTCGAGCCCGCTCCAGCGCGTTGGCGGTCGCCTGCCAGTCCTTCTCGGACGCACGGAACTCGTCCAGTTTGCCCTGAGCCGCTTCCAGAGCGCTGCTCTCGTCGCGCAGTCGCGCCGCGAGCTCGTTCGCGCGCGTCTCGGATCCCTTCAGGCGTTCGACCTCGGCCTCGAGCGCGGCGCGCTTCTCGGTCAGGCCCGCGCGCTCGGCGCCCAGCGCCTCGAGGTCGCGTTCCAACCGCTCGTGCTGCACCTCGCGCTGCGCGAGCGTGCGCTCGCGCTCGGTCAGCTTCGACTGCGTTTCGTCGAATCGCTCGAGCTTCGCCGTCAACTCGAGGATGCGGTCGTCGCGTTGGTCGAGCGAGGCGGTCAGCGTCGCGCACTCGGACTGCGCCGACTTCAACTCGCCCGCGAGGCGCCGACGTTCCTCCAGGTGTTCCGCCGTCGTCGTGTCGAGCGCCCCCGTCGCCGCGCCGCGCTCGGCCTCCAAGGCTTCGGCGTGGGCGGCGAGCAACGCTTCGTGCTCGGCGGCGTGACCCGCGGTCAACTGCGCGATCGCCGACTCGTGCTCGCGCGCGAGTGTCGCGAGCTGGTGCTCCGCGCGCTCGGCGAGTTCCGCCGCGCGCTCGGAGCCGTCCTCGACCGTGCGCGCCAGTTCCTCGGCGTGTCGTTCCCGCAGGCGCTGCTCGGCGGCGGTTCGCTCGTGGCGCTCGACCGTTAGCTTGGCCTCGGCGCGCTCGGCACGCTCGAGCCACGGCTCCAACAGGGCGACACGTTCCTCGAGTTCCGCGACGCGTTCGTCGCGCTGCACGAGCGCGTGCTGCATCGACGCGAACTCCACGTCGCGCTTCTCGGCCTTCAGCAGGCGCTCGGTCAGATCGTCCACCTCGCGGCAGGCCGCCGCGAAGCGCGTCTGGAGCTTCTCCAGCTCGCTGGCGTGCGCTTTGGCCTGGACGCGTTGCGCGTGGAAGCTCGCGGCTTGCTTCTCGAGCTCGTGCTCGAGCGTCTCGATCTGTTCGGATTGATGCCCGAGCTTCTGATGCAGTGCGCGCGTCTGATCCTCGGCGCCCTGCAGGATCTCGGTGTTCGCCTCCAGCTCCTCGAGCGCGCGCTCACGCTGGGCGATCGCGTCCTCGGTGGCCGCAGCCAAGCTTGCCTGCTGCTCCGCCAGCGCGTCCCGGTCGGCGCGCACGGCGTCCAGCTCCGCCTGGGCGACCTCGGCAGCGCTCCGGGCGGAGCGCGCCGCCTCGAGCGCCTGCTCCGTCTCCTGCTGCAGGCTCTCCGCGCGTTGGTCGTAGGAGGTGAACCGATCCTGGAACGAGTTCATCTCGATCCGGTTCGAGTTCAACTCGCGGATGGCCGACTCGCGATCGCCCTCCGCGAGCTTCACCTTGCGCATGTACAGCTCGTCCAGGCGCCGACGTTCGGACAGGTGTTTCAGTCCCCGTGCCTTCCAAGCCAGGAGGGCGGACAGGGGGACCAGGATCGTCAGAACGAGTGCGAGGGACTCACCCATGGTTCGGCGTACGCAAGGAGGGGCTCGAAGGTGCGGAGGGCCAGGACCACCCCGTTGTAGCGAGCGCCTCGGGCCCGCTCCAGAACGCGGGATGAATCATTTTCTGCGCGGTGTCCGCCCCGCGCGGGCTCGCCGAGGAAAGCGTGCTTCACGATTGATTCCGAGAAGCGCGCTCAAGCCGGAACCAGCGGACGGACGAATTGCTTGCCTGTCCCTTCCCCGCTTCCCCATGACCGACACCGCACGACCGAAGGACCGCCTCAAGACGGGGCAGATGCTCGACCTCATGCGGTTGGAGGTCGAACGAGCCCTGCGGCACAAGTATCCGATCAGCTGTCTGGTCGTGGGCTTGGCCGGCTTCGAGGGCGAAGCTCGGAAGGAGCAACGCCGCGCGGTGATGCTGCAGGTCTTCAAGCACATCAAGGAGGTCACGTTCGCGCGCGACGTCCGCGGCCTCGGCGTGTGGACCATGCGCTACGAGCTGGCCGTCTTCCCGCACGTGGAGCCCGAAGCGCTCGGCGAGCTGGCGGATGCCCTGCTCGCAGCCTGTTCCGGCATCGAGACCGATGGTGAACCCGCCTGCCTCTCGATCGGCGTCGCCCACAACCTGCGTCCCGGCGACGTCAGCTTCGAGTCGATGGTCGACGAGGCCGAAACGGGGATGCAGCTCGCCGCCAGCGCCGGAGGAGCGCGCTGGGTCATGGCCTGCGAGGTGGAATCCGAGGTCGATCGGCTGCGGCTCGACATCCAGCGTCAGATCGAGGAGCTCGAGACGACGCAGCGATGCGAAGCCAACGCGCTGCAGGCGGACTGGGGCCAGCCCCTCCTCCAGGGACTACGCGAGATCTTCGGCCAGCACGAGTCTCGTCACGACGAGAAGATCGCGCTCCTGCAGCAGGACGTCCTGGGCCTCGTGCGCCGCCGCGTCGAGGACTGGCGCAAGACCGACATCGTCTCGCGCATGGCCGAGAGCCGAGCGCAGATCGATCGCCTCGAGCGGCGCGTGCGCAAGCTCACCGACAACCTCGGAACCACCGAGGAAGAATTGCGGCGGGTCGCCGCCATGAAGAACATCGACCTGGGTGTGTCGTCGATCTACCGCGACGTCCAAGGTCTCTCCGCCGACGACCCGGGGTCCGGCGCGAAGAAGGAAATGCTCAAGGTCCTCTTCGAGGCCAACGTCGCGCTGCGCGAGGCGACCCAGAAGAAGTCCTAGTTCGGATCAAGCCCGGACCCAGTCCGGATCGATCATCACATCCCGTTACGGGACGCGTCCGTCCCCCACCCACCAAGAGCACGCGAGCGCCAATCGAGCCATGTCCGACCACGACGACGAAAACCAAGAGCTGACCGCGATCGAAACACCCGAGATCGACGCCGACATCGAGCACGCCGCTCCCGTGGCGCCCGTCGCCACCGCGAGCGGCGAGTCGGAAGGCGTGCTGTACCTGGGGATCGACCTCGGGACCTCACGAACCTCCGTGACCGCGAGCAACGGCATCCGCGAGACCGTCGCGTCCTACGTCGGCTATCCGAAGGACGTCGTCTCGCGCAAGCTGCTCAAGAAGGACGTGCTCTTCGGCGACGAAGCCCTGAAGAACCGCCTCGCGCTGAAGTTCTACCGCCCGCTCGAGCACGGCGTCATCAAGTCCAGCGAGGGCGGTGACGGCGACTACGAAGGCAACCTGCGCGCCGCTCGCGACCTGATTCGCGAGATCATTCGCCAAGCCAAGCCGCGCAAGGACGAGCTGGTCTACGCGGTCATCGGCGCGCCGGCCCAAGCTTCGATCAACAACAAGGACGCGATCATCGAAGCCGCGCGCGAGACGATCGACTCGGTCATGCTGTGCTCGGAGCCGTTCTCGGTCGCCTACGGCCTGGACATGCTCGACGACGTGCTGGTGATCGACATCGGCGCCGGCACGACCGACCTCTGCCGTATGCACGGCACGATGCCCGAGGAGGCGGACCAGATCACGATCAACTACGCCGGCGACTGGGTCGACAACCGCATCGCGGAGCTGCTCATCGAGCGCCATCCCGAAGCGCAGTTCACCATCCAGATGGTGAAGTCGATCAAGGAGCGTCACGCGCAGGTCGGCACCTCCGGCGAACCCATCAACGTGCAACTGCCGGTCAACGGCAAGCCCACCGACTTCGACCTGTCGGACCTCGTCCGTGAGGCCTGTCAGGGCATCGTCGAGCCGATCGTCGAAGGCCTCGGCAAGCTGGTTTCGACGTTCGACCCCGAGTTCCAGAACCGCTTGAAGGAGCGCGTGCTGCTGGCCGGCGGCGGCTCGCAGATCAAGGGTCTCGACACGGCGATCGAGCGCGCGATGGTCGAGATGCTGGGCGCGGGCAAGGTCATGCGCATCGAAGAACCGGTCTACGGCGGCGCGAACGGCGCGCTCAAGATCGCGCACGATATGCCCGCCGAGTACTGGGAAGCCTTGAAGTAAGACGAATCACGAGCGACGAGAGCATGCCGCGGGGCTCGGGCGACTTCCTTTACGGGGAGCCGCTCGGGTCCCGTCGGCGTTCACCCGGCTCCCGTTCGCACGCTGGCGTGTGGGCTGGTTCGGATTGTGGCTAGCCCCGCGTTCGTCAGGCCGACTAGCCCTGTTCCCTCACCACGATTCGCCTGCTTCGCCGTACCTCATTGCCCTGCCGAGACTTCCCTCCCTCATCGTGCTCGGCGACCTGCAAAGGT